>CAVTQE010000060.1:0-41392 GCA_963736755.1 uncultured delta proteobacterium | reverse complement strand
CCGAAATAATGGTTTTTTTGCTTGATGATATTTAAATATTCAATAGTTAGAAATAAAACATAAAGTATTTTATTGGGGTGTTATACCGCAAATTTTGCGGCCTTTAGGTTTTTATCCGAGAGTACATATAATCATCGTTCGGCTTCATTCTATGGATGACGTTACTATCTGGCGATATATGGATTTCACCAAGTATGTCGATTTGATATCGACCGGAGAAATCTTCTTTTGCCGATCGGACCATCTCGGAGATCCATTCGAAGGTTCCTGCCCGGAAAAGCATCACGAACGTCGCATCCAAGAAATTCGAAACCTAGCGACAGACTTTCAACGCGAAGTTGCAATGTATGTGATGGCTGGGATGGATTATCGCAAATACGTCTACGTAAATTGCTGGCATATGAGTGACCACGAGTCAGCTGCGCTTTGGCGACTGTATCTGAAATCAGATGAGGGCATCGCCATCCAAAGCACTCGGCACCGCATGAGTGTTTCATTTGGGACGAATGGCCCTGCTGTTTGGAGTGTTCCGGTGCAATACATCGATTATCAGAATGATGATCCACCGATGCCAACTCGCATGGCGGCTTTCCGATACAAACGCAAGAGCTTTGAACACGAAAGAGAATTGAGGGCAATCATATACACCGATGTCCAAGATGAGGCTGGAAAGCGCCTCGACCCCACCTCGCAGCGCGGACTTAAGGTCCCCACAAATCTCGAAAACCTAATCGTTGCTGTCCACGTTGCGCCGACGGCACCAAATTGGTTGTATGATTTGACCGTGCGCACATATCTCGCAAGTTTGAAATCGAAGTGCCAGTGCTCCGTTCGTCGCTTGCTGACGATTATTCGGTTTTCATTTAACGCTGAAGCCGAACAAATCGTTGGACCGGAGTGCGGGTAGCCTCTTTCTCAACTTGTTTCGTGCGGCGACGGCTGGATGTAATCGCCGCGCCTGGTCAACTCAGACGTCCGTTATACATGAAAAAGAACCACCGAGGCGTTATTGATGAGTACACACTTTCGATATAGCTGCAAATGGACCTATGTATCAATCGCGACGCTTGCCTTGCTCTGCAACTTGGTCTGGGCATATTGTGCGACAGCAGGTCCTGGGACTTTTGACGCTCTGTCCTTTTTTGAGAAAAACACGACATTCTTCGCGGATTTCCCCGCCTTTAGAAAGCAGTGGTTTAGCGTTGAAGATCGCATAGCCGGCATCAAAGACGAATATCAATCCGTTGACTGGTCAGTCATCCGAAACAGCGCCAAGGAAGTAGTAGCTAAACACGAGAAGCTGACGGTGAAGTTCGCTCGAGATTGCAGGGCAGCTAAAGCCAAGCTGCCGTCAGCCCAGGGCGTACAGGCACAAGGCGCAATTGCCACAATGCTTGAGTACCTCGACGCTGTCGGCCTGGTAGTGCTTAAACTTTATCAGATTTCAGAGAAGCTCTATGGAAAGACGATGGATCCTTACTCCTACACGATGGAGGAGTACAACGCCGACTTCCGTAAGTTCAAAGAACTCAACGAGAGGTTTGAGAAAAAGGGAAAAGAGGTGAATCTGTTGCTTTATGGAAAAGTATCGCCCGGACATTAACCAAAAAAGTATAACCACGGCTGCAGCGGACCCGGCCATCGCCCTCCGTTGGCGCGGTGGTGACGTACATAAAATCATAACATTATTAAAAATAGGGATTTATAAGGGATGATTACTATTGGTTGATGGTGATCGTTATGCTGATCTGCTTATTTCGAGGATTCTATCTACATTGAAAATTCGTTTTTGCCGGCGCATCAGGCAATAGGCTTCCAGCCCCGGGTAAGGATTCCCGTTGTATTCCATATCGCCTATAAACAGCGGCAGTATCGTGCGGCGTGATTTTTCGTCTTTTGCTTTGAGATAAACAATTTCGAGATTTTCCTTTTGTTTAATGGCGTCATTTATAATTTTGAGCTTATTTTCGCCGGCATATTGCATGCCAATTAAAAACTTGACCACCTTGCCAATTGTCACTAATAGGATGCCACCATGAAACCGAAAGTAAGAATAGCTTCAGTCCGGACCCCGGACGGAGGCGAGATGGTGCTTTATCAGCATGACCATGATTTCTGGATTACAATTAACGGTCAGGATTTGATGCTCAGTCGCCAACATGAGTCAGAACAGGAGCTGGCGCGTCTGGGTTGTGCGCATCTGGCCGGTCGCAAGGCACCCAGCATACTCATCGGCGGCTTGGGTATGGGCTATACCTTGCGCCAGGCTCTCGATATGCTCAGCCCCCACGCCCACGTGGTGGTGGGTGAGCTGTTGGGTGCTGTAGTCGAATGGAATCGTGAGTTTCTCGGGGAACTCAACGGCCACCCGCTGGGGGACAAACGAGTTGACCTCAAGACGGGAGATATCGTCGAGCTTATCTCACGTTCCAAGAGCGGATTCGACGCGATCCTGCTGGATATCGATAATGGTCCTCGCGCGATGACCGATTCGGGGAACCGCCGTCTGTACGGACGTGAAGGAATTCTCGCCTGTCGACGCGCGCTGCGCGAACCGGGGTGTCTGGCGGTGTGGTCGGCTGAGCCGAATAAGGAATTCGAGCAGCTCTTGATAAGTTGCGGCTTCCATGTGCGCCGTTTCCGGGTTCCCGCCTACAGGGGGAGTAAAGCGCACTCACGTTTTGTATGGGTCGCTTCGGAGGACAAGAATATCCTGCCCCCCGGTGGCGGCGAGCCGCGCCTGCCACTCAAGGGCAACAGAGAGAGGGCAACAGGGTCAGGTTGATCTTCCCCCCGTAAAACGGACACCTGCTGAAAATATGATGGATTTATAAGGGATGATTACTATCGGCTGATAGTGATCGTTATGCTGATCTGCTTATTTCGAGGATTCTATCTACATTGAAAATTCGTTTTTGCCGGCGCGTCAGGCAATAGGCTTCCAGCCCCAGGTAAGGATTCCCGTTGTATTCCATATCGCCCATAAACAGCGGCAGTATCGTGCGGCGTGATTTTTCGTCTTTTGCTTTGAGATAAACAATGTCGAGATTTTTCTTTTGTTTAATGGCGTCATTTATAATCTGAAGCTTATCTTCGCGGGATAAATTAATTGCCGCCTTGGCGTATTGCATGCCGGTTAAAAACTTGACCACCTGCCAATCCATGAGGATATGATTTTTCTTTAATGGTTGCTTCAGGACAATGCCTTCCAGCGTTGTACAGCGGGAAAGCGCCACGTACATCTGCCCGTGGGCGAAGGTGCCGCGTCCCACATCAATGATAACCTTTTCAAAAGTTTTTCCCTGACTTTTATGGATGGTCACCGCAAAAGCCAACCGCACCGGATATTGCGTGAACGAGCCGACTTCTTCGGAGCGCAGCTCCTCGTTTTTCAAAAAGAAGCGGTATATTTTCCAGGTATAGGGAGTGATGCGCGCCGTCTCACCATTATCCAGTTCGGCGACAATCACATCGTCTCCTTCATCATCCTTTTCAAATTTTTTCACCTCTCCAATCGTGCCGTTGATCCACTGGCCGTCGGAATCGTTATTAAGGAGCATAATTTGCGCGCCTTTTTTCAGTTTAAGATCAACCGCGGTCGGCAGATATTCCTTGCCGAAATCGCCTTCGATCACGCCGTTGGCTTTCCAGATTTTACCCGGCAGCTCCGCCAGACGCTTTTCGTTGATCGTGTCGGCCAGATCATTAGTGCTGGTGAGCGAAAGATAAAAATCGCCGGAGGGGGCGGAGAAAGCAGGGTCACAGCGGCGGTTGAAGAGAGCCAGATCAGCATCCGTCACCGTGCGGTTGCGGATAGAATTGAGCAGCCGGATAAACTCATCATCTTTCTGGCGATACACTTTTTCCAGCTCGATAAATTCTAAATCCAGTGTTTCGAAAACCTTGGCGCTGAAAAAATAAGGGCTGGCATAGTGCGTCCGGAAAATTTCCCTTTCCTGGCCGGTAACCACGGGCGGGAGCTGATAGAGATCGCCGATGAAGATCATCTGCACGCCGCCAAAAGGCTGTTTTTGCTCCGGGCCGTTGAGCCGCAGAAATTTATCCACGCAATCCAGCAGATCAGCCCGCACCATCGAAACTTCGTCGATAATAATTGTGGTGAGCTTTTTATAAAGAGTCGTCTTTTCTTTTGCCGCGCTCTTTTTCTTTTTGATCGATGCCAGGGTAACATTGGGCTTGAAGTGAAAGAAAGAATGAATCGTCTGGCCGGTAACATTGACTGCCGCGACGCCCGTCGGCGCCAGCACGACTACTTTTTTCTTCGTATGATCGCGAAAATAATTGAGCAGCGTGGATTTGCCCGTGCCCGCGCGGCCGGTAATCAGCAGGTTTTGGGCCGTATCTTCCATCAGCGCAAGCGCCCGTTGGAATTCGGGATTGAAGTCAATTTCGATTGGTTTGGATATTTTAGTCATTATGAATCGCCTTTTTCGGTTTTGCCGCAGGCGTTCTTTTCTGGCGCCGGCTTACGCTCGGTAAGATATTTTTGAAAAGCGGGCAAAAGATTGCTATTCATATTCCTGCTGACCGCTATACAAAAAAATGCAACCGTCTATTGATTTTATCAATAATTCTTGATAATACGTTCTACGTTTTTTTCTGATAATAAACATACCATACGTAAGCATTCAATAACAATTATTTGAATTTCATTAGATAGTAGTGTAAAAATATTAAAATTAAATACCTTGATATTTTTCAAGGCAGGGAAATTAAAAGATTACGTATATTAATTGTTGGGTGGTAGATAAATCTTATAATACTTAATGGTGAAAAGATGGAAAAAATATTTAATGGTAAAAAGACAGCAAAATTGGGCACTAAAAAGAAGCCCGCTGTTGTTAATGTACAAACAGAAGAAAGATTGAAAGAAGTAGCATCGATATTTGAAGAAAAGAATTGGAAACATACAATTGGATTAGAACCAGATAAACCAGAGGACATTACCGATTTAGAAATATTATTGAATCCACCAAAATTAAAGATAGCCGAAAAAAGAGTTGGCCGCAATGAGCCCTGCCCATGTGGAAGCGGGAAAAAGCATAAAAAATGCTGTGGCAAATAAGGATATTTTAAATTACAAAAGATTAGTCTGCGCATAACCACCTGCTTCACTCTGACGGCTGGAAACCGGGGCACTTTTGTTATTCCTTGGTTTACTGAAGTTTCTCGTGGTCAAAGCAGGCAATCTATGTAACCGCCGCAGGTGGGCAGCGCGTTATGTTTCAAATGAGAGAAAAAATAAATGAAATTTACAAATAAAGAAATCGCACTGCTAAAGAAAGCTGAAAAATCCATTAAAGTTCCGAAGGTAATCAGACAGCGAGAAGTTGTCACCCAACCGCATTTCAGATCGGAGTATACTTGTGACCAATAACGATATCTTGCGCCGTATCCGCTACACTTTCGACTTTAACGATTCTAAAATGATTGCTCTGTTTGGTTTAGCTGATCATCAGGTAACTCGGGGGCAGATCAGCGATTGGTTAAAAAAAGAGGATGATCCTGCGTATCAAAAATGCAGCGACACGCAACTGGCAATTTTTCTCAATGGCTTAATTAACGACAAACGAGGCAAAAAAGAAGGACCACAACCCGAACCAGAGAAGCGTTTAACGAACAACATCATTTTCATGAAATTAAAAATCGCATTAAACCTGAAAGCCGAAGATGTATTGGCGATTATGGACCTGGCTGATTTGCGCATGAGTAAACACGAATTAAGCGCGTTTTTCCGCAGGCCGGATCATAAACACTACCGTGACTGTAACGATCAAATTTTACGTAATTTTCTAAAAGGTATGCAGCTTAAATATCGCGATAACATTCAATTGAAAGCAGCGCGCAAAGAGAAGTAGTTTTTTAGGCTGAGACAGTATTTTGAGAGATGTAAAAAAAGGGTGTCCGTTTATTTTGTTCATCCAAAAACCTGGATAGATTTACGCTGTTCAGAATATAACTATAAAATCCGGTTGACGCAGTAAACTGCATAGCTGATTGCGGCGTTAGGCTAAAATACCAGAATATACTGCCAAAGAGGTTAATGTGATAGAGATAGGGCGATACAATAAATTAAAAATTTTAAGGCAAACAAGTGTTGGTTTGTATTTAGGAGATGTATCTGGTGAAGACGTGCTTCTTCCTAATAAATATTGCCCAAAAAATTTTAAGATAGAGGATGAAATTGAGGTTTTTGTTTATCGCGATCATGAGGGGAGAAAAATAGCCACGAACTTAACCCCTAAGATACATTTACATGAATTTGCTTTATTGCAAGTTACGGCAGTTACCGATGTTGGAGCATTTTTGGATTGGGGAATGGAAAAGGAACTTTTTGTTCCTTTTATGGAACAAAAACAAAAAATGAAAGAAGGAAGGTGGTATATAGTTTATCTGGATCTGGATACAAAAACCGACCGACTCTATGCCAGTAATAAGATAGACAAACATTTGGAAAATGACATTTTAACGATAAAGGAAAAAGAAGAGGTTGAGTTATTGGTACTGCAAAAAACAGATCTTGGATTTACGGTAATAGTAAACAACCGGCACAAAGGATTACTATTTAATAACGAAATATTCAGAGAGCTCAACATTGGAGATAAATTAAAGGGGTTTGTGAAGAAAATTCGTGAAGACAATAAAATTGATATTTCGCTTCAAGCAATTGGGTACAATAAATTTATTGATACCAACAGTGATTTGATTTATCGCGCATTATTAGAAAACGATGGTTTTTTGGCAGTTACCGATAAAACTTCTCCTGACGAAATATATTTGCAGTTTGGCATGAGTAAAAAGGCGTTTAAAAAAACATTAGGAGCTTTATTTAAGCAAAAAAAAATAAAAATACAGCCCAATGGGATTAAATTGATTTAAAGGAATATAATTTGATTAGACAACAGGGTCACCCATTAAAAGGCACCTTGTCAAGGCAAAAAATATCTGTTCCATCTCTGCTGCGACGCGAGTAATCGGTTTCGCGAGAAAAAGGATTGCAGCGACAGCGGCAATGATGATATATAGTCGATTATTAGCCCCTGAGCCACAGGGATTATCCCTGTGGCTTTTTTTTGAAAGGAATCACATCGCATGATCACCACATCCAACGTCACCCTATCCTATGGGAAGCGCGTCCTCTTCAAGAACGTCAACATCAAGTTCACCCCCGGCAACTGCTACGGCCTGATCGGCGCCAACGGCTCCGGCAAATCTACCTTCCTCAAGATCCTCTCAGGCGAAATCAGCCCGACAAGGGAGAGATCGCGATCGGCGCCCGCGAACGGATCGCCGTGCTCAGGCAGGACCAGTTCGCCTTTGACGAGGAAACGGTCTTCAATACCGTCATCATGGGGCACAAGCGGCTCCATGACATGATGCTCGAGCGCGAGGCGCTCTACGCCAAGGCCGATTTTTCCGAGGCGGACGGGATCCGTTCGGCCGAATTGGAGGCGGCGTTCGCCGAAATGAACGGCTACGAGGCCGAGTCCGAGGCGGCGGTGCTGCTGAACGGCCTGGGCATCCCCGAGGAACTTCGCCACAAGCGGATGAAGGAGCTGGAGGGCGGCGACAAGGTGCGGGTGCTGCTGGCCCAGGCCCTGTTCGGCAACCCGGACGTACTGCTCCTGGACGAACCGACCAACAACCTGGACCTGAAGTCCATCTCCTGGTTGGAGGATTTCCTCTACCGCTTTCCCAACACGGTGATCGTGGTCTCCCATGACCGCCACTTCCTGAACCAGGTCTGCACCCACACCGCCGACATCGATTTCGGCCGTATCCAGGTCTACGTCGGCAACTACGATTTCTGGTACCATGCCAGCCAGCTGACCCTCAGGCAGAAGCAGAACGAGAATCGTAAGATCTCCGAGAAGACCGCCGAGTTGAAGGAGTTCATCCAGCGCTTCAGCTCCAATGCCTCCAAGGCCAAGCAGGCCACCTCGCGCAAGAAGCTCCTCGACAAGCTGACCCTGGAGGACATGCCGGTCTCATCCCGCAAGTACCCGCATGTCATGTTCAAGGCGGAGCGCCCGTGCGGCGACATCATCCTGGAGGTCACCGGGCTGACAAAAGAAATTGAAGGGGTCAAGGTGCTGAACAATCTGGACCTGATCGTGCGCAAGGGAGACAAGATCGCCTTTGTCGGCGGCAATGGCCTGGCCCGCACCACCCTCTTCCAGATCCTAGCCGGCGAACTGGAACCGGACAGCGGCTCGTTCCGCTGGGGAGTGACCATCACCACGTCCTATTTCCCCAAGGAAAACGGTGCCTTTTTCGAGAATGACCTGAACCTGATCGAATGGCTCGGCCAGTATTCGCCCCCCACCGAGGGGGAGACCTTTGCCCGCGGCTTCCTGGGACGGATGCTCTTCTCCGGTGAGGAAGCCACTGAAGAAGACCAGCGTCCTGTCGGGCGGCGAGCGGGTGCGCTGCATGCTGTCCAGGATGATGCTCTCCGGCGCCAACGCCCTGATCCTGGACGAGCCGACCAACCACCTGGACCTGGAGTCGCTTACCGCCCTGAACGACGGCCTGATCGCCTATCCCGAGGTGGTGCTGTTCGCCTCCCACGACCACGAGTTCGTCTCCACCGTGGCCAACCGGATCATCGAGATTACTCCGGGTGGCGTGATTGACCGTGTAACGGGCTTTGAGGAGTATCTGGAGAACGAGGATGTGTCGCGGGAACGGGACGAGATGTACCGTGGGCATGCGGATTTGAGTTTGTAGCGGGTAGATTGGGCTCAAATCTTTTTCCCTGACAAATTGAGATTGGTTTGTTTGAAAAAAAGCATGAGCAGACCGTTAAGAATCCAATATCCAGGAACGTATTACCACCTTACCTGCCTGAGGACTTGTCAGGGACGTAGTAAACTTACTTAACTTACGGAAAACCGCATTCCTGGCCGAAGCGAGCCTGTGCCCCCTCTGGCGAGAGGACAGGCCCCAACGGGGTACCTGTGCCCCAACGGGGTATTTCGATGGATGAGTAGGCGCGCGAGGCCTAATGCCGGTAGACGGCAAGTTCTACGGAATGTTCAATATTATCGTCCTTCAGGTTAATCCATTTGTCTTCTTGCATTACCCCGTCAACAATAACGCTTGTGGCACCCTCCCCTGCCGGTCCTTGCAGGACCTTTACGTTTATGTGGTAAATGGTCTCCCGGTACCGGTAGTGCACCGTGAAGCCCTCCCAATCGGCAGGGAGACACGGCTCGACACGCAGCTTGTCCTTTTCAAGCCTGAGCCCCAGGAGTGATTCCACGATAAGCCGGTACATCCATCCGGCCGATCCCGTGTACCATGTCCATCCACCACGGCCCGTGTGCGGCGGGACCGCATAGACGTCGGCTGCGACGACGTAGGGCTCCACTTTGTAGGTCGCAATCTCCTCAGGAGATCGCGCATGGTTCAAGGGGTTGATCATTGCCAACAATTCCCACGCGCGCCGGCTGTCGCCCAATGCGGCGAACGCCATCGCCGCCCAGATCGCCCCATGAGTGTACTGCCCGCCATTCTCTCTAACACCCGGGGACGTACCCCTTGATATAGCCGGGATTCAGATCCGATTTGTCGAAAGGCGGGTCCAGAAGCTGAACCAGCGCGTCGTCCCGGCGAACGAGGCGCTTATCCACCGCGTCCATTGCCATGCGCGAGCGCGTCGGCATCGCCCGCCCCGGATAGAACGGACCAGCTTTGCGCAATCGAATCGATCCGGCATTCGGGATTGCGTGCCGAACCGAGCGGCGAGCCGTCGTCGAAGTAAGCGCGGAGGTACCACTCACCATCCCAGCCATGCTGCTCGATATTCCGGCGCAGTTGAGCCGCCTCCCTCTGGCAGCGCTCGACGAAGGGCAGGTCACCGTGCATGCGGGCAATCTCAGCGAACCGCATGAGCACTTCATACATGAAAAAGCCCAACCAGACACTTTCACCTTTGCCGTCGTTCGCCCACCAGGTTCATGCCGTCGTTCCAGTCACCGGAGCCGATGAGCGGCAGGCCGTGTGTCGCCGAATCTGAGACCCCTCACGATGGCTCGGACGCAGTGCTCGTACAGACTGGCCGTTTCTTCAGACCGGCTGGGCAGATCGTAATACGAGTCCTCCTCCGCGTTTACCGGGCGGCCTTTGACGAAGTGGATGGGTTCGTCCAACACCCCGGTGTCCCCGGTGTTCAGAACGTAGCGGCACGTCGCCAACGGCAGCCACAGATAATCATCCGAACAGTGCGTGCGCACGCCCCGGCCCGAGGGGGGATGCCACCAATGCTGGACATCTCCCTCCGGGAACTGACGGGCCGCGCAGCGGAGCAAGTGCTCGCGCACGAGGCGTGGCTCTGCGTGGATGAGCGCCATCACGTCCTGCAACTGGTCGCGGAAACCGAAGGCGCCCCCCGGCTGGTAGTATCCGCTCCGTGCCCAAAGACGGCACGCGAGCGTCTGGTAGAGGAGCCACCCGTTGGTCAGCACGTTGAGGGATTGGTCGGGCGTTTCCACATTGACTGCGCCGAGAGTGTGGTTCCAATACTGCCACACCGCTTCGAGCGCGCCGCGCGCGGCAGCAGATCCCCGAAAGCGATGCACCAGGTTCCTGGCGTCATCGGCGTCTCTGCCCCGCGCCGAGCGTGAATATGAATCTCACGCTCTTGCCCGTCGCCGAGCTCGAAAGGACACCTGGATCGCGGCGCACGGATCCAAGGCGGCCCCCACTTTGCCGGAAAGGCGCGAGCGGGTCATAGCAGCCGGACTCCCGAGCGTGCCGTTACGGCCAAGGAACTCAGTCCGGTCGCCGCTCAAGGTTCGAGTCTCATCGTCCACGTGGAAAAAGGCAACCCGGTCGGCGAACTCCGTGTTGTATGGGTTCCGCGCGAAGAGCGCCCCGCTACCAGGGTCAACTTCGGTGACCACGTGCATGGTCGATTTCGGCCGCAGATCTCCCAGCACCCATTCCACGTATCCCGTGGCGGAGAGCCGGCGGAATCGGCCGGACTCGTTTCGCACTTTCAACACCGTGAACTTTACGGCTGAGTCCAGGGCCACATACACCCACAACTCAGACCGGATGCCGCCCTCTGTGTGCTCGAAGACGCTGTAGCCGAATCCGTGGCGGCTGACGTATGGCTCCGGGCCGCGGCTAGGCAGCGGCGTGGGGGACCAGAAATAGCCGCTCTCTTCATCACGGAGGTAAAAGGCCTCTCCGCTCGAATCGCTCACCGGATCGTTGTACCAGGGAGTGAGGCGGAACTCGTGGGCATTCTCGCTCCAGGTGCAGGCAAGGCCGCTCTCCGAGATGACGGTTCCGAAATGCGGGTTCGCCAGCACATTCACCCACGGCGCCGGCGTCACCTGCCCGTGCGCGGTCGTAACCACGTACTCGCGCCCATCAGGGGTGAATCCTCCCAGGCCATTGAAGAAGATCAGATCGTGTCGAGGCAGCCCTGAGGTCGCCACCGGTTCGGCGCGGTGTGTGCTGGTCGGCGTGAAACGCGGAACGCGCACTTCCGGCAGGCGGCGACGATGGATCTGGTCCCACAGCGTCCCCCGGCTGTCGGTGAGGATGGCGCGAGCGACCGCTTGGAGGAGAATGCGGTCCTCGTTCGGTATCTGGTCCGCAGCTCGTACAAAGATGCCGCCCGGTCGATCGGTCACGTTCGCCTCGATGCCTGCGGCAATCAGCCCCATGATTTGTTCGTGGAGCAGTTGCCGGTAACCGGCGTGATCTTCGTTCCAGATCACCAGGTCCACCGCCAGCCCTTTCAAGCGCCAGTATGCGTGGGCCTGGACGAGTTGGCGCACCAGATCGATATTGGCCGGGTCTCCAATCTGCAGCAGCACGATCGGCAAATCGCCGGAAATGGAGTAGCCCCATAGGCCGGATTGCCCGCGGCGGTTCCTGCCGAGAACGCTCGCGTCGGCGCGCAGCGAGGAATTGGCATAGATTACCGGGCCGGCAAGGTGTTCGTAGAGTTGCGCGTCGGCCTCCGTGGCGTTGAGCTGCCGCAGGACCACCTGGCTATGGGTCCACGCCAGATCGAAGACGCGATCCGCGAGGCGCCGATCCTGGTATTTCTCGACAAGGCTTAAGGCAGCGTCGCGAGTCTCCCCGATGCCGGAGACAATATTGATCGTTGCCGTTTTTTCCGGATCGAGCGTGATTTGATGACGGATCGCGACAATCGGATCGAGCACGGAGCCCTGGCTGCCCGAGAGCGCCGCGGAGTCCTCTCATGGCTTGCGGATCGGCGACCGTGTTTCCGCGGCCGATGAATCGCAAGCGGTCGGTCTCATAGGAAACTTCTCCGATGTCTGCCCCGTGCACGGCCATCAGGTGAAACATCCAGGGCACGGGTTCGCCGAGGGAGCGGGGCCGGCGGGTGCAGAGGATCGCCTTGCGTTGGGGGAGGATCTCCGTCTGAACAAAGAGGTTGCTGAACGCCGGATGCAGCGCGTCCGCGGCAGGCGATGTGAGAACGACTTCCGCGTAACTCGTGACCTCGATCGCCCTGCGCGTCCGGGAGCGGTTGGTGATGGTGATTCGGCGGAGTTCGATATCATCCTCGGGCGAGACGGCGATTTCCGTATGCGTGTCGAAGTCGTAGTCGCGGCGGCGGAACTCTGCTCGCGCATGCGAGAAAATCGCTTCGTAATTGTCCGATTGCTTGAGCGTCGGCTGATAGGCGGTCGACCAGAACTCCCCGCTGGTCACGTCGCGGAGGTAACAGAACGTGCCCCAGTTGTCGCGGGTAGTGTCTTCGCGCCAGCGCGTGACTGCGATGTCCTTCCAACGGCTGTAACCGCCCCCCGCGTTCGTGATCATCACGTGGTATCTGCCGTTCGACAACAACTGCACTTCTGGGATCGGCGTGTCCGGGCTGCTGAAAACGCGCACCCGCGTCTCCGGGCCGGTGGGAGTCGTACGTAAATCGGAGAGCTCGGCGGCGAGGCGAATAGAACGCCGTGGCCTTTGGAACCCGCTCCTGGAGCAACAGGGTGGTCGCCTGGAACCGCGGATCCGACTCGAATCGTTTCTGCATCGGACGGTCCAGGAGCAGATAGGCCAGAGAGAGGAGGCTCATGCCCACGTGATGCGCCATGAAGGAGCGGACCACGGCGCTCGATTGTCCACGGGGCAGACGCGACGGAGTGTAGTCGATCGCTTCATAGAAGCCGTATTTTCCTTCCAGCCCTTCCGTGGCGAGTCGCTGCAGATTCAGACACGCCTCCTCGGGCGCCACCATCAGCGCCAGAGCGCGGAGGCATACGGCGCAATAACCAGATCCTCGGCCAGCCCGCGTTTGAGCCCCAGGCCGGGCACGCCAAATGCGCGGTACTGGTAGTTGAGACGCACGTCGACCATGTTGTAGCCCGATTCCGACATGCCCCACGGTACGCCGCGCTGCCTCCCATACTCGATCTGCCTCTTCACCGCCGCCTTGCAGGTCTGGTCGAGCAGGGTGTTTTCGTAGGTCGGCATCACCAGGAGCGGCATGAGGTACTCGAACATCGAACCGCTCCACGAAAGGAGAATCGGCCCTCCGCTGGCGGTCGTGAGCAGGCGCCCCAGCGCAAACCAGCTCTCCTGCGGCAGTTGTCCCTGTGCGATCGCGACGAAAGTGCACAATCTCGCTTCCGAAGCCAGCAGATCGTAGTAGCTTGCGTCCCGGCGGCGCTCACCCACGTTGTACCCGATAGCCAGTAAATGACGCGCCTTGTCGAACAGGAAGTCATACTCCATACGGGCGAGTTCGCTGGATTGCTGTGCAATGCATTCGATAGCCGCAATCCTAGCTCTGGCGCGGCTGCTTGCGTCCGTGATGAGTCGTCCGAAGCTCGCCCAACCACTCGCGCTCCTCGGGGGTCGCGTCCGATCCGAGCCGATCCTTGGTTGCCGGCAGCAATTCGACCTCAAGCTTTGCCAGTTCGCGCAGCGTTGGGATCTCATCGATGGCGCCAAAATCGCCGGGTCTATTCTGAGAGGCCGGCAGCAGATGTCCACGGAGCGAGAAACGTCAGCTCATCGAGGGCGTCCTGGCATTGCCGGGCGAAGGCGCGTGCCCACGCAGTTCCGTGAGGCTCTCCGAGTCACCATCGAGGCTGCCCACCACCTCCGCAGCGGATGTCACCAGCCGATCGAGGCAGAGCCGCGCGGCCGTGAGCGTGGTTGGCCGGTAATCGCACGCGGACGCCAGATCCTTCTGAAGTTGAGCGAGCTGGGCGGAAGCGGCTCCTCCCGCGGCGTCCACGAGAATCCTGAGCGTGTCGCTAAGCCCGTCAAACAACCGTGTTCCAAGGATCTTCTGATCGGGAAGTGCGAGCAGACCCGGCCGCAATGTCATCAGATCGGCCGCGAGGTTCCCGCTGTCCACCGTCGAGACGTACGTGGGTGGCAGCGGTTTCAGAGAGAGAGTATCGTACCAGTTGTAGAAGTGGCCTTGGTAGCCGTTCCAGGGCTTCCATAGTGCGGAATGCATTCGCGGTGCGCTCGATAAGCTGCCCGGCCGGAAATATAGCCGAAGTCGTAGGCGGACAAATTCGCGAGGAGCGCAAGCCCCATGTTGGTCGGGGACGTGCGATGGCCGACCACGCCAACGGGATGCTCTTGATAGTTATCAGGCGGCAGCCAATGATCTTCCGGACCGACGAACGTCTCGAAGAACGCCCACGTCCTTCGGGAAAGCATCCGAAGAAAGATGGTCTGGTCAGCCGTCAGTCTTGCTCCGCGGCGGGCGAGCGGCCGGCCGATCCACCAGGCGATAGCGGGAGAGGCAAACCAGATGGCCAGCATGGGCCCAGCGACTGCCAGTGCGGCCGGCCTTGAAAGCGCCAGATAGAAAAGCACGGCAAAGGCAATGATGGGGGCGATCCACATCCTCCGGTAGAAGCCAACGAGGTCCGTGCGGGCTCGTGCGATCGGAGTCGCTCGAAGGATTCCACTCCAGGAGTCGTCTGTGCATGACGAGCCGCCCGACCGTGCGCAGAATCGCATCCAGACTGAAGAAGGCCTCGTAGGGGAGACATGCGAGCGTAAATACCGCCTGAGCGGAGTGGCGGCCGGCCGAGCGTACCGCGGCGGCGAGATGCTGCCTGAGCAGCACATCGCCCGGCTTCTGAAAGAGCTCCAGAGTAGAGGCAATCCAGGGGGGAATCAGGATGGTTCCGATCACCGCTGAGGTCCATAACCAGAGCGGCGACAAGACCGTCCAGCCCAGGAGCAACAGCAGGGTCAACGCCGAAGGCACGAGACTACGGCGAAGATTGTCGAAGATCTTCCATCGCGACAGCCCGGATAGCGGATTCTTCTGGCGGCGCCCGCCGAGGCCGGGAACGCCTGGCAGCAGCCAGCGCGCAATCTGCCAATCCCCGCGAATCCAGCGATGCCGCCGGCTCACGTCCGCGCTGTAGCGAGACGGATATTCCTCGTACAACTGCACATCGCTCAGCAGTCCCGCCCGCGCGTAGCACCCTTCCACAAGGTCGTGGCTGAGGATCCGGTTCTCGGGAAAGCGCCCGTTGAGTGCCCGCTCGAACGCATCGACATCATAAATCCCCTTACCAATGAACGAGCCTTCGTGAAAGAGGTCCTGGTAAACGTCGGAGACGGCGCGCGTGTACGGGTCGATGCCTGGCTCACTCCCGAACAGGTGCGCGTACCGCGACCGGTTCGTGCCCGGCAGACTCACAGCGACGCGTGGCTGAAGGATGCCATACCCCTCAGAGACACGCTGCTTGTCCTCGTCGTACCGCGCGCGATTCAGCGGGTGCGCCATGGCTCCCACAAACTGCCACGCGGAATCGCGCGGTAGTTGCGTATCCGTGTCAAGGGTGATCACGTATTTCACGTTCGATAAAATGTCCGTATTACCAACGACGCGTGAGAAGTGATCCCCGGAGATACCATGTGGCCGCCACGCAGGAGCGCATTCAATGCCGCAAGCTTCCCTCGCTTGCGCTCGTAACCCATCCAAATCCGCTCCCGGGGATTCCATCGGCGCGGACGATGAAAGAGGAAGAACGTGTCGCCTTTTACGCTCCCGTACTTTTCATTCAGCTCCTCGATTCCCTTCTGGGCCAGCTCTAACAGCAGTTCGTCCTCCGGCATCGTTTCCGCGTGTGCGTCCCGGAAATCAGTCAGAAGACCGAAGTGCAGGTTCTCGTCCCGATTTGCCAGAAACCGAACTTCGAGCGCCTCGACCAGATTCTCGATGTTTTGAGCGCTCGTGAGCATAGTCGGGATCACGGCCAGGGTGCGAAATTCCGGGGGAATTCCTCCGGAGAAGTCCATTCGCGGCAGCACGTGCGGCGTGGCCAGTAACGTCGCCAGCCAGTTCACCAGCGCCACCGCCATATGACTTGCGCAGAGCAGTGAGAGGATACCGGTCAGCGCGAGCAGCCAATCATGTAACCCGCTGCCATAGCGTCTTCGCCAATAAGCCCCCGGTGAAAGCCAGCGTAATCAGCGTGATCGTGCCGAGATAGAGAAACAAAGGAAACCGGCGGCCCATTCTCTGAAGAGCCCCAGAGGCTGATCGGCGCACCTCCGCCATCCGTTCGAGCTGCGCCAACCCCTTGTCGATGAGGTAGAACCCGACATGTGCCGCTCGATCGTCGCTGCCTTTCCTGGCCGCGCCCTCGTGGGCCAATTGGATCGCTTTGCGCGCCACCTCGCTTTCGGATAGCCCGCTGCCCTTCGCTATCTTCTCCACAACATGACGGTATCTATCACGGGTGGCAAAATCCATCTTGGCCTGGACGCCGTCCGGATCCTGACGCAGGATCTGCTCGACAACGCTCATCGTCTCGACGAACTGGCGCCAGTCCATCGCCCCCAGAAATCGGAGGCTGCCTATGCTGTTGCTTATGGAAACCTGATCGGCGGCCAGTTGTTGGCTCTCCGACTGTACCAACTGCTCAATCGTCAGGCCAGACTCGGAGAGCCGCTGCTCAATCCAGGTGAGCGGCAATGCCAAAGCGGGACCTTGCCCCTGCAACCGGCGCGCAAGTTCCGCCACAAACGAACTCACCATCGGCGGGCTCGACCGCGCCATATCAGCGATCACCAAGATCAGGTTTTTCGGGTCTTTCTCCGCGATCTCCGTCATCTGGTCCGCCCAGTAGTCGGCGCGGTTTCGGTCGATCCTGTCGGCGGCGATCCGGGCCCCAACGCGCCGGAGATTCTCGATAAGTGCCAGACGCAGCATGATAGGGATTGCCCACAATTCGCCTAACTTCAGGACGGTCACCGTCTGGTAGGCTGCCACGAAACTGACTGAGACTTTCCGGATCCACCCGTCCATCGCCGTGCGAGATCGTCTCCAGCGCGATGTCATACACGCGCGGGAGCCCGGCCGATGGGCCGTTCAGCAAGCGCGGCAGCTCCCGGCTGTATCCCTTTGGAAGGTGTCGTTTGGCCGTGCGAATCTGTTCTTCGATCAGGTAGAAATTGTCGAGCAGCCATTCGCCGGCCGGCGCAATCCGTCGGTTCGTCTTGACCGCCGCCGTCAGCAGATTGCAGGCTCCAATCAGGACTTCTTCATTCTCAGCCAGCCGTGTCAGCAGTTGTTCGGGGATATGGTCCCGGACTCAAGCGTGTGTGAACCGGCCAGGGCCTTGCCGTGCTGCTCCATCTGGGAGGCGCTGAACAATTCCGATCGCAGCGGCGGCTCATCACCAACGCACTTTTGCGATAGACTGTTTTCACGGAGGCGCGCCCACAAATGGGGCAGGTTTCCGATAATGGTCTTGCTGCGGGACGTCAAGTTAAAGATCTCCTTGCATAGAACTAAAGCTTAAACCAACCGGATTGTAGCTATGTAGCGTCTTGGACTCCCACTTCTCCGGTTATCGTCACTAATATTTTTTTGAGGTGGGGACAAAGTTAATGTATACTGGTAATTTATACCTTTAATGTGTGAGATGCCAGCTTTATATTACTTAACAAATTCCCTGTTTGTCAATGCAAGTGGGGCAAGCGCCAAATACCAGGGTAAAGTGGATGCCGGAATAAGAAAGACCGGTGACAGCCCTTGACACCACCGAACATGATTAAAATCTAAAAATGATTGCCCAACATCTATATGACCTTCCTTTGTCAAAGGAAAAAAGTTCTGATAGGCGAAAGAAGTAACATTTTTATTTCGTCATGAGTAAATGATGCCTTAAGGACAAAAAAGGGACAACAGGCTACTTTTCCTCAAGCGAACATCGTTTTTTTAGGTGGAGTATCATTCTCCTGTTTCCCCTGTTCTGGTTGCTCAGGTCAGTTTCCAGGTGTTTAGGAGGTGGAGTTAAAAAATCAAGAAATTGATTCTATCCACAGCAAAGGGGAAAAACATTAGCTCATTGTAACTATCAATTCCTCTTTGCCGACCGGACTTTTAGCTCTTCTTTATCCACGGCTGGTTTTGGAGATTGACCAGAAACTGGTCTTTAATCTCAATGACCCCAATCAAGTGGTGATAAAAATCATCGGAGAAGCGCGATCGTTCTTTATAAGTCGCTATCTCTTCTTTGACATCTAACGTATCAATAAATTCACGAAACTGTTTTTCATTGAAATGGTATTGAATCTCAGCTAAAACCACCCCGCTTTTCTTTTCACCGATAAAAAACGACTTATCAATATTGTCAACACAGCTATCCTTGACATCTACTAAAAAAGAATTGGTCTGCGAGAAGACCGTCCTTGTACATGCCCATAATTTGATTGGCCTGATATTTGGAAAGAACGGTGACGCCCGGCAAAGAACGGGAGCAGGAGATTGTCGTGTCGGTTCTGCTTCCGGGCCGGTAATACATACCAATGAGGTGGTAAATAATGGTGCTGGTCAAAATTTTCTCTTCCACGCTCTCATACGGTAACTGATATTTTTTAGCAAAAATCCTTCCATTCCGATGAAACAAGTCGGGCCCTCCGGGCAATTGGGCGGAACTGTGACGAAATTTAAATTTTTTCAGACCGTTCGAATTCTCGCTGGTAATCACAGTCCCCCAATCCTGGGAAACGCAGCGGCGAAGCATTGTCCTCAGGTTACTTTTCTTTCCGATATGGAGGCTCGAGAGGTTTCCCAAATAAAATTTCTTTCGGCCGTCGGGATTGTTCATGACATCATACCTGCGGTCAGTATGGCGAATGCGTTCCCGAAGTTGTTCCTCTGATAATCCTACTAAAAAGACCCAACCAAACATATTCCTCTTTTCAACTCTTTCCTCTTCCTCACTGAGATACCCAAAAGGAGGTTGGACAAAACGGCGTAAATTTCTAAAGGGATAGGTTACATTGCTTTTCTGAAAATCATGAACCGTCTCCCTGACCTCCTGACCCAAAGATTCGATGGGGCTGGTAAACCAAAATTTTTCCCGCAGCCAGGTGATATCGGAAAATTCTTCGGTCATCATGCCTTGCAAAAAATGCTTAACATAGTCAGCCGCCACTTCCGAAGTACCGACCTGAACGCGATTACGCTTGTTGTACAGAGTCTCCCTCAAAATAACATTTTTATCGCTATAAAAATTTTTGGTGATTATGTTGAAAGGTTCCTTGGGGTTGATTGAGGCTTCCCTATCTTTATGCACCTGGGGAAAATTCAATCCCTCGGATTTCGGCTTTAATCGTAAAAGTTTAATCTCTAATATTTTCTTCGGCATTGTGTCGCTACTCCTGTTTTAAATTATCCAAACCACGCTCAAGCCTGACCGAATTCTTTCTCATGATAGTTTACGGTCAATGCTTACCACCCACCCCCTCCTCCTCCACCGCCGCCACCACCAGATGATCCCCCGCCACCGCTACCAGAGGAAGAACCCGGCGCGGTGGAGGAAGAAGAAATCGCCGACGTAAAAGAGCTGCTCAGAGTAGTGGCGAACCCGGTAATGTCATGGGACATCGGGCGACTCCCCTGATACCAGGCAGGGTGGTAACGGCCTTCTTCAGCTGTTGCCGTGGCCAGCACCCCGGCGAACTGCTCATTCCATTGGTTCTCAACATCGAGCGCTAACGCGTAAGGCAAGTATTTTTCGAAAAGCTCCGGGGTCTTGTCCGGTGGATTCAGCATCGCGAAACGTTCTTTTTCCGCGATGGAGAGGTAAAGCTTAAAACCTTCGATTTCATCCATAACGCCGCGCCCGGTGCGCGTCGGGGCCTTGAGCAGATAGTGAAACAGAATATTTACCGAAACAATGAAAACAAATAAAACCGTAGCAAAAGGCGAAACCGCGGATGAAAAAACTCCCAGGGCAAAAACTTCGCCGGCAAAAAACGGCACACTAAACAGGGTTGGCCCCAGAGCCTTTCCCCAAGCCTTAAAGCCGCCCATGTTTATGGCAGCTCTCCAGGCACTGATAACCCGGGATCCCAGAAAAAAGCAGGCCACGGTCCAACCAGAAAGCCAAACCCCCATAAACGCTGCAAGAGCTTTTTCGCGAGCAGTCATCACCATAACAAACAAAGTTAAAAGAGTAATAATAAAACCAGGCACGAGAAAGCCGGAGTTACGCAAAAAATACAATTTTTCAAAAGTCATTTTGAGGCTGTTTTGCAATGAGGAAATCGCTTCCTGAAAATCTTTGTGATTTTGATTGGTAAGTTTTATCATCCCCACGGAGCCAAAAAGCTTATCTATGATCTTTTGTTCTCCCCGGGAGAGCGTGGGCACAATCGCGCCGGTCCGTTTGAGAGAAAATTCACCTTCGGCATCCTCATGGATCGTTAAGGCTCCCTTGACCGCTAAGTTTATCACTGCCGCGGCGAATGCTTTATCATCATATCCCATCTGAAAAACAAAGCGAACCGCTTCCGGGGAAAATCCTTTGGGAGGAGAAAAGCGCGGGATAATGGTTCCCTTCACGGGGTCTTGTCCTACCCGGAACCAAACGATAAAGTAATAACCAACCAGCAGGATAAAGCCAATCAGCGCTGCTTTTATGCTTAAATTTTCTTTTAAAATAAAATCTACTTTTTCATTGATCTTCGGCTCGGCTACGACCCCTTTGGGCCAGGCGACCGCGACCGTGAAACCTTCTTTCGGTTGCAGGAGGCGGGTGGTGTTGAATCTAATCATTCCCTCTTCGTCAACGCGAATGGTAAAGTCGTGACCTTTTGCGCCCGAGTATCCGGTATAGGCAGCGGTTTTGAGTACCTCAGTTCCCGGAGGAAGCTCTACCAGTGCCTCAGCTCCTTCAATCACAAAATCCCAGCCGTTCCCCGTGACATTCCAGTAAAGCTCATCGAAATCTTTAAAGTAGCCGAGTTGATGATTGGTTTTATAGGTAATCGTGTAGGTGTAGGTGCCCGGTTGAAGAAAAAAGTCCTTCCGCCCGATGTAAACCCTTTTCCCATTTGACCGCTCTTCGATATGATAGGAATCAGGGACACCATCCCGAAGCACACTCATAACATTAAAACCTACCCGAATGGTATTGCCGTAGCGGTCTTGATACTGCGTGGGAAAGTCTCGAAATATTCCCCGTTTGATCTTATCCCCAGCAGCCACCACTTTGATATCTTCGGTGACAGTCACGCTCCCGTCACGCAGGACCTGAACGTGACTCTTGAAATCAAGGATCCTTTCTTCCTCAGCCGAAACCGCGTGGGCATCAAAACCAAGCCCCACGACTAAAGACAACCAACACTAAAAAAGCATAGATCTTGCCTTTATTCATAGCTCATCCCGGTTGTTTGAGCAGCTTTGATTTATCCCGTGTGAAATCCTTTTAACGGGGTTTACTGGGGGAACGTAACCTTCGGTACTGCCTGATCAGCCTTATCTTCGATTTCAAAAAACTCTGCCGGAGTAAACCTGAAAAATCCGGCCACCAGGTTGCTCGGAAACGATTCAATCTTAATATTAAGTTCCCGCACGGTTCCGTTATAATACCGACGCGCCAGTTGAATCTCTTCCTCAATTTTTCCAAGCTGGCTTTGGAGATCTAAAAAGTTCTGGTTCGCTTTTAAATCAGGATATCCTTCGGCCACGGCAAACACATTCGCCAAAGCGCGGGAAAGCTCTCCTTCCAATCGGCTTTTATCACCAATCTCACGAGCGCTTTGACTTTTAGCCCGAAGTTCAGTCACGTTACTTAAAAGATTCCTCTCATGCCCCATATATCCCTTGACCGCCTCAACCACGTTGGGGATAAGATCAGCCCTTCTTTTAAGCTGGACTTCAATCCCGCTCCAGCCCTCTTTCGACATATTCCTCAGGCGCACCAGATTGTTATAAATGACAATCAACCATGCAAGCACAAGAAAAATTAGTCCTAAAAAAATAATCGCAACCATTCTATTCCCCTCCTTTCATAAATTCATTTCACTTGCTGCCATAGTAAAAATTATCGTCCCAGTTTGAAAAGTTTATAAAAAAGGACTCCCATCAAAAAGGATAACAGCGTAGCGATTACGAAAGCCGCCATGATTCTTGAGTCATAAGAAATTTTAAATATAAGCGCTATCGCCTGGCCAAACCGGAGAAAAAAAGCGTACCCTGAGGGAAGATAGGTCTTCAATAAAATTAAGATCGCGTTCCCCACAACCAGGCTTACCAAAAAGGCAAGCACATGAGATAGTCCCGATTTAGTCATAGATATCCTCCTTATACGCTAGCAAAGGGATCAAAAAGTTTTTTGTATTCTTCAAGAGCATACCGGTCAGTCATCCCGGCAAGATAGTCACAAATAATTCTCTCTTGAGATTCCTCCACAAGTTTTTTCTGATACTTCTTTGGAAGAAGCATGGCGTTTTCAACGTAGGCCCGGAAAAGCCCATCCACCACCATTTTCGCCTTACTGCTCATCCGCTTGACTCGATAATGGTTATACAGGTTTTCCAGCAAAAAGTTTTTCAACTGTTGACTTTTTTTTGCGGTGTCAGAACTAAAAGCAACTAATCTCGCTTTGGCATTACGAACGTCTTCAAGCGTTTCGATCTTAAATCGGGAGATATTTCTTTCGGTTTCATTGACCAAATCTAAAATAAGGTATCCGATGAGATGACTTATGGCATAATACTTTTTCTGGGGGTTGTTGATTCCGGGGTAATTTTTTTCAGTAATTTCTATCATTTCCTTCCAAAGGTCTACCTCATTTCTTAAGGCTTCTTCCTCAAGCAGGCCCGATTCGAGCCCATCATCAATATCATGATTATTATAAGCAATTTCATCCGCCAGATCTATTAGCTGAGCTTCTATCGTGGGAAATCTCTCTGGTTCATATTCCTTTAACTTTTCAGGATTAGTATTATCATGAGACGTGGTGTGTTTAACCAATCCTTCACGGGTTTCCCAGGTTAAGTTCAAGCCATTAAAATTAGGATACCGCTCTTCCAGCTTTTCTACTACCCTGAGGCCTTGAAGGTTGTGTTCAAATCCCCCATGGTCTTTCATAAGCTCATTTAGAATTGATTCTCCCGAATGACCAAAAGGAGTATGACCTAAGTCATGAGCAAGGGCAATCGCTTCGGTTAATTCCTCGTTGAGCTTAAGCCTGCGGGCAATCGCGCGGGCAATCTGAGAGACTTCTAAAGAATGCGTAAGCCGGGTGCGGTAATAATCTCCCTCATGATTAACAAATACCTGAGTTTTATATTCCAGTCTCCTGAACGCACTGCAATGAATAATCCGGTCCCGATCCCGCTCAAAAGCGGGTCGGTTATCCTTAAAAACTTCCACATACCTTCGGCCCCGGCTTATATCATCTCGCATGGCATAGGAAGCGAGCGCTATGTCAGATCTCTCTAAAGAAGTCATAGTACCATCCTCACTGTTTTTTTATTTCTCACGTATGATCGAACGATAGTCTGTTTTATTTTCCCCATATCCACCAATCACTTTTATCCTTAAACCACCATTCCGCACTATCCGTGGAAAGAATTGTTTGCGCTAATTCTCTTGCCTGGGGAGTGCAAAGACGCTTGAGAGCAAATTCGATCCAATCATTCGTATATTTATTCCCCAGGTCACCATATTCCTTGAGCATAATGATAAGTTCCAACTGGTCAGCGTCATTGGCAATGAGCGCCTCTGCTGTTTTTTTCTCATGAAATTCCTTGAGCAGAGCCTTGAGTTCTTCTCCAAAAGGAAGGGTTGCTGCCAGTTCGTTAACAGCTTTCTCCTCATCCACTTTCAGGTATTTTTTATTTACATAATTAAGGTCTCCGGTCCGGGACTCAAGGATATCATGCAAAAGCGTCATTTTAAGTACCTTGTTTTCATCAACTTGGGGATTAAGTTTTGCTAAGGTGTAGCCGATTATGATCACCCGAAAACAGTGTTCCGCTACCGACTCTTTTCCTGAGCCTAAAAATTGAAGTCCCGTTCGTGGAGTTCGTTTCAACATACCGATTTCAAAAAGAAAATTACATATATCCTTCATGAATTGCATGCCTTTATTATTTGAATATTATTAAGATAATATCTGGAATTTCTATAGCATAAAAAAAAAAGTTTTCCTACCTTTATATCCCTGCTCTTTTCCGGCTCGTAAGAATTATAAACTAACCATTTATTTGTTGAAGACAAACCCCATCCTGAGTATACTATAAATTATTACAACCCCCTTCGCTATCTAATGGAGCAACTATATGTGGAGATACCGGGAAAGGCTCAGCTATTACGAAAAAATCAGACGGTCAATTTATGATATCCTGAGGGATAACCTTGAAAAACGGTTAATGAAAATCTCCCTGGTTGATTCCCTTTACAAGCATCTGGAGCAGGGCGTAGAATATAGTTTTCCGGAAAAAAGCGCGCTCAAACCCAAATCAAAAAAAATTGAAAAGGAGTCCGAATTATTTAACACCTTCCTGGTCATCTTTTGTGAAGGTGTAATCAGCCCTGATTTAAAAAACCATCTCCGTTTTTTCCCGGAAAATAAGCTGATCAAAAAAAATGTGGAATACCTGGCAAGCTTTCCCCTCTATAAAACCTTTCATCACAACCTCCGTTACTTTGATAACCCCCGTTTTCTTGAGCTCATAGAAGATCTCATCTCTATCGATTATGCCCTTCTGATTCAACAAGACCCAACCGTAAAAAAAAAGAATCGATACGCGCTCACTCACTTCCACGTAAAAATTGACTGGCCCATAGCTGATGCTGCCGAGGATCTGGCCAAATGGCTCAAGTATATTCAGAACAGCCTCCATGAAAATGGAGACAAGGAGGCACGGCTTCTTCAAAATAAGCTTTTCGAATATTACGGATGCCACCATGGTGCCGGAGGAAGAAGGACAGCGGGCCTTATTGCTGCCCAGTTATTAAAAAAAATGAATTATATCTCCACCGTTTTTGTTTCCAGCGCTGAAATTCGTTCCCTGATTAAATATTCCGAACGGGGAGTATCAAAATTTTTTCTTATTCAGCTGACCGACAAACAAATTACTGCCCTGTCCCGGAAAGAAAAAATTGATCTGGAAACGTTTAAATCTTTTTATCTTTACCCCGCCAATGATGTTTACGTGGGGATCGCTGAGGCAATCTACGAACATACCCCCTCCTCGCTTCCTCCTGAGGAAGGAAAACTAAGAAAATTCAAACCCGGTTACAACTGGCTCAGACTCAAAAATGAATTACTCCACCCCACGATCAATTCTTTAAATGCCAGTCCGATTAATTATGCTTGGGTTTATACGGCTGAGTAATGGCGTAAATTATTTTACCTCGGCTTTATAGACTACTCCGGGTGCAGGCTGTCAAGGATTATGCAAATTCTTAACAGGATAATAGTGGAGGATAAAACATGGGAATTATTTCCGGCAAAATATTACGGATTAATTTAACCACAAAGAAAATATCAGAAGAATGCGCAGAACAGTATGAGGCAAGATTTATTGGCGGTCGCGGAGTAGGTGCCTGGATTCTCTTGAATGAAATGAAATCTGAAATCAAACCACTCGATCCAGAAAGCATTCTCGTTTTTTGTGCCGGCCCTTTGACCGGTACTCATTTCCCGGGCGCGGCTCGTCTCAGTATTGAATCAAAAAATTGTTCCACGAACGGTGTCAACTGGTCTAATGTGGGAGGATACTTCGGTTCAGAACTGAAACAAGCCGGCTGGAGTTATATCGTTGTCGAGGGAACGGCCGAAAAACCCGTTTATCTGTTTATCACTAACGAAAATATTGAAGTAAGAAGCGCCGCTCATATCTGGGGTACCGACGTGTGGGAAAGCGAAGATATCATCCGCTCTGAATTAGCCGACCCGCATATAAAAGTTGCGGCAATAGGTCGTGCTGGAGAAAACCTGGTGCCCCTGTCGATCATGGTAACCAATCGAACAAGAGCAGCCGGTTCCGGCGGTCTCGGGGCGATCATGGGTTCAAAAAACCTTAAAGCGATTGCCGTGAAGGGTTCGGGGAAGGTGCCGCTTGCTGATCCTGACCGATTTAAAGTGATTGTACAAAAAGTACTTTCCAAATTGGAAAATTCCGATTTAACGAAAGCATTAAGAGAATATGGTACCTTCGGAAGCTTAATAACGCCGGTAAATAATTTATGTGGCTACCCCTACAGAAATACCCAGGATGACCACTTTGAAAATGTAGAAAATTCAAGTGTGGGTCTTTCCCGGTGGAAAAAAACGGGTGAACACCGGAACACCTGTTATGGATGCCCCATACAATGCGCGCGGGATATCATGGAAGCGGATGAAGGACCGTATAAAGGACTCACCGTGGGTATCCCGGAAAATAATACCTTCTACGCTTTTGCCACCCGATTAAATATGCGCAGCCCTTCAAATATTTTAAAGGCCTACGAAATGATTAGTCGTCAGGGGTTAGATAATGACCAAACAGCGGTTGTGCTTTCATGGGCTTTTGAGTGCTTTGAAAAAGGAATCCTTACTCAAGCGGATACGGATGGCTTGGATTTGACGTGGGGAAATGATGCCGCAGTGATTGCCCTCATCCGAAAAATTGCCACTCGGGAAGGCTTTGGAAGGTTGCTTGGCGAAGGCTCTAAAAAAGCTTCCGAAGTAATAGGAAAAGGCTCTGAGTATTATTGCACCGCCCTGAAGGGACAAGATAACCTCGATGCCTTGAGGGCGTGCAAAGGATGGGGATTTGGTAATGTGGTCTCGCTTCGCGGAGGGAGACATCTTGATGGAGCGCCCTGTACTGAGTTTTTTCCCCAAATCCCTGCCGACGTTAGTGAGAAACTTTTTGGGGTTGCAACCGCTTATTCGCCGACAGTTTACGATGGCAAAGGAAAGCTTGTGTCCTGGTTCAGCCATTTCAAAGCAGCGGTTGATGCGCTGGGGATTTGTTACTTCACGAGCTGGTGGTTGTCCCCTGAATTTTGCGGCCCCGAAGAATACGCGGAAGCGCTTTCCGCAGCTACCGGCCGGGAGATATCAGGGCAACAATTAATGGAGATGGGACGCAGAATCTACAACGTAGAAAAAGCGTTTAATACGCTCCACGCTGGTTTTACCCGAAAGGATGATTATCCCCCTGCTATCTATATGAATGAACCGATTAAGACCGGCATGTATAAAGGCGAGTTGATAACCCACGAGGGACACGAAAAGATGCTGGATGAATTTTATGATACGAATGGCTGGGATAAAAAAACAAGCTGGCCGACATACGAAACCCTGGCAAGATTAGGATTACCTGAAGTAGCAAAAAAGTTGCGGGAAAAATCACTATAGAAGAATCGCCTTTACGATCCCCTTTCTTTCAGAACGGCAAATAACTTTTGGTTAATCTTCGGCCTTTCCCGGAATACTCAGCTCTTTGTTACGCGTATCTGACTACCTTGGTTGAGCGGGATCATCGATTGTATCATCCTCATTGATGCGTCCGAAAAAAATATAAAGTAATATTATTGCTTGAAGTAAATCCATTCCTGAATATAATAATTACGTCGTTTTTCATTCAAGCTCTCTCTTTTTTATACCCTTTTTACTTTAGATACCGGAAGACTTTCCTCAAAGAGGTGCTTTGGTGCCTGGTTTAAAACTTTTTGTGAGTAACCGATTAGAAATCTTAGTTCAAAATTTAGCCGAGGAACTTCAAACTCCCCTCTCCGCACCTCTAAAAAAAGAAGTGGTCTTAGTACAAAGCAAAGGAATGGAACGATGGATATCCATGGAGCTTGCCCGTTATCACGGAATCTGCGCTAATTGTCGGTTCCCCTTCCCTAACACCATGATTGATGAAATCTTCCGGGTTTTTTCCCCTGATCTTGTCGAGGATTCTCCCTTTCAACCAAAAATCATGGCCTGGAAAATCATGAAACATCTTCTTGATTGTCTTAAGCAACCGGGTTTTGAAACTCTCCACGCCTATGTGGGGAAAGAGCGTGATAGCCTAAAATGTTATCAGATTTCTGAACGCATTGCCCATACGTTTGACCAGTACCTGGTATTTCGCCCAGAGATGATTCTCGATTGGGAAAAAGGCGAAGAAACTCATTGGCAGGCACTTCTCTGGAGAATGCTCATCCGTGATGAAAGAAAACCGCATCGTACCGCCCTGAGAGAAGATTTCTTTAAGAGGATTCGGACACACACACCAGAATTAAATAACCTCCCCGAGAGAATCGCAGTTTTTGGAATATCTTCTTTACCTCCTTTTCATATGGAAGTATTTGCAGCCCTATCAAAAATAATCCCGATTACTCTTTTTCTTATGAATCCCTGCCAGGAATATTGGGGAGACATTGTTTCGGACCGGGAAGCAAGAAAGCTGGAAAGAAAATTAGCGAGAAAGACGATTTCCACGGAAACTCTTTACCTCGAAAAAGGAAATAGCCTCCTTGCTTCCTGGGGAACCCTCGGTAAACAGTTTTTCGACTTAGTGTATAACTTTGATCTTGAAGAACACGAATGTTTTGAAGAACCAACCAGGCATGACCTTCTTTCCTTCATTCAATCTGACGTCCTCTTCCTCCGCGAAAGAGGCCCTGAGGAAAAGCAAAGCATAGCCCAGACTGATAGCTCCATTGAAATCCACTCCTGTCACAGCCTTATGAGAGAAGTTGAGATTCTTCATGATAGTATGTTGGCCATGTTTGAAGACTTGCCCGAATTACTTCCCAGGGATATTTTAGTTATGGCCCCGGATATTGAGCCTTATACCCCATTTATTCAAGCGGTTTTCGATACCCCAGAAAATGAAGCGCAAAAAATTTCTCACACTATTGCTGATCAAAGCATAAAAAGTGAAAGCAGTGTTATCAAGACCTTTCTTTCTATCCTTGATCTTGAGGAGAGCCGTTTTGGGGCATCACAGGTAATGAGCATTCTCGAATCACCTTCTATCTACCGCACGGTTGATTTAGAAGAACCGGATTTAGATGTCATTAAGCACTGGGTTGAGCAAACCGGGATCAGATGGGGGATTGATGAAACGACCCGGGAAAAGATAGGACTTCCTTCGTTTTCTGAAAATACCTGGAGGTTTGGTCTTAATCGCCTCATTTTAGGCTATGCCCTGCCAGGTAAAGAGGAAAAAACTTTTCACACTATTCTTCCCTATGACCATGTTGAAGATAGTTCCGCTCGTGTACTCGGAAATTTTTTATCATTTATTGAAAAGCTTTTATCTTCAATCACCTCGCTTGACCAGGCCCGCACGTTGAATGACTGGGGCAAAGTTCTTCTCCAGATACTGGATGCATTTATCCTTGGCGATGAAAAAACCGAGCGGGAAATTTTATTCATTCGGACAATCATCAACAGTCTCGCTTCGATTCAGGAAAAATCAGGCTTTGATGAAAAAATTGAGCTTCCTATAATCCGATCGTATCTTCAGAAGTATTGTGAAAAAGAAGGTTTCGGGTTTGGTTTTATGTCGGGAGGAGTAACCTTCTGCACTATGCTGCCTATGCGAAGTATCCCTTTTAAAGTTATTTGCCTTTTGGGAATGAATAATGATGCGTATCCCCGCGAGTCACGGCATCTAAGTTTTGATCTCATTGCCCAACAGCCAATGCCTGGGGACCGATCCCGTCGGAACGATGACCGTTATCTTTTCCTGGAAGCCATCCTTTCTGCTCGGGAGAAACTCTATATAAGCTACGTTGGCCAAAGCATTCAGGATAACAGCATTATTCCGCCTTCTGTAGTCGTAAGCGAACTTCTGGACTATATCGAACAAGGTTTTACTATTTCCGAAAAAAATATCGTAGATCACCTTTTAATCACACACCGGCTCCAGGCATTTAGTCCAGCATATTTTAAAAAGGGTGGAAGACTCATGAGTTTCTCGAAAGATAATTATGATGCTGCTCTCACTGAACGGGGCGCATCGAAAAATGCCCAACCCTTTATAGCGCAGGGACTCGCCCAGCCTGATGAGGAATTTAAAAAAATTGAGCTTCCTTCGCTGATTAAATTTTTTGTTAATCCGGCTAAATTTTTTCTCAACCTGCGGTTAGGAATATTTCTTGAGGAAAAAACTCCGGTCTTAAGCGAGCGCGAACCCTTTGATCTCAAAGGACTTGAAAAGTACGTGTTTGAACAGACGCTCTTGCAAAAAACCCTTGCGAACGATGACCTCACTGAGTATCTATCTGCAGTAAAAGCATCCGGGAAAATACCTCCGGGAAATGTAGGTGAATACCTTTACCAAAAGTCACGGGAGGAGGTGGAGAGGTTTGCTCATACAATAAAACCCTATATCATTGGAACGCCTCTTGACCCGGTTGAGTTTAACCTGAAAATTGCCGACTATACGCTTTCCGGAAAAATAGACACCATCTTTGAATCGGGATTAATCCAATACCGCTATACGAAAGTAAAAGTAAAAGATCGCCTTAAGGTTTGGATCTATCACCTCGTGCTCAACAGTGTGGAGCGCGCATCGTATCCAAAAAAAAGTACCTTTATCGGAGAAGACACAATGGTGGTTTTGTCGCCAATGCAAGAAAGCAACAAAATCCTTTTAGACCTTATCAAAAAATACTGGGAAGGCCTCTCAAAACCCCTGCTCTTTTTTCCGGAAGCTTCGTGGAGATATGTCCATGCCATCCTTGAAAAAAAGATGTTAGATGAAGAAGCAATGAAAAAAGCCCGGGATGAATGGGAAGGAGACGATTATTATCGGGGTGAAAGTCTCGAACCGTCTTTCAAGCTCTGTTTTGGTAAGGGTGATCCCCTTGATGCGGAATTCAGGAGGATTGCCAAGGAGATTTTTGAGCCGATGATTAGAAACCAGGAGAGAGGTAGGAGTCAGGAGTCAGTAAGTCAGAAGTCAGTTGATAGTTGTGGGTTGTTAGAGACAAATTTCCTAAAACTGACAACTGACCACTGAACCACAAACAACTGACATAACTCTGAGAATATTATGGATGATAGAAAAACTTTCGATCTATTAGCAAACCCTCTGGAGGGAATAAACCTTATTGAAGCCAGTGCCGGCACCGGCAAGACTTTTACTATCGCAGGACTTTTTTTAAGGCTGATACTGGAAAAAAATCTTTTGGTAGACGAAATCCTGGTCGTTACTTTTACGAAAGCTGCAACTGCAGAGCTTAACGATAGAATTCGCAATCTGCTCAAGGAAGCAATCGAGGGATTTGCACGAGGTCAAAGTGACGATGAATTCCTGAATAGCCTCATCAAACAATATCCTGATCCCCTGTCGAGTTTAAAACGCCTCAAAGAAGCACTGCGGGATTTTGATGAAGCCGCGATATTTACTATCCATGGTTTCTGCCAAAGAGTGCTTAAGGAGCACGCTTTTGAGAGCAGTCTTCTTTTTGATACTGAGCTTATTACCGATGAGGAAGCCCTGAAGCAAGACATTATCGATGACTTCTGGCGCATCAACTTTTATAATGCCTCACCCCTTTTTATTCATTACGCTTTGAATAACCACTGCACTCCGGAAAATCTCCTCAAACTGGTACGGACATTTTCGGATAAACCCCTGCTTAAGGTTATACCCCAGATAACGATTCCTGACACCACGCAGGAAGAAAAAGAGTTTAACGAAGCCTTTAATACGGCCCGCGATAGCTGGCAGTCCTCGAAAGCAGACGTAGAAAAAATTCTTGCCAATCAGACCGGCTTTAAACAATCGGCTGTTTCTAAGGTTCCCGAATTAATTATCGGTTTAGATTATTTTTTTAATGCTGACAATAAAAACTTTACCTTATTCGATCAGTTTGAACTGTGCACCCTGAGCGGAGTTAAACAAGCAACGAAAAAAAACCATGAACCGCCTCAGCACCCGTTTTTTGAACGTTGTGAAATTTTAAAAGAAAAGCTGGAGGCCCTTTCCTGCGCCTATACGCAACGCCTCCTCGGGTTAAAAACCTCTCTCTTTACTTTTCTCCACCAGTCGCTTTGGAAGCAAAAACAAAAAAGGAACGTGCAGTCTTTCTACGATCTTTTGGTTAAACTTCGAAACGCCTTGGCAGATAAGTCAGGTGCAGAACTGGCAAAAATAATTCGAGCTAAATACCATGCCGCCTTAATTGATGAATTTCAGGACACCGATCCCCTCCAGTATGAAATTTTTCATAACATTTTTAAAAACCAGGGGAGGATTCTTTTCCTTATTGGTGATCCTAAACAGGCAATTTATAGTTTCCGCGGGGCAGACATCTTCGCGTACCTGCATGCGATCTCCCAGGTTGAAACAAAATTTACCCTCAAGGAGAACTGGCGGTCAGATCCCCAACTGATTAACGCGGTTAATACTATTTTCTCCCACGTTAAAGATCCATTTGTCTTTGAGGGGATTAAATTCCAAGAGGCATCCGCGGCAAAAAATAAAGAAGCTGATCCACTTATCATTGCCGGCATCCCTGAGCCACCCTTGCAACTCTGGTTTCTTGATGCGGCGAAACTGGAAAACAATCGTTTAACCAAAAGGGGGAAATTTATTAAAAAATCAGAGGCTCGCGAGCTTATTTTAAGCGCTGTAGGCGCAAAAATAGTAGACCTTCTCCATCAGGGAAAAGAAAAGCAGGCTTTTATTAGACAACGCCCGATTAAAGAGCAGGATATCGCTGTTCTGGTGAGAACTAACCGCGAGGCCGTATTGATGCAACACGTTCTCAGCGAACTTAAAGTCCCCAGTGTTCTTTATACTACCGGCAACCTCTTTGATTCCCGAGAAGCGTATGAGCTTTTGCGAATATTAGAAGGAATCGCCGAGCCGCATGATGAAAAACTCATTAAAGCTGCCTTGACAACCGATATCCTCGGAATCCAGGGAGAAGAACTTGAAAATTTACTTGCTCATGACGCTGAATGGACAGCGTGTCTCAATAAATTCACTGAGTACCATGCACGATGGCGTATGCACAATTTTTTCAGCATGTTTCGTTACCTGCTTTTTCATGAAAAGATGCGAGTCCGTCTTGTATCATTTTCCGACGGGGAACGTCGTTTAACGAATGTGCTTCACCTTGCTGAGGTCCTCAATCAAGAGGAACACCAAAAACAACTCACTATGGGTGGTCTTACAAAATGGCTTTCGGAGCAGATCAATTCTGGGCTTCCCCGTCTCGAAGAGCATCAACTCCGCCTGGAGACCGATGAGTATGCCGTTAAAATAGTAACCATCCATAAAAGCAAAGGGCTGGAGTACCCGGTGGTTTTCTGCCCCTTTCTCTGGGATAAATCAAAAATCAAGAATTCGAATGAACCGTTTGTTTTTCACGACAACGCGGAATTAACCTTAGACCTGGGTTCGGAGCACAAAAATGAAAACCGCGCTTTAGCTGAAAAAGAAATTCTGTCGGAAAATTTGAGACTTCTCTATGTGGCGTTAACCAGAGCAAGAAACTGCTGTTATATGGTCTGGGGACGTTTTCATGAAGCAGGTTCCTCAGCCATGTCCTATCTTTTTCACTTGGGTGAAAAAAATGACGAAAAAAATATTGTTGATGCTATTGAAACTTCGTTTAACGACTTAACGAATGATCAGATGAAAGAGGGATTGAAGAACCTGGAAACAGAAGCACAGGGAGCTATAGGCATCCACGAAATACCCGAACCAGTCACTATCGGATACATGCCATTCAAGGAGGAAAACGAAAAACTATCGTTAAGACTATTTTCCGGACATATTGATCGAAGCTGGAAAATTTCGAGTTTTTCGTCTTTGGCGACCGAGAAGCAACCGCTCCTTGAATCTCAGATCTATTCTTTTCCTGAGCTTCCTGATTATGATCAGAAAATTCAAAGCGAAAGAATTCCCGAAAAAGAACCAGCCGGCATTTTCGCTTTTCCACGGGGGGCTAAAGCAGGGTCCTTTATGCATGACCTATTTGAGCATCTTGATTTTACTGAAAAGGACGATGCGGTAATAAAAACATTGGTAGCTGAAAAACTAATTCTGTATGGTTTTGACATAAGCTGGCAGGAGACTATTTTTGATATGATTAAAAAGGTTCTCTCTGTTCCTTTTCATCCTGATCAAAAAGACCTTACCCTCTCTTCAATGCCGGCAAGCAAGAAGGTAAGTGAACTGGAGTTTTATTTTCCTTTACAAACTCTTTCATCCGAAAAACTGAAAAATATATTTTTAAAATACGGTAACGAGAACCTCCCAAGAGACTTTCCTGAACAAATCGAAAACCTCCGCTTTGCTCCTGCCCGAGGTTTTATGAGGGGCTTTATTGATCTCGTCTTCCAGTTCCAAGATTCGTTTTACGTGATCGACTGGAAATCAAATTTCCTCGGAACTAACGTTGAGGACTATCACCACAAAAAGCTCACCACAGTTATGTCTGAGGAATATTACCACCTTCAATACCTTCTTTATACAGTGGCATTGGATAAATATCTGAGCAAACAAGTATCCAACTACCGCTATGAAAAACATTTTGGAGGAGTTTTTTATCTTTTTTTACGGGGCATTGATCCAGAAAAAGGTTCGGCGTTTGGGATATACCACACCCGGCCCTCGGAAAAACTAATCCATGGATTGAGTCAAAATCTCATAACCTTTTCGTAACGATAAGTGACGGGATGAACCCTGACGATCTACGCCTTCTTTGTGATAAAAATATACTGACATCGCTGGATTTCCATTTTGCTTCTTTTATGACCCGGCTTTCCGGTGTTGCCAATCCGGAACTTTTCTTGGCTGCGGCACTGGTTAGCAAATTCACGGTAGAAGGCCATACCTGCCTTGATCTTTCCTCCCTGGCCGGGAAACCATTACTCAAAGAAAATGGTGACGCACTGTGCGTTTGTCCAGAGCTTTTATTCTGGCGAAAAATTCTGGAACAAAGCACGGTGGTGGGGAAACCCGGTGAGTTTATGCCGCTCATCCTGGATGATAAATCGAGACTTTATCTTTTTCGTTATTGGGAATATGAAAAAAAATTAGCGGAAGGAATCAGAAATCGAGCTAAACAAAATGCTGACGGCGTGGATATTAATCTGCTTGCCGAAGGTCTTGACCGGCTTTTTCAAAAAAACCAAGACCCCGATCCTGATTGGCAAAAGGTGGCAGCAGCGACCTCAGTGTTAAAAAAGTTTTCAGTTATTTCCGGGGGGCCAGGAACCGGAAAGACCTTCACCGTAGTAAAAATCCTAACCTTACTTTTAGAACAGACAAAAAACAAAAAACTGCGCATCGTCCTTACCGCGCCAACCGGTAAAGGTGCCGCGCGGCTCCAAGAAGCCATTAAAAATACCAAAAAAGTTTTAACCTGTTCGGAAAGTATTAAAAAAGCTATCCCGGATGAGGCCTCCACCGTCCACCGGTTACTGGGAAGCATTCCTGGTTCACCCTATTTCCGTTATAACGCTGAAAACCAGCTCCCCGTTGATGTGATCGTTATTGATGAAGTATCCATGGTATCCCTTTCTCTGATGGCTAAAGTGCATGATGCCGTACCTCTCAATGCATGGATGATTCTTTTGGGGGATAAGGACCAATTGGCATCAGTCGAGCCCGGTTCAGTGCTGGGAGATATCTGCGATACAGGTGAAGTGCATAGCTTTTCCCGATCTCATCGTGACACACTCAAAAAAGTTAACATAGTTATCCCCTCCCACAGTGAAGCGAACTCATACCAAGTTGCATTCAAAAGCAGATCGAGGCGACGACGAGGAATCGACGCAGGCGTACGTTTTAGTACGTCGAGGAGTATGAGAGGAGACAACAAAGATATGCACATGAAGGCGACTTGGTATCAGGTATTCAGGATTCGATCGTATATTTACAAAAAAGTTACCGCTTTGAAAAAGAAAGCGGTATCGGTGAGCTCAGTGAGGCAGTAAATGATGGTGACAGTAATCGTGCCCTTTCTCTTTTGAAAAACGAGCGCTATCCGGCAATCAACTGGAAAACCTTACCCACACTCAAAGATTTGCCTTTACATTTAAAAAACAAACTTCTCAGTGGATTGGGAAAGTATCTAAAAACCCAAGACTCGAAAAACGCTCTTGCCTTGTTTGAACAGCACCGGATACTCTGCGCTCTGAGAGAAGGTCCTTATGGCGTAAGGTATTTAAATTTTTTAGTTGAGCAACTCCTGAGAAAAGAAAAACTTATTGCCCTTCACCAAAAATGGTATTCCGGCCGTCCCCTCATGATAACCCACAATGACTATAGTTTGAGGCTTTTTAATGGTGACGTGGGAATCGTTCTGCCGGATTCAGAGAATTCTAATGAACTTCGCGCATTTTTCCCCACCTCGGATGGGAATATCAGAAAATTCACCCTCCTCCGGCTTCCGGAACACGAAACTGTTTATGCATTGACCATCCACAAAAGTCAGGGTTCGGAGTTTGATGAAATACTTGTAATTCTGCCGGATACCCCCAGCCCTGTATTAACCCGAGAACTCATTTATACTGCAATTACCCGGGCAAAAAAAAGAGTTGAAATCTGGGGAAAAGAAGAAGTATTCCGGACCGCGATTTCATCACGAATTGAAAGAACCTCAGGACTTAGAGATGCATTATGGGAAAATACGGGAGCATAGGAGCATGAGGGATCAGGATTGTGAGCACTTTTTGTGGATTTCGGTATTCTCACTACGTGACAATTGATTTTGCAACATTCCAAACCTTCTATGTTTACGCAAGGCCATAACCAATCGCTCTTTTTTTGCCAAGACAAGACGGAGGGTAAAATCATTACCTTGGGACAAATTTTTTCTAAAAACATTTTTTTTAAAAAAACTTGACAAAACAGGTATTGCTATCATATAGCTTTGGCAATAAATTTTAACCATAATCTGATTTCGTATACTTCAAGTTGCTTACCAAAAGTGGATTTTTCTTCAGACTAAATTCACTTTAATTTCGATGTATTATAAGGTCAATCCCGGTTAAAGAAATCAATATAGATGGTTTCGTATTTAAGTACTGCGTTACCATTTTTTAAGAAAAACAAACGAATAAAATAAGGAGGTAGTGTATGATACTTGATTGGCTCCCACGAGATAATGAAGCAAAAAGTCATCAATTATTTGGGGATGAACATTTCGGTACCGAAGCCCCATGCACCATGTATGAAAAAAAGCCCCTCACCAATCCAGAGAGCGGCGAGAAAATAAAAGACCTTACCACCGCTTGGATTACCCTCAACAATCCGGCTCAGTACGGTTCTTATACCACCCAGATGATTAAAGGTGTTACCGCAGGAATGCATAAGGCTTCTATGGACCGCGATGTGGTAGCAATAATTTTTACCTCCGTAGGAGACCGGGCTTTCTGTACCGGAGGAAACGTAAAAGAGTACGCCGAATACTATACCCTGAGACCAATGGAATATGTGCAGTACATGGATCTTTTCTCCGGGATGATTGATGCGGTTTTAAAAGCCCGCAAGCCGGTAATCTGTCGTTGCAACGGAATGAGGATTGCGGGTGGCCAAGAAATCGGACAGGCCTGCGACTTTACCGTAGCCGCGGATACTGCCATGTTTGGTCAGGCCGGGACAAGACATGGTTCGACCCCAACTGGCGGTTCAACCAACTTTCTCCCGTGGAATCTATCTATGGAACAAGCTATGTGGCAATCCTGCTCCAATGAGCAGTGGAGTGCCGCTAAGATGGAGCGACTGGGTTTAATCAGCAAGGCACTTCCCATCAAAAAGGATGCCAAGGGTGAGTGGATTCGCGATCCCCGGGTCATTACCGATAAATTTGCCGAAAATGGCGAGATTGTTTACGGAGAATTGAAAAAAGGCGCTGAATTTAAAAAAGCCCAGGAAGAACTGAAGAACCTTAAAACCGATTGGACCTTACTTGATGACTATGTCAATCAAATGGTCTGGACATTAGCGCACACTACCTACCTCTGCCTCATGACCACTATTGAAAGCGTTAGGATGCGCAAGAAATTTTTCTGGGATTTGGAAAAACAGTACCAGCTCTACTGGCTCGGAGCAAACATGAATGCTGAAGCATTCCTTGGTTTCAACGCATTCAACACCCAAAAAATAACCGGCGAAAGAGAAATGGATTACTTTGAATATCGCCGTCAACTGGCAAACCTTACACCTTTTCCTGATTTAGTAGAAAAAGTTATCCATAAGCCCAAAAAATAAAGAAAGAAACCGGGGGAATGATTCATTCCCCCGGTTTCTTTTCACACATTCCAGATGTCACATCTCGTTCGTAAAATTCCACAGAAAACCTTGCCTAATCTTTTTTCTTTATTGTCGCTAACAGTTTTTCCGAATCAACAACCGGGAAAGCGACGCCCGGTTTTGCGAACAAAAAACCCTGCCCGTGGGTAACACCAAGTTCTTTTAAGGTCCTGCATTCTTCAATGCTTTGTATTCCCTCGGCAATGATAACAGCGTTAAGCGAATTGTTAATAGCAACCAATGACTTTACAATTTCCTGTTTAACTATATCTGTCTGAACATCGCGAATGATGCCCATATCAATCTTAATATAGTTAGGCCTAATCTTGAGAATTGTTTCAAAACTTGAGTATCCAGCGCCTGCATCATCTAATGCGACCGAACACCCAAGGTTCAAATAATACGCCAAACTTTTTTCAAAAATATCCCAATTAGTTATCGCTTCCCTTTCATTAATTTCAAACACAATATTTTCCGGCGTTATATTTAAATCCTGAAGAAATTTTCTTAGGTATCCCCCTTTAAACTCAGGATCAGCTATACTGCCTGGCTGCGAATTTACAAAAATCAGATGATTTTTATCCATGTTTTCTGCATGTAAAAATGCAGATTTCCGACAGAGACTATCAAGTTCAAAGCCCATGTCGAGTTCCCTGGCAATCTCAAAAAGCATGTAAGGACTTTCGAATACCGTCCCTTTCGGTCCCCTTGTCAAAGCTTCGAATCCTATGGTTGATAATCTTTCCAACTCAACAATCGGCTGGTAAACAGTGAGGATTGCTTCCTTTAAAATAAGCTCTTTCAATTTCTCCTTGTTTCTCGTTTTTGTCAGGAACTTCAGAAACTCAGCCACTTTCTTTGAATCTTCAATCAATGTATCTATCTGCCGCTCTACATCGACCATGGAATTATAAAGAACCGTCGCAAACCCCACCTGGACAAGCGTCTTTCCGGTGACTGCGCCTGAAACCTCCTTTTTTATTGCCTCGTTTAAATGCTTCTTTACTCGTATAGCCATCTCCTCCAGGTCAGTGGAATAAAATTTTCGATCAGCTCGTTTCGGTGAAAGAAAAATAAAGAACTGGTCTTGGTTAGGATAATTAGAAGTAATAATATCTTCGTGCCGGATCATTGTTCCCGCAAGGTTTTTTGTGGCCTCAATAAACACATCTATTATATGCGCGTACATATGCCGCCCATAAAATTGCTCAATCCATCTTAATTCAGCGCAATCTATAAAAAGTACACCCAAAATCTTTTCTGCGAGCAAAATAGGTTTTATCTGATCAAGGACAGTCCGATAGGGGGGAAACGGATTTTGCAGAACGACATTAAAATCTATTGTCTTAGCGTCTTTTCTCATATTTGTTAGTCCGCTTAAGTTAAGCGCACCCTTCAAACAATTAAAGTACTTCCTCTCTTTATCGGGGACGGCTGTTAGATTTGCTTCTTGCACGCTGGTAAACGATAAAGATTGGCAGAATGTAACTAATGCTGTTCGATATTAATTTCTTTATAATAATGCTGGACAAAAGTCAACCAACCTAATGTAACACAGAGAAAAAAACAAAGTCTTTACAAAAAAAAATCAACACTCAACCACCTTAAAAAAAGACAGTGGGATGCATAATTTTTCCGTCTTTTTTGAATATTAAACTCCTACAACACCCTTGCAAGCCAATCCCTTATTTCACCTAAATTCTTTTTTTTTATTTCACTCCTTTTCACCAGCAGGACTCCTTTAACTTCCTTACATAATTTTTTGATTTTTTCTTTATAAGCTTCAGCATACCGTTTCTCATCAAACCCGCCATAGGTAATAACTAAATAAACCATTTTTTCGGTTAAATTACCCTGTCTCAAGAATGCGGTTACTGGGGGGCAGTTTATGGTCCATTTGGGGAAGCAAATAAAAACTAAGTCTGAAGTAACAGTAACATCGTTACCCACAATTTTAACCCCAAAATTGGGCAGAAATGATAATAAAAGCCAAAAAAAATAAGGATAATTTGTTTTGGTTTTAATTTCGATAAGGTTGACATCCGAACTCTTCACAAGTGCTTGAAAGATTTCCTCAACCACCACCCTGGTATTTCCTGTCCGGGAAAAAAAAACAATATCAACCTCAACGGTCTTCATTTTATGTTTTCCATAAATAAAAAAGCTTAAATTTATTGCATGAAAAATATAATTAAAAACTAAAAGAAAATAAAAAATTCTAAAGTAATTTTGAGTTAGTTTTATTTATGCAACTTAGTCGCAAATTTGTATATTAAAATTTACTATTAAATTACAATATATTAATTAAAATGTTGCAGTTTAGAAACTAATTTGCTTTTAAAATAAAAATGATTTATAAAAAAATATTAAATAATATTAATATATTGTAATTTAAATTTTTCTGGCATTATTATTGTATATATTTTTTGTTGCAATTTTTCAATATAAAACAACACAGGAAGAGAATTATGAAACAATTCTCTTCCTCAAGGAAACTATTTACATTAATTACTGTAAAACAGTCACAAGAAAACAATCAAAATTTAGGGAAAAGAGAGATTTTAGTTTTTAATTGTTATAGGTTATAGCAAAAGGGAAATACCATGGATTTAGGATTAGGAATAGTTTTGATAGGTTTCACTGCATTATTGGTTTTAATATCAAGTGCTGACCCCAAGGATTTAAAAAAAGCAGTGAAAAACAGAGTTTTTAAAAAATCTGCATAATACTTCCACCCTCATATTGTCCTGCTCCTCAAAAACAAAATGGCTGGAATAACCGTATATGGTGGTCCCAGCCTTTTGTCTTTATTGCTTTCAAAAACAAATCATAATCCGGGTCGTGTTCCATAAATTTTGAATGATTG
>CAVTQE010000059.1:0-90578 GCA_963736755.1 uncultured delta proteobacterium | reverse complement strand
GCTCTATTACCTCAGCATGGCCTCGGTCTACGACAGTTGGATCGACAACATCACGGGGCTCCGGCAGCAGATGCGGGAGTACGACCAGGTGGCCGCGGTCATCCGCCGGGACAAGGAGGAACTCGACGAGGACGCCATCCTCAACGAACTCCTCTACATCAAGGACCGGATCAACAAGTCCTCGCGGATCCTCACCGACAAGAAGATGACGGCCTTCTTCTTCGTCCTCACCGCGGAGGAGATGATCATCAGCGATACGCTGAAGGCGGCGGAACTCTTCGCCAAGTTCGACGTGCCGCTCTCCGGCTACATCATCAACCGGGTCCTGCCCGCGGAGCTCAAGGATCAGAACATCCCCGAGTATCTCAAGAACCGGATCACCATGCAGGAGCACTACCTCAAGGTCATCGACAACCGGTTCGGGAAGGAGATCCTCGCCCGGGTCCCCGAGATGGAACGGGACGTGACCGGTCTCGATATGATCGAGAAGGTGGCGAAGGGAATGTTCGGAAATTTCTAACGGAGTACAGCGTTTGAGGAGGATAACCGTGGATCAGATCACGATCAGCATGACCCAGTACATGAAGGACCACCCGCGGATGAAGTACATCTTCTTCGGCGGCAAGGGGGGCGTGGGCAAGACGGTCATGGCGGGAACGGCGGCGTTGTGGGCCGCCAAGCAGGGGAAAAAGACGCTCCTGGCCTCGACCAATCCCGTCCACAGCCTCTCCAGCCTCCTGGAGCAGGACGTCTTCGGCAAGGCGGCCGTCGTCTGCGACGAGCAGAACTGCTACGCCTTCGAGATCGACACCAAGGACACGATCGAGCGGTCCAAAAACGAGATCCGCAAAAAGATGAACTGGTTCCTCAAGTTCGCCGACATCACGACCAAGGCCGACGACTTCGTCGAGTCGGCCACGATGAACCCGGCCTTCGAGGAATCGGCGATGTTCGAGAACATGGTCGATCTGATGTTCAAGGACGAATACGACTTCTACGTCTTCGACACCGCCCCGACGGCCAACGCCCGGCGGCTCCTGGGGATGTCGAAGGTCTACTCCCTCTGGGTGGACAAGATGCTCAAGAGCCGGGAGGAGGCGAAGTCCCTCCGGGAGCTGCTCTCCTACACGAAGAAAAAGGAGTCGGATCCGCTCATGGACGACCTGCTCGCCTTCAAGAACCGGATGGGCAAGGCGGCGGAGCTCCTCAAGGACGAGGCGCTCACCGCCTTCTTCTTCGTCACGCTGCCGGAGAGCCTTCCCATCGCCGTCATCACCCGGTTCATCAACTGGTTCCATGAATTCGGGATCCCCGTGGGGGGCGTCATCGTCAACGGCCTGATCCAGAAGGAGCAGACCGGCGCGGACACCATCGACTTCGTCAAGAACCGGATCCAGATGCAGGAAGAGCACATGAAGGAGATCTGGGAGATCTTCGGCGACCGCGTCCGGGCGATCGCGCCGCTCCTCGAGACGGAGATCAAGGGGGCGAAGATGCTCAACCGGACGATCGATTACCTCTTCGTCCCCGAGAAATAGGAACTCCTCGCCCGTCAAGAAAAAGGCCGGACGGATCGTCCGGCCTTTTTCTTTGGCGGCATCGTAAAGAGTCAATTACGCCTGCTCATTCCGCACTGGGTACGGAATCCAGTGTGTTCAAGTTTCGATACTGCTTTCGCAGTCAGGCTTATTGCGGCGTAGGGACTCAGCGCGATGATCGCCGCACCCTCTACAGGTCGGTCGCTTTATCCATCAGGTCCCGCTCCCGCAGCATGCTCCGTTTCCACGCCTTCAGCTCCGGGAAGATATGGGGCAGGAGCCTCAACGTGTAGTAAGGCGGGAGCAAGGGCAGGCCGAGAAGATCGCCGAAGATGATCAGCGTGAAATAATGATTGAGAGTTCCCCTCTCCTTCCGCAGGGAAACGTCCATTTCGTATGCGGTGAATCCGTAGAGAACTTCCCGCAACGTCCGGCAATAATGCCGGAGGATGATCAATAAATCGGAAGATTTCATGGTCCCTTCTCCGCCTCCTCATGGGATGCCCATGAGCTTCTTGTATCACGGTTTTGGTCCGGTTGGCTATGACTATGTTCCACCCCCGATGCGCAGGGGGAGCCATTATATTTTCGGTTCATCCGGTTCATGCGTACTTTTAATTTGATAATCTGGTTAAATGGGCCTTATCTGAGTTACAAGTCAGCACCTATGGTGGATGAAATATTTTGAGGATTTGCGCTTGAAATGATGGATCTAACGGCGCTGCGGATCAGCGGCTGACGTACACGCGAGCTTGCTCGCGGGGACGGCTGCCCGCTGCAGCCGCTTGATGGACTGGCGCGAAGCGCCAGGACAAAAGCGGATGGCAATCAGCAGCGCCGATGGCGCGGCGCGAAGCGTCCGAGCCATCGATGGCGTTCACGGGAGCGGTTTACCGCGTCGCCGTGCAACGCTTGGTTCGACCGTCCTACGGGTAAGTTTTCAAGGGGTAAAAATTGAGAGCTTCCCCAAGGAGGTGAAAAGGATCACCAGCAAGGCTTGCGTCCCTGTTATGAAAGTTCACCGTAGCCTTAGTTCCATTGTGTTTGACTTTAAGAAAAGGGTTGATGCCGATATAGGCATAGTGAGCATTATCACGGTTTCCCTTCCCACACAGGAGGGCAGAGTAGGTCTTTCGCCCCACCTGGGAAAATATCAATTCCGGATCAATAAAGTGATCGAGCGTTTTTTGGCGAAAGGATTTTACGGAGGGGAAGATTTTAGAAAGGTTCATGCCGTTAAAAAAGTTAAAAAATTTTTAATTATTGTTCTCCCTCCCTCGGTCAAAAAAGACTCAGGATGGAACTGCACCCCGAAAACCGGATATTTTTTATGGTGAATGGCCATGGGGATATTCCCCTGCTCGGTAAAGGCGTCAATCTCTAAACACGAGGGGATCTTATCAATGATGAGTGAGTGGTACCGGGCTACTTTTAAGGGGTTGTGAAGATGAAGAAAGAGATTTTTATAATTATGGTAAATAAGACTTGTTTTTCCATGGACCGGTAGATCTGCTTCCCGAGTTTCTCCGCCAAAAACTTCATTTATACATTGCATCCCGAGACACACCCCCAAAATGGGCACTTTGTCGCTGAACATTCTTATTATATGTTTAGAAAGCCCGGCATCTTTAGGTGCTTTTGGGCCTGGTGAGATTACAATGCCATCGGGGGCAAAATCGTTGATAGAGTTTAAGTCCAATTGGTCATTCCGATTAACCTTCATTTCTACCGAGGCATTGCTCATGATGAGTTGGACCAAATTATACGTGAAAGAATCGTAGTTATCTACCATTAATATCCGGATCATGAGGTACCTGAAAACAAATTATTTTATACTTTTGATTATTGGTTGGCTACTCGGGCACATCTAATACCAAGTCGCCTTCATTTGCATATCTTTGTTGTCTCCTCGTCATACTCCTCGACGTACTAAAACGTACGTCTGCGTCGATTACTCGTCGTCGCCTCGATCTGCTTTTGAATGCAACTTGGTATAACTAATAAATTATATAAGATTTTTTCAGAGATTAAAATGTTTTTTGAGTAATTTCTTGACAGTGGTTTATGAGTTATATATATAATCCGAACCAATTATCTTATCGATGCGAAGAATCGAAAAATATACAAGATCCCAGTTAGTTAAAATTTATGAAGATTAAATAGGGGGCTGCAAGAAATGAGTGAAGTAATTGCCAGCTTTGAAAAAAATTCGTTTGAAGAAGTTAGAATTTCTCTAACAAATTTTAAAGGGAAAGACCTTATTGATCTGAGAGTTTACTACCGTCCTGATGATGGAGAGGAAATGCGCCCCACAAAAAAGGGAATAACTATTTCCCTTGAGAAATTTTCTGAATTAAAGAATGCAATCCTTGCCCTTGAAAAAGCTCTTCCCAAAAAAGAAGCGTGATTAAATTCAAAACCTCGATGTTTTTCAAAAACCCAGCCACAAAGGACATTATGGGAAAGTAACAATCATTTACCCCGTTAGAAATATCCTGCTTGCCCGGTTAAATATCAAATATCTAACTGGGTGAAGAGCACGGGGTAAACGCCTCGTGTGAATTCTTCTAACGGGGTTTATTCATATTCTTTTTCAATTTTTTTTGACTTTTCCTCTAATTCCGCCAGCAGTCTTTTTCGATAATCTTCAATCTCTTTTTTTATTTCTGAGTACTTGTTTGCTAAAATCTGAGCGGCAAAAAGAGCGGCGTTTTTTGCCCCTGCTTTACCGATCGCCATGGTAGCCACGGGAACCCCAGGGGGCATCTGAACCGTGGAAAGCAAAGCGTCAAGGCCGTTTAAGGATGACGAATCTATCGGAACACCAATAATGGGCAGACAGGTATTGCTTGCGATCACCCCCGCAAGATGGGCAGCATGACCAGCTCCAGCGATGATTACCTCTATTCCCTGATCCGAAGCACTGCGGGCGTATTGAGATGTTCGCTCAGGGGAACGATGGGCTGAGGTTACCATGACCTCAAAGCCAATTTTTAATTCCTTGAGCATTTTAATCGCTTCTTCCATGACCGGCATATCAGAAGCGCTTCCCATTACGATACTGACTAATTTTTTTTCCATGGCACCTCAAGTATTATGATAATTGTTAAAAGAAAAACTTATTTATCCTTCTGACTCCAGTTTTTTCTGGATTAGTTCATACTCTTTTTTAATTTCTTTATGTTGGGGGCTTAGGCTTAACGCTCTCGTTAAAACCCTTAATGCCTCGTGATACCAACCCCCTTCTCGATAATTTTTCCCCACCTTAAGGTAAGCATCAATTAAGCCCCGGTCATAGATGCTTTCAAAAAAAGATTTTAGTGATCCTTCACCATAAACACGATCAAACTGGTCTTCCGCTTCTACTAAAAAACGGATGAGCAACCCATCATTTTTGTTCTGAATGATGATTTTTTGAAGTTGGTCCATCGCTTTAGTAAAAAGGTACCGGAGACTATCTATTTCTTGAGCGATACTCTCTTGCGCTCTTTTTATTATCGTTTTATATTCCTCGCACAACTCCGCGAGATTTACATCGTCAGGAATGTTTTTGCTTTCGGTAAAGACATTTCCCCACTTTCGATAAACTTCCATAATATAAACATCTTCTTTTAACTTCATTCCTTCATGGAAAATTGAACCGAGGGTCCAGTCGAATATATTTTCGTAGAAACGTTGTTTGGAGATATTCTCGCGAAAAAGAACATGGGAGCTGTCTTTCAAATTCCACAGAGACCCTTTATTGTTTTCGGTTCCAATCCAGAGTTCTAAATCTTTGAAAGCGAAGTGGCCAGATTTTTTGTAATGGTCATAAAGGTCATTAAAAAATAGTCTGGTCAAAAGCATCTGCTGGATGAGGTCCTTGAGTAAAACCGATTTTCGCTCTTCAATCCACTTTTTTTCTTTCATGGTTATAACCGTTTTTTAGTTTACCCCGTTAGAAATGCCCTATTAGACATCAAATATCTAACAGGGTGAAGAAGCGCAAGGTAAGGCTAAAGATTCTTACGCTTTTTTACATGGGTAAATCCCATTAGAAAATTTTCTAACGGGGTTTACCAGCGTCTTAAATGAAAAAATATCTTCCGTGAGGATCATTTCCTTTTAAGCGCCTTGCTACCAATGTCTTTCCGATAATAAGCACCTTCCCAGGCGATCGTTGATACTGCTTTATATGCCTGGTTAATAGCCTCTCGGATGGTGTCTCCAAGAGCAGTGACTCCCAGTACCCTTCCTCCATTCGTTACTATGTTTCCGTTTTTCCAGGCAGTGCCTGCATGAAAAACAAAAGCCTCTTTTACTTGTTCGGCTGCCTCCAGTCCGGAAATTATTTTCCCCTTTTCGTATGTTCCGGGGTAACCGGATGATGCCATGACAACACAGACTGCTGGTCTCGCATCCCATTCGATTTTAATTTCCCGCAGGTTGCCCGTGATCGTGGCTTCCAACACAGGAAGGAGATCGCTTTTCATTCTTACCAGCAGGGGTTGTGTCTCAGGATCTCCAAACCGGGTATTAAATTCAAGCACCCAGGGTTCCCCTTTATCAATCATCAGGCCTGCATAAAGAATTCCCCTGTATTTTCTGCCTTCCGCAGCCATCCCCTTAATAGTTGGGATCATTATTTTTTTCATTACTTTTTCGCTTATCTCTGGCGTTACCACGGGAGCAGGAGAGTAGGCCCCCATCCCTCCGGTATTGGGGCCTTGATCGCCATCATAGATTGCTTTGTGGTCCTGGGAGGAGGGCATGGGGACAACGGTTTCCCCATCCGTAAAAGCCAGGAAAGAGGCTTCTTCACCCCGGAGTAATTCTTCAATAACCACTTTATTACCCGCAGTTCCAAAATCCTTTTTGATCATTATTGAATCGATTGCATCGAGCGCTTCTTTTTCAGTCATCGCCAGGATTACTCCCTTTCCTGCCGCCAGACCATCAGCTTTAACCACTAAAGGAGTGCCTCGCTCCTTGACATGCTTCTTTGCTTGTTCCGGAGATGAGAAGGTCGTATGGTCAGCAGTAGGAATATTATATTTTTTCATAAATTCCTTGGCAAAAGCTTTACTGCCCTCTAATTCCGCTGCTTGAGCGCTGGGACCACAAATAGTGAGGCCGCGTTTTTGGAAGAAGTCAACAATTCCCATCGTAAGTGGCGCTTCCGGTCCAACGACCGTAAGATCAATCGATTCTTTTTCGGCAAAATTGGCTAAGCCGGATATGTCTTCCGCACTTATAGGAATACACTGGGCCTGCCGGGAAATCCCGGCATTTCCCGGTGCGCAGAAAATCTTACCTATTTTGGGGCTGGAAGAGAGTTTCCAGACGATCGTATGTTCTCGTCCTCCGCTTCCAATAACAAGGATTTTTTTCATTTTTTCTCCAACGTTGCACTTATCAACAAAGGGAAACCTTTTAAACTTTTTCTAAATATTCGGTGATCGCTTTATCATAGTGAGAAGTTAATTTAAAAACTTTCTTGGCTAAACGAAAACGGGTTTCCAAGGAAAGCGCGCCTCCAGATTTTTTCATCTCTTCGATTATTTTTTCATAATCCTGGGGGTCAGTCACCACTGCCACATCATGATAGTTTTTTGCTGATGAGCGTAGCATAGTAGGGCCACCAATATCAATATTTTCGATCGCCTCTTCCAAGGTGCAGTCTGGTTTGGCAACAGTTTTTTCAAAGGGATAAAGATTTACCACCACCAAATCAATTGGCTCGATGCCGTGGGTTTTCATCTGTTTCATGTGTTCTGCATTATCCCGTTTTCCCAGTAAGGCACCATGGATTTTGGGATGGAGGGTTTTTATCCGCCCATCCATCATCTCGGGAAATCCGGTATAACGTGATACTTCAATGACCGGGATTCCTGCTTCCTGCAGGGATCGAGCCGTGCCCCCGGTTGAAAGAATCTGGACTCCCATCGCATGCAACGTTTGACCCAATTGTACAGCTCCGGTTTTGTCAGAAACACTGACCAGTGCGCGTTTAATTTTTACCTCTTTCACAGCATTTCCTCCTTAACTCAGGTGAAATGATTTGTTGCTTTTCTATGCTCAATTTTGACGGCTTCGTAAAAAGTCCATCTGCGGCGTTGCTCGGCGCTGAGACATCTGCTCAGTCATTGCGGCGTACAGGTAAGTACGCCTCATTCCGTCGGATTTGCGCGCCTTGCATCTGCAGCTTTTTACTGTGCCGTCTGATTTTCGACTTTTTACGGCTTCATCAATTTTTAACCTCAAACATAGTGCCGCCTTTTTTGTATATCCGTGGAACACGACTGCTTATTCCACAAAGAATTTCATACGGTATGGTATCAGCCCATTGGGCAACCTCCTCGACAGAAATAGTAACTTCTCCCTGACGCCCAAAAAGCACAACTTCCTCCTCTGGCTTTACTCCAGGAAGTTCGGTAACATCAGCCATAATTAAATCCATACAAACTGAACCCACGAGAGGCACCTTTTTCCCTTGAATTAAAACTTTTCCCCGGTTAGAAAGCCGATAATGGTATCCATCGCCATATCCAATAGCAATGGTGGCAATAAGGCTTTCCTTTTTCGTGTAAAAAGTACGGCTATAGCTTATGGGTGTTTCTGGGGGAACGGTTTTTATTTGAATGACGTGAGTTTTGAGGCTCATAACAGGTTTTAGTGAGAGATGAGTATCCTTGAGATCATCCGAAGGATAAGCCCCATAGAGCATAAGCCCTGCCCTGACCATAGTGAAATCAGGGATCAATTCTTCAATGATAGCTGAACTGTTGGCCATATGGATCAGGGGAGGATCAAAATTTAGCCCTCTTATGAGGGATAATGATTTTTTAAATTTTTTCGTTTGATCAGCCGTATAATTTCTGCTCTCTTTATCCCGAAGATGGGCAGAAGAAAAATGGGAAAGAACACCTTCCACTTTTAAGAAGTTAACTGATTGAAGACTGGTGAAAAAATTTTCTGTTTGGTCAAACGGGACCCCCAACCGGTTCATACCCGTGTCTATTTTAATGTGAACCGGAAGCACGTGATTTTGTCTTTTCCCTTCAGCGTCAAGGGCGCGGGCTAAAGCAAGGTCAAAGACCACGGGAGTGAGTCTAAAGGTAAAAATTTTTTTAACGTGAAAGGGAAAAATCCCCCCTAAGATCAAAATAGGTTTTTGGATGCCGGCTTTACGAAGCTTAATTCCTTCTTCAATAAAGGCAACACCCAAAAAATCTACTCCCAGCGCCTCCAGTTCACGGGCAATACCAATTGCGCCATGACCGTAGGCATTGGCTTTTACGACAGCAAGAATTTTTTTCCCTTTTCCCCCTAACCTTCGGACTTGGGCTACGTTAAACGCCAAGGCGTCTAAATCAATTTCCGCTTGGGTAGGAGAGTGAGCTAATGTTTTCACCATGAAACTCTCACGGTAAGATAACTACTTAAGGGGGCCGACTATGTCAAAAGGGCAAAGAACTTGAAAAACTTGACAAAAAATCCCCTGCAAACAGGCTATTGGAAAAGGTCATGCTATATAGAATGCGCACCCTTTAGGTGCGAAAACAGTTTTTCGACAGCCTGATAGATAGTTGAAAGGGAGTATATATTTTTGTAATAGGTAAATCAATTATTCTGTGATAAAATTTATTTTTAATTCTTCAATACTACTTTCCGGGGCAGATGGCGGGTAAAAAAAACAGGAAATTATTCTGTCTTAAGGATGACGCCATAAAAAAACAGTTCTTTCGCAGAAAAAAAGTGCGACTACTCTTATCAAAAGTAGCAGCTTTTTAAGTGTTAATTTGGAACGCGGGCTGGGAAAAAAATAAAAATTAGATGGTCAGAGGGAATATTATGAAAAATGAGTTTCGCAGAAAACATGGTGAATTTGACTCTTCACCCAAAAAAAATGAGTTTCGCAGAAAACATGGTGAATCTGACTCTTCATCCAAAAAAACTTTTTCAATCACCACCATTATTTTCTTTTTTTTGGGCGTGATTACGCTCGCGGGATTTTTGCTTTTGTTTTTTTTCCCGGACTTATTTGATCAGGTTATAAAAGGAGGGACTTCTTTTTTTAAGACAAAGCCGACGTTGCACCAGGTGATAATAGATTTGAACGGAAAAGAAAGGGAGCTTCCCGACCAAGGTATTGTAGAAGTACAGTCAGGGGATAAACTAAACTTAGTAGATGTTGACACCAGTGTGTTTTTTAACCGCGGCATAAATGCAGAGATCGAAAACATCCAGTCTGATATAGGGTTTAATGCACCGGTTGAGATTAATAAAATGGTTGAGGCAACTTTGAAATCTTCCCACGATGGGCAGGGAAAAGAATTTCGTCTTACTTTTCATAAAAATGGGGAAGCCTTTGGCTCTATCGGTATAAAAGTAGCTTTAACTGCGGCAGATTGGTTGACTTGGGGAGATGCCCAGAAAGAAGGTAAGGTAAAAATTAAATGCTACCAATTTGCAAAAAAATTATCTCCTGAAAATCCAGAAATAAATCTCCGTCTGGCGGAAACGTATAAAGCGACAAAGGACCTGCGAGATTCTATCAGAGCTTATGAGGAAGCAGTAAAAGCAGATCCAAAAAATATGGATAATCTTCTGAGTCTGGAAGACCTTTATTCGAAAACCAAAAATAACGACGGTCTTATAAAGACCTATGAAAGAATTTTAAAGCTTGATCCAAAAAATGCTACTGTTTATAATAACTTAGGCTATGCGTATTTTAAAAAAGGGGATTTTAAAATGGCTGAAGGGGCCTATAATAAAGCTCTGGCTATTAATCCCAAGGATGCTGATTTTCGGACCAATCTTGCCAAGGTATATGAACAGAATAAAAATTACCCCCAAGCTATCAAAGAATACGAAAAGGTTTCCTCTCAAAATCCCAAAAACAAAAATGTCCTTTATACCTTGATCGACCTTTATGGCGCAAAAAAAGATACTGATAACCTGATTAACACGTATGAGCGTCTTCTGAAACTTGAACCCAAAAATGCCACTCTTTACAACAACCTTGGATTTATTTACCAGGAGAAAAAAGAATGGAATAAGGCGATAGAATCTTTGCAAAAGGCGGTGAAGCTTAGTCCCAAAGACTCGACTTTCCGAAAGGCTTTAGCCACCTGTTATTATGAAGCAGGCAAGAGGAATGAGGCGGTTAATGAGTATGAAAATTTTCTCTCACTTAAGCCCAATGATCGGGATACGCTTTATGCATTAGCTGATCTTCTTAAAAAAGAAAATGACAAAAGAAAACTGGTTAATGTTTATGAGCGGATTCTTAGTGTTGAGCCTAAAAACCACTTGGTAGAAAATAATCTGGCGGTGCTCTATGATGCACTGGGGAGGCGAGAAGAGGCGCTAACCCATTACCGAAAGGCTCTTTCCTTAGCCCCAGAAAATAATGAATACCGAAAGAACTTAGCCCAATCTTTAGAAAAAATGGGAAAACTGAATGAGGCGATCGAGGTGTATGAAAAAGCGCTCCAGCTTAATCCTCGTGACGTCGACTCCCTTAATTCTTTGGCTGACCTTTATGTAAGGACGAATAATGAGAAAAAACTGTTGGAAGCGTATCAGAAAATTTTAAAGGTAGAACCTAATAAAGCAGACCTCCATGACAAATTGGCTTCTCTTCTGGCTAAAAATAAGGAATTTGATGAAGCTATTAACCACTACCAGAAAGCAATTCAGCTTGCTCCTCAAAACTTCGCCTACCGGATTAACTTAGCTCGGGTTTACGAAAATATGGGAGATTTAGAAAACGCGCTCGCGGAATATAAAACAGTTTACAAAATCAATCCCGAATCCCAGGAAGCAAAAGACAAGGTCCATGACCTTAATATAGAGATTTTAAGACGTAAACATACTGCTACTCCTTAATATCCCCATGCCCGCAAACCTCACTCCGCAGTATTATGAGGCTGAAAAAAATTATCGGCAGGCAAAAAATCCTTCCGAGAAAATTCTTGCCCTGGAAACCATGCTCGCGATAATGCCCAAGCATAAGGGAACTGACAAACTTCGGGCTGATTTAAGGCGCAAAATATCCCAGCTGAAAGAAGATACCCTAAAAAAATCAGGAGGGAAACGCGGTCAACTTTTTGACGTGATAAGAAGTGGGGCAGGGCAGGTTGTATTAATAGGGTTCCCTAATGCGGGGAAGTCCCAGCTGGTTGGTAGCTTAACCCAAGCAAAGCCCGAAGTTGGTGAGTATCCCTATACTACTCATTCCCCCATCCCTGGAATGATGGAGTATAAAGATATAAAGATTCAGTTGGTGGATATTCCTTCTGTTTTCGATGAATCGGCTCGGGGCTGGCTCATAAATGTTGTTCGGAATGCCGATGCTTTGCTCCTGATAGTTGATCTTATTGATGGACCGGAAACCCAGGCGGCACTGTTGCTGGAAGAACTGGAAAAATATAAAGTTAAACCTGAATGGACGGTTAATCCGGAAGAAGTTGTGTTTTTGGGAAAGAAAATGATGATTGTTGGGAATAAGCTCGATGCAGCAGAGGCAGCAAAGAACTTCCTTCTGGTTCAAGAAAAATTTTCCGCTTTTCACCCCATTGCTGTCTCAGCAGCGCAGGGGAAAAACCTGGAGAACTTGAAGAACGAAATTTTCACGTTTCTTAAGATTATCAGGGCGTATACAAAAACCCCGGGAAAAGAGCCGGATTTAAAACATCCGGTTATTTTAAAAAAAGGCAGCACAGTTTTGGACTTTGCTGCCGAGATTCATAAAGATTTTGTTGAGAAGCTTCTGTATGCTCGTATTTGGGGTTCAGAAAAATATAAAGGCCAACGAGTTCAAAGAGATCATCTTTTGGAGGATGGAGATATTATAGAACTTCACATTTGACGTCTTCGTAAAAAGTCCATCTGCGGCGTTAGTCGCATCCTGATGAATTGTGAAGCGTACAAGGGTTAAGTGCGACGTTGATGCTCCGACGGATTAACTGCAGGACGATTCCCTATTGCACCGGTAAGCTTATTGTGCCGTCTAATTTTCTCTGACTTTTTACGGCTTCATCATATTTAAACCGGCCTATGGTTGCGAGGTGCAAGCATGTGCTTCCCATTCTTTGTTTTGAGGTGATGTATCTTTTTGTGCCATAAGGTTAATAAACTGATCAGTAGCCGCTAAAATCGCTTGTCCCACCTGGTTCTGGAAATCGGTCTGTTTTAAGGCTTTCTCCTCAACTGGGTTGCTAATAAAACCAATCTCGATGAGCACTGAAGGCATTTCTGCAGTTTTTAAGACCCTGAAAGCCGCTTGCTTTGGTTTTTCAAATTTTACGGAGTGGACCTTTTCTATCTCTCTCAGAATCAAGGCTCCATAACGGAGACTGGAATTGATGTTGTTGGTTAAAGCTAAGTCGAGCAGAGTAAGGTTGAGGTCATCATTTTCTGAAAAGGGGATGCCAACAATTAAATCTGAGGAATTTTCTTTTTCCGCTAAACAACGGGTCGCTTCATCACTTGCTCCCTTTAGAGACAGGCAATATACTGAAGCCCCTTGAGTTTGCTTTATATGGTTGCTGTCAGCATGGATACTGATAAAGAGGTCAGCATGGTAATCTTCGGCTATTTTTGTCCGTTCTTTTAAAGGGAGAAAATAATCTCCGTTTCGGGTTAGCAACGGCTTGATACCCTGGTTTTTCATCAAACATTTTTTTTAACGTCCGGGCAAAGTTCAAAACAATATCCTTTTCCTTAGTTTTTCTTGGGCCAATCGCTCCCGGATCCTCTCCACCATGACCTGGGTCAATCACAATTAATTTCTTATTTTTTGCTTCGGAAAGCATTGTTACCCGATCTTTATCAGCACCATTTTTCAGATCCGGTCGGAAGAGATTGATTGATAATCGTTGCGTTTTCTCTGGGGAATTTTCAATAAAAAAGATATTTGGCTCAACAGGCTGAACAACGTCAAAGACAACCCTTAAAATATTCTTTTCAAAATTTCCAAATCGGATTTGATTCACAATCCCATCTTTTATCGTGATATCCTGATTGGGGAAAGAAAGAGTTGTGTTATCGAAGTCAACGACAAATCGGTTGGGATTATCTAATGAGAAAGGTTTGTAAGAAACCTTGCCACTTACATCCAGAAGAATTCTGGTGTGGTCTGGGGCTGACCAGTATTGAATGCCAGTGATGTGATAATTTTCCTGGCCAAGTCCGAAAAAGGTGCCCCCAAAAAACAATAAGATCAAAATAGAATAAGTAAAAATTCTTGTCATGGTTTAAAATATTTTTATAACAATTGGATTTTATTATTTAATAATATAGAAAAATTTTTATTTGTCAAATGAAAGCCTCTGGTATTAAGTGATTCACTTTTTTGGTTGCCTTCCCTGATAAAACTGTCAAAAGGGGAGGAAGTGGAATAATGAATAAACAGATTTTTAACTCTGACAGCTTGAACTTTACGACCACTTGTGACACTCATTGAAATTTACGGCCTTCAGTGAACTTTAGGCCGTGATTTTCGACTTGTAACGGTGATCTTCATTGAAGGCTAGAAGTTTTTTGTAATATAGTGCTTCGCCTTCATCACTCCTAACACGTTGGAAACTCCTGACATATTTTCATTGACATACATTAGAATTTTAACTAAGTTAAAGCTGTAAAATAGGATTTACGATAAAATAATGAATTTATTTCCTTTTGATTTATTATCGAAAAACATGCGTTCGGGTGATTAGTTCCCAATGAAGAATACCACACTCATTTCTTTTGACTTAGATGGCACCTTGGTTGAACCTACCTATATCAACTTAGTATGGGAAAGGGGAATCCCGGAACTTTATGCCCAAAAAAATCACATCACCCTTGAGCAAGCAACAGCAAAGGTAATGAGCGAATATGAACGAGTTGGGGATGGCTCTCTTATTTGGTATGATATTAAGTACTGGTTTGATTTTTTTGATCTTCCGGGTGATTGGAAAGGCTTGCTGGAAGAACACCGCAAGGAAATTAGACTTTTCCCTGAAGTAAAAGAAGTGCTGGAGGAATTGAAAGAAGACTTTGAACTTATTGTTACCTCCAACGCAGCGCGAGAGTTTGTGGAAATGGAAGTAAAGGAAACGGGAATCAGTCCTTATTTCAGGCGGATATTTTCCGCTACTTCAGATTTTGGACAGGTTAAAAAGATCCCTCAATTCTATAAAAAGATTTGCGACATAATGGGGGTTCCCCCTTCTCAGATGATTCATGTAGGAGACCATTATGAATTTGACTTTTTAGTTCCTCAAAAGTTGGGCATGAGGGCCTATTATTTGGATCGAAATGGAACGAAGCCTAAAGATGGTTTTACGCTAAAAAACCTCAAAGGGTTTGTTCAACTGCTTAAGTAATACAGAGGGAAGGACAATGTGATTCAATAAGCCTAAAAACGAAATGAGGTGACGCGATGGAAGAGAAGGATTTGGAAAAGTTAACCGCAACCAAACTAAGGGAAATTGCTAAACAGTACGAAGGAATTACCGGCGTCCACGCGATGAAAAAAGAGGAGCTTATTCACGCTATCCGTGAGGCCCGGGGAGAACCTCAGAAACCAGTAAAAAAAGAGAAAGTCCATACCATAGGCAGCCTAAAAAAAAGAATTAAGAACTTAAAAGAGGAGAAAAACGCTGCCCTCAAAAAAGATAAAAAGACGATTACGGCTTTAAGGAGAAAGATTAAAAGGTATCGTCGGCTAACGAGAAAGTTGGCCAAGGGGAAGTCATAAAAACTTTTTTGTGTTTTGATGTTTTTAAAGGAAATGTAAGGAAGGTGTTATGAAAGAAAGACTTCGTTCTGAACTCCATCAGGCCATGAAAAATAAAGACTCCCTTCGCACGGGAACTATTCGGATGATGATGGCCGAACTCACCAACAAGGAGAAAGAGGGAAAACCGGTTGAGGAGCAGGATGTGCATAAGGTTTTCTTTGGGATGCTTCGTAAACGGGAAGAAGCAATTGATGAGTTTACGAAAGCGAAACGTGATGATTTGGCTGAAAAAGAAAAAGCCGAGATGGAAATTATAAAAGAGTTTCTCCCCAAACAGATGAGCGAAGAGGAGATCAGAAAAGAAACCCGGATGGTTATTGCGGAGGTGGGAGCAAAAGACATGAAATCAATGGGGCAGGTGATGGGGATTCTCACCAAAAAATTAACCGGGAGAGCATCAGGGAGCGTTCTGAGTAAAATTGTAAAAGAAGAGCTTTCACAATAATCTGCCCGCCCTTGGTTTGAGCACTTATAGGGGCTGGAAGGAGGACGATAATGGCTCCAAACTTTCTTGACTTTGTTTTGCTTATCTTTCTCATTGCCTGCTATTTTTTAAGCTCCCTTCGGGGGGGGAGCAAACAAATTTTTTCTTTAGCAGCCATTATCCTCTCCTTTGTGATTGCCGGCCGAAACTATTGGGATGTCGGTAAGGTTTTTCCTGAAAAAGTTTTTCCGGAAAGTTTTGCGGGAACCGTAGGATTTGTGGTTGTTTTTCTTTTGGTCTTTGGGATTGTCTCTTTGATTGGCCGATTCCTGGATGGTATTTTTAAACAAATACATTTTGGTGGGATTGATCGCTTTGTAAGTATAGCCATAGGAATACTTAAAGGGCTTACTTTGGGTTGTATGACAGTTGTCATTTTGATGGTTAACTATCCTGCAGATGCTTCGATAGTAACCGATTCAATTACCAGCCCTTATATTCTTCCTGCTGCTCACAAATTCGCAAAACTCCTTCCCCAAAAAGAACAAAAGGAGTTTTTTGGCAAAGAAGCTGACCTCCAGAAGTTCTGGGAAAAAAATAAGGGAAAAAGAAAGTAGTATGTAAATGAAGAGGAGTTATGGACCTAATTGATCAGATTAAATATGACGAGCAGGGGTTAGTGCCCGCAATAATCCAGGACTATGTAAATAACGAAGTGCTTATGGTGGCCTACATGAATAAAGAGGCTTTCAAGAGAACTTTGGAGTCAGGACGGACGTGGTTTTGGAGCAGGTCAAGAAAAAAATACTGGCAAAAAGGGGAACACTCGGGACATATTCAAAGCATAAAAGAGATTTTGATTGATTGTGATAATGATGCCATCTTAATAAAAGTTGATCAAAAAAAAGCGGCCTGCCACGCGGGATATCGAAGCTGTTTTTACCGAAAGTTGGAAAGTCAAGAATTTAAAGTATTTCAGGAAAAAATTTTTGACGAAAAAAAAGTTTATACTTAGTGGGTCTTCTGGGTTTGTTGTACATGATATCAACCCGATTTCCCTTAACAAATAAGGACAATTGTCCCAACTCCCTCACTAAAAAAACAATGTCTTATCATTGAGGTATAAAATGTTCTGGGTTGTATATATTCTTGTCTTTTGTGGGCTCCTCTATGTCTCTTTTAAGGAACTTTCCTAAGCATCCGGTCATGTCGATTTTGGTCACTATGTGCATGATGCTGGCTTTTAGTCCGGTCTTCACAAAATACAATGTTTACGAGCCCATTGTTTTGGGATTCCCGTTATGGTTCTTGGCATGGTTTCTGATCGCCGCTATTTTCGTATGGATCTTTGTTTTATATGCGGTGATAAAATTACTGCCTGATAATAAAGAATTGGAATCTATTTGGGAAAGTGTTGCCAAACAAAAAGAAAAAGCTGAATAATAATTATGGAAAAATTTTCTTCAATCCTCATTATTTTGTTCATTTCCTCCTCCTCAATTATTGCCGGCTGGTATGTATATAGGAAGCAGTTCAAATCAGCCCGGGACTATTATACCTCTGGAGCTTCTTTAGGCCCGATAACGCTCACTTTGGGGCTGGTAGCGGCATTTTGCAGTTATTTTACCTTTTTCGGGTTGGCCAGTTTTAGCTATCGTTTTGGATTGGGTGCTCTTTGCCTGGTGGGAATTACGCTTCCATCCCTGAGTTATATGTGGATTATCTTTCATAAGAAAACCCTCTATCTGTCGAAGCCGATGGGATGGATGTCGATGGGGGCGGTTTATGGCGCTCGATACGGAGATTTCGTTCGACGACTGATTCCTATATTGCTTTTGATCGCCACCTTTCCCCTTCTTTGTGCTCAGATAATGGCCACCGGAATTTTATTTAAAGAGGTATTGGGCTTACCGTATTGGGGAGGGATGTTTTTTATTTTGGTGGTGACCTGTATTTATCTCACCATCGGGGGATTTAAAGGAACAAGCTATGCTCATGTGATTCAATCCTGCCTTTTTATCTTGGGAGGCATTGTTTTATTCGGCGGGGTAGTACAGTATTTTGGGGGACTAAAAAATATATTCCTGGAAATCGGAAAAGTGCGGCCGGAGTTGCTGTCATTGAATGGGAAAAATTTTGGATACACCATGGCGTTAACCTTTGGTCTTGGGGGGTGCCTAGGGGCGATTACCCTTCCCCAAACCTTTATGCACACCTTTGGGACTAAGGATGCCAAGACTTTTAAAGTGTGGGTGAGCGGCTATTCTTTCATCTTGACTATGATTGCTATTTTTTCGGTTATCACCGGAATAGCTGGTTTCCTCTTATTTCCCCATTTAAAAGGGACGGATGCTGACGCCATTTGGCCTTTGATGAGCCAGAGAACTTTTTAGCCCCTGGTTCGGCAATATCCTTATCGGAACGGTTGTGGGCGCCGGAATATCAACTATGGACGCGCTGTTAATGGGAAACGCCATGAACGTGATTAATGATTTTTACAAGCCCCTCATCAATCCCCGCGCTACGGAGAAACAGTTGATTCAATCCGGAAGGGTTGTTATGATAGTGATAACCCTTTTGGCTGTCCTTTTTGTTTTGAAGCCGATAATTCCAATAGCTGAACTGGCTCAACTTGCCTTCTCAATAGGAGCAATGTCAATTTTTGCTTTGGCGGGGGGATATTATTGGAAACGAGGGACAGGCGCCGGCGCAGCCGCATCGATTATCGGAGGGGTCATTATGCTTTTTGTTTTTACTTTTTTGTGGCCGGCGGTGATGACGCAACCAGCGCCCCAGTTAGGGGGATTAACGTCATTTTTGGCTGCCCTTCTCATAGCAGGAATCCTCTATGTTGTCGTGAGTCTTTTTACAAAGCCGCCTTCCCAAAAAGTGCTCGACGTTTTTTTCAATCCCGCTTTAGATAGGTAATTGCAACTTCAAACCTCAGATTCTTAGTCCGAAACTTCAAAGGATAGGGGTCAGATCTTTCCGGCTTGTTGCCCAAACCCATCAACGATTCGTAAGGATTGTGGTATAATCCTTTATAGGATCACTCATTGGGAAGGACCACTCGCCATGATGGGAACCAGTTCAGATAGGCAAAAAAACTTCCAATGGAAGTTGAACAGCACGTTCAAGAAGGCAGAGAGGTTTGGTTAATGTTTCAAGACGAGAGGCGATTCGGCCGGATAAACGAATCACGTCGTTGTTGGGCTCCTCGGCAGCCGTCCAGACGTCCTGTTCAGATTGTGAGATACACTTGCAGACGCTCTGGTGACGTTGGTAAACGTACAATGGAAAAACAGTTAAAGCTTATCCGTAAATCGACTTTTTCAGGGGCGACTACTTAGTTTATTAACTCGTCTAAGGTAAGCGTATTGGTAGTAGTCCTTTCCCAAAAATCCGGGCCCATCTTACCCCAGGGCTTAGCATACTTGATCGGAATTAATAATTTTTCAGTATTGTCTATCGTGGACCAGAGCGTTTCAAGCTTTTCCTTTACCTCGTCAATATGAGGACGGCTTTGAGGACTTGGTTCTAACATCGGTTCAACAATACTCGCCATTTCAATGAGTTCGGGTGAGGCGCGCAAATCAGGATTGGCCTCGACAATCGGCATCCTACTTCCCCGGTACACCAGTCTAAGTTTTTCTTTGAGATTGGAAGCCCCTTCCAAGGAGAGGGGAACCCTTCCGGTTAAAAGGGAATAGATTATCGCTCCCAAGGAATAAAGGTCTGACTGATAAGATTCTTTGCCTACCAATTGTTCCGGGGCCATAAAATTTAGGGTCCCAACGGTTTTTCCTTCAAACAAGTCAGTTGAATATGCTGGATCAAAAGAGATTGCAACGCCAAAGTCTATAATTTTTATGAGTTTCAACACGCCACTTTGATCAGCAAGGAAAAGAACATTGGTGGGCTTCAAATCCCGATGAACAACCTGTTTGCTTTTTAGGTACATCAGGGCATCAATCATTTGGATAAAAATTCGGCAGATGATCTCGAGTGTTATTCCTTCCCACGACTTCAATTTAACGTTAGAGCTCAATCGCGCATTTTTTCCAATAAGGGTTTCTAAATTATCAGTTGGATAGTAACCGAGGGCTAACATCGTGTCACCTTGATCACTTTGTACCGGACCATAACACTCAACAATATTTTGGTGGGCAGAAGAACCTTGCTGAATAAGCTCGCTATGAATCCGGCCCTCATGCTTTAAAAACCTTAACAGAAGAGGAAAATCTTTAGCTCCAGGATCAGACGTTGGCTTTTTCAAGGCGACAATATTTCCCTGGTAGATTCCAATGCTCACTTTGCCCATTGCCCCGGATTGGATATCTCCCAAAACAGCTAATTTTTTATTCCGAAATTGTTGGGGATTCATTAAGGAGTTGAGCAGAAGTTTAAGCAGGGCCAACATCTCCTCTTTGCCCTTGGAACTGTATCCCGCGATTTCTTCTTGGGCTTTTTCTTGGACGTGCGCAATATTGAAGTAGGTTGGGAAAATAAATGTCCGGGTGAATTCGCCGCCAAAAGGAATGGATCGAGTAGTCTGGTAGTCATAATGAGCACGGCTGAAAATAAAATTAAGAAAGTGTTTCAGGACCACAGCATGAGGGTTTTTCTCATAGGCATGATAGAGATTGACGATACGGCGATAGATACGGTATCCCTTTTCCACTTTTTCTATTTTAACGGCAAAGGATAGAGCCTCACTGCGGTTGGTGATTCTGCAAAAATCCCGCAGAGGAATAATATTTCTTAAATTAAGGAGGGAGAGGCGGAAGATATGGTAGGATATTTCTTTAATAGTGTTTAACCGCGAAGCAGTTTTTTCTAATGCGGAGAGAATATGGTCATTGAGGATATCTTCAACATATTTTGTATCCTCAACAATTTGGCGACCAACAGCAATTTTTTCTACGGTAAATCCAAATTCGAATAATACTTCCGCAATGCTTATGATATCCTCACTGATTGCTCGACGGAGCCGAAAATGGTAGAAACGGAAAAAATGAGGATTGCTGTTTAAATAGTGACTCAGGTGGAGAATCACATTTCGGAAGCCGCTTAACTGGACTGGATTGGGACAATAATAGGTGCCTTCAAGGGTTGTTTCCTCGGATTGATCGAATTTTATCCGCCAAGGAATGATATCTATTTCCTCACGGTAACCAAATTTGACTTGATACTTTTTATTCATAGAGCCTAAATACCGGTGACATTCCTTGAGCATTTCTCCTCGTTCTTTGGTCCCTTTGGCATCAACCAAGTCTTGAAGGGCATAGAGAAAATAAGGTTTATCTTTTTCGACCGGCTCCAGCTCCTTGACTGCAGCAATAATTTCATCTCGGAGCCTTGTTTGGCGGGCAAAGAGAGCGATCCTTTCCAAGGATTCGATATAGGTACGGTGTTGGGATTCAATCTGTCGCCGAATGTCGTTCAGAAAGAGCGAGAGGGGGTTTACATATTTTCTGACCACCAGGTCTAAGGAGCTAAAGGGGTTAATAATTTTTGTCCCCACCCCTTGCATGGCTTGAAAACGGACTTGATAACCAGAGACAATTTCCAGGAGACGCTCTCTGATTTTTTGATCGCTTTTTAGGCGGAGAAAAGTTGTGTCTTGTTCCATCGCCTCTCTTAAAATGAGCGTTTGGTCTGGGTTGGGTGGCCTAAGGCTAAAGGAAGTCCAGGGAAGAATAAAAAACAAAATTCCATTTTTGTTTTAAGAAATTAGCATAATAAAAATTTTTAAACAAGAGAAACTTGTTTTATAGGTTTCTTTTTTTGTTGAGCGTGCGGTATAACATAACCAAATTAAATGAATAATTATTGTTTGACGAAAAGCACGTATGCTGCCTGTAAGGGAACGAAAAACGGCCTGGAAGTAAGAATGGGTATAGATTAAAGAAAATTTATTGACTTATAGATTTCTGAAGGTTTATAATATATCTTTAAAAATTAACCGCTTATAATAAGAAAAAAAGGTGTTTTATGTATTGTCCACGATGCAATCTTCACTCAGAAGAGTATGTTGATAAATGTCCGCTATGCGCTGGTTCTATGGAGGTCGACGAGTTAGGAAGCGGCCTCATGAAGACGCCTACTATGCCGGAAAAAGAAAGGACCGACGCTTTCCCAAAAGAAGAAAGTTTGGAACTTAATGAGGAGGATTTTGGTGAAGGGACCGACGTGAATTCAATCTCCGGACTGGAATTGGAGCAGGAAAAAATAATGGAGGAAGCAAAAAAAGAACTGCCTGATGAAGAACCAGGGGATGAGAAAATCGTACCTCCCTTTCGAGAAGAGGAATATCTTTTTGACCAGAAAGAGCAATTGTATCAGCAGGAAATTCCCAGACACTCAGGTGGTAAAAAATCATCTCCTCTTTTTATCAGTATTGGTATTTTAGTTATTCTTGTTTTGATAGGGGGAGGATATTTTTATTTTTTTCAATCGGGAGAGCCTTCCTTACTAAAGAAGGTGAAGGTGGCCTTGAGCAAAAAGGAAACAACTTCTCCTCAACCCGTTGTTTCACCCCAGGCTCCGGTTGCTGAAAAACAAAAGGAACCCCCTGAAACTATTTCCACGCAACCTGAGGAAGTAAAACCGCCGCTTGTTTCCGAAAAAACCGAAGAGGTTTTACCGGAAAAAACAGGCGCAGAAAAACCGGAAATAACAAAGCCTGCAACCCCCAAACAAGAATCAAAAGAGCCGGTTGCTTCTCCAAAATCTCCGGAAGCTCTTGTAGCTAAGCCAGAGCCTCAAAAAGAAGAAGCGCCCCCGGTTTCTCCTGCTCCGGCAAAGCCTCAGGAAAAACCCAAAATGACAAAGGCTTCAAAAGGTGCTTTATCCAAAACAAAAGAGATCACCCTTCCTGCCCCTACCCCTGCGGGTCAGTATTCCATTATGGTGGGTGCGTTTAAAGTTGAACAAAATGCCCGTGATTTACAAAGACAGGCTGCAAAGAAAAGGATATCCGGTAACTTCGTATTCGATTGACCTGCCCGGAAAAGGGAGTTGGTATCGAGTGATCGTTGGTAATTACGCAGACTTGAAAGAAACCCGAAAGGTAGCTTCCAAATTAAAAACCGAAGAAAAAATTCCCGCCTTGATTATGAAGGACGGTAAATATATTTAAGGATAAAAACCAGCAAAATTTCTTACCCATGGCCGGTTAATCTTTTGTAGAGGATTTTCCTTTCCGCTTCTTATCATTGTTTATTGATGGAAGATGCGGCCCAAGCTTCCTCCCAATCACCCCTGTTATTTGACGGCTTCGTACAAAGTCCCGCTTTGCGGCGGGGGATAAAACTGAAGCGCGCCATCTGCGGCGTTGCCTCCGTGCGATGCACGAAGACAGGCCTGCATCCCCGTTAAATGTTCGCTTCGGGAGGCAGAAGAAGCCAACGTAAGGGTTCGGGTTATTAGTTGCCGATCTCCAATTTTTATTTAACGGGGTGAATCATTGCGGCGTACAGTAAGTACGCCTCATTCCGTCGGATTTGCGCGCCTTGCATCTGAAGCTTTTTACTGTGCCGTCTGATTTTCGACTTTTTACGGCTTCATTTATTTAGGTATGAATTTACTCCAATCCATGTTAAGGTAACCACTATAATCTCATCGATTTTATTGGGAGTTTTTCCATGCCACCAAAACCTTGTCTTTACCTGATTGACGGGAGTTCCACCATCTACCGGGCTTACTTTGCCCTTAAGAATTTGTCGAGTTCCAAGGGATTTCCTACCAATGCAATCTACGGATTTACCGCCATGTTGGTAAAGCTCCTGGAGGATTATCACCCGGAATATTTAGGGATCGTGTTTGATTCTAAGGGACCTACCTTTCGCCATAAAATGTATGATAGTTACAAAGCGACCCGACCAGGTATGCCGGATGACCTCAGTATCCAGATTCCGTATATCAAACAGATTGTTCACGGTTTTAGGATTAACGCTTTGGAGCGTGAAGGGTGTGAGGCTGATGATGTGATCGGAACGATAGCCAAACAAGCAAGTGCGGCTAACGTTTCTACCATTATAGTTTCGAGCGATAAAGATTTTTGTCAACTCATAGACGAAAACATCAGCACCTTTGACCCCCGCACCAATAAAGCTTTCGGTATCAAAGAAGTTCAGGAGCGGTTTGGAGTTACTCCGGATAAGGTGGTTGAGGTTTTAGGTTTATCAGGGGATGCTTCGGATAACATTCCTGGAGTAGCGGGGATCGGAGAAAAGACAGCGATTAAATTGATCCAACAATACCAGGCAATAGAAAATCTTTATGCTCATCTCGAAGAAATCAATGAACAAAACGTGAGGAATAAACTGAGGCAAGGGTATGAAAGTGCTTGTCTGAGTAAAGACTTGGTTACGATTGACATCAAACTTCCTTTACCCTTTGACCTGCAACTTTTCCGGACAGATAAGCCTGATCCGGATATTTTGGAGCCAATTTTTAAAGAATTAGAATTCAGCCGATTTCTCAAGGAGATAATTCCTCAAAAGCCCCGTGAACAGAAAACCTACCGCCCAGTCTTAACGGAAGGGGAATTTCAAAAATTGCTTCTCACCCTAAAGAATGCTGATGCCTTCTCTTTGGCATTAGGGAAAACGTCTTCTGATCCGCTCAAGGCAGACGTGACGGGCTTTGCATTTTCTTGTGGGCCTCAGCAGACCTTTTATATCTCGACAGGTGCTCGTGAGGAGAAACGAGGATTGAACCCTGAGGAAGTCTTCACCGGGTTAAAGCCTGTATTAGAGGATAGCCGAATAAAAAAATATGGACACAATATCAAACAAGACTATAGTGTCCTTTTTCGCAAGGGTATCACGCTCCAGGGTATCGGAGGAGACACCCTGGTCGCTTCGTATCTTCTCAACCCTTCCCGAAAGAACCATGAGCTTAAGGATATTGCTTTTGAGAATGTGGATTACCAAATGCTTACCTACGCTGATAGTGTTCGGTCAGGGAAAACCCGCCTTCCGTTAAACAGAAAACCGGAAGAGAACAGTGGTGAGCATTTGGTTGAAGAGGCAGAGGTTGTCTTTTTGCTCGCCGGAGTCCTTTTCCCAAAGCTCAGAGAAAAGGGTTTGGATAAACTGTTTTTCGAAATTGAAATGCCTCTGGGAGAGGTCCTGGCCCGGATGGAGCAGGCGGGAATAAAAATAAATCCGGAAATATTATTTTCCATGTCCCAGGAATTCGGCGAAAAACTCAAAGACCTGGAGGAGAAGATTTGCGCGTTGGCAGGAATGCGTTTTAACATCAACTCGCCCCAGCAGCTTAGCGAGGTGCTGTTCGAAAAGCTTAACCTTCCGGTTATCGCGCGCACCAAGACGGGATTTTCCACCAACGTTGATGTGCTCACCAAGCTGGCGCGAGTGCATGAAATGCCTGCTCTGGTGTTAGAGTATCGAAGCCTGGCCAAATTAAAATCCACCTATATTGATGCATTGCCTAAGCTTATTCACCCGGAGACCGGGCGGATCCATACCACGTTTAGTCAAACAGCAACGGCCACCGGAAGATTAAGCAGCAGTGACCCTAACCTCCAGAATATTCCGATCAGGGGAGAGTGGGGAGAAAGAATTCGACAGGCATTTGTGGCGGAAGAAGGGTTTGTTTTAGTCTCCGCGGATTATTCCCAGATTGAGCTGAGGATCATGGCCCATCTTTCCGGCGATAAAAATTTGAAGGAAGCGTTCTCCCACGGTCATGATATTCACACCCGAACAGCGTCGGAAATATTCCAGGTGCCTTTGGAAGAGGTTACTCCGGCAATGCGGCGGGAGGCTAAGGTCATTAATTTTGGGGTCATGTACGGAATGAGCCATGTTGGTCTTTCGGAAGAGCTGGGGATAACCCGAGGAGAAGCTAAAAAATATATCGAAAGCTATTTTCAAAAATACCATGGAGTAAAGGAGTATATTGACAAAACACTTGCCATCGCCAGGGAACAAGGCTATGTAACGACCCTTTCCAAACGGATTCGGTATATTCCCGAAATAAACAGCAGCAACCGGATGGCGCGTGAGTTTGCCGAACGGGTTGCGGTGAATACCCCTATTCAGGGAACAGCAGCGGATATAATAAAAATAGCCATGATTCGGATCGATGAGCGGATTAAACAGGAAAAGGTTAATGCCCGGATGATCCTCCAGATTCATGATGAGCTTTTGTTTGAGACGGCAAAGAGTGATCTCCATAAGCTTATGACGCTGGTCAGAGAAGAGATGGAAGGGGCAATGGAGCTTGACGTGCCTATTGAGGTTAGCGTGGGACACGGAAAAAACTGGCACGAGGCTCATTAAAGGGTACTTGTCTGGGTGAACGAGACGTGCTCCGTCTCCTTTTGCTTTCCGAGTATAAAAGAATTTGCAAAGAACTTATAAAAAAAGCCTTTTGATACCGCTGATTAAGACCCACTTCTTTGCTGCCTCCTTATAAAGAAGCGGGCCCACGTCAACGGCATCAAAGGCTTTTTGACTTTAAAAACTGGCTATCTTAGTCAGCTATTCGACAATAATTTCCCCTGCGGCCATGACCTTATCTTTGGCGGTTGCCGAAGACTCTGCCGGAGGGATTACTATTTCATACCTAAACGTTCCTGTGACGTTAAACCGCACGCTCGAAGTTCCTGCATTGGGTACCATGTTAGAGACAAAGCAGTTGTCCACAAACTTAAATCCACTCTGTCCGTCGGTTGCCACGCTGCATTTTTGTGCAGCTTCTTTAAAGACTACTTTAATCAATTGACCTGACCAATTAATCCAAACCACACAGGTGCCTTTTGCGACTATCAGTTTTTCCGTGTCAAGGCGAATTGCTTTTTCAGGGCTTCCTTTTACTTCGTCGATTCTAATAATTTTACACTCTTGTGCATTGCTGATCTGTTGGTTCGTTACCATGGCAACCATGGCAAAAACAAAAACTAACCCGATGGTAATCACTAGTTTCTTTTTGTTCATTCTTTACCTCCTTTGAGTACTAAGAACTTTGGTTTTTAGAAAAATTGTTTCCTTGCCTAATGGTTTTTATTTTTCAGTGAAGTTTTTGTACGGCCACTCCTCATGCTGCCCGAATTCCACCCGGACAAGAGGAGTATGATAACTGTTGAATAGTAAGCGTTCCGAGAACTTTTCTTCAACCTTCCGTAAGTAGGACTAATAATCAACAATGAGCTTTTTGTCAAGCTTTTTTAAAAAAACCTCTTCTTTTTTTGAGTTTTTACTCAACCTTATGCTTGCTCAATGCCTGCTTTTTCACCTTCACCATGATTTAGTTTTCCAAGCTATCAAAATTTTTGAAAAAAACGGGAAAAACTATTGACACTTTGCGTTTTATACCTTAATTTCACCTTGCACCTATATTCTCGCTGCCACCGCTATTTGTGTTGATCTTTTGATTTTTAAACCTGCCTATACCTGGCCCGGGGTCATCATCGTCATGATGGGAATTCCGGTTTATTTTTTCCGAAAAAGTTTTAAACGGAAAATACGTTTCCAGTAACCGGCCAAGGTGGGCAAAGGATCCGTTAATATAATCCACAGCGTGGTGTTTCTGAAACGGAACCCCGGCAGAAAAGAACGGCCAGCTACCAGGCAGCGTGCTTGTTTGAGTGCCACGGATTTTTCGGCATACGTGATCAGCCGGTAATCGGTTGCCGGCAAGGGTTGGTCAAGGGCGGATAAACATGAGAGATAGGGAAAGTTTACCCCCGCGTATACCGAACCCATCAGGGTACGCCAATAACGGGGATTCATTTCCAGCAGCATCGTCTCACCGGTTGCCGCACACCGCACCATGTCCAGGTTAGCCACCCCGTTCCACCGCAGGGCCGACAAAAGCTTGCGCCCAGCCTCAAGCGCCTGCACGTCCTGGACGAAATGAATTCCTACGGGCGGTCCGAAGGGGGAAGAAGCGCGGAGCTGATTCTCCTGAACGGTGAAAGCCAAGATCTCCCCATGGCGACACAACACATTGAGCCCGAGGTCAGTTCCCGGCAGGTAGCTTTGAAGTAAGTGGCGGGTGCTGTCCCTCGTAAGGCAGGGTTCGTCTCCAGGAATGTGGCCAGTGTCTGCGGATCATGAAAGAGCTGGAACCCCTGCCCTCCACCGAGGGAAGGGGGTTTGAGCAACACGGGATACTTCAGTCGCAAAAGATCCCGGTATTCGGACACATCGTCAGGAAACACGAGGGATGGTGGCACAGGCACACCGTGGCGTTGAGCGAAGCGGCAGAGCGCTGTTTTGTCATTAGCCGTATCCAGGGTAAAAGAATCGGGTAGGGGAGGGAGCGCCACCTGGCGCGCAAAGGCTTGCCGTTCCGCTGCCACCAGATGAATACCCGCCACGGAAACGGGCAGCAGAACGTCGACTGGCGTCGTCGCTATTGTTTTTAAAATGGCATCGCAACGGTCTTTGTCGGTGATGTCCGATGTTGTAAAATGGCAACGACGACAGAAACGCGAAAACCCAGATGAGGGCCAGCGATGGGATGTCATTAAATCAACCGTCACCCGATGGGTGAGTCCCAGGCTGCGCATAACCCACAGCGCCATATGGTCTTCGCCATCAGGAATAAGAACCGAAATAGCCTTCATGCCTTTGCCCGTATTTGTTGGGACGACTGCCTTTCACTCAACCGCTACTGATTAACTGCGCCAACCTTCCGAACGTTTCTAAGTGATATATTACGTGACTTCTATTATCTTATTTAATCAATAAAGTCCGTCTGAACGTGGACATCTATTATAGATTAAAACAAGGTTTGAAACAAGCATATCAGCCAGTCTTTGACAGAGAAGGTTTAATAATGAGGAGCTAATTCCATGAAAACAAGAATTGAAAAGACCCTTCGACATTGAGACTTGTTCACTCTTTGACCATGCAATTAATTGACAAAAAGCTTTTTAAAGGTATAATAAACAAAATGGTTTAACCGGCAATAGAGCGTGGTAAGTATGGAGAATTTTTTCAATGATTGGTTTCTTTGATTCCGGCTTCGGCGGATTGACGATTTTGCGCAGCGTGGTCGAACTGCTTCCTGAGTATGACTATTGCTACCTTGGAGACAATGCCCGGGTACCCTATGGCAACCGGTCGCAGGGTATTGTGTTTGAGTTTACCAAAGAGGCGGTGGACTTTCTTTTTCGGAAGGGGTGCCCCCTCATCATCATCGCCTGCAATACTTCTTCGGCCAAGGCATTGCGGCGGATCCAGCAGGAGTACCTTCCGGTTGTCTACCCGGACCGAAGAGTGCTCGGGGTCATTCGCCCCTCAGTTGAAGAAGTGGTGGAGCAGGGCTGCCGAAAGCTCGGAATCTTGGCCACCGAAGGAGTCGTGGCCTCGGAAGCCTATATCACCGAAATCAAAAAGCTCAGCCCCGCGGTGGAGATTTATCAGGAGGCTTGCCCCCTGCTGGTTCCGATCGTGGAAACGGGCGAACAGGACGGGGAAGCAACTGACCTGATTATTTCGAAATACCTACGCCGGCTTTTTAGCCAGGACAAGGATATTGATACCCTGCTGCTCGCCTGCACCCATTATCCGATCCTTCGCAAGCACTTCGAGCGGCTCGTTCCTCATCAGGTCATTATCCTTGAACAAGGTCCCATCGTGGCGAGAAAACTGAAGGACTATTTGATACGCCATCCGGAAATAGAACAAAAACTCTCCCGGAGACGGACCCGCACCTTTTTGACCACTGATGCTTCTGCGCGGTTCAACCGCTTAGCCTTGACGTTTTTTGGAGAGCCGGTTACCTCGCATCTCGTATCGCTGGCATAGTCTCCTGCACCTTTTATCCTCGCACGGTGCATACAAACACGCACTGCCACCGCCCGCCGGAATATTCACCGCTTTTGGACGTGATCGACTGGTAGCTCTTTTGCTGAACAGGAAGAGTTGTTAATGAACGCTTGCTATCTGAAAGCAGCTGATTGGCTAAAGAGCGTTGATTGCTTCTTTACGCCAGAGTCTCGCCGGGAAACTTTTCCGGTCGAGGTTTTGGGTAATGAGTCACGAGATTCTACTATTTTGGGAACCTTAAAATTTGCGAGATGCTCCCGGCAGAAAGCAAGAAGCGCTTTTTTATCGAGCGGCTTTTCTGGTTTTAGCACTACGACTGCTTTGATTGCTTGTCCCCGGTCTTCATCCGGGATCCCAACGGCTCCTGCCTCGAGGATGTCGGGATGTTTTAAAAGAACATTTTCCACTTCCGCGGGGAAGACATTCAGACCTCCGGTGATAATCATATCGTCTTTTCTTCCCAGGTGGTAGACAAAGCCGTCTTGATCCATCTTTCCCAAGTCACCGGTGTAGAGCCATCCATCTTTAATCATCTCCTGAGTGGCTTCAGGGTTATTATGGTAGCCTTTCATAATCATGGGTCCCTTAACCACAATTTCCCCTACTTCGCCCTGGAGAACTTCTTTGCCATTGCCGTCTAAGAGCTTTAACGCTATTTCAGGCACGGGAAGGCCGATGCTTCCCATCTTGGTGTCAGCATGCTCGAGCGGCATGAGCGTTATTGAAGGAGAGGCCTCAGTGAGTCCATACCCCTGGATTACTTTTACCGTGGGAAACGCGTGGCGGAATTCCTGCATCAGCGGGAGGGGGACATTTGTCCCCATCATCGAAACATACACTAAACTTTTTAAGTGATAGCGCTCGCGATGAGGCACGCGGAGCAGGGCCTGAAAAATCGGGGGCACACCAAAAAAATAAGTTACCCCAAAACGGTCTACTTCTTCGAGAATGCGATCCGGACGCAGATGTTCAAATAACAAAATGGTCGAGCCATTGAGAGCGATCAGGTTGGATACGACGGGTCCGGAAACGTGGGATAAGGGGATAATGAAACCAATGACGTCATCTTCTCCCGCGCCAACCATGCGGTTCATGGTGAGCGGATAATAATCAAGATTGCGGAACGTGAGCACGACCCCTTTAGGCTTTCCGGTGGTTCCGGAGGTGTAGAGGTAGAGCGCTTCCTCATCTTCATCAATTTTGACTTCATCCAATTTTGTTGGCGCATCCTCGTTTAAGAGAGCTTCTAAACGAAAAGTTTCCGGGTGTTCGCCTTCAAAAAGCACCACCGTATGGAGCAGGCTCCGCGCCGCGCCTAAATCAGATTCAATTTCCACAAATTTATTCTTTAAGGTAAAGAGCGCTTTAACGTCAGCATCAATCAGGACTGAGGATAATTCATCTCCTTTAAAGCGAAAGTCAAGCGGCACCCCGATTGCTCCCAGACGGATTATTCCAAAATAAACAATCACGAACTCCGGGATATTAGGGAAGACGATTGCCACGCGATCTCCCTTTTTGATGCCACGGCGGGAAAGGAAGTTTGCCACCCGGTCAGCGCCCTGATCAAGCTCGCTAAAGGTGAAAGATTTATTTCCAAAGATAACGGCCTTCTTATCCGGCAGCCGGGAAGCAGTTGCGCGCAGTACTGTGCCAACATTCATGATTTGCTCACCTTTCGTAAAAAAAACTTAAAACAAAAGCCAAGAAAAAAATAAAGGGATTGGGAAATTTAGGAATATATATACAATTCATAAATCCCCAATCCCTCGGTCAGAAAACTTTTCAATCTTAAATAATTAACACCAGGCCAAGAGATTAAAAGCCGTATTTAATCTCGCAATACACCTCATCATTGTCCCGGAATTCACCGAGAAGCATTTCCCGCTCTCCCCAGAACATATGACCGCCGACAGCGATATTCAGGTAGTCTCTTACCTCGTATTCGATCCGGGGCGATATCCTCCACTCGTTTTGCGTTCCGTACATGAACAGGCAATCCGGCTTAATTCTTTCATGCATGAAGTCAGTGGAGATTCTGGTGGTTAAAAAGGTATAATATTTATTGAGCGGAGCACTGGTCGGACCGAACAGGAGACGGTTGCCGTTTTCGCTGGTTTTGTTGGTCACGAGCTGGATGAACTGAAAACTGGCCAGCCAGTTGGTCACAATATATTTATCCACCCCGAGCACGTACTTGTAGTTATCCACTTTGGTAATCCCGCCATTGATAGCCTCAGTTGGTACGTAGGAGGGTGCGGGGAAGGGATTAGGCATAAAGTTCTTATACCACAATCCTTCAGTCTTGTTATAGTTGTTGTGGATATAGGCAAACTCTCCCCGGACAGTCGTGCCGGTTAACAGGCCGGTGTTAATCCCCTTGGTAAAGGTAAAGCCAAAGAGTTCGGTCATAGGGTATTTAAACTTCATCACCCAGTCTCCTTGCGGAGGTGCACCAGGGAAGGGAGGAGCGACCCAGGTTATAAATATGGACATTTCCTCCAAGCGTCCCATAACCGTGGAGGTAGTTGAGGGTATATTCGAGTCCATTGGGGAGGATGTCAAGCCACCGCACGCCAAAAGAAGCGTTTTTAAAACTCTGGCCAGGGTAATCATGAGTTTCATTAAAGGTATAATGGCGTACGGGGTATTTGCGCAAGCTCATTTATGCCATCACTTAAATCCCCTAAGAGTTTAAAGGCCCAGTAGGTAAAGGGTGAGCCGGGAGGTGCGTAGTAGTCAGTTTCAAAATCCGGTATAAAGAGAAACTGCAGGGTGCCGTTGACTTTTGGAGAATATTCAATCTTCAGCATCCACCGGGGAATCCTACTGTCCGCATAATTATCGAGAGTGAATTCCCGCTGGTCCGTGGGGCAGACCACATCCATAATCTTGATGCCATCGGCGGTACCCCACACCACCTGCTGTTTTCCTATCCTGACATCCAGGCTTGGTGACTCGTAGTTTAGGTAACATTCCCTGAGCCAGTCAGTACCCCGGGTGCGGTGAAGGCGGCTTCGGTTGTCTTCGAACAGAGGATTTACATCAAAAGCATTGTCATAGAAATAACGAAAAATAGTGAAGAAACTGAAGTTATCATTTAACATGTACTCAGCTTCAAGCTGGAAGGTATTTTCGATCTTCATGAACTCCCGGTCATGATTCGGGTTATAAGCGGTCTCATTCTTTAAAAACCCGGAGAGGGTTAACTTATTGTCCAACAAAGAAAGAGACGCCTGAGCAGATTTAGCGCCACTCAATAACAGGAGACATGCTCCCACAATAAATAAAGCGATAGATTTCCTCATTTTCCGCTCCTCCTTTCTTTCATTTCTACCATTTGGTCCGCATCAGCGCTTTTGGTGACAAAAGTTTTTCATCCACTCCGCTGTTAAACTTAATCCATTCAATTTCAACGGCGGTCGTATGATTTGTTCGATGATCAATACATTCAACATAGGTCATCGGGATGCAGCCATTATCGCGTATTTCATACACCCTGAGGACGTCTTTAAATTTTTTACCATTGGGGTCAAAAACATCATCGTGGACTTGAGCACCAATATTTTTAGGTATAAACAAAGTTCGCTTGGAGTAATACCACGGCTTCCGTTTTGGGGTTGCTTCTACTACCCAACCGGGTGTATTTTTATAATAGGTCTTTCCTGTGTACTGAGAGGTATAGCCCTCAAAGGTGGCATCTTCTTTTACAAAGGAATAGGTTTCATTATTCCAGCTACGGGTGGTTAATTCCTCAGTGGTGAGGTCTGACCCAAAGGCAGCGTCATCATCTTCCGCAGGTGATGCGCGGCGGATTTTTCTCTGGCTGGGGAGCCAGATCCAGTTATCGCGCTCCCGGTTAGGATCGGTGTACATCCAGGTAAGGACTGCCAGGCCTTTGATATGCTGAGGCTCGGTTAAGACGATCAGGTCTTTATAATCAATTCCATCCTTTTCCAGGATCACCCGATAACGGTGCCATTTACGGGTCCGCTTAAGACCGCTTCGATCAATCATGATAAAACTCCCCACACTCTCCTGGTCCTTCGCAAACTTGGTATATTTTACGATATACTTAATCTGCATCAGATTGTTCACATCAATTCCCGGATAAAGGTTTACCTTTTTACAACAGGTAGAACAATCAGCCGGAGCAGGTAACAAGAGTGGTTTTTCTTCAGCCATAGCTGGTTTAGTATTTCCGCTCTCCGAAAACTAAACCTACCAGCATGATGATGAGAAAGAATTGTAACAGTTTCAGTTTCATCATCTCCCTCCTTTTTTAAAATTAATAATTTAAAAACCCGGTTATAACCGCCTCCCCTCAGAATCCTCAATCGGAAAAACCGAAAAAAGGAAACTAAAGAAATTAAAAAAATGGGGAATTAAAATTCCTCCCCTATCTCCCATCTTTTTAGATTCCCGAATGTAAGATTTTCTATTGAATTTTAACTTCTTTAAAAAGCTCAAAGAGTCGCGTAAACGGTAAATACCAGCGGGTGAGTTTTGTTAACTCACCTTTTAACTCCATCTTCTTTTGCGTGGTAGCCACAAAGGGATCGAGTTTTCCCAAAAAGACCTGCCGCCAGACTTCTTGAGGAGCAGAAATCACAAAAGGCGCAGTATCATTGTGCGCTATCTCTGCTATTTTCCCTTTTACAAAATGAAACGTATAAGCTTTTTCCGTTTCCCCAAGAAGCTTAATTGCCAGGTCCACCGTAAGATCAAGCTCATCTCCCCAGCGGGCAAATGAGTCATCCTTATTTACCAAATCAACAATTGCCTCGATATGAGGCAAAGAAAACATCTCATAGGTTGGCGCAGAGGAAGGGGAGAGATCTTTTTTCAGATCTTTCTTTTAGCTCTTCTTCAAAAGGATTAAGCGCCTCTTTTTTAAAAAGTCTGGCTACCCCGGCCATCCTCACCGCCTCTTCCAGGCTCTCAATCAGATATAAAGCCTCAGAAAAATTTTCCCCCATGGATACCACACCATGATTCTTGATTGCAACTAAATTGTTAATTTTAAGGGCATTAATCACTTCTTCGGGATTGGTTACACTGGGGGTGAACTGTTTTACTGCCGGAATCTGGCCTAAAAAAAGTTTAGTTTCAAAGGTTAAGATTTCCAGGTCATCATAAACGGAAAAATAGGCATTGGTAAGGGGAGGGTGGCAGTGGATCACCCGGTTAATTCCGCTGAATTTTTTGTAAATCAGACTATGCAAAGGAAATTCGGTAGAAAGCCTTTTGTTCGCGCAGTCAGCGGGGTTGGTTAAATCTACGGTGATAATATCTTCTTCTCTCAACTCACCCAGACTTACTGAGGTGGCAGTGATAAGGATGGTGTCCTGCGCAAGACGGGAGCTCAAATTTCCCCCACGGGCGACTGCCAGGCGGAGGTCATAGAGTTTTTTCCCTAATCGAATAATTTCTTCTTTTAGGCGTTTTTCTTCCATCAGGATATCCTCAGATAAATATGTCTGGTAATCAATGCTACCGGGGTGATGTCAAAAGCGGGGTAATAGCCTTTCACTTCCTTTGGGGCAATTCTTTGGCCGGCAATGGTTAAGAGCTCTTTATCAGGTCGTATTTCAATAGCAATATCTTTTCCGGTTTTGGCGTTTGACGGGGGGGGTGCCAAAACATAAAAGGGGATTTTAAAATTTCTGGCTAACAGGGCGATCTGATACGTTCCGATCTTGTTGGCAATGTCTCCGTTGCGGGCAAGCTGGTCAGCGCCGGTGATTACTTTATTGACCAACCCTTCCGCAAGTATCTGGGCGACCGCACTATCGGGAATAATGGTCACGTTAAAGCCCGCTCTCTGAAGTTCCCACGCCGTTAACCGTGAACCCTGAAAATAGGGCCTCGTTTCAGTCGCAAAAAAGCTTAGGTGTTTTTTTTGTTTCCGGCAAAATTCTCCTATCAAGGGTAAAAGCCCGCTGACATTACAGTGGGTAAGGATGACATCTCCGTCTTCAAAAAGCGCGCTGGCTTCCTGTGCCTGTTCGATCCGTTTAGCTTTAAGGAGTTCTAAGAACCCCTTAATATTTTTTTCTACTGAAGAAGGTTCACTTCCCCAGCCTAAGACCATATCCGTTAAAAATTTAAACGGCAACGTGGGCCGGGTGGCATTGAGGTTTTTAGCAATGAGACTGAGGGTTGGTAAAAGTTTTTTCTCCTCCTTAATGCGTCTGACATGGAGCAGGAACGTGTAGAAAACCAGAAGCACCTGGCCGATAGCGCGGGTCTTCATGCTCTTTATCGCCTGACACGCCTCCTGGTAATTTTTTATTTTAAGGTACACGAGGCGTTGGGGGAGCTTGGTCTCATCAAGCACCGAGATCGTCTCCCCTTTAAGCTCAACCGGCCAGAAAAGCGGGGAGAATTCCATTTATTTTCCTTCCAGCTTTTTAATCGTTTGAAGCGCAATCTCAATGAGTTTCGTTTCAGCCATATAGTAGAGGGGGTTCATAAAACCCATCTCTCCGGTTATCACATTATCGCTTACCGCCAGGATAGAAGCTGCCTTGACGTTATAAAGCTGGCTGATGGTAAGGAGGCACGATGAGACCATGTCCACGGCGATCGCTCCTTCTTTCCGCTTTGTTTCGACCACTTCCCGGGTTTCGCGGAGAATAGCATCCGTGGTCCAAACTTTGCCGGTGTAGACCTGCGACCCCATTCCTTTGGCTACCTCGATGAGGGTATCAGTAAGTTTTTTATCCGGGGTTGTTATAAATTTTTCATCAACATAATAAGGCGTCACTCCATCACCTCTGATAACGCTATCTACCACAATCAAGTCTCCGATCTGCATTTTTTCATCTAAGGCCCCACAGGTTCCAATCCGGATGATATTTTTTATCTCCGCATTACAGACAACCTCAGTGGTAATGGCAGTATCCGCGCTAAACCTTCCGCCATTGATGGTAGTAATCTTTATTCCTTCATACTCTCCGGTATACATGGTGTATTCCATAAAGGAAAAATTTTTTACCGCATCTTTCAGCTTTTTGGTCAGCACCTCCATTCGGTCTTTTGGTCCCGGGATGATAGCCCATTTTCCCACATCCTGGGGCCTTAACTGCACCATGTCCGTGAGATCTTTTCCGGTTAAATGGATCGGTTTCTGCATCTCCATGTCATACTCCTTTCAGCAGATTATTAATAGTTTCACCGAGAATATTTTTTATTTCGTTTTGGCTCAGGGGTAAGCCTGAAACTGCTTCCCGTGAACCCTTGATATCTTTTTTTGCCGGCCAGTCACTTCCCCACAAGATGTGCTGAGCGCCTAACAGCTCTAAGGCGGAAAGGAAGTTTGCTTGAGTTTTATCCCCGCCGGTATCAACATAGATATTTTTAAGGAATTGGGTTGGATTTCCGCCCAAATCTTTTACGAAGTTAATTCCCCGTAACATCTTATAGGTCTCATCAAACCGGTGGGCCACATGGGTGATGATTCCGCCGAAATTTGAAAAAATAAGCGTGATCTCAGGAAAGAGCGTGAAGACCTCTCCCATCAAAAGTTTCCCGATGGAAATGGTGGTGTCAAACACATATTCGATAACCGGCGTAAGGAGGGGATCATTCACCCGCTCTGATCCAATGGGGTTGATGATCTGAGGATGAACAAAAATAGGAATACGATTTTTCTGGGCAATTTCATAAACCGGGAAAAACAAATTATCATCGAGATAGGCGCCGTCATAGCTGCTTGCCAGGGAGAGAGCTCGAAAACCCAACTGTTCAGTTGCGCGTCTAAGTTCGAAAACCATCTCCTCGGAATTGCCAAAAGGCAGTATGGCCGCGCCAATAAACCGATCAGGAAAACGCGTGATAATCCGGGCGACAGCATCATTATAAATCCTGGCTACCTCTTTTAGACTCCCCACCTTTACGTGGGCATCCGAGGTGGGATAGCTTAGAACTGCTTTGTCTATTCCCGCCTCATCCATCATCGCAACCTGAGCTTCAATATCACCCCAGGCCGGGGAGAAAAAATGGGCGTTGTGGATTATTTCCTTGGGCAGCCAGTGGCTATGGGCATCAATAATCATTTATGTTCAGTGCTCCGTAAAATCCGATCAACCATTTCCTGGTGGTAAAGGTTTTTTATTTCTTCCAAACCTTCCGCCCCCAGTTCCTTGACGATTGATTTTTCGATGGCTTGCAACTTTAAAGAGAGAAACTGGTGTTCGGAGTTGAGATACGTATCCCCGGATTTTATTTTTTGGCAATCTTGTTCCTTATTGTTTACATAGGTAATAAATTCATCCAAAAACTTTTTATCAGCAAATGTACCCTTTTGTAATTCTTCGAGGATGAATTTGTCTATGTCAATCTGGGTGAACTTCCGGTCAACCCGGTCGAGGGCTTCTTTGGTTTCTTTATAAAGCCAGATGAGATATCTTTTTTTTAAATTAAGAATATCGTTTTTTTCCATCATTTATCAGGGTGCTCCTGTTTATAAGGAATTACCGGTTCGGTCCACGGCGTCTGTTGGTTGATCACCGAAATCTCCAAGGGACAAACATTTGCCGGCACGGTTAACGCAAACCTGATGGCATTTTCAATTGCCTCAGTCGTCATCAGCCGTGATCGATCCACGGTTATTTTATCGAGCTTTCCGGTCAACTCGGTATCGGTTACTCCGGGAAGGATGGAGGTTATCTTTATCCCGTGGTCCCGCATCTCCCAGAAAAGGCCTTTGGAAAAAGCCCGAAGCCCGACTTTTAAAGAACTATAAACCAGAAAGGTTCGGGGCAGAGGATCACAGAGCACTGAACCGGAGACCATATTAATAATGGTGCCTGACTTTCTTTTTATCATATCGTTTATGACTAAACGGATCATTCTCACGTAACCCAAGTAATTGGTATGAACTAACCGTTCAAAATCCTCAAACGGTTGCTTTTCGAACGGGTACTGGCTTGAGACTCCGGCATTGTTGATCAGAATATCAATCGCTCCAAATTTTTTTTGAGTTTTTGTAACCAAGTTCTCAAGATCTTCGAATCGAGTCACATCAGTTGAAACCGGGAGGACTTCGACGCCATATCTCCTTATGATCTCGACGGCTGTTTCTTCTAAAGGACCTTCTCCCCGGGCGGCCAGGCTTAGGTTGATCCCAAAGCTTGCTGCTACTTCCGCAATTGCCTTGCCAATGCCGCGGCTTGCGCCCGTAATAATAGCGGTCTTACCTTTTAATGATCCCATACTATACCTCCTGACGCAGGACAATGAGCTTTTTGGTCATCATGAATAAAATGAGCAAACACGTTCCAAAAAGAATAAAACCAAAATTAAAACTTTTTTGCATCACCATTCCCCCTAAAACGCTCCCCAGGCCGGCAGAGAGAAAACGTACGGAGCTATTTAAACTGGCGGATTCAAACACCTGGGTTAACGGGAGGTCCGTGAGGAAGGTAGACACTCCGACATGATTAAAGGTCCACCCTAAGCCCCAGGCAAACATTAACGTAAAAAGAATAAATAAGCTTCCTTTTACTAACAACGAAAAGGCAACCACAATCATGAGGCCTTTTCCGATGCGAATGACCTTTGTTCTGCCCAGGCGATCAGAGAAAACTCCTCCTGCGGCAGAGCCGATAATACTGCTCACACTGACGGTAGTTAACAGCAGACTGATAAAGAATTGCTCCAGGTGGTTCACCAACGAGAAATAAACCCCGAGCCACTGAGTGATACTATGATAGAAGAGGCTTACCAAAAAAATATAGGTAAAGAGCCTGAAGACCGTCTTGTCTTCCAATGCTTGCCGGTATTGGATGGTGAAATCTTCTTTTTTCAATAAAAGCGGAGGGAGAAAGACATAAAGAGTCAGAAAAGAAACGATTCCCGCTATCGCGGGGATCAAAAATATCCAGCGCCACCCAATAAGGCCACTTAAAAAAACTCCCAAGAGTGAGGCGACAAACGTTGAGCTAAAGAAGAATCCGACGCGCTTACCCCGCTCAATGTCTGGTGTAGTTTTAGCAATAAGTATTAAGGCAACCGGAATAATCCCCGCGCCCGAAAGACCGGCTAAGACGCGCGCAAAAAAAATCTGATTAATGTTTTCCGCCAATCCTCCCAGGACATTGGCAAAGGAAAGAAAACTCATGCAGAACAAGAGGAGGGAACGCGGGTCTCGACTTCGGGTAAGGGGGCCATAAAGAAGCGCCGCCACACCATACGGGATCAGGTAAAACCACAGCATTCTCCCGGCCACAAAGGGATCGGTTTTAAATTCAGAGGCCACGGAGGGCACCAGGGCTGAAATTGCCGCCACATTAAAAGAGAGCACCAACCCGCAAAGACATAAAATATAAAAAGTTTGTTTTTTTATGACCCCGCCTCCTTCTCGATGACCGCTTTAAAAATCTTCAGGTTTTCTTTGGAGTGCTGATTAATGAACCCTTCTACCTGTTCATCGGTAAATGCTGCTTTGCAGTCCATCTTGAAATGCTGGATCCAGGTGAGTTCAATCCCTTCAGGTTTTGGGGTATAGAGCCAGATGATTTTCATGAATTCAAAAGGAAATTTTGGTTCTTCCCTTTCCGCATAGGCCAGGTAGTTTTCCTTAAATAGAAGCCGAAATGATTGCCAGGTTCTTCCTTCCTTATCAGTAAGCTTGAAGGTAATTTTATTTTTTTCTTTTTTAACGACGATTGCTTCCTTATACTCACCGCCGAAAAGTTCAGTCCAGCGGGGAATCGTATTCGAGATGTCAAAAATTAAATCGTAGGGAGCATTGATAATAATGGAATTACAGGTATGTCCCATGGGTATCCTCCTTTGTATTGTTTTATACCATCGCCACTACCCGCGCCCAGGCTGCGCCAGCATCCTTGATTTTTACCGGAAAGCAGGAAATTTTAAAGCCAAAGGGAGGTAGTTTCTTTAAGTTCGCCAGCCTTTCAATATGGGCGTATTCTTTTTTACGACCAAAGAAATGAGCGGGCCAAAGATATGAGGCATCGTTCGTGCGCAAAAAATCAGCCATCATAAACCGGTAAGGCCGGTCAAAGCCAAGGGCATCAATACCGATAACCTTTACTCCATGATCCAAAATATACGCCAGCGCTTCCGGGGAAACGCCCGGATAGTTGGCTAAGTACTCAGGAGTCCCGAAATACTGATCGGCATCCGTGCGAAGAAGCACAACATCCAGTGGCTTGATCTCATAGTGTATCTTGTTTAATGCACTGACCACATCTTCCCTGGAGATCACCTCGCCCGGTTTTTTATGCGATACGTCTAAAACCACCCCGTCAGCAAAACACCATTCAAGGGGAAGCTCATTTATGGTCTTGGATTTTTTTCCTTCGGAACGAGTCCCGTAGTGGAAAGTATAATCCACATGAGTGCCGATATGAACCGGACAGTGAACTGTCTCGAGTGATAAAAATTCTCCGTCCGGAAGATCCTCAGGCTTGATGATTCTTTTTCCCAGAAAAAAGGAAATTTTTCCCCAGAGCGTCCTTTTGAGCATTACCCAGTTTAAATGTTTCACTCCTTCCTTGATGACTGATCCGCTCAATGCCAAAGGGATGGACTTCGAAAGAATGTTCATCAATGGAGAGGCTTAAGTCAAAGAGTTGCATGGAGTAATAACTTTCCTTGAATAACGTGATCAATATCCTTGAAACAGGAAAACTTGGTGATTTCTTTTTCTCCAATTTTTATGTTAAATAACTTTTCGATCGCGAGAATAAGCTCCACGGTTTCCGTAGAATCAAGGCCAAGACCGCTATAAAGTTCCACATCATCCTTGATTTCGTCTGAATCAATTTCAAAAAGCTCGATCAAAAGGTTTTTAACTTTTTCTTTAACATCCATTGATTTGCTTCCTCCTTTTATACCAAGTCGCCTTCATGTGCATATCTTTGTTGTCTCCTCGTCATACTCTCCGACTGTCGATTCCTCGTCGCGCCTCGATCTGCTTTTGAATACAACTTGGTATTAAATCTGGACCTCTCCCTTTGTTGCTCCCGCTTCCCATTTTCCGACTCCGGCCATGACATCCTGGAAGCAGAGTTTAGCGAGGATATCAAAATCACTTTCCATAATGCGGTTTATTCTTCCCGGCTTGGAGAAAAATTCACGCATACACCAGGAGCCCAGCCGCCCCAGGTCTTCAACCGTAAGGTGATTGGTAGGCATGACAGGGTGGAGAAAATCCCACCGGCCAAAATCAACCTTGTGGGGGTCAATCCATTTATTCTTAAGCGCTTTTCTCCAAACCGGCGAATTGGGCGCTGGAGTCACATAACCAACCCAGAGGATATCCGGGTCAACCTCATCGGTAAATTCATATCGCTGTTTGATAATCCGCTCGTCATCATAGTCAAAGCCCATCATAATGTCCGCTACCACGGCGATATTATTTTTCCGGAGAATTTCGATGGTTTTTTTGATCTGGTCAATGGTGATCCCTTTGGCGATTTTTTTCAGTTCCTCGGGTGTGGTAACTTCAATGCCAAAGACCCCGATGAATAGTCCGGACTCTTTCATTAAAGGAAGGATTTCCTCGCAGTTAATCCAGTCCACCGCTCGTCCTAAGGAAACCCACTTGATCGGAATATTTTTTTTAAGCTTAAGCTCGCAAAACCGTTTAACCCGCGCGGGATCAACATTGAAGTTATCATCCTGGATAACCACGACCTTAACGCCATATTGTTGATGAAGGATTTCCAGCTCGTCAATGACCCGTTCGGGAGATTTGGCGCGCCACTTAAGGAAGTCTTTGGGAGAACGGGATCATACTGGTCCCATTCATAACAAAAAGTACAGGCGGAAGGGCATCCCCGCGAGGTAACCATTTCCACGAACGGCTTCCAGTGCGTGTGTCCTACATAGCGATCCATGGGATAGAGATCGTAGGCCGGAAAAGGGAGTTTATCTAAGTCCTCTGACAAGACCTTGTGAGGGCCCATCACGATTTCTCCATTGATCCGGGACGTGACCCCGGCGATCGCTTTGAGATCTTTACCGTTCTTGAGCGCGTCAACCAAATCATAAAAGGATTCTTCTTCGCCCATGACCACACAATCAACGGCAGGATTATCTTCTAAAGTCTCGACCGGCATGGCTGAATACCAGAGCCCGCCTAAAATGATTTTAGTTTTTGGCAGAGCAGCTTTAATTAATGCGGCGGACTCATTAAAATGAGCGATAATCCCATAACCACCGTACGAATGGAGCATATCACCAATAACCACTAAATCCGGATTTTTCCCTTTGACTTTTTCTACCATTTCTTCGTTCGATATATCCAAAGCCCTGCAGTCCAAGACCTCTATATCCTGATAACCTTTTTCCCGAATATAAGCGGCCCAGTGACCGTAAAGCTGATTGGGGGCTAAGTGTTTTCCATGGGTTGCCCAAGCCCCAACTCTGGGCATTACAAATAGAATTTTCATGCCACCTCCTTTTTTTCAATGACGATAACTGTGTTAATACCTCCTCGGCCCCGTGAAATTACGAGTGCTTTATTGATCTGCTTTCTCGTGAGCCTTATTGATTATGTAATTGAGACCTTCAGGGTCAGGTGCCTCAACATTAATCGTTGGGGGAACCGCATTGTGCTCCATTGCTAAGATGGTCGCAATGAGATCTACCGCACCTGATGCGCCCAACAAATTTCCAAACATTGATTTAGGACAACTAACGGGGATGGTTTTTGCCTTCTCTCCGAAAACGTGTTTTATGGCTTTTGCTTCGCTTTGGTCCCAAACCTCCACGGCTAAGCCGTCTAAGCTTATATAGTCAATTTCATCGGGCGTTATCTCTGCTTCATTTAAAGCCATCCGTATCGCCCGGGCTAATTGGTTGCCACTCGGATCAGGGTTGATCCGATCTTTGCCATCGCAGCGTATTCCCAACTCCCGAAATAACTGCCAAGATATGTGCTTCCCGCGCCTCAGCCCGATCAATGTTTTCCATCAGGACGACCCCGGATCCTTCTCCGATCACAAAACCCTGCCGATTTTTGTCAAACGGTCGATACGCTTTATGCGGATAATCGTTATTTTCCGAAATACCTCCATAGGTATTGCAGCACAAGAGGGCGTAAGGAGTAACCGGAGCTTCCGTACCACCGGCCAAGATCATATGGAGTTTCCCTTTCACCAAGGTGTCCCGAGCATAGCCTATTGCCATTAAAGAGCTCGCGCGGTCAGCTACCACGGTTTTGCTGAAGCCTTTTATCCCGTAATAGATGGAGACCTGTCCCTGGGGCGCAGCAGGAAACCACGCAGAAGCCATATAGGGAGATACCCCCTCGCGGCCTTCGATGTAAAGGTCGCGTAGTTCGGTCTCGGCGTAAAGCCAGCCACCCAGGGCATTGCCCAAAAATATCCCTACCAAGTTCGGATCTTCTTGTTTAATATCCATCTTCGCATCTTCAAGCGCCAGCTCGGAGGCAACCAGGGCCATGTGTGAGAAAAGGTCGATCTTTTTGAGGAGGCGTCGCGATAATAAGCTGTAGTTTTCCAAATCATCAATCTGTCCGGCGATATGGGAGGGATACCGGGAAGCATCAAAACGAGTAATCTTCTCGACAAAAGAACGGCCGGATTTGATGTTCGCCCAAAACTGCCGCTTTCCGATACCCGGAGGAGCCACGATTCCTATCCCTGTAACTGCTACCTTTTTCATTAGTTCTTATACCTCGTTATAATAAGAGACGAATGAATACCGGAAAACCCGCTGCTGGTCTTCAAAATAGTATCAACTTTTTTTTCCCGACAGCAATTCGGGATATAGTCCAAATCGCACAGCGGATCGTTCTCTTACCTGGTTGATCGTCGGCGGAAGGAGATTCTTTTCAAATATCATCGCGCCAATAACCAACTCAATCGCATTTGCGGCTGCGAGGGGATGCCCGATCATGGATTTCATAGAGCTTATCGGCAGCTTATACGCGTAGTCGCCAAAGACCATCTTATAGGCGTTGGTCTCAAAGATATCATTCATCCGCGTGGAGGAACCGTGGGCGTTAATATAATCGATTTCATCGGGCCGCAGGTCCGCGTCTTTAAGCGCTAACCTGATGCAGTCAGCCATCGCCGTGCCGTCGGCAGGCAGGTCAGTCATATGAAAGGCATTGCAACTGGTGCCGAATCCGGCTACCTCACAGTAGATTGTCGCCCCGCGCTTTAAAGCATGGTTAAGCTCTTCTAAAATTAAAATCCCGGCGCCTTCAGAGATAACAAATCCATCGCGTGCATTGTCAAAGGGCCGGCTGGCAGCTTCGGGATCATCATTGCGAGCGGAGAGGACATTAACGACATCAAAAGCGCCAAAGGTGATCGGAGTAATGGGGGCTTCCGCTGCCCCGGTAATCATGATGTCCTGCGTGCCGTCTTGAATTACTTCCAATCCATAACCCAATGAATCAGTTCCCGCGGTACATCCGGTCGACAAGGTGTTACAGATTCCCTGAAGCCCGTATTTGCTTGAAACTTCGATGGAAGGAGTATTAAACATGGCCGCGTCATAGAGGTCAGGCCTGACCTTGGAAGGGTCAATGGGGTTTTTCCCATTATCGGTAACAAAAGAAAACTCTTCCTCCATATACTTGGTTCCGCAAATGGCGTTGGCTAAGCAGACACCAATCCGCTCAGGATCTTCTTGCGCGAAATTCAGTCGGCTGTCTTGGTACGCCATTTCAGCCGCTACCACGGCAAACTGGACATACCGATCCATCCGCATGGCGTCATCATGGCTGAGACCATGAAGAAAGGGATCAAAATCTCTTATCTCCGCCGCAATTTGCGATTTAAACATGGAGACATCAAAATAATCTACTTTTCTTACCGCGGATTTTCCCGAAACCATCGACAAAAACGCTTCATCCTTGCCAATGCCATTGGGGGAGAGTACTCCTATCCCCGTAACGACGACACGTCTTTTTTTCATAGATCTTTTGCCTCCTCTAATCTGGTGACCTTAAACACGATGTTTCCATTATCCGGGCAGGTAACGGTATCGATACTGTCGGGGTTTTCCATAAAGAAAAATTGTGCTCCAAAGTTAAGCGCGAAAAGGGCCGGAAAAGCGGTATGGAAAGCGGCACCGCAGAATTCCGGTATCGTTTTAAGCCCCACGGTCTCAAAGGTATCTCCTACCTTATAACCATAGTGACAATGTCCCGTGGCTTTGACCACTTCAAGCACCATCTTTTTAGGATGTGGCCCTTGATAGGTTGGGTCTTTTGGAATAACGTCAACCTTGCCTTGTTTATCCAGAATCTCAGCAAGAAACTCAAGTTTTCCTCCGTCCGGACAGGTTACGGTTAACGATCGCTGGTTATCCCGAAAAGGAAACCTGGCTCCAAAGCTGAGCGCATAGATCACCGGGAAAAGCGCATGGGCTAAGCCCAAGCAAAAATACTGAGGCGGATGGGTAAAGTCATCGAGCAAAAGTTCATCGCCCCTCTTATAACCGTGATAACAATCTCCGTACACATTGAGAACCGTAAGCTTTAACTTTGGGAATGGATGTGTCAACCATGTCAAATCCTCATTGTTAAATTTGACGGCTTCGTAAAAAGTCGGAGGTCTGCCGGCCGTTCGCTGAATCCTCACGGTGACAATGCGGCGTCACCTGTAAGTACAGGCGCAGGGTGCACGTCGGTAATTAATGCTACGTCATGCATCTGACAAGCTCAGCATGACTGTGCCCGCTGAATTTTTGACTTTTTACGGCTTCATTAAATTCAGGAATTCGGGAATTGCGAATTCAGAAATTACAAAATCCTTAATCCCTCAATTTATGAATTTTTCTGTTTCTGCCAATAACGTTTCTTTGCTGAAGAAAGTATTGGTTCGTTCTACCTCATGCACCATATCAACCAATTTTTGGTTCAAGGGTGCTTCTAACGCGTTCTCTTGAGCCAGACTGACAAATTCTCCGTTGATGAAATCGATTTCCGACGAACGGCCTCGCTTGATGCTTTGCAATATTGACCCGTAGAGGGGCTCTTTACTTAAATTAACCATGATCCCCGAAAATATTTTAGCTGCTTTATCACTGGGCATGGCGGTTAAACCACCCAAGCGTTCCAGAGGAAAGTCGGGTAAGGACGTTAACGTTACTCCCGACTTCGTTACGACATGCAATCCTTCTTTCCAGATTCCGATACTTATGCGGCTTACTTTTTGATCTATAAATGCTTCTTGCATGCTCGCCCCTAATATGGCGGGGATGCAGTTATTGGCATTAACAAAGATCTTTAGATATTTCATGCCCCGGATATCATTAGTGATGATGGTAGGAAAAATGTTATTGAGCACAGCCTGCAGCGCATTGACCAAGCTGTCATTAGGTCCAAACATCTTGCCGATGATCCAGGTACCGTCAAAGTTATGAATAACCTTCCCTTCTTCTAAAGAGGTCGCGCCAAACATGACGATACTGGAAATAATATTTTTCTCAGGAAGGTGCTGGGCAACAAGAGAGTCTGCGCGCACCCCATTTTGAGTAGTGAGTAAACAAGTTTCTTTGAGAAAAGCATGATTATTTTCGAGTGCTTCTTCCACGTCCTGAGTCTTAACCGCGAGAATAGCGACGTCCGGCTTCTCCCGCAGGCGCTCACTGACCTCAAGATTAACGCGTGTTTCTCCCCGTGTTCCGGAGATCAGCAACCCATTTTTTTTGATCGTTTCAACCGTGCGCGCGCGGCCGATTAAACATACCGCTTCATTGTTAAGCGTGAGATATCCGGCGACCACATTGCCGATTGCCCCGGCACCTATGACCGCGATCTTCATTTTATTTAGGGAATCCATATTTTCTGTAATCAAACCCCGTGTGTTCTAAAAGTCTCACCATCATGCTGTAAAATGGTTTCGGTACCTCTGAGAAAAAGGCGCTGATCACATCGTGCTCTTCAACCAAATGTGACCCTCTTGCTTGAGCATTCTCTTCCGCTTTTTTAGTGGCAAAAACTTGCGCTAACCCCCGATGAAAGACAGGGAGTTTGGAAATCATGAATTCGAATTTTTTCTGAGTAGTTTTTTCCCATTCCATCGTTTTACCCATTGGCTAAAAGTGGCGATGATTCTTTGCGAAAAAGGAAACGCGGCTTAATGATTCTTATAAAGATGGGAAGCAAAAAGAGAGCGGCTATCATGTTGATAAACAAAAGAGAGCCTAACGCCGCTCCCAGCTTGGCTTGGAGTTTAATACCGGAAAAGAGCCAGGAGAGCACTCCGGTGCTGATGATCATGCCGGTGAAAAAAACCGCTTTTCCTGATGTTACGAGCGCTTTTTGTATCGCTCCTGAGAGGTCAGGGTTACCATGACCTCTCAGGATTTCTTCATGAATACGGGCTGCTATATAAATGCTGTAATCAATACCTAAGCCAATCCCCATGGCGGCTACAGGTAAGGTCTCAACGGTCAAGGTTACCCCTGAGAGTCCGAATATACCAAAGGTGAGAATAATGCTGAATATCAGGGGAATAAAAAGGAACAAACCACCAATAAAAGATCGGAGCGCGACCGAAACCCTCAGCAGCACTAAAATGAAGACCAGAATAATATTGGAATACGTTGATTGTTTAATAATGTCATTCACTGCTGCAGTGGTTCCGATGAGCCCGCCGGCAAGCTTAAATTCTGCGTTTCCGCTTTTATGATTTTTTGTGATCCAGTCTTGCGTGGCAGCGATGGTTTTATTGATGGTTGCCGCGCGATGATCTTTCAGGTCGAATTTGATATTGGCGTGCTTATAATCCGGACTCAAAACCGGGTCGAAGTCCCCGGGAAAACCGGAAATTGAATAGAGGAATAAATATTCCGCGATAGTCCCATCATTCTCGGGAATCTTAAAGGAAGCGGGGTTATTATTGTCCATGACGAAGTTTAGACCTTTGATATAATCGGCTAAGGAAACAGCGCTTCCGATTTCCGGGAATTTAGCAACGAGATAGTGCTGGAGGGAATCCATTTCTTTAAGCACTCTCCAATCCAGCATGGCTTCATCCTTCTTGCCTTCGACAAAAATGTAATACGGGTTATCTCCGGCAAATTTCATATTGATAAAACGTTCCGCGATATTATAAGGAGAATGAGGGTATAACGTAGCTGAACCTTCTTCGTTGTCTCCGACCACGATCTGGGTTATTCCTTTTATTCCCCAAACAGTAAGGATGATAAAGAAAATTAAAATGATATTTCTTCCCCAGGAATGTTTCCCGATTCCGGCAATCCGGTTAAGTACCCTATCCACACTATTAGGCTTTTCCTCTCGCTCCACCTCCATTTTTACGGGCACCGGAATATAGGTAAGGATCGCGGGAATAAAGGTAACGACCGTAAGATAGAGGCTGAAGACGCCAGCTCCCGCGGTAATGGCTAAGGTTTTGATCATGACCAGGGGAACAATCATGAGCGAAAGAAACCCTAAGCCATCAGTAAACAATGAAGCTCGTACGGGGTTGGAAAGCGCGGCTAAAGTATTCTCCGCTGCTTTTAATCGGTCATGAGGATTGGCTTGGATTTCTTCATAGTAGCGCTTGATAAATTGGATGGCGTGACTTATCCCGATCGCTAAGATGAGGAAAGGGACCAAAGTAGTCGTTGGGTCTAAATGGAAGCCTGAGAGGCTTAAGATCCCCAGCCCCCAGACTACTCCCATCAAGGCCGCGGCAAAAGGAAGCAAAATTCCTCGCTTGGAACGAAACGCGAAGAACAGAAGAAAAACCATGATAAGGATAGTTCCCAAAAATACCGTCAGCAATTTAGGAAGGTAATAATCGAGCCACCCTTCTAAAATCGGCCGCCCGGCCAAATAGAAATTGGTCTTGCCGTCTTTTTCCTTCTCAATGATCTGGTTGAGTTTCTGAAAGATTTTTTTGGAAGAAACCTCTGGATAAAAGTCCAAGACAATTTGAGTGGCTGAGAAATCCTTGGCTACGATCGGTCCGTAAACCAGGTTATTTCTCATGATAGATTTTTTTAAAAACCCCATGCCCTCAGGTGTCGTAGGCGCTTCTCGCATCAAGTGAGTTACTTTAAAACCTTCCTCCGTACCTTCAACCCGCTTTATCTTCCGCGCGGATAGCGAAACAATCCTCCCGATATTAACCCCTTCGAGGTAGTAAAGCTGGTTGGTAATCCGCACCACTTTCTCAAGTAGTGGAGTTTGGAGGATGTCTCCCTCTTTTGGCTCTATGGCAATAGAGACCTGGTTGAGACCGCCAAAAATTTTCATGAGTTGGTTATTAACCTCAACAAAGGGATGCTTTTGAGGAATAAAGTCCTGGACGCTGGTTTGGATGGTTAAATCTTTCAGAGTGTAGAGAAAAAACCCAGTAACCAACAAAGGGAAAAGGCTAAAAAACAACCGGTGACGGATAACAAACCTTGCTAATTTGGAAGAAGAATGATCAGTCATAATGCTTTATGCTCCGTGCCTTTTATTGGGGGGAAGGAAGCCATGGCAAAAAGGCCGTGGCTAAATTTTTTAAGCAACCGACTCAATTGGCGCTGTTCCTCAAGATCAAGAATTCCTACAATTTCTTTCCATTTTTTTTGGAAGATGGGGAGAATATCCTTATGAAGTAAAATCCCTTTTGGGGTGAGTTTCGCCCGAATAATTCTCCGGTCGTCCTTGTCCCGGTCCCGATAAACGAATCCGCTTTTTTCTAATCGGTCCATGACACCCGTGATGTTTCCTCCCGTGACCATGAGCCGTTCGCCGATTTCTCCGAGTGTTAACCCTTTGGCTCGACCCAAACAAACCAAAATGTCGAGCTGGGGCAGGGTAAGGCTTTCTTTTTTCAAAGTTTTTTGAATCTCATGATAAATTAACTGAAAGGTCATATTAAGCCTGACCCAGAGAATAGTGGGGCGAAAGGACTCGCTCATTCTTTACCTAATTTATAAATATGTGATTATTATAAACGGGTTATAAATACTTTATAGTTAAAATATTAAGGCATAAAATATATTATCCAAGTGAGGAATGTCAAGAAAAAAATTGGAAAAAAATATGAAGGCAGGAAGGTGGGGAAAATTATTTTCTTAACTGATTTATTTAGTAAAATCAAACGGTAGGACGATTATACTTATCATATTGTTCGCAAGTTCGCCCTCCTGTTGCCTCTTTATATTGAGACCGTGTCACAAGTCAAAAACAGGGGGTAGCCGCAGCCTTTAGGCTGCGTAACATATTGAAATCACATATTCGAGAAGCAAACGCCAAAGCTTTGGCTACCAAAATGACTTGGTTTTTGGGAGGAATGGTCACCGCATAATAAAGAGCAAGCGGCTGTGTGCAGCCCTGCGGACACTCTTTAAAAACTGCAACTGCTGTGTTATATTACAAAAATAGGTTTTTTATACGGATCACTATAAATAATGTTAGCTGAATAAAATTAAGGAGGTTATCATGAAAGTATTAATTGTTTATGCCCATCCCAATCCCCAATCTTTCAATCATGCCATTTTGGAATCTTTTACCAAAGGTCTTGCTGAAGCGGGACATACTTACGAAGTAGTTGACCTCTATGCCATCAAATTTAATCCCTGTTTGAGTGGAGAGGATTTTGGGAAGTTTATGCAAGGGAAGGTACCTGACGACGTTCGGGCCCAGCAGGAAAAAGTCTCGCAGGCGGATGGACTTGTATTTATTCACCCCGTATGGTGGATTGGGCTACCTGCAATTCTTAAGGGGTGGTTTGATCGGGTATTTTCCATGGGCTTCGCCTATGGGTACGACGAAAAAACTGGAGACTTCCAAGGCTTACTTAAAAACCAAAAAGCTCTGATTATTAATACGGCTGCAGCTAATGAAGAGGAAGCTAAAACGATGGGGTGGGCTGATGTCCCTAAAAAAATCGAAGGTGACTTTATTTTGAAATTAACCGGGATCGGCAATGTTCAACATGTTCTCTTTTACAATGTAATCAAGGCTGATGACGCAACTCGAAAAGGATACTTAGAAAAAGCCCGAGATCTGGGAAAGACCTTTTGACAAAAACCAAAACCGAGATGAGGGTCAGCCTATAATCCAGAATTAAGCAATTCTTCTTTGAAAAGAAAAGAAGAAATTTTTTTGATAGATCGTACAAGGAGGAATAAAAAATGAAAGTGAAATATTTTTCTGATACGGATACTGCTCACGTCGAATTCACAGACAAAGAGGTTTATGAGACTAAAGAGATAAGTGAAAATATACGGCAGGTGCTTTTTTATCACTGACGGCTAACACTTACACTGATATTTATACTGACACTATAGTGATGTTTGGGTTCTTATACGGATAAATAGAAACAATGTAGGGGATCGCTCGGGTAGGTGCTTCGAGTGATTGCTTCTCTATAAAGAAGGAGGTATTATGGAAGTTGCGATTCTGCTCTATGACGGTGTGACTGCGCTTGACGCCATCGGCCCATACGAAGTTTTTAACGCCACGCCGGGCATGTCGATCAAATTTGTCGCCGCTAACAAAGGCGCAAAGCGTACCGATCAAGGTCGCTTGGCGTTGATGGCCGACTATAGCCTGAGTGAAATTACGGCACCCGACATCATCCTGGTGCCAGGCACACCAAACCCGCAAGCCGTAATGGGTGATCAGGCAGCGATCGATTGGATACGCACGTGTCACAATAAAACGAAATGGACGACTTCGGTGTGCACCGGTGCGCTCGTCCTGGGAGCGGCGGGTCTGCTGCAAGGTGTTAAGGCGACGACGCATTGGTTGTGCCTCGACATGCTGAAGAATTTCGGCGCGACGCCAACCAAGGAGAGAGTTGTGCAGCAAGGCAAGATTATTACGGCCGCGGGCGTGTCCGCCGGAATCGACATGGCGCTGAAGTTGGTCGCACTCGAATACGGCGATGAAGCAGCGCAGAGCGCTCAGCTCATTATCGAGTATGATCCGCAGCCGCCGTTCAATGCCGGCTCGCCCGACAAAGCGCCGCAGCAAGTCACCCAGAGGCTGCGGGAGATGTTCACGGCGAGTTTGCAATAACTGGGGGGGGATTAAAGGGACATTGTTGAAAAACAACACTTAATAAGTGACAAGAAGGCATTATGCCACGACAAGCCAGATTAGATCGCTTGAAATCTTTAATAAGTGATAGGTGATAATTTTGGGAATGGAGAAAAACACGATATGTCGGGATGATGAAAATCGAAAAGATTTTTTTCCCCGCGCTGGTGATCTGCATAGGAAAATAACCAACGCGGTAAAAAGATTGAAGTTTACTAAAAAAGTGTTGATTTTCAACAGCATCCCCAAAGTTAATCCCCAAAGTTACCCTGAAATAAGTCTGGGTAGTATTGTCGACGCTCTTATGTTATAAATAATTTTTTAAACTAACCTCTTTAATCTCCACATTTTTTTGTGCTAAATTGCTTATTAGCAATCAATAATATTTAAAATAAAATTGTAAAGATTTTGCTTGGGAAAAATTTTGCTAAAAGCATTTGGTAAATATCCCAATTTGACAGATTTATTAAAATTATTGACTTTTTTCCTTTTAAAGGTTAAAAACAAAAAAAATTTGGGATGATTTTAGGGAAAAGGCTTTTAAATTAATGAGCATAGAAACGGAGTGGATTGACAGTATAACTCAATGAATGTAAAAAGAGTGTTGTTGGGTTGGTCAGTTGCAGTGAGCTTCGGTGTATTGTTTACGACCTGTACTATGAGGGATGACCAGGGTTCTACCGCAGCAAAGCAATTATCGCCGACAGGGATGGAGGTCGGTCTTGCCCACATCCGTTCTCGTGACGAGCTCGTCGCGGAGCGAATCCGGACTCGCATCGAGGCCGCCTGCGTCCTAACGGAGTTTCGGGTAAGCTGCGAGCCGATTTACGCAAGCGTGGCGCTCCCCGGCTTTTACGTGCGGCGGCTCTACCGCCCGGCGTGGAGCGACAAGGGTGGCCCCACCCGACTGGTCGACGACCTGTTGAGCGCCCTTCGCCGAGCAGATCTCGAAGGGTTGCGACCGAAAGACTACCACCTCGCCGCCATCGAGAACCTGCTCGTGGCGGTACGCGCCGACGTCCGAAGTGGCGGAGTGATAGTTCCCGACCGATGCGCTGAGCTCGATCTCTTGCTTACGGACGCGTTCCTGGCGTATGGGTCTCATCTTCTGGCCGGGCGGGTGAATCCAGAAACTCTCCAGCCGGAGTGGGTGGCGAACCGGCGAAGCGCCGATTTCGCCGCCATGTTGGAAACCGCTCTAACGTCGAGGGACGTCACTGGCACACTTGCGACGCTGGCACCACCTCATCTGGGCTTCCGCCGGCTGCGCGAGGCGCTGGTGCACCACCGAGAGTTGGCTTCGCGGGGAGGATGGCCCACGATCCCGGACGGGGTGACGCTGAAACGGGGCGACCATGGCTCTCGAGTGGCGGCACTTCGCAAGCGGCTAAGCCTCGGCGGTGACCTCGGGGCGGCTACGATCAGGGAGAACGCCGAGTTGTTCGACGAGGCACTCGAGCAGGCCTTGAAGCGGTTTCAGCGGCGCCACGGCCTGGCAATAGATGGCACAATGGGCGCTGCCACCAACGCCGAACTCAATGTGAGCGCGGAACGTCGCGTGGAACAGTTGGAGCTGAACCTCGAGCGCTGGCGTTGGCTACCCCAGGACTTGGGACGACGCCATATCCTCGTGAACATCGCGGCATTTGAACTGGAGGTAGTGGAGGAGGAGGCGGTAGTGCTGGCTATGCGGGTCGTGGTCGGGCTTCCCTATCACAACACACCGGTTTTTAGCGACACGATGCGGTACATCGTGCTCAATCCCTACTGGGAGGTGCCTATCAAGATCGCCGTGAAAGAAATGCTCCCGCGCATCAAGCGAGACCCAACTTATCTCGCACGAAGAGAAGCTGCGTGTGTTCAAGGGCTGGGGACCGGAGGCTCGTGAAGTCGATCCCGGAACGGTCGATTGGTCGGCAATCACCCCTGCTGACTTTCCCTTCCGCCTGCGCCAGGATTCAGGGCGGCTCAACGCCCTCGGTCGCGTCAAGTTCATGTTTCCCAACAAGTTCAACGTCTATCTTCACGACACGCCAGCTCGCCTGTTGTTCGAGAAAACGCAGCGGGACTTCAGCCATGGATGTATCCGTATCCAGAAGCCGATCGAGCTTGCCGTGTATCTGCTCCGGCAAGATCCACGCTGGAATCGGGAAGCGCTTCTACGCGCCTTGGACGAGGTAGCGGACCGCAGCGTGCCGCTGCCCGAACCGATACCAATTCACTTGCTTTACTGGACTGCCTGGGCCGATAAGGACGGTACGATCCAATTCCGCCGGGATATTTACGGTCACGACGCATCCCTCGCGGAAGCCCTGCGAGCACCCCCACCCACCAAAGAGTAGTCGGCACCCGGAGCTTATCTGCCCAGGGGGCTAAAAGGATGTGCCACAAGGGGACAAAGACATCTCTATAATTAGTTTGAGCATTCAGCGTCAATATTGACTGACTACGAATCGACAACCATATGAGGAACAACGATGACACTAACTTGTAAGCCCAGACCTTTCATGAAGCGACTCGCATACGCGGTGGTGGCGCTCAGCGCCCTTTTCGTGATCATTGCTGCGCTACCCGTGGTGGCATCTGCGGCGGTTCTGTTCGGAGTCCGGTACCAGAACGAGATTTTGACCAACCGGGTGACTGCTTTGACGGTGCTCCCCGGTAAAGCCGTGACTTTTGAGGTGATAGACCCCGATCCAAAATCGAATTACGTGGCCCAGCCAACGGGCGGGCAGATCGTGCCGCTGGGCACGGGGCGCTGGGTTTGGACATCGCCATCCAAGCCAGGCCTATATCCCATCCAGGTGCTTGCTCCAGATAGTGGTGAGACAGTCACCCTGCAGGCTTTCGTCGTCGTCCCGCACTACCGGCTCCGGGGTGAATTCCTGAACGGTTATCGGATCGGCCGCTATCCCAAGAAAACACTTCCCGGGTTACCCACACTGCAGGGGTTCGTCGAGGTCACCAAGGAAAACGAAGACGTGCTCGTTTCCCCTAACTTCCGACTCAAACAATTTCTCTGCAAACAGCAGCCGTCCTGCTCGCGAAAGTACCTCGTACTGAATGAGCGGCTTCCGCTCGCCCTCGAGCTTGTGCTCGCAGCGGTGAAAAAGGCCGGCTATAAGGTGACGACGTTTCACGTCATGAGCGGGTACCGCACCCCGTGTTATAACTGTTCGCTCGGCAATGTTCGCTACAGCGCTCATCAGTGGGGCGCGGCGGCAGACATTTTCATCGACGAGGACGGTGACGGCGTTATGGACGACCTCAATGGCGACGACGTCAGCGATATCCGCGACGCGGAGGTGCTCTACCAATTGATCGATGACGCCGCAGCCCGACCAGAGGCACAGAAGCTTATCGGGGGGATAGGCAAGTATCCCGCCACGGCCGCGCACGGTCCCTTTGTCCATGTCGACGTTCGGGACCGCAAGGCACGGTGGTGAGGTTCTTCCGCTGCGCTTCCATAACAATTCGGTCTTGAGGGAACATTAGGGCCAAAGCTTTCTCCTTGAAAAAGATCCCAATTCACCCGGAAGGAATTTTCATTGAGGGATATCTCTATTGAGATGCCCCTGTTTTTTTAGTAGGGGCGAAAAATTTTTCGCCCCTACTATCCGCGATAAAATTCTTTTATTTTTTCTACAATATAATCTTGTTGAGCAGTGGTGAGTTCGGGATAGATAGGCAGCGCCAGGGTTTCCCGCGCGGCTTTTTCGGATTCCGGAAATTGTCCTTCATGATATCCTAAATAGTGAAAGCACTCTTGCAAATGGAGCGGGATGGGATAATAGATCTCGGTCCCAATCCCTGCCTGGGTAAGAAACTTCTGAAGCTCATCCCGCTTTTTAACCCGAATGACAAATTGATTATAGATATGAAAGTTGCCTTCCGCCACTTTTGGCAAACCAACGAACTCTTCTAAACCGTTTTTTTGTAATCTCTCCCGATAATAATCCGCGTTTTTCCTTCTTTTAGCGGTCCATTGGTCAAGGTATTTTATTTTAACCAGTAAGGCTACCGCCTGAAGGGCATCAAGACGGCTGTTGACGCCGATAACCTTATGGTAATATTTTGGTTTGCTGCCGTGCACTCTCAGTATTCCGACTTTTTCCGCCAAGGTTTGGTTATCCGTGGTGACCATGCCGCCATCGCCAAACCCTCCTAAATTTTTGGAGGGGAAAAAAGAAAAGCAGCCAAACTCGCTCATGGAACCCGCTTTACGTTCCTTATACCGTGCCCCAATAGCTTGAGCGGCATCTTCAATTACTGGTAATCCCTGTTCGCGCGCGATTGCACGGATCGGGTCCATGTCCGCGCACTGTCCATAGAGGTGGACGGGCATGATGGCTTTAATCCTTTCCTTGGAAGGTACTGTTTTGAGACATTCAGCTATCTTTTGGGGGGAAATATTGTAGGTTTCAGGGTCAATATCCACAAAAACCGGGAGTGCGCCAAGCCGGGAAATGGAACCGGCAGTAGCAAAAAAAGTATACGGAGTGGTTATCACCTTGTCTCCATAGCCGACATTTAAGGCCATAAGGGCAAGCAGAATGGCATCTGTTCCTGAAGCAACACCAACCGCGAATTTTGAACCCGAATAGTTCGCTATTGCTTCTTCCAGTTTGACAACCTTTTCGCCTAATATAAACAGTTGACTTTCCAGGACCTCATCAATTGCCGGTTTGATTTCATCACGGATGGTCGCGTATTGAGCTTTTAAGTCTAACAGAGGAATGTGCATATTGGTTCTCCTTAGTACAGTGCGCAGTGATTAGTTAATAAGCATGTTTATTTCTAAAACCTTTCCAGAGGGTAAGCCACATAATTTTTACATCAAATCCGAGGGACCAGTTTTCTATATAGAAGATATCATATTCAATTCGTTTTTCAATCGAAGTGTTTCCTCGCCAGCCATTGACTTGCGCCCAGCCGGTTATTCCGGCTTTCATCTTATGACGGAGCATGTACCGCGGCACTCTTTCCTTAAATTGTTGGATGAAAAAGGGCCGTTCCGGCCGGGGGCCGACAATACTCATCTCTCCTTTTAATACATTAATCACCTGGGGAAGCTCATCCAGACTCATTTTTCTTAAAAAAGCGCCCAGTTTTGTTCTTCGCTTATCTTCTTCTTTAGCCCAGACCGGACCCGTAACTTTTTCAGCATCTTCCCGCATGGTACGGAATTTGAGCATCGTAAAAAGCTTTCCATCCAAGCCCATTCTTTCCTGGCGATAAAATACCGGACCCGGAGAGGTTAATTTGATAAGGATGGTAATGATGACCAATAAAGGGGAAAAGATGGTCAAAATAATAAGTGAAAACAAGATATCAAAACACCGCTTGAAAATTCGGTTCCATCCATAGAGGGGGGAATCTCGCAGGTTAATAATCGGGATGTTATCAAGTTCCTCCACTCCACCGCGAAGACTTATATAGTCAAAGAAGTCAGGCACAATTTTTATATCTACCATTTCATCATCTATTGCTTCCATGATGGTCTTAAGGCGGAAATGCTCTTCTAAGGGTAAGGCCAGGACAATTTGATCAATATGATAGGTGGCAAGAATTTTTTTAATATCTTCATAGAGCCCTAATATGGGGACATCGGAAACTTTGGTTGCCAATTTTTCTTCCTTCGTCGGGTAAGAAAGCCCGCTACCCGGAGACCTAACTCAGGATGGCGGTTGATACTTCTGAGTATTTTTTGGCCAAGCTCGCCTGCGCCGACGATTAAAACGAACCTGAGGTTCAAGCCTTTTTTTCTGAGATAGCGGAGAAAGGCCCGCAGGCTTGACCGGGAAATAATAAGGCCACTGGTGCTCAAAACCCAAAAATAGAAAAACACCACGCGGGAATATTTATATTCTTTTACAAAATAAACCACGGTAATAAAAATCAGAATAGCCACAAGAGAAGCCTTGATAATTTTCGTTGCTTCTTCAAAGAGAGAGACGATTCGCATTGGCGCATAAAGACCAAGGACTCTCAAGACAATCGTCCAGATAATCACCGCATAGATGGTAAGAGGCAAATAAACGCTCAAAGGTGGGGCGCTTTTATAAACAGGAATCACATATCCGCCTACGCGAAGATAATAAGAGCCAACCCAGCTCAACGCAATAATTAAGATGTCACTGAGAAAAAGTGAGGTCAAGAAAACTTGGCTGTATTTTTTTAACATTTTTTATATCTGCCCGGTGAAATTTTTATCTTATACCTTTAATTGAGGAAGATATATTAGGGAATCCTTTGCCTGGATTTTCTTAGCGTATTCGAAACCTTCCCCTTTATGGAATTTTTTATCTTATAAGTTTTTTGGCCACAATTAATATATGGGCACATAAATCTCTTGCCCGGATGCATTGTAAAAGCATCTCATAAATTGCCATTATCACAAAGAAAGGAACAAAAAAGGAAAAATATGAAGTTTGGAAATAATTCAGCCGGATTTCAACGATTTCATAACCATGTTTTTGAAACAACGATTTAATGGATGAATAAAAGCATTTGTTATAATAGGCAGGAAAACCGGCAAAGTCCTTTACCTCCGGACGAACATAAAGGAGAAGCTGTTTTGATAACTTTCTGGGGAGGAGTTGATTAATGATCGCAAAGGGAGCAAATTTTGACGAAAACGCATGTATACAATACCCGTTGGCTTTAAGAACACGGGTTGATTCAATAAGGAAAGCCTCAAGGTCTTCTAAATGCTCAAGTACTGCCCGGGATACAACGAGGTCAATTCTATGATCTTTAAATGGTAAAGGTTGCATAATGTTAGCGATGAGCTTTTCATCTACGTCGTGATTTTCTCTCACCTGTTCCTCGAAGAGATCAACCGTAATAATTTTCGCATTTTGTGTAGGATCCTTGTGCGTCTGCGAAGGAACAGTATTTCCCTCCCCCAACATCAACAATAATCTGATCACGCTTGAGGTTAAGATATTCTGTAACAACTTTCTCGTATAATTCAAAAATGTTGGTTTTTGCTTTAGGTAAATGATCGCGGAGTTTTTTACATGCGGTTTTGTTTAAAGTAATAAATTTTTTTAGCATTATTACACACAAAAAAATTTTCGTAGCGTAAACTGGTTTATGTTTTTTAAATTTTCATACCACGTCGCCTTCATTTGCATATCTTTGTTGTCTCCTCGTCATACTCCTCGACGTACTAAAACGTACGCCTGCGTCGATTCCTCGTCGTCGCCTTGATCTGCTTTTGAATGCAACTTGGTATCACGTCGCAGGATTTTTCTTTTTATTAAAAAGCTGAAGGTAAAGCTCTTCGATCATGGGGATAGTCTTCTCCAGACTGTAATTATGTTCCACGGTTTTTTTTGCCTCTTTTCCTATTTTCATGGCAATACCGGGGTTGTCTAAAACCCATTTGATTTTATCCGCAAGGAGTTTAGGAGAACGGAGAGGGACTAAAAAGCCATTTTCACCATCTTTAATAACATCCCTGGTTCCCGTGGCCTGAGTGGCAACTACTGATTTTTCATAAATCATCGCCTCCAATAAGATGAAAGGAAGGCCTTCCCAAAGGGATGGGTTGACAAAAACATCACTCATTTGAAGTAATGTTTTGTAATCCGTTCGCCAGCCGAGAAGCTTCACCTCCTCAGATAAGTTCATTTTTCGAACAATCCGGAGACAATCATTCATCAATGGCCCATCACCAACTAATAAAAAAGAAAGATCGGGAAAAATTTTTTTAAGGATTGCGGCGGAATAAATAAAAGTGAGAGGATCTTTTTGGGAAGCAAGACGGCTGATCATCGTAATGAGCCGATTTCCTATCGGGAGCCCTAATGTTCTTAAAAATTCTTTTTTTTCTTCCCCGGTTATTGTTAGGTGATAATCAGTGAGCTTAAGGCTTGGGGAAATTATCGTTATTTTTTTTTCTCGGCAGATTTTAAATTTCAGAGCAAGTTCCTTCTCGCTGGGAGAATCAACAATGATTGCGTCACAAAAGAGAGAGGCAATCTTTTCAAAAAAGATAAAAAAGAGTTTTTTTAAAACAGGTTGTGGCCCATCAAACGAAAAGGCATGGGGAGAATAGACCACAACCGGAACTCGCGCCAGGCGCGCGGCGACTCGAGCCAAAAAGCCGGCTTTCGAACTATGGGCATGGACAATATCAAAACCCCGGTGCCTAATTTGCTGGAACACGCTTAAAAAGGCAATAAAATCCTTCCAGGGATTAATCGCTCTTTGCATCGACACAACAAAATAGGGGATATCTGCTTGACGGCAAGCATCGGGAAAGGGGATGTCGTTTGTTTGTTGGTTCTTTTCTGACTTCTTTGAAAAACAAGCAGTGATGCTAAAACGACTCCGATCAAGGTGCTCACATAAGTGGGTGATATATTTTTGGACCCCCCCACCCAGAGATTGGGTAATCTGGAGAACATTAAACTTTTTCATAGTGATTAAATATATTTGAATTTCATATTCTCAAGGGTTACTTTTTTATCCAATTTCGAATATATCGGCTGTTTTTCGTTCGAGATTGCTGGATAAAAGAACGCTTTTTTAAGAACCGCTTGAGGTTCCAGACAATATCACCATATACTTTTAATAAATGGGGAGCGCAGATGCAACTATAGAACATAAGGACGAGCTCTGTCAAAAAAAAGAAAGGGAAAAAAATGAGCAGGTTAATTTTGGAAAGGTTCTTTATGAGCATGAAGTAACGATTTCGCACGGTAATCCTCTGCATGAAGGGAGTTTTTTGAAAAAATTTGGGTTTAAATCCACTCCCGCCTCTTACATGGTAAGCAACCGCTCTGGGGTTATAACCGCATTCAAATCCAATGAGCTGCATCCTCCAGCATAAGTCAAGTTCTTCATAGTAAGCAAAGAAATCTTCATCAAAATATTCCCCTTCGGTTTTTATCTTTTCCAAAGCTTCTCTTCGAAAAATAACCGCCGCGCCGCAAACCGCAAAAATATTTTCCTCCTGATCATACTGCCCCCGGTCTTCTTTGAGGTTTCCCCGGTCCCGCGCTTTAAAGCTTCTCGTCAGGAAAAGCCCGGTTGAATCAATAGTGCGCGACTTTTCTCCATGGTTAAAAAGTAAGAGTTTACCGCCTACCGCACCATAACGGCTATTTTGAGATAGAGTTTTTACCAATTCTTCTAAGAAGTTTGGTTCAGGAAAAACATCGGGGTTGAGCATAAGGATAAACTCTCCCTCCGAAGCCTTTATGCCCTGGTTGCCGGCTTTAGCAAAGCCAAGATTTTTTTGGTTTTTGATAATTGTTAGGTGGGAATGGTTTTGGTTAAGATATTCAATGGTACCGTCCAAAGATGCATTATCTACCACAATGATTTCATAATCTGTATACAACTGCTTGCGTAAGCACTCAAGACATTTTTCAATGTATCGTCGGCTATTCCAGGTGACGATAACAATTGATACCTTAGCTGTCATGACTGGTTGAGCCACTGCCAGGTCTTTCGCACCCCGTCGAGGAGAGTCGTATTGGGTGAAAATCCGAACTCTTCCCGGGCGCGAGAAATGTCAAGCACATTTATCGGAACGTCAATGGCTCGTTCTCCCGTATAGGTAACCTTTACTGTCCGGCCGGTTACTTCTTTAATGACTGCAAGGAGTTCATTAAGGGTTGTCCCCTTGCCACTTCCCAGATTAAAAACGCGCTGCTGATTGTTTGGTTGGACAGCGTTAATTAAAACCGGGACAGTATCTTTAATATAAATATAATCACGGGTAATATTCCCTTTGCCCCAGACGGTAATAGGTTTCCCTTCCTTTGCTGAGCCGAGGAATACGGCTATTGCCCCTTGGATGGAATGAGGATTTTGTCTTTCGCCATAGAGGTTGGCAATTCGAAAAATGACATAATCTAAGCCGTTGGTCAGATGGTAAAGCGCTAAGTATTTTTCAATCATTAGCTTTGATATCCCGTAAGCACTGGTGGGATTTGTGGGATGGTCTTCAGAAATGGGGATTACCTGAGGTACTCCATAGACAGTGCCTCCGGAAGAAGAAAAGATTATTTTTTTAATTTTTTCTTGCGTGGCAAGATTTAATAATTTTAGGGTAGAAATCACATTGCTTTCGAGGTCGTAAACGGGATTTTCCGTGGAGGTTTTGGGCAGTGTGGTGCCGATGAAATGAAAGATATAATCAATTCCCTTAATAGCTCGGGCTACATCCTTCTCATTGGTAAAATCTCCCTCCATCATTTGCAGGTCATCAATGATATGGTTAATATTTTTAGTATCAACCTTGACTTTGTCGAAAATTCTAACCGTATACCCGGATTCAAGCAACCCTTCGGCCACATGAGAACCCAGAAAACCACAGCCACCAAGAATGAGCGCTTTTCCGAGATTTTTTTTTGGATTCATGGAGTAAGACGGTTAGTTATATTTTTGGTGCTTCTTGAAGCATTTTCCCACATTTATTAAATGTTTTTTCTATATCAGATTATGCGGATTCTTTCAACCGGAAGTAATTATCCACCAAAATTATCAAATATACTACACGATGTTTAATAAAACTTGACAAACGGGTTTAATCTTGTGTAATATAGCTTGACAATTAAAAATATAAATTTACACAATAGTGCAACAAGTTTATCCACAACGTTATTGACCGGAGGGATTATGACCTTAGGCGAAAAGCTGAAAAGTATCAGGACAGCAAGAGCCTTAAGTCTCGAGGACTTAGCGAAAAAAACGAATCTTACCCGGAGTTTTCTCTCCCAGATAGAAAAAAACAAAACCTCACCCTCGATTAGTTCTCTTATTAGAATTGCAGCTGCTTTGGAAGTAAGTATGGGTGATCTTTTTTTGGAAGAAAAGAATAGGGAAAACTATATTATTCATGAGAACGAAAGAGAAACCTATGTGGTTGAAAAGGATAAGGTAAGGGTTGAGTTGTTAGCTCCCCGGAGAAAAGATATAAAATTCGAGCCGATGTTAGTCCATTTCGGCATTGGAGGAACAGACGGATTTGATTTCTGCCGGAGGGAGTTCTTTTTTGCTTAGTTTTACAGGGCAAAGTAGAACTGACGATTGGGGGGGAAGTGCACGTTTTGACCAAAGGGGATAGTATTTATCTGGATTCACCGCCGGAACATGTTTGGAAAAATATCGGAAAAACCGAGGTAATATCGTTTGCGGTGGGTATTTCACCAATGAGTGTGTAAAAAAAACGGTTTGTAAGGTAATGAGGTAACAAAAAAACTTTTGGAGAGAAGCCGTGAAGATTCAAAGTAAAACTCATGCACGTATAATTTTATGTATTTTTTGGCTATGTCTTTCTCTTTCTTCTTCCTTTGCTGAGGAAATAAAAAAAGACAGGGCCGTGCCAGACAATAATATGATCAACTCAGAGGGTCTGAACCAAAATAGCAAAGATGATACGATCCCCCTTCCTTTGAAACGCGCTTTAGAGATCGCTCTCCAGAATAATCTAAACCTTCAAATTGAAAAAATTAATCTTCCTGTTTCTGCGCAAGCGATTATTGTAAATAAAGCTCGCTTTGATCCTTCTCTTTTTGGAGAAACCTATAACCGGAGGTATGAGTATCAAACCAGTTTCGCTTTGAGTGGGGCTCCCCTTTTTAAGGAAAATGAACAGGCCGGGAAGGTGGGCATCCGCAAACTCTTTTCCACTGGTTTGGAGGCAGAATCTTATTATAAAGCGTCCCGTTACCGGGATAATTCTGATTTTGAAGGCTTAGACCCTCAATACAAAAATTTACTGATTCTTTCCCTGCGCCAGCCTTTGCTCCAGAACTTTGGGCCCTCAGTGAACACCACGGATATCAAAGTAGCAAAAAACGATTTCAAAATAATGGAAAGCTCTTTTTTGTTGCAGGTAGTAAATACTATTAACCAGGTGGAGCAGACCTATCATGATCTTTCGGGCGCCCTTGAGACGTTGAACTTGCGCAATGAGTCCCTTCGGTTGGCGGAAAAACTTTTTGCTGACAACCAAAAGCGTTTTAACGCGGGGCTTACCCATGTTGGTGAGGTCCAAGAGGCAGAGACAGCCATCGCTTCGCGGCAAGAGCTGGTGATAGCCGCCAGCCAAAGAGTAAAAGATGTAACCAATGTCTTAAAAAACCTCTTGCAAATCCAGCCGGGTTCCCCCCTCTATCCGGTCAGTTTTCAAACCGAAGGATTGTTACTCACCGAAGAAAGGATACCCTCCTATGAGGAGTCATTTTCACAGGCTTTGAACAATCGTCCGGATTACTCCCAGAAAAAGATCGCTTTGGAGAGTAAAGACATTATCGTGAAATTTAGTAAAAATCAGCTTTTGCCGAGATTGGATTTAGTCGGAACCTTTGGGTTAAACGGGTTGAGTGGAGAAGCACACCCTTTGACCTTTGAAGGGGTGACGGCAGTCAGTCCCTATGGAGGAAATTTTGGTGACTCCTGGCAAAGTCTCCGGCATGCTGATGGATACGAGTGGAATGTAGGGTTAACCATAGATTTCCCCCTCGGTAAACGGGCTGACCGCGCTCGTTATCAACAGGCAAAGCTCTTTAAAGAACAGTCTATCTTAGATCTGAAAAACCTGGAAGATACTATCGACCTGGAAATAAAGGTCGCTTTAGAAAACATCAAGAGCAGCCGGGACCGGATCGAGGTGGCGGAACGGTTTGTAAATTTAGCGGACAAAACACTGCGTCAAGAGGAAGAACGGATGAAAGCCGGCCTTTCTGATACCTTCCGAATCCTGATTTTTCAGGGAGAGCTTATTAATGCCAAAATCAGGAAGGTTCAGGCATTAGTAGATTACCAAAAAGCATTAGCCCAACTTTACCGGGCCATGGGGACCAATACTAAGCGGTATGACATGGTGGTTAATTATCCAGATGCATCCAAGTCTGTCCAATAACGATTGAAGGAATGGTGTCAAAATTTTTAGGCATTATTTTTAAAGACGAGGTAAACAAGGTGAAAGGAAGCTATAAAAGAATTTTCATGGTTTTGTTAGTAATGCCTGTCCTTTTGTGGGGCTGCGGGAAAAAAGAGGCGACAAAGCACGATGAAGCAATTCCGGTCACCATCGGAAAAGTTACCTTAAAGGATCTTACCTATACCCTTCAACGGGTGGGGAGCTTGGAAGCAAAGGAGTCAGTTGTGCTGAAAGCAGAGGCGGAGGGGAGCATAACGGGAATATTTTTTGAGGAGGGGGATTGGGTTAAGGAAGGCCAGGTCTTGGTTAAGCTGAATAACGCGAAAATCAAAGCTACCATGGCCCAGTTGGACGCTCGTCTTCGCCAGATGGAGATTCAGTTAGCCAATAGTGAAAGAACTCTCCAAAGAAAGGAGCCTTTAGTCAAAGAGGATTTGGTTTCCAAACAGGACTTCGATGACCTCCAATCAAAAATCGAGGTTGAAAAGGCGACCCTTAAAGAGATTAAGGCCCAACGTGCCCATAACCGGGAACTTCTCGATGATACGGAGGTCCGTGCGCCTTTTGCGGGAGCTGTTTCCGAGCGGAAGATTTCCGTGGGCGATTTTTTGCGGATCGGTGATCCGGTGGTTCAGCTGGTACAGTTAAATCCTTTGGAGGTTGCTTTTCGGGTGGATGAAAAATATAAAACCAACCTTTATCCACAACAGCCGGTGACTCTTACCGTTGCCGCCTACCCAGGGAAAAAATTCCAAGGAGAAGTTTATTTTATTTCTCCTGATATTGATATCGCAACCCGCACTTTTTTAGTGAAAAGTCGCATTGCGAATGAAACAAATGCTGCTCAATCCCGGAATGTTCGCAGAAGTAACCATTGGTTACCGAAGTCCACAAAAATGCTCTGGTGGTTCCGTGGGAGAGCGTGATTCAGCTTGAGGATGAAACGTATCTCTATGTGGTGAATACAACAACGGCAAAAAAAGTTCCGGTAAAACTGGGATTGGTGTCAGGAGGATTAGCTGAAGTTTTTGGCAACCTTAAGGCAGGACAATCGGTTGTCCGGGAAGGCAAGTATGCACTTCACGATGGTGCGAAAGTAAGAATTGTTGCTGGGTCTCAAAAATCTTAACTCCTCGCATGTAATGTTAAAACAATAAAACAGGATATAAAAAATAAAAAGAATACATTATGATTTATTTTTTTGTAACTTTTTCAACTCGGCCTACAACCATTTTTATTATGATACTTATAAGTGAAAGGGGATTTTCGCAAATGAAAGCACGAGAATCATTAACACTTAGAATCCTCAGTTTATAACTGTCTTCAAGAGAGTTAAGTCTTATTAAAATAAAAGATACAAAGTGAGGTGTTGAACGTGAAAATGCTCACTCGCTTAATCTTATGTTTAATTTTAACCGTATCTTTTAAAGCAAGGGCAGAAGAAATAATTAAAAAGGACGAATCGCTTAATCTGGAGCGATGCATAGAGATAGCCACCAAAAAACAGCCCGACATTATGTGCCGCCTTCTATAACGTGGACGCAAATAAAAGCAGGGTTGGCCAAGCAAAGGCAAATTACTATCCCCAACTAAACTCGACCTATAACTACAGCCGAATTTCTCCTATAACCACGCCCGGAAAAAAACTTTCTTCAGGTACGGGTAATGACTATGATCAATATTCCTCGGATATTACCCTCAGTCAGGATATTTTTGATTTTGGAAAGACAAGTAACCAGGTAAATATCCAAAAATTTAATCTTGATTCATCCAGATCGGATCTTGAAAATATGATTGAACAAATAATTTTTAATGTCAAAGAGTCTTACTATGGATTATTAAAGGCGCAAAGGAACAGGGATGTGGGGGAGGAGACCGTCAAACAATATCAGCAACATCTTGAACAAGCGAAAGGGTTTTATGAAGTCGGTACTAAACCAAAATTTGATGTCACCAAAGCAGAGGTTGATCTCAGTAATGCGAGACTGAGTCTCATACAGTTGGAAAACGCTTTCCAAATAGCGAAGGTAACTCTCAACAACGCCATGGGCGTTCCGGAGGCACCTGAATATACTATTGAAGATAACCTGTCCTTTCAGAAATATGAAGCTACCTTGGAAGATTCGATAGAAAAAGCCTATAAAAACAGACCAGATCTTCAATCAATCATTGCGAAGAAAAAGGCGGCTGAGGAGTCAATCGTGCTTTCCAAGAAAGGCTACTACCCTATTTTAACGGGTAATGCTGCCTATAATTGGTTAGGAGAGGAATATCCCATGGGGCATGGCTGGAATGCGGGCGTGGGAGTCTCATTTCCAATCTTCAGCGGTTTTTTGACAAAGTATCAGGTAGATGAATCCACTGCAAATTTTTACGTATTACAGAATAATGAAGAATCATTAAAACAAACGATACTATTTAGAAGTGCAGCAATCGTTTTTGACTCTGCGGGCAGCCGAGGAAGCTATACCGACTGCGGAGCTTGTCGTAAAACAAGCAGAGGAAAACCGCGATATCGCCAATGGCAGATACGCGGTTGGCGTTGGGAATCCTCTTGAGGTTACTGATGCCGAGGTAGCACTGAGTAATGCAAAAACGAACTATAACCAAGCGCTTTATGTTTATAAAGTTGCTATCGCAAGCCTCGAAAAGGCAGTTGGTATAAGGAGTGAAGTAAAATGAAAAAGATACTTATTGGTAGTCTCATTGTTATCGTTCTGGGGGTGGGTTGCTTTCTTTTATTCAAGCAAAAAGAAAATGGGTTGAAATTCAAGGTTGAGAAGATTAGCCAGAGGTGAAATAGTATCCTCGGTTACCGCAACCGGTACTGTTAATGCAGTAACAACAGTTCTTGTGGGAACTCAAGTCTCAGGGACGATCAAAACCCTCTATGTTGATTTTAATTCTCCGGTAAAAAAGGGACAAATCATCGCTCAGATAGACCCTGCCACATTTGAGGCACAGGTCGGGCAGGCAAGGGCGAACTTGTTTTCAGCTAAAGCAAATCTGGAGAAGTCCGAGGCAACAGTTATAGATGCAAAAAGAACGATGGAGAGAAACAAAGAACTGGTGTCAAAGAACCTCATTGCGCAAAGCGATTTTGATACCGCAGAAACCAATTATGAAACCGCAAAGGCTTCGGTGGGCGAAGCAAAGGCACAGATTGCTCAAACCGAGGCAGCCTTAAAGTTTGCCGAGACAAACCTTCAGTATACGAGGATTATATCTCCCGTGGATGGAGTTGTCATTTCGAGAAGTGTAGATGTTGGCCAGACGGTGGCTGCGAGTTTTCAGACCCCGACCTTGTTTACCATCGCCCAGGATCTTACCAAGATGCAGGTTGATACTAATGTGGATGAAGCTGATATCGGAAACGTGAAAGTTGGGCAGGATGTTGATTTTACCGTCGATGCCTATCCTGAAATTACTTTTAAGGGCTCAGTGTGGCAAATGAGAAATGCTCCGATAATCGTCCAGAATGTTGTTACCTATGATGTGGTGATTAAAGTGGAGAATCCTGAGCTTAAGCTTAAACCGGGGATGACTGCTAATGTATCCATAATAACATCCTTTAAAAAAGATATTCTGAAGATACCAAATGCTGCTTTACGGTTCATGCCTTCTGAGAAAGAAACAGAAGAAAATGTGAAAAAAGGGCTTGGAATCTGGATCATTGAAAAAGGCGAACCCAAACGCATCCCGATTGTAACCGGCATAAGTGACGGAAATTATACCGAGCTTGTTTCCGGCGCATTAAAGGAAGGTCAGGAGGTAATAATAGAATCCCTTGCCAACAAAAAAGAACAACCAGTGCCTCATGGCCCAAGGATGTTCTAATATGTCATTTATTCAGGTTCGTGAGCTTACGAAGATCTACCAGTTAGGGGATATTGACGTGCGCGCCCTCAATAATGTGTCAGTGGCAGTGGGAAAAGGGGAATTTGTTGCCATTATGGGCCCATCAGGCTCCGGCAAATCAACCTTCATGCATATTTTAGGATGTCTTGATACGCCGACGAGCGGCCAGTATTTCTTGGAAGGTGAAGATATCGGTAATCTTGGCAGGGACGAACTTGCCCGTATCAGAAATCAAAAAATAGGCTTTGTTTTTCAGGGCTTCAACCTGCTTCCCCGAACATCAGCCCTTGAAAATGTTGAACTTCCCATGCTGTACCGGGGAATCTCATCAAAAGAGAGAAAAGAACGGGCGATGATGGCCCTCAAGGCTGTTGGCCTGGAAGACCGATGGGACCATCAACCCAATCAGCTTTCCGGAGGCCAGCAGCAAAGGGTTGCTTTAGCCAGGGCACTGGTGAATAAAGCGCCCCTCATCCTTGCCGATGAACCCACCGGCAACCTCGACACTAAAACAAGCGCTGAGATTATGGAAATTTTTGTAAAATTAAACAGTGAATCGAATATAACCTTAATACTTGTTACCCATGAGCCTGATATAGCAGCATATAGCAGACGGACAATAAAATTTCTGGATGGCTCTATTATGGGTGATACCCAATGAGAAGTTCATGATTACTATACAGTCAACATTTAAAATATCATTCCGGGCATTGAGAGTGAACAAGATGCGGTCAGCCCTTACCATACTGGGGATTATTATTGGTGTTACCGCGGTTATTGCGATGCTTGCTGTCGGCACCGGAGCAAGGAAAGAGATAGCCGAGCAGATTTCAAGCATGGGAAGCAACCTTCTTATCGTGCTTCCCGGAGCAACCACCGCAGGGGGGGTGAGAATGGGCTCGGGCACGCAACCCACTCTGTCTCTGAGCGATGCGGAGGCAATACAAAAAGAATGCCCTGGGGTTTCAGACGTTGCCCCCATTTTTAACGGGATTGCACAGGTTGTTTATGGACATCAGAACTGGTCAACCGGTGTTGTCGGTTCTACCCCGAACATTTTGGATGTGCGGGATTGGCCACTTGATTCGGGCAAATCGTTTACCCAGCAGGATGTCAAAAGCGCTACCAAGGTGTGTCTTTTAGGACAGACGGTCGTGGAAAACCTTTTTGGATCTTTAGATCCACTTGGTCAAATTATCCGGATTAACAAGATTCCCTTTACCATTATTGGGGTACTGTCACGCAAAGGCCAGTCAGCTCATGGGCCAGGATCAGGACGATACTATTTATGTCCCCGTAACCACTGCCCAAAAAAAACTTTTTGGAACCTCTTTCCCCGGGATGGTGAGAGTAATTATGGTGAAAGCAAAAAGCTCTGAAGATTTGCCGCTTGCCGAAAAGCAGATAAATGAGTTGCTCAGGCAAAGGCACCACATTGGCCGAGACCGTGATAATGATTTTACGGTCAGGAATCTTACTCAGATAATGGAAACCGCAGCACAGTCAACAAAGGTAATGACTTTATTGCTTGGGGCGATCGCATCGGTTTCGCTCCTGGTGGGGGGCATAGGGATTATGAATATCATGCTGGTATCAGTTACCGAGAGAACACGGGAGATAGGGATAAGAATGGCGGTGGGCGCAAAAACATGGGACATTAGACTGCAGTTTATTATTGAGGCGCTCACGTTATCCTTAATCGGGGGCATCGTTGGGATTATTATCGGAATATCCGGCTCGAAGATACTCTCAATACTGGCGGGCTGGACAACAATCATTACGCCTTTTTCAGTTTTCCTTGCTTTTGGTTTTTCCGGATTAGTAGGGATATTTTTTGGTTTCTACCCGGCCTACAAGGCGTCGCTTCTCAACCCTATTGACGCTTTGAGGTATGAATAAGATACGTCAATGAAGCTTAAGAAAATTGATTGTTTCTGGAAAATCCAAGGTGTTAATTTTAATGATTTGGAATTGCCGTAAAAAAAATTTAACTAAGATTTTCAACCAGACATTTAAAAAGGAATAGTTAAATGTTTTTACCTGAATTATGCATCCGCCGGCCGGTTACTGCTACGGTAATAGTTTTGTTTTTGGTGATTTTTGGATTGATTGGGATGCGCCGCCTGGGAATACTTCTTTTCCCGGATGTCGACTTCCCGGTGATCTCGGTTTCTACTACCTGGCTTAATGCCCGGCCCGAGGAGGTTGATAATAACGTTACCGATGAACTGGAAGATTCCCTGGGGGGAATTGAAGGGATTAAACATATCTCTTCCGAGAGCTACCAGGGTCTCTCACGGGTCATGATTGAATTTGAACTCTTCAAGGATGTGGATGTTGCCTCAGAGGAAGTGCGCGATAAAGTTTTTCGAGTAATCAATAACCTTCCCGAAGATTCTGAAAGTCCCCTGATAGAAAAAATTGATATTAATGCCAATCCGGTTATCTGGATGGCTTTTTTTGGGCAAAGGTCGATTGAGGAGCTTACGGACTATGCTGATAAGACGGTCAAACCACTTTTTCAAAAACTGAAAGGGGTAGGTGATGTCTGGATATACGGGCAAAAACGAAAGGTAAGGATTTGGCTCAACCGTGACCGGCTGGCGAGGTATAACCTTGGGGTTGATGAGGTTATTCGGGTCATCAAGGCTCAGCATATTGAAGTGCCTGGGGGGAAAGTGGAATCTTCGTCGAAGGAATTTTTGATCCGCACCATGGGAGAGTTTCCTACTGAAGAATCGTTCAATGAGCTTATTGTTGCCTACCGGGAAGGAAATGCTATCCGGATCCGGGACCTGGGGTATGCTGAGGCTGGGCGGGAAGACTTTACCTCAGAGACTCGCTATTCTGCGGATAAGAAATTGGTTAATAAGGCAGCAGCAATTGGTATTGCTCCGCGCTCCGGAGCCAATGAAGTTGAGATGGCCCGCTTGGTCAAAAAAGAAGTTGAAAATATTCGCAAGACACTTCCTCCGGGAATGTTTCTTGAGATTGCCAGTGATGATACGGCCTTCATCGAAAGTTCTATTAAGGAGGTAAAGTTTCAGCTTATTCTGGGTGGAATCGCAGCTGCCTTAGTAGTTTTGCTTTTTCTCCAGAACATCCGAACCACGATTTTTACCTCAATTGCCATTCCCACCTCAATTATTTCTACTTTTGCTGCCATTTATGCTTTTGGCTTTACCATCAATAACCTGACCATGCTTGCCTTGGTAACCGCCGTAGGTCTGGTGATTGATGATTCGATCATCATGGAAGAAAACATTTATCGTCACCGGTTTGAACTAAATAAACCCGCAATGCAAGCAGCTCTTGATGGGTCAAAGGAAATAGGTTTTGCGGTGATCGCCTCAACCCTTACGTTAGCCGGGGTTTTTCTCCCGGTTGCTTTTATGGGTGGTCTGATAGGTCGATTTTTTAAAGAGTTTGCCCTTACCATGGCTTTTGCGGTGGGGTGGTCTATGTTTGTGGCTTTAACCGTAGAACCCATGCTTGCTTCTCGATTTCTTAAACCGGGGGGGAGAAGTGGCTTCTTTTTCGGACCTTTGATGCTATGATGGGGAGGCTCAGAACTTTTTACCGTCAGGGGATCACCTGGGTTCTTGACCATCGGTATGTAGTTAACCTCATCATTGTCTTAGCTTTACTTGGGGGAGGAATATTTTTAAGATTTATCGGAAAAGAATTTGTAACCCCAGAGGATAAAAGTCAGTTCTTGGTTAGCATCGAAAACCCTTTGAGTTACTCCATCTATAAAACTGATGGGGTCGTGAGGCAGATTGAAAAATTTATTCAAGAAATGCCGGAAGTTAAAAACTATTGGGTAATCAGCGGGGCCTCCGGAAGTTTTGTTCCCGAGGCGAGCAAAGGGCTTGTATATGTCAATCTGGTTCCTAAAAACGAACGCAAAAAGTCACAACTGGAATTAATGGCGGAGATTCGCGAAAAAATAAAAACCATCCCTGATACAACAGCGTTGGTTTCCGAACTTTCTCTGGTTGGTGGCGGAACACGGGGAGAAGAAATCCAGTTGGTTATTCAAGGCCCAAACCTTCAGGGATTGGATAGATATTCCCGGGAGATTATGGGTCGGATGGCAAAAATTCGCGGCATTGTGGATATCGATCGCAGTTTAGAACTGGAAAAACCAGAAGTCAGAATAAAAATTAACCGCAATAAGGCGGCAGACCTCGGCGTGGATGCACGGACAATTGCGGATACCGTGGGAGCGTTTATGGGAGGTGTTGATGTGGCAGAATTTAAAAGCGGAGGTGAAAGTTATGACGTTCGTCTTCGGCTCGTGGATAAGGAAAGAACCCTTCCCACTGATCTTGATCAAATCTGGCTTCATACTCAAAAGGGAGAAGCCATTAACTTGGCAAGTTTGGTTACTATTGAGACCGGAGTAGGGCCCAGTGTGATCAGCCGTTTAGACCGCCAACGGGCAGTCTTCATTTTTGCTAACCTGGAAAAAGGCAAGACACTCGGAGAAGCAAAACAAGAAATTAACAAGATGATGAAAGAGGTGTTGCCGGAAGGATATACTTGCAAATATATGGGCCGCAGCGAAGCCTTTGAGGAAACCATGTATTACATTGCGTTTGCTTTTGTATTGGCAACCATCCTTACCTACATGATCCTTTCTGCCCAGTTTGAGAGTTTTGTATTCCCGTTATCCATCATGATGGGGCTTCCGCTTTCCTTTATCGGAGCTTTCGGGCTTCTTTTTATCACCGGCAATACCCTCAACCTTTTTTCCATGATTGGTTTGATCTTGTTAGTTGGTTTACCGGCCAAAAACGGTATTCTTTTGGTTGACCGCACGAATCAGCTGCGCAAAGAAGGATTGCCCCTCAAGGAAGCCATCGTCGAGGCAGCCGGTACGCGGTTACGTCCGATTCTTATGACCGCAGTCTCAACCATGGCGGGGGTTATTCCTGTGGCCTTAGGAATCGGTATCGGTTCGGAGAGCCGCCAGCCAATAGGCGTTGCTATTGCCGGGGGTATGCTCTCTTCTACGCTGCTGACCTTAGTGGTGGTTCCCGTAATTTATAGCTACTTAGATCGGTTTACTCAAATCAGTCTTTTTTCAAAGATCAAAAAGAGAGTGTGGGTGCAAGAAGAGGAACGAAAAGAAAATCCTTCCTAAGGTTTGGGTACTATGATGGGCTTAGGCTTTTTTACTCGGTTTTAGTTCTCGCGGGAAGGGTTACGGAGATCTGAATTGACCGAGTTCCCTTTCCCCCTTTCAAAGCGGCAACCATACCGGTAAGCGTATTGATAAACATCTCCTGAATAAATGGCTTGAGCGGGGCGTACGCACCATCAAGAATAAGCGACACTGAAGGTGAAGGTTTCGTTTTTAGAAATTTATCTTCAATCAGGTCAGCTAATCCTTTCACATCGTTGATGTCAAAATAAGGCACCTTAAGGTCAAAGTGCTGATTGCTGGCGACCGCGATCAGGTTATCATCCTCAGTACAGAGGAGCTCTTGATGAACCTCCTTGCGAAAAACTTCGACTTTGGGCTTATTCCCTCGTTTATATCCTTCGGTAAAGACAATATCCACATCCTGAAGATACGCGGCGGCAATAGTGTCTAAGGTCTCTTCCTGCTTGATATCTTTTATTATGGCAACCTTAGTAGGGGAGGAAATGGCAACTGTTGAAGCCCCTGCTTTTTTATGGCGCCAGGTATCTTTACCCTCACGGTCAATGTCAAATCCGTGAGTGTCATGCTTGATGGTACCAATATGGTATCCTCGGTTTTTAATTTCCGCGATGAGTTTTTCCAAGAGAGTAGTTTTGCCGCTGTCTGACTTTCCAACAATTGAAATGATCGGGGGCATGGGTCTTCCTTTCTTTCAAGATGGTTAAACGAGAAGTCAGGAGACAGAAGACAGTAGTCAGAAGAAAAATGAGCAATGAGCGCTTTCACGCTCAACCTATGACTCTTCTGAATTCTGACTTCTGGCTTCTCAATTTTGACTCCTGTCCTCTGACGTATTAAGAAGCGGAGACGCCTCGAAGAATTTCCGGGACGATATCTTTGATACCATCAATCGCAAACTGGACTGCAATGACTGATAAAAGTAATCCCATCAAACGAACTAAAATATTGATTCCTGTTTGGCCACAAAGCTTCATAAGATATTGAGATTCTTTTAAAATAAAATACGTAAGCACTGAGACCACCACGATGATGGAAAGAATGATCACGTAGTGGATAATATCGTGGCAATTGTTGCGTAAAAGGATAATGGTGGTGATGGCTCCCGGGCCGCTTAAAAAGGGGATGGCTAAGGGGAAAAAGGAAACATCATCTTTTTCTTTGGCTTCACGTTGTTCTTCAGGGCTGGTTTTTTGACTAGGTCTAAAAACAAACAGCATTCGGAGGGAGATAATAAAAATGAGAATTCCTCCAGCTATTTTAAAGGCTCCGATCGTGATATGGAAAAGGTTAAGAATTAAATTTCCGGTAAGAAGGAAAAATATCAGGATCAACCCACTGGCAATCGAAGCTTTTCCTACAATCTGTTTGCGCTCAATAAAATCATTTTTCGGAGTAATGGCGAGGAATAAGGGGACGTTTCCGATCGGGTCAACGATAAAAAAGAGAGCGGCAAAAGCAAAAGAAGCAAAATTGAGGTATTCACTAACCATAAAAAATTCTCCGATAGTAAAAAAACCTGTTATTGACAGTGGTTATGCTGGATCACTGTTCGCGTCGGCGGTCAGCCTGGAATTTTGATTTCAGGGTAACCACAGAAGGATATTAACAATATCATTTATTTGCACGCTTGACAAGGGCCGGCAAATGATTACTTTAAAAAGACTCTTAAAACCTAAAAATTGATTTTAGAGAGGGAAAAGTTAGCTATGAGATTAGATAAATTTACTATCAAAGCGCAAGAAGCAATCGTTGAGGCTCATGCTATCGCAAAAAACAATGACCATCAACAGGTTGAGCCGGAGCATCTTCTTCTCAGTCTCCTTGAGCAACAGGAAGGACTTATCGGGCCTCTTTTGAAAAAACTGGGAACTGATCCAAACTCTGTAAAAAGTAAACTAAAAGAGGTAATTAATAAAATTCCCAAGGTTTATGGGGGAGGAAGAGGGCAGGCTTACATTTCTCCCCGGACTGAAAAAGTTTTGGATGAAGCGCTTAATGAAGCAACGCGTCTCAAGGATGACTATGTGAGTACCGAGCTTATTCTTCTTGCTATTGCGGATGAAAGGGGCGGGAGTGCTGCCAACCTTTTGAACCAAACCGGAGTAACCAGGGATCGGATTCTAAAGGCCTTAATAGAAATCAGAGGATCGCAGAGGGTTACTGACCAAAACCCTGAGGAGAAATACCAGGCTTTAGAACGATATAGTAAGAACCTTACCGATCTTGCCCGTCAAGGAAAACTTGACCCTGTCATTGGCCGGGATAATGAAATTCGCAGGGTCATCCAGGTGCTTTCGCGAAGGACCAAGAATAATCCGGTGCTCATTGGCGAACCAGGAGTGGGGAAAACAGCAATTGTGGAGGGCTTAGCCCAAAGGGTTGTCAAAGGCGATATCCCGGAAACCTTGAAAAACAAAAGGGTGGTAGCGCTTGATCTTGGTGCCTTGATCGCAGGAACCAAATACCGAGGAGAATTTGAGGATCGTCTTAAGGCAGTGCTAAAAGAAATTGAGGAAAGTGCGGGAGAAATCATCCTTTTTATTGACGAGCTTCATACGGTTGTCGGGGCCGGTGCAGCCGAAGGAGCGATTGATGCATCAAACATGCTTAAACCAGCCCTAGCGCGAGGAGAGCTTCGCTGCGTCGGAGCGACAACGCTCAATGAATATCGGAAACATATTGAAAAAGATGCGGCTTTGGAAAGACGTTTCCAACCGATCATAGTTGGCGAACCCACCGTGGAAGATACCATCTCTATTCTTCGCGGTTTGAAAGAACGATATGAGGTTCACCATGGCGTTAAAATCCAGGATGCTGCCCTGGTAGCAGCAGCTACGCTTTCCCATCGGTACATTTCTGATCGTTTTTTGCCGGATAAAGCGATTGACCTTATTGATGAGTCTGCTTCCCGGCTTCGGATCGAGATTGACAGTCTTCCCGCGGAAATTGATGAAATTGAGCGGAAAATAACCAAGCTGGAAGTCGAGCGGGAGGCATTAAAAAAAGAAAAAGATCGAGCTTCCAAAGATCGGCTTTCAAATTTAGAAAAAGAGCTTAACGAACTAAAAGAGAATATCAAAGGAATGAAAGTTCGCTGGCTCCAGGAGAAAGAATTGATCCAAAGCATCCAACGGCTCCGGGAGATCGCGGAAAATCTAAAGATCAAATACGAACAAGCCTACGAAAATGCCCGGAGAACCAACCTGAATGAAGATTATCAAAAGGCGGCTGAGGCGCAATACCTTCTGAAGAAGGCCCAAGATGAACTTGAAGAGAAGATCAAAAAACACCAAGAAATTCCTGAAAGCGAGAGGATTTTGACGGAAGAGGTGAGGGCAGAGGACATTGCTGAGATTGTTGCTCGGTGGACCGGTATCCCGGTTTCCCGGATGATGGAGGGAGAAATTGAGAAATTGATCCATATGGAGGAACGAATCCATCAGCGGTTAGTTGGCCAGGAAGAGGCGGTTGCCTTGGTTTCGAACGCGGTACGAAGGGCTCGATCCGGGTTGCAAGATCCTAATCATCCGATTGGCTCGTTTATTTTTCTTGGTCCAACCGGCGTGGGGAAGACGGAGCTGGGGCGCGCATTAGCAGAATTTTTATTTGATGATGAACAGGCCATGGTGCGCATTGATATGTCTGAATTTATGGAAAAACACTCGGTTGCCCGGTTGATTGGTGCTCCTCCTGGATATGTGGGTTATGAAGAGGGGGGTTATCTTACTGAAGCGGTGCGGAGAAAGCCTTATTCCGTGATCTTGTTTGATGAGATTGAAAAGGCCCATACTGAGGTCTTCAATCTCCTTCTGCAGATTTTAGATGAGGGGAGACTCACCGATGGCCATGGGAAAACCGTTGATTTTAAAAACACTATCATCATCATGACCTCAAACTTAGGGAGCCAGTGGATTCAGGACCTGGGGATGAAAGAGAAAGATTATGAATTGATGAAAACCCGGGTGATGGAGGTGGTGCGTAACAGCTTTAAACCAGAATTTCTTAACCGGATTGATGAGATCATTATATTCCATAACCTTACTCGAGAGGACATAAAAAAGATTGTGGAAATTCAGATGTACCACCTCAAGAGCCGGCTAAAAGAGAGAAAAATGGATATTGAACTCAAGGAGGAGGCAAAAGACCTGCTTTGTGAACTCGGCTATGATCCAACCTACGGAGCGCGACCACTTAAGCGGGCAATTCAAAAGTATATCCAGGATCCTCTGGCGTTAAAAATACTGGAGGGAAAATTTGTTGACGGAGATATTATTGTCGTGGATTGTGACCGGACACGAAAAGAATTTATCTTTAGCCACCCAAAGAGGAGTGTGAAAGCTTAAGGTTTATGAGGTGAACCTTGTAAATACAATTCTGATGAAGAGTTTGTTAAACAAAAAGAGAGAAGGTGAAAATTTATTTCAACCGCTTCTCTTTTTTTTAACTAAAAGAGAGTAGGTGATCATTTAGCCTGCTCTTCTCTTTATTACTTCTCAGGAACAGTTGCGGGACAGTTTCAGCAGCGGCCTTTGTCAGCGGCTTCAGCAGCGGCCTCAGCAGCAGCTGTAGCTGTCAGCAGCGGCTTTAGCAGCATCTGTAGCTTCACCAGCGGCTTTAGCAGCTTCAGTAGAAGCAGCGAGCTTCAGGAGCAGGTGTAGCAGCTTCAGGAGCAGCCAGTAGCAGCTTCAGGAGCAGGAGCAGCAGCCTCAGGAGCAGGAGCAGCAGCTTCAGGAGCAGCAGCCTCAGGAGCAGCAGCCTCAGGAGCAGGCGCTACTCCTTCTGCAGTTGGAGGAGTTGCAGGCGCTGCCTCTTCAGCTTTTTTCTTGCACGCACTTAAGGTCAAACATACGCAGGTTAGTGCTACCAAGAGTACAATCAAGAGTTTTTTCATTTCGTTATACCTCCCATTAATTTGTTATTAATGTAAAAACCAATTTTTAATGGCATAGTTATTTGCTTGTCGGCATAAAGTCATCCCGCCGATTTTTAGCCCACGCTGCTTCACTATGGCCGGGATCTAACGGTTTCTCTTCGCCCAAGCTCACGGTTTCGAGCCGAGCAGCGGAGACTCCCAATTTAACCAAATATTCTTTAGCAGTGTTAGCTCGGCGTTCGCCTAAGGCCATATTGTATTCATTAGTGCCGCGCTCATCACAGTTACCTTCGATCCGGATATTAACAGTGGGTTTTTTAGCAAGCCAGGCAGCGGTTTTGTCGAGGTTTTTCTTAGCCTCTGCCTTCAGATTTGATTTGTCATAGTCAAAGTAAATCGGCATAAGGGCACCTTCTGCTTGCGCTTCTTTCAATAAGGCCGCTAATTCCGCTGCCATTACCTCTGGAGAAGGTTCTTGTTCTACGACTGCTGGGGGAGCAGTTACCGTTTCAGTCGGCCCTTTTCCTTTAAAGCAGGCAACAACCGGATAATGCCACTACTAAAACCAATAAAATTGGGATGCTTAAACCTTTAATCCATTTCTTCGTCATTTCTCAAGACTCCTTTCTTTTTTTGTTAAACACGAATATTTGGAGGATTTTAAAATATATATTTTCCTTTTTTTGCTAACAACTTTACTTCCTTGGGTTTTTAACGTTTATATTTAATCTCCTCCTTATTATACACCATCAAACTCTGCTATGCGTGTCACCCCCTTTCTTTTTATACGGTTATATCAATTTTAGGAAAATTCAACAAGATTAATTAATATGCAACTAAGATGTAACTAAGATAATTTTTAAAAAAATAAAATAATTTTAAGCAATTAAAGTCAGTTAAAACCCACTATCGTCTTTGCTACCTGAGCAATCCCTCCGTCCTTAAGCTCAACCGGGTTAAACACTGCACTGTTTTTTTTGCAATAACCAATTTAAGCTGCCGCACATTTTCTGAGCAAGGAAGAAACTCGTCTAAGCGAACGCAGTGCTTTAATGCTTATATAACGCAATGTTTTACTAAAAAAAAATTATATTGCTCAATATAGTATTTTGCAAGTAAAAAATTATCTAAAACCGTTTATTTAAGAGGGAGAGAATCAATTGGGAGACCATTTAAACGATAAAAAAGATTCTCTCGGAACCGCTCTTTTTTTATTTTATCATTCAGTCTCCGATTCCAGGTTGTTCCCAACCAGACACGCATTCTCCCAGGATTGAATTTTTTCTCTAAAAACCTCAAGAAACTTTGTCCAAAGTCCGGGGGCCAGATTCATCAAAAAAAGTTCTCATTCATTGATAAACTTACCCATTTCTTTTCTCCCTCTGCAAGGAATGTCTGATTTTTTTGATCTTAACAGAGCAAAAAATGTTCGCTAACCTAAAAAATGCCTGCTATTTTATAACGTTAGTATATTAAAGCCAATAATTTTTAGGGAAGTAAGGAGATTAATGGGCCTGGAACGGAACATATATTTCATCACACCAGTTTTATAGATTAATTTCTGAGTGTTAAGAGACAGGGGGTTGCTTAGCCAGTTTTGCTCTTGATGCTGGTGTTGTCAAAACTGTATTTAACCTCTTGAAAGGCGGAACGGAATCGATTTACTTCTTCCTTTACTTTTTTCTTGTCAACTATACATTCCTTAATCAACTCGGCAATTCTTCGCATCTCTTCTTTGCCCATGCCAAACCGGGTCATCTCTTGCACACCGATTCGAATTCCTTCTGGGTGATTGAAGGTTGAAAGGGCCTCATGGGGAAGCATGTTCATGTTGAGAATAATGTCGTTTATCTCCAGAGTTATGGATGTCTTCTCTCCGCCATTAAATTTTTTTACATTAACCGCAACCTGATGGCTTTCGGTATAACCAAACTCTTTAGCCGCTACATCGAATCCCAATTGATCAAGGGCTTCAGCTAAAGCTTTGGCATTGGCAATGACGGCTTCAGCGTATTGCACGCCAAATTCCATCACTTCATAGGTACAGATAGCTAACTGGGCCAGGGTGTCAAGATGGTGGTTGCTGGAGGAACCAGGAAAAGCGCCTCGATCGATCTTTCTCCAAAAACTATCCTCCATGTTGCTCAAAATCAATCCCCGCTGGCTCCCAAAAAAAGTCTTATGAGTGCTGGCGGTGATCAGGTGGGCTCCTTCCCTAAGGGGGTCCTGAAATTTTTTCCCGGCGATTAGTCCCAGCACATGGGCAGCATCATAAAGCATAATAATATTATTTTCCTGGCAGATCTCAACGAGATCGGCAATTGGTTCAGGAAACAAAAAAAGGCTCTTTCCCAGGACGATCAGCTTAGGTTTGACTCTATGGATCAAATCTTTGGTCTTTTCCACATCAATATGATAGCCGTCCTTGGTTAACGGAAAATCAATAATATTTTTAGTGAATTTTCCAACCGATCCTTGTCGGTGATGGCTGATATGCCCCCCTCCGGGTGTGGAGTTTACCATTACCACATCATTGTAGTTGATCAGGCGGCTAAAAACTGCTTCATTAGCATTGGTGCCGCTGATTGGCCTAACCTCGCAATGATTACACTCAAAAAGCATTTTGAGATCGCCTTTCAGGTTACTCTCAATGGTATCAACAAAATTTGTCCCTCGATAATATCTTTCTCCCGGATGGCCTTCAGCATAACGGTGGGCAAAATCTGATCCTGCCTGAGACCGTGCTCGGCGGCTCATGACATTTTCGCTGGCAATTAAGTTGATACAGCTCATTCGCCATTCGTTCTGCTGACTGATAAGGCTTTCAACCTCCCGGACCTTCTTTTCATACATAACTCGATGTACCTCCTTTTTAAAAAAACAAGGGTTAAGATTAAACGCTTACAAAGAAGAAGTCAATCTTTTCCTTATGCTGTATGAGGAAGGGGTGGTGGAAAAAATGTCTTTTATTGATTTTTCTTAGGATAACGGAAAGTTAATCGGACGCCTAAAAATGACCGTATTATGTGCATCGCACGTTTCTGGTGGGTCAGTAAAAAAGCACTCAAAGCTTTACTGAGTTATGATGTTTATTAAATCAGCTGAGTTTTTAATCAACACCTTGGCACCGCTTGCGATAAGCTCTTCTGCTGTTCGAAAACCCCAGAGTACCCCAACCGGATACATACCTGCAGCAAGAGCGGTCTTCATATCTACTTCCGAATCCCCCAAAAATAGAAACGTGCGTGGGGGGAGTTTTAAGTTTTCCGCGATATCTAATGCGGCAGAAGGGTCAGGCTTTTTTGGCACAAAGGGTTTTTCTCCCTGGACAATAGAGAACTGCCACTTCAGCAAAAAATTCGCTACCATTTCTTTGGTAAAATCATCAGGCTTGTTGGAGAGAATGGCCATCTTGATTCCCTGATTAGTCAGGGAATCAAGAATATCAGGAACTTCTGGATAAAGACGGGTTTTTTTTGTCCACGTTTTACTATATTCCGCTCGCATCAAGGTGACACAGTGGGTGATAAAGTCTTCCTCAAATTTTTTTTGAGGGAGTGCTCGTTGGATTAATCTTCCTATCCCCTCACCGACAAAGTATTTGTAGGTTTGAAGATTATGCTGCGGAAAGCCGAATCGGCTTAGCACGCTATTGGTTGCGTCAGCAATATCCTCAAGGGTATCCAGCAATGTCCCATCAAGATCAAAAATAACTGCTTTATAGTTCATTTCTTGTTTTCTCAAATTTTAAGGCTGAAGATTTTACCAGCCTAAAATACTGGTTAAATTTGGTCAATATTTTTTTATGGCACTTTAAACAAGAAAATTTCGTATTGGGAAACTGTTTAACACCGAAAATTATAAATGAGACAAAGGCCTTTGTTTTTCGTAACCAAACGACCGAAAAACCTTGCGAGGATCGTTCGTTGGGAGATAGATAGGCGCCTTCGGTTGGGGTTTTGCCGATAGGTTTATATGTGTTTTTCCAATTCCCAGAACGGCACGAGTTGATCAAAGTCAAACAAGGTGTTCATCGCGATATTTGCAGTGGGAACGCCACACTCCTCAACCGCGGCTAAAGGGTTTAATCCCCCGGCAACAATCATCCCTACCATTCCTTCGGAAACCGGAATGTCTAATAAAGGCCGGCCAGGCTTGCCGATCAGAAGAATCCCTCCCAAACCAACCTGGTCAAGTTTTTTCCTAATCTTTTCTACTTGTCGGGAGAGCAATCGAAGGAAACTCTCGAAAACTTGCTCCGATTTTCCCATTGCCGGTAAGAACGGCTTGATGAACGCTGGTCATTTTGCCTTTAATGAATATTTCTAAAGGATCGAGGGAAGTGCCATCGTAATGAACAATCTCCGTAAACCGAACTGGTCGGCCTTTAAAAAGCTCTAAAATGCCGCCAAATCGTGATGTTATATGAATTCCCTCTTTAAGAAAAACCCCATTTACGGTCACGCTGCAGACAGTTCCGATGGCGAGGGTCGAAGCTCCGATCAGTTGGCTTCCGATTTTTATTCCTGGTTTTCCTATTAAAACAAATCTGCCCATGCCTAAACCAGCGCGAAAGACTGCATGAATCAAGGGAATAGCTTTCTGGATATCCCTTTTATTCAAGGTGGAGACATTGAGAATGACCTTGCCTTTGAGTTTACGGAGGGAAAAATCCATTTGATAGGTAAGGGTGTCTATCTTAGAGGCGATAAATCCTACCTTATCAATAACAAAAGCGCTTTTTATCTCTTGCCCGCCTTTTGGAGTTATGGCTCTGCCTTTTTTACCCAGGTTTTCAGTGAGTCCCTGCTGATCCATTTTTTTAAGGTAATATCGAACTGTTCTCTGACTCAGATCATATCCAATTTCCTGCATCTTTTTGGCAATCCTCGTTCCTCCCAGTGGTTTTTCTGCATGGCTAAGAATATTCAAAATCGAAACAAATTTTCGCTGTGAAAGGGAATCCATTTTTATTCCTTTTTGATGGGGAAAATAATGACTTTCCTATATTGCCATAGATTTTATTTTTTTGTCAATAAATTATCGGCAATATTGCCTAAATAATTTGTTAAATTAATTATAAAAAAAGATAAATAAAAAAAAATGCAATAATTTATAAAAAATATTATTTTTTAAAAACAATATGTTAACTAAATAAAAAAAATAAAAAAATCTTGACAGCAATATTTTCTATTGATATCAATATGCAGTTTTTATAAAGGCAATCTATTGCCGCTATAAAAGAAAAAGTTCTTAATTTATCCTTGCAAAATTTAATCTATCAAATTTTTTTAAGGGAGGTAAAAAATGAACCTGCAACGACCTAATTCCAATGATGTCACCCAGACTGCGAATCGGTCTCGGAGCGTAGTGCCAGGCTCTGGAATTTGTACCCGTTGTATTGACGGTTGCAGAGGGAATTGTGAAGTTTTTAAATCGACCTTTAGGGGCCGAGAGGTACTATATCCCGGTCCATTCGGAACTATCACTGCCGGAGGCGATAAAGAGTACCCGATTGATTATTCTCACTTAAACATCCAGGGGTACGCCCTCGGAGCTGAAGGCCTTCCGGAAGGAGTCCCGGCTGATTCTGACCACGCTACTTTTCCGACGGTTAATACTGAAACGGAGTTTGGCTACAAGAATAAAATTAAAATGAAAATGCCCGTATTTACCGGCGCCCTTGGCTCCACTGAAATTGCTCGCGCCAATTGGGAACACTTTGCCGTGGGAGCAGCGATAACCGGCGTTTCCTTGATCTGTGGTGAAAATGTCTGCGGAATTGACCCAAAGCTGGAGCTAAACAACAAAGGGAAAGTCGTTGAATCTCCGGACATGAGGCGAAGAGTTGAAAGTTACCGTCGCTACCACGAAGGATATGGGGATATTCATATTCAAATGAATGTAGAAGATACCCGATTTGGCGTGGCTGAGTATGTTATTGCAAAACTCGGCGTTGAAACCATGGAACTGAAATGGGGGCAGGGAGCTAAGTGTATTGGCGGCGAGATCAAGGTTGATTCTATTGAAAGAGCCTTAGAGCTTCAGAGAAGAGGGTATATTGTTACCCCTGATCCTTCTTTAGAAGCCAATCAGAAAGCTTTTAAAGATGGGGCCTTGAAGCAGTTTGAGCGTCACTCCCGGTTAGGGTTTGTTGATCATGAAGGGTTTTTGAAAGAAGTGGAACGACTCCGCGCTTTGGGAGCAAAAAGAGTTACTTTAAAGACTGGTGCTTATCCCATGCGGGAACTGGCTATGGCCATTAAATGGAGTTCTGAGGCAAAGATCGATCTCCTTACCATTGACGGCGCGCCCGGAGGAACCGGCATGAGCCCTTGGCGGATGATGGAAGAATGGGGAGTGCCAACGTTTTATCTCCAGTCCATGACCTATGAACTCTGTCAGAAACTGGCGGCTAAAGGGGAGTATGTCCCGGATATCGCCATTGCCGGTGGTTTCTCCACCGAAGACCATATTTTTAAAGTTTTAGCGATGGGTGCTCCTTATACCAAAGCAGCGTGCTTCGGTCGTGCGTTGATGATCCCCGGTATGGTAGGAAAGAATATGGAGAAATGGATTAAAGAAAATGACCTTCCCAATTCAGTATCGCAATTTGGGAAAACCGTGGAAGAGATTTTTGTCTGTTACGAAACTCTCAAAGCAAAGTATGGTGAGGAGATTAAAAAGATGCCTCTTGGTGCGATTGGAATTTACTCCTATGCTGATAAGCTTCGGGTTGGTCTCCAGCAGCTCATGGCGGGAAGCAGGAACTTCCGCATTTCTACCATATCGCGCAAAGACCTCATGTCCTTAACTGAAGAAGCAACCAAAGTTTCCGGCATTCCTTATGTCATGGATGCGTTCCGTGAAGAAGCAGAAAAAGTGATGGCCGGCTAAGAACGAACAACAAAATTTTGTTATTACCGGGGGAGAAAGATACCTATATCTTTCTCCCCTTTTTATTTGTTGAGTAACGAGGAAACGGGAATTTAATGGTAAATAGGCATAGTAAAAAAGCGCATAAGCTGTATTATCGCTGTTACCAAAGATTGGATAAAAGGTGAGCGGAAAAACGGGAATCAATGGCGCCTAAATATGAAAAGAAGTTATACTGCTTAATGAAAATCTGCCGACAAATACACCCGTTCAGTGTGGCTACGTTATGGAGCGAGTCGCAACTATTGCATTAAGTGTGTGATTACCCGATAGGCATACTCTTCAACCCCGGCCCGATTTTTTTACACTGCTGCCTTAGCGTTTATCCGGATTCTCATTAAGTCATCGAATAAAAAGATGGGCTGTTTCGCCCTAATCTCATTGATCGATTCAAAAATACCAGAGAAGTCTGAGAAATGAAAAATAAATTACTTTTTGATTTTTTTTACAGAACATTCTACAATTTGGTAAAAATAGAAAGTTAATAATACGGTAAAGTATTTTTTAGGAGGATTTCATGGACGTCCCGACTAAAGAGCCAAAAGCAAAACGTGAGCTGGAAGAGCTTTCTCTCCTGTTCGAAATCAGTCAGACCCTGGACAAAAGCTTGGACCTAAGAGATGTTGTTGGCCCTTTATTGAGAACAATGGCGAGTAAAATGGGTATGATGCGAGGAACCCTTACCCTTCTTAACCGAGAAAGTGGAGAAATTGCTATTGAGGAAGCCTATGGACTTTCCGAAAGCCAGCGAGAACGGGGAAGATACAAGCTCGGAGAGGGTATTACCGGGCAAGTAATACAAACCGGAAAACCAGCAGTTATCCCTCGGATTTCTGAAGAGCCCATGTTTTTAAACCGCACCGGAGCGCGAAAAAATTTGAAAAAACGAGATATCTCCTTTATCTGCGTGCCGATAAAACTGGGAAAAGAGATCATCGGCGCGTTAAGCGTTGACCGGTTATTTGGAGATACGGTCTCTTTCAAAGAAGACCTGCGTCTTCTTTCCATCATAAGTTTGATGATTGGTCAGGCAGTCCGGTTGCGGCAACAAATGAGGATGGAACGGAAACAACTTTTGGAGGAAAATATTCAGCTCAAGGAACAACTGAAAGACCGGTTTCGGCCCGCGAACATAATCGGAAAATCCAAGGCCATGCAAGCAGTGTACGACCTTATTGCCCAGGTATCCAAAAGCAATACCTCGGTTTTGATTTGGGGAGAAAGCGGAACCGGTAAAGAACTTGTGGCCAATGCGATTCATTACAACAGCCTTCGGGCTTCTAAACCATTTATAAAGGTTAATTGTGCGGCGCTTCCGGAAACAGTAATTGAAAGTGAACTTTTTGGGCATGAGAAGGGCTCCTTTACAGGAGCAATTGGTCAACGGAAAGGCCGTTTTGAGTTGGCGCATGGGGGGAGTATTTTTCTCGATGAAGTGGGTGATCTATCTCCAGCCACACAGATTAAACTTTTACGGGTTTTACAGGAAAAGGAGTTTGAGCGGGTTGGTGGTATAACCACTATCAAAACAGACGTGCGGATAATTGCGGCGACGAACCGCAACCTGGAAAAATTAGTGGAAGAAGAAAAATTTCGAGAGGATCTTTATTATCGTCTTAATGTTTTTCCGATTTACATGCCACCTCTACGGGAGCGGAAAACCGACATCCCCTTATTAGTTGATTACTTTGTGGGGAAATATAGTAAAGCAAACCATAAAAACATTTGTCGCATTTCCACACCGGCGATTGATATGCTCATGAGTTATCACTGGCCGGGAAATGTGAGAGAGCTTGAAAATTGTATTGAGCGAGCAGTGATTCTCAGTAACGATGATGTGATTCATGGCCACCACCTCCCTCCCACCCTCCAGACCGCCGAAGCGACCGGCACAACCAGCGGTGGTAATTTTCAGGAAACGCTTAATAATTTGGAGCGAGAGATCATTCTCGATGCGCTTAAATCATCGCGAGGAAATCAAACCAAGGCGGCGCGCGCACTTGGTTTAACCGAAAGGCTCATGGGCCTTCGAGTCAAGAAATACACGATTGATCCAAAACGATTTCGTACTCATACGTAGTATTAAAATGCGGGTGACAACAAAAGATGAGACTATCGGACTCGACTTATCCCAGCACCATGAAAATGCCTATACGATCTTAGAATAAGGAGAAAAACCATGAAACTTATTATAGCAATAATTAAACCAGAACGATTGGAAGCGGTAAAGGATGCACTTTATAAAGCAGATGTAAATATGATGACCGTCAATGAAGTCTTGGGACATGGCCGGCAAATGGGGGTGACCGAAGTCTACCGGGGCGTTAAAGAGATGGGCAACCTTTTACGGAAGATCCGTTTGGAGATTGCCGTTAATGAGAATTTTGTTGAGCCCACGATTAATGCGATTATGAAAGGTGGCCGAACCGGAGAAATTGGGGACGGAAAAATATTTATTCTCGACCTCCCCGAGTGCATCCGGATCGGGACTGGTGAGCGGGGTGGAGAGGCGATCGGATAACTTACCACCATCTTCCCCTGGCCTGGTAAGTTTTTATAAACGTTTCAATGGAGCGGTCATACGTTTTCTCAACGTCTTTGGGAAAAACACAGGCAGGCAACTCTCCCATCCGCAGATGATACTGCAAGCATTCACAGCAAATACCTTTTTTGTTGCAGGGTTCATAGGTACACGTACAGTGAGTAAGGTTTTTTTGAATACTACATTCCCTCATTTATTTTCTCCTTTAGTAAGGCCGTTACTCGAAAGTTTTATGCGCACATCGAGTACCCGGATCGTTTCCTTATCCGGCAAAAGCCGCACCGGGTTGAGGTCAATTTCTTGAATGCGCGGGTTATCAACCAGAAGCTGAGAAAAGCGGGTAAGGGCTTCCGTTACTGTTTTGTGACCAGCGCGGTTTATTAAAGAAGGTCCGTTGATACTGGCGAGCATGTCTTCTGCCATGCCCAGGGAGATAGGAGCAATAAAGCAGATTGCTTTTCCCCTTGCTTCTGCGTCGGTACCACCGAGGCCCAGAAGAATGACCGGCCCGTAGTGGGGATCCCTTTTACCACCGAAGATCAGTTCTGGTCCCGGAGGAGCCATTTTTTGAAGCAGAAGGGTATCAACCCGGGATCGCTTTTTTTTGAGCGTTGTTATCATTTTTTGAAAAGCTTTTTTAAGTTCATTTTTGTTGATTACATTAAGGAATACGGCACCCTGAGAAAGTTTATGGGTAAAGTCCGGAGAGAGCGCTTTCAAGGCCAGCGGATAGCCAACGGCTTCCGCCTGGGTGAATAGTTCTTTCTCTTGAGAAAAGGGGAGAGGATGTTCGCACGGAATTTTGTATTGGGAGAGCAGTCGAAACCCTTGGAGGTCTGGTGAAACCTGATGGTCGAATCGGAAAGGAGCACGACTCTTACTGCCGAGAGGTTCTTTCCATCGCTTGGCTCGCTGCCTGAGTAGGTTAAACTGCCAGAGATAATATAAGGCAGAGACCGCCTCTTCCATGGTGTCAAAGATGGGGTACGCGGTTTGAGCTTTTATTGCCTTCCGGGTGAGCGGGTCACACAGGAAATGAATGGCAATCGGCTTACCTTTCTCGCGGGAAAGATCAGCCGCTTTTTGTACCACTATTTTTTCACTCGGATATCCTTCAAAATAATCCCCGGTTTGGGGATGGAACTGCGACCACACTAACTCCATCCACGTCTTCAACGTTGATAATCGCTTTTAATGCTTCCACATTAGCTTCATAGTCATAGATATTGCCGGTATCTATGGGGTTGGCAATGTTGATAACCTTGGCTTTGGGGAGCTGCTTGATTTCGTTGAGGCACGTGTCCGGTAAGGTCGCTAATGGCATTCCCATCCGTTTGCAGGTATCCGCGGCCATGATCCCCACGCCCCCGGACGCTGATATAATTCCCAAGCGGTTACCTCTCATAGGCTCGAGCGATAATGCCTTGGCCATTTCGATGATTTCCCGGAACGTGGTGGCCCTCAGAACACCCGCCTGCACGGCGGCTCCTTCTACCACCCGGTCATCGTCAGCCAGAGCAGCAGTGTGGGAATAGGCCACGAACGTGCTTTCCTGGCACACCTGGGCTTTAAAAAAAATGACTGGTTTGGGGCTCTGGGAAAGGAGAGTAAAAAGTTCCCGTCCGCGTTCCGTGCTTTCGAGATAGAGAATGATGCATTTGGTGGTCTCATCTTTCATCAGATAACGCAACGCATCGACTTCATTGATATCCATTTTGTTCCCTATGCTTATCA
>CAVTQE010000058.1:0-13223 GCA_963736755.1 uncultured delta proteobacterium | reverse complement strand
CACCCAAAAGAATAAAAAGGAAAAGGCCTGCCGTGATCAATCCCATTCCGCCTGAGGCAATGATACGAGGCTCAAACCGATCGGAAAGCCGCCCAGCAAAAGGAGAAAACAAAGCCATCACCACAGGCTGGGAGATTAAAACGAGGCCGGCATAATGAGGATTTAACCCTTTTATATATTGCAGGTAAAGGCTTAAAATAAAACCCGTGGCAAAAGTCGCACTATAATTGATGAAAGCGGCTAAACTTGAAAATGTAAGGACAGTATTTTTTTTCAACATACCAATCGCTAATACTGGATGATCAACCTTTATCTCCCATTGCAAGAAGGCCGCAATGCCAATAATTCCCCCTAAGACCACCCCGAGACCCAGGACCGAAGGCAAAAGGGAAAATCCGTACATAATCGCGACAATGGAAACACAATAAATAAGTGCGCCGACAAAATCAAACTTCTCTCCTTTGGCTTCCGCCCAATCACCTTTCAGTTTGGTGAAGATTAGGTAAATTATTAGTATGACCAGGGGTATTACGGCAAGGAAGATACTTCTCCAACCGAAATATTCCGTGAGCAACCCTCCGAAAAAGGGGCCAACGGAAAGTCCAAAATAAACGGAAGCAACATTTATCCCCAAAACCCGCCCCCGTTCCCCGGAGGGGTAAACTGAGGTGAGGATGGCTACGCTGGTACTAAAGAGCATGGCACTTCCGATTCCATGCAAAATCCTAAAGGCAATAAGCTCCTGGGCAGATGTTGACGATGCGGTTAAACAAGAGGAAACTAAAAAAATCAGCATGCCCACGGTAAAAATCTTCTTTCTTCCATAAATGTCCGCAATTCTTCCAAAAGGCACCAGGAGTGTTGCCACTGCTAAAAGATAAGCAGTGGTAATCCAGCTTAATAAGACTGAGTTCATTGAAAATTCCTTCCCGATAGCGGGAAGAGCAATATTTACCGAAGAACCCATAAAGGGGGCGAGAAAAGAAGCCAAAGTAGCGATGAGGAGGGCATACTTTTTTGTTGTTTCATTCTCTGGTGGATTAAAATCAGAAAGTAAAATTTCACTCATTAAAAGACAGCCTCACAAAGTAATTTTGTCCAAAAAAATTCCGCTTAGCAAAACCCAAATAAAGTATTTTTTTATCCCATTAGTGAATAAATTTATTTTCTCTAACCTTATATATAAAAAGGGAAGGTGTATGGAAGATAAAATTTATTAAATGATAAAAATTAGTTGATTAACTGATTTTTATCTTTAAATTTTAATTAATGGCATGTTCTAAATAAAACCTTTAGGAAAATTTTAGAAAGAACCATGTTTTGGTAAGAAATTTGTTAAAAAATACAAAGCGTTAATCAATGACTAAGAAAAACAATTGGGATTGGAATACCAAAGAAAAGCTTATTGCCAACACCCTTGAATGGAAAAAAGAAAGATTCCCGGCCTGGGAATTCAACACGGGAAATCTTTGCTGGTTTATCAACGGAACCATTTATCAGGGAAAAGCCCCATCGGATTGGTATGAAAAAATAAAATTTTATCTGTGATATTAGGTACTTAATCCGGTTAATTTATTGCTGAGGAGTTTGGGTTGGAGGGAAGGGAAAGAAACCTTCTCGGTAAAGATAACGTAAGATAAATTAAATAAATTGTGAAGAAGGAGAAAACATCATGACGTGGCTTCCATATCTGTCATATATCTCCCTGTTAGTCTTGGTTGGGGGAATTGTCGCCAAGGTGATCAAGTACATCCGAATGCCGATTCACCTTCGTTGGGAGCTTTATCCTATTCCCCATGAAAAAAAGGATGGCTCTTATTTTGAGGAAATTGATTGGTGGAAAAAGCCTCGAAAGAAGCATTATCTTAATCAAATCATCTTTATGGCCCAGGAGATTCTGTTTATCCGGGCACTTTACCACCATAACCGGAAGATGTGGTACGCTTCTTTCCCCTTCCATTTTGGTCTCTACCTGGTGATTGCGTGGCTTGCGCTTCTTGTGGTGGGGGCGTTTCTTAAAATTTTCGGGGTGGCAAGTGGATTGGCTGAAGCCTTGCAGTCTGTGGCGGTTGTCGTGGGAGTGGCAGGGATGATCTTAGGGACAATAGGATGTGTTGGGCTTGCTCATAATACGCGCGACCACTTCCGATTTAAAAGGTTATACAGCGCCTATTGACTACTTCAATATTCTTTTTATCCTTGCTGTTTTGGGAAGCGGCATCATTGCCTGGATTTCTGCTGATCCTCATTTTTCAGTTGTTCAAGAGTATATTCGCGGACTGATCACCTTCAGTGTGGCAGCAACACCGAGTAAAACCATTGCCTGGTTCATTACGCTTTTTTCTCTCTTTCTTATTTATCTGCCCTTCACGCATATGACCCACTTTTTCATGAAATATTTTATGTGGGATAAGGTGCGGTTTGAAGACGAACCAAATTTTCGTGGCAGTAGTATTGAAGGCAAGATTGCAAAAGCATTAAACTATACACAGAACTGGTCAGCTCCGCATATTCAAACCGGTAAGAAGTGGAGTGAGACAGCTTCAAAGGGAGTAGAATAAATGAAGAAAAATAAACTTACGTTAAAAGATATGAGTAACGCATCCGGACAATTGGTAGAACTTAACCCGGAAGAGTTTATGAAGCTTCCACCTCCGTATAATACTCCTGACGCTCAACCTCCTCTAAAAGCTCTAACCGAAGAGGCGCGGGGAAAATTTGAATGTGACCTTGATGGCTTCATGGCCATCAAAATCCACAGGCCTAAGAGCCGAGATGAAGAAGAACGATTAGTTAACAAATTTTTAGACGGATTACGTAAGCTCCTCAGCAAGGAAAACAACTGGACCTTCCTTATGCCGCTATCGCTTTCCCTGGAATACTGCGCCAAATGCCAGACCTGTAGTGATGCGTGCCCTATCTACGTGTCGAGCGGAAAAAAGGAAATTTACCGGCCTACATTCCGCGCTGAAATTCTCCGTCGCATTGTCAATAAGTACATCAGAAAGCAAGGTGCGTTCTCCCTCAAAATGACGGGTAATAACATTGAACTCAACTGGAAGTTGGTAGCGCGACTGGCAGAGCTTGCTTATCGCTGCACGCTTTGTCGAAGATGTGCTCAAACCTGCCCCATCGGAGTGGACAATGGCCTCATTACCCATGAGTTGAGAAAGCTTTTTAGTCAGGAGTTGGGGATAGCTCCGGAAGAAATTCATACTAAAGGTTCGGTTCAACACCTGCAAAAAGGTTCCTCCACCGGCATGATCAAGCAGGCTTTCGCAGACACCCTTGAGTTTTTGGAGGATGACATTGAGGAAAAAATCGGCCGAAGAATAACCATGCCGATTGATAAAAAAGGAGCGGAAATTCTTCTCATCCACAATGCCGGCGAATACCTCTCCTGGCCGGAAAATCCCTCGGCTTTCGCGATCATTTTCGACGCTGCCGGCATTGACTATACCTTATCGAGTGAGATTGTAGGATACGATGCGGTCAATTATGGGCTGTGGTATGATGATGTCCAGCTTGCACGAGTGGCATTGAAGCACGCTCAAATTGCTAAGGATCTTGGGGTCAAAAAGATTGTGGTGGGCGAATGCGGGCATGCCCACAAAGCTATTTCCGTGATCGCCGACCGGGTTTTCACCGGTGAACTCAATATTCCCCGGGAAAGCTGTATTCCCATTTTGGAAGATATTGTAGTCAACAAAAAAATCAAGCTCGATCCTCGTAAAAATGATTTTCCGGTGACCCTTCATGACCCTTGTAATATGGTGAGACTCATGGGCGTCGTTGAACCGCAAAGAAATATATTAAGAAAGATTGCGCCCCAGTTTCGCGAGATGGAACCCCATGGAGTTGAGAATTACTGCTGCGGTGGGGGTAGCGGTTTTGCTATCATGCCCTCTCTCAACTTTCCAGACTGGAGATCGAGTGTTTCGGCCAGGATGAAATTTAAGCAAATTCTCGATGCTTTTCAGGATCTCATTGACCCGAGTATCAAAAAAATGGTGTGCGCTCCCTGTTCTAACTGTAAAGGAGCAATTCGAGATCTGTTAGCGTATTACAATGCCTGGGAAAAAACCGGGATTGCTTATACCGGATTAGTCGAAATTATTGTCAATGCCATGGTAGATATTAAAGAGCCATACATCGAATGGCCGGAATTTTAGTTGGCGTTGATAACCAGAAACGTTTTTATTTCCTCCGGTTGGTGAGTTAACGATCCCTTCAATTCAGATCAGGTCACGTATTTTATTCAGCAGACTGTGAGATCCCGAACTTGTTTCGGGATCTCGTGATAGGATGAGTTCATTATCTGTCTGACGCAGTCAGCGATGCTGAAACAAGCCTCCCATGAATGGATGCCGAAACAGGTTCGGCATGACACTTTTTAAGTCCAAAAGCAAGACCTTAGGTATCTTTTACCGTTTTCCAAGCGCCGTTTACTGATTCTGGTTTCCCGCCTAAATTTATAGTATAATAAAATTTATACTGTTACTATTTATTCCAGCTATTTTTTTTCTGCTCAAAATTACACTATAAGGTGTGGGCGAGATGAAATTGTCTTTAAAAGATCAGTCACAAATTTTAAACATTTCTGAGGTCAAAGTCCTGGAAAATATCGGAGAAGGAGTTTTAATTATAGACGATACTTTCCGCATTACCTATTTTAATTCCAAAGCAGTTTCCCTTACCGGGATACCCCGCAAAGAGGCATTGGGGAAGCACTGTTACGAAATACTCGCGCTCTTCAAACTGTACCGAAGGGTGCCCAGTCCAAAAAATGATCGAGCAAGGAGAGTCATTTGTTGATTACCGCTCCTTTATTAAACGTCCTGATCACGCTGCAGTTCCCGTGGAAGTTCGTTTTTCAATCTTACGGGATCGTCAAAATCTTTTTTCCGGTGGGATAATAACCGTACGCGATCTTCCTTCCCAGTATAATGAATTGGAGGGCGATCATCAGATTTATTCATTTCAAGGAATTTATTCCAATAATAAGCGGTTATTGGAGATTTTTGAAATTTTGCCTGACCTCAGCCGATCCGATGCCTCCGTACTTTTGCAAGGAGAAAGTGGTACAGGAAAGGAACTGTTTGCCGCTGCGATTCATAACTTGAGCTATCGAAAAAACAACCCCTTTATAATCGTAAACTGTGCGGCTTTGCCGGAAAATCTTTTAGAATCGGAACTTTTTGGGTATGTAAAAGGAGCTTTCACCGATGCCAAGCAAAATAAACCTGGACGCTTTCAACTTGCCCACCAGGGAACACTCTTTCTTGACGAGGTGGGAGATATTTCGCCTTCCCTCCAAGCAAAACTTCTTCGGGTGGTGGAAGAAAAAGCATTTACGCCTTTGGGTGGTACTCATGTGGTAAAGGTTGATGTGCGGATAATTTCGGCATCAAACCGCGACTTAGAGCACATGGTAACCGTTGGAACGTTCCGCCGAGATCTTTACTACCGATTCAATGTTGTGAAACTCGAAATCCCTCCTTTACGAGAGCGTCCGGAAGATATTCCTATTTTGATCCGACATTTCATTAACCAGTTTAACAAAAAAACCTTCCGAAACATTGAAGGGGTGTCTACTAATTATCTGGAGGTACTTAAAAATTACAAGTTTCCTGGAAATGTTCGAGAGTTAGAAAATATTATCGAGCACGCCTTTGTGATGTGTCGAGGAAACACAATTCGCAGAAACCATCTTCCTTCTTATCTTTCTCGAACACCCCAAAACCAGGAAAACCCCATGGGCTCCGTGGAACGGCTTTTCAACCAGATGGAAAAAGAGACAATTCTTAAAGTGTTGGCAAAACACAAGGGAAATCGATCAACTGCTGCGGGTGAGCTGGGTATGCACCGCACCACCTTATGGCGTAAACTCCGCCGGATGGAATTGAATTCATGAGGGGGATAAGGAAAAACCTACTGTGTAAGAACGGAGCTGGCTTCAGTGTCAGGAGAAGTCTGAGGAGAAGAAGCTGACCTGATGGGAAAAGTTACTCGAAAAACAGAGCCTTCTCCGGGAGTTTTTGAACTGAAGGTAATCTGCCCACCAAGTTCGTTGACGATTTTTCTGGTCACTAAGAGCCCCAAGCCTGTCCCGTAACGACCCTTTGTGGATAACATCCCGGTAAAGAGATAGTTTTCCCATTCCTCTGGAAGGCCAGGTCCATTGTCTTCAACCTCGAATACCGCTAAGGGTCCTTTGAGAATTGATCGAAAAACTATCCGATGATCACGCCGGTTCACATCAAATTTACAGGCTTCTATCGCATTGTGTACTAAGTTGCTCAAAATCGTGTGAAGGTCTTCGGCATTAAACAGGATTAGCCCAAGTTTTGGTTCTAAATCCAGAACCAGTTCAATTTGTTCAAGTGCCGCAGTGCCCCGGAATAATTCAAAAACCTCACGGACTACTTGGTTTGGTTCAATAATGCTGAGGATATGCTCTCTTTTTTTAGCACAATAAAGGATATCTTTTACCAGACTGGAAATTCTGGCTACATTCCGCTGAACGATTTCCCAACCTTTGATGGTCTCAGTTTTGTCGCCCTGTTGCAAACCTGAGTTAACCACATAGATTCCTCCGTCCAGGCCCGTTAAGATGTTTTTAATCGAGTGAGCCATGGTGGCAACCGTTTGTCCCATTAAGCTTAGATCAGTCTGTAAGCGTTTAATGTTGGTGATATTTGTGGACATTTCCATCACCGCCACAATCTGACCTTGGTCATTGTAAAGAGGGCTCGTATAAACAATGACAAAGGCTTCTTGGCCGTCACGGGTTATTACCAGCTCTTCACTGGAATGGACTTGGCCATCAGCAAATGTTTTAACCACCGGACATTCCGGACAGGGACTTGATCTTCCTTTATAGACCTCGTGACAGAGTTCACCCACCCGGTTGCCAAAATCCTGTTGAAAAAGCTGGTTGGTTTGGACAATCCGTAATTCTTGGTTTTGAACGGAGATATAGCAAGGAACGCGCTGGAAAAGCTGGGGGTAATCGTTTCTGGTGGGATCCCATTTGCTGATGTCGATTTGGTTTGGAGACACGTGTTGCCCCTTAGACCAGAAAGGTTATTTTATGTACGTAGCAATCTTGTTCAAAAGCTCTTGAGGAGAAAAGGGTTTCTCAAGAAACTCTTGGGGACGAGGTGCACTCTGATGGTTATGGGCGAAGAAGTCTTTATATTGGGTAACTGCGGAAAGAATGATTACCGGAATATTCTTATGCACCTCACTTTTTTTAAGTTTCCGATAAAAACCCACGCCCGATTGATTAGGCATGATAATATCGAGGATAATTAAATCAGGGAAAAATTCCGTAAGTTTGCGAAACCCATCTTCACCATTATCAGCAACCTTGGTTTGGTAGCCGTTATTGGTAAGCAGCGAATTTAAGTAGGTTCGCACATCTTCTTCATCATCTATGATCAGTATTTTTTTTGTCATTTTTTTACCTCCTCCTTCTCGATGAGGGGAAATGGTTTGGCGTTTTATCTACCCTTTTTATCCTCCTTAAGATGGTCTTGACCTTTTCTTTTACTGTGGAGGGGCTGATCGTCATTACCGATAAGTGCATTGAGAGTGGTGAGCACTTCCGTATCGTACTTACAACAAATAGAACCCAATGCCTCAAGGGATGCAAGCCGCACCCCAATTTCATCGTCAGTAAGGCACCTCATTAAACTTGAACGTGCCTCCTGCGCGCTGGTGCCAATTTGTCCAAGCACCCACGCAACTCTTTCCCGAACATACCAGACGGGATCGGACAGCGCTTCTATAAGGAAAGGTACTGCTACTGCAGCTGCCGGTCCTTGATCATTGATGGTTAAGACCGCATATTCTCTTACATCTTCATGTGTATCTTGAAGCATAGGAACAATGTCTTGTAAAATTGCGGGAGTATCCAGTTTAAGCTCTTTTAAACTTTGTAAAGCTGCCAACCTTACAAACCAAACAGCATCCTTCAGAGTTTCGATGAGAGCGTTATAGGCATGAGCATTGTTCTCTCCTAACTCGCCGAGAGTTCGGGCAGCGGCAAAACGAATATGGGGATCTTTTGCCGCAAGGTCGCATACAAGCTGAACAATCGCCTTTTCCATAGAAGCACTTTCGGACAGCCCGGCAGTCGTCGTTTAGGCCTCTATAAGAGTCCAGTCTCCTTCCTTGATTCCCAACTGATCAAGTATTTCAACTGCCCGTTGGTTTAGGTGATAAGAGTTGGGTTTATCAGGACCTACCATAATGACGGGTGTCCTAAACTTTGAAGCGAATTTTTCAATCGGTTCTCCCCCGAAGTCTGTACCGCTGTTCAGGATAGCCCACCACTAAGACATCATATTCTTTGCGGTGGAGACAGCGGTGAAGTTCAGCTCCCTCATTGCCCTCGCAAAGCCGGAAGCCAACTTTAACAAAGTCCCCTAACCAAAAGTCATAATATTCACGTAACTCCAGCTCTTTTTTAGCAATCAGTTCATCAGTAACTCTCACCAATGTTTCCTTTTTATCGTCAGCATAAACATAATCCCGACGAAAGCGAAAAGGTGAATCCAACCAGTGAAAGATATTGAGCTGAATATCATGCATTCTGGCCAAGGTCAAAGCGTAATGGAATGCCCAGTCACCCTGGCGTGAATAATGTGAACAAAGTCCGATGGCTTTCATATTTTTCCCTCTTTTTTGTTTATGTTACTTTTTCTCTTTTTTTTCGGGCAACACCAATGCGTTTGCCACTAACTCTAATACCTGGACAACTTTCATGTCAAGTTTATAGTGTCTGATCAAATCCCCCAGGCCGTCAACACAGTTGTGACAGCTAGTACAGACCAGCTTTGCCCCGGTATCTATTAACTGCTGAGCTTTAATCTTGGCCACTTCCATCCGGAGGGGTTTGTACTCTACCATGGAAAGCGCACCGCCACCACCGGTACAGCAAAAATTATCCGCCCGGTTAGGAAACATCTCCCGAAAGTCAGTGCAGACCCGCTTTAATATCCAGCGGGGCTCTTCCGTGAGGTCCCCTGATCGGGCAAGATTACAGGAATCATGAAAGGTGACCGGTAAAGGATTCTTCGAAGGGTCAACTTTTATTCGACCTTGACTGATATACCGGATTAAGGTAACCAAAACCGACTCTGAGGGAATATCTTGGGCATACTTGGCCCAGTTATAACCTTCCCACCGGGTAGAACGGTAACCATGGCCACACTCCGAAATAACAATTCGTTTGGCCCGGAGTCTGTTTAGCGGCTTCGTAGAGGTTCTTGGCTACATAGCCACCCAACTTGTCATCGCCCGAGAAGAGGCCGAAGTTGGTCATATCCCACCCCCATCGCGGCATCGTCCAGCTTTCTCCGGCGTAGATAGAATATTTTTGCCGCATGACCGATGGAGCGCGGATCGTATTTGACCTCCCGGGGGTTAATCGTGTACATGAAATCGCAGTCTTCCTTATCCACCTGGATCTTGAAGTTGGGGTCACCTATTTCTTCGCCGATCTCTTCACTCATCCATTCAAGGGTCTCCAAGTATTCCTCTTCAGTCACTCCCATCTGGTTGCCGGTTTCCCATTGGTCTTTGCTCACCACAAAGACGCCTTCAGGGACAATGCCCAACTCGGTCAAAAGACCACGGGTGAGTCGAACTAAAATTGCCGTATCAACCCCCATCGGACAGTTTAGGGTACAGCGACGGCACCCCGTACAGGTTCCGAAAACAATATTCTTGAGCCGATTCAAGTCCTCATCATTTTTGGGTGAACCGGCATGCACCCACCAGGGGAAGATGCGGCCCGTCCAGTCAAAATGTTTTTTGAAAATGCGTCGGATTTGATCACCTTTATAAGCTGGAACCATGGTGGGATCGTCCGGTCGGGCAAGCGCGTAATGGCAGACTTCTGAACACATGCCGCAGTGAACACAGCCAGTCATTGACCCGACCACTGAACGGTTGAGCCTGCTTTTTAAAAGTTCCAGAAACTTTTTCACATTATTGCTGTTGGGATCATAGACTTTGAGGCGCCCTTCGGCCACGCAAGGAACCTTTTCCTCTACTGCCTTTTTCTGCTCCTTGGGATCTAAGGGTAAACTCACGACATCTTCTATGTTAATGCTTTTCTCGTTCAATGTTGTTCTCCTTTTTAGTTGGTTAATGCCTTCTCATTATCTAACCCAGCCGGTTTCTCTCCTCCGCGTTTGCGTGGGAACACACCACGGTGCCCCATTGTTTGCCTAAGAAATAACGGGTAAAAGGATAGTAAAGGTAGTGGGAAATTTTCGAGAAGGGCACGTAAATCAAGAAGAATGCGGTCATGGCGAAGAATACTATCAACGGCCACTCGCTGGCTGTATGCTTGTTGGGCACAGCGAACACCCCGGAAGCAAAAAAGGCGGTCATCAAAACGAGAGAAAAGTAGTCGTCGGGTGTACTGATGAGCCTCAGGGCGGGTTTGGAAATGCGCCGAATAAGTCTCAGTATTCCTACCAAACATGCCGCAGCTAACGAGATCTGAAAAATCCATACCACCCATTTGATTTCGAAAAGCTGAGGCCAGTAGGGGATAAGAAATGTTGCACTGATTGCCGCCACTATCCCAAAGTGGAAAATTACAAACTGGAGATAAAAGCTCCAGTTTCTCCGCACGCTTTCCATTGCCCAGGGCATGGCAACATTCATCATCGAATAGGCTACCCCAACCTTGCTGCTGCCTACCCCATAACTAAAATCCTGAGGGGCTTTAAATCGAAACATCCAGAGCAGCCGGAAAAAGTAAACAGTGCCCATAAATGCTAAGGCTACAAGCTGCACCTCATTCTCTAAAATTTTTAAGAATTCACTCATGCTTCCTCCCAACGATATATTTTTAATCAACGACTCTGTATAAGGATCCCGGCGAGGACTATTTAATAGTTCTTTGTTAATTTTAATTGGCAAGAACAATGCCATGACACTGAACGCGTTTTCTTTTTCGTTTAGCTCTTTGATTAATGATTAACTTTCAATATGTTGTCTCTAAAAAAAAACAAAACCGCATCAGGGCGGGTATCACTTTAAAAATTCTATCACCAGTTAATCATTTTTTTCATAATTAGCTTAAATAATTATATTTTTAATCGAAAAAAGAATATTTTTTGCCAAAAAAAATGTTGCAAGATAATCGGGATGTTGCATTTAAGAATCATCATGCAACGTGCGCCTTATTCTGATTTTTTGATTTTAATAGTTTAATATTTAAATATTTTTTAATTGAGGAACTAAAAAACCAAAGGTTAAATCATCTAAAATATGCAACACTTTCTCTTTATATTCCAACAAAATGCAACACTTTAGACATAGTATGCAATCAATATGTCTCTACCAATTTCGTGGATTACTTTTCCCCCATTGACATCAAGGCGGTTTTTTTGGTAGGGGTTTAGGTGAAAAGGAAAAAATAATTGATTTTAAATTTTTTCAAGGAGGACAACAATGGCACAGAAAAAGGTTTTAGTAATCGATGATGAGCCTGACGTATTGACCTACATTACCAGTATCCTGAAAAATAACGGGTATCTTTATGTTACTGCTAAAGATGGGATTGACGGTATGGCAAAAGCCAAGGCAGAGAAACCTGATATAATCACTCTTGACCTTTTAATGCCAGAAAGGACAGGGATAAAATTGTACCGGGAGCTTAAAAAAGATGAAGGGTTAAAGGGAATTCCGGTCATAATGGTAACTGGTATCGCTTCGGAAGCTCACCAGTTTGCAGATTTTAAAAAATTCATCTATGAGAGAAATATTTCCGCCCCAGAAGGTTATATTGAAAAACCTTTTAAAACTGAAGAGTTGCTTGAAAAAATTAAACAAGCATTGGGTGAAAAGTAAGGTGAAAGAACATTTTTGGTTTTTGACCTTTTGGTAAAAATTTAGTATAGTACATTAAAATAATTTAATTAATTTAATTACATTTGGGAGAAAACATTCATCAATAAATGTTTCAAAAGGTAGAGGCGAAATACTTTATGAACACTAAAAGGAATGTTGCCTTCCTCGTTGATGAACAGAAAATCTCAACGGGTGAGGCGAAAGAAATCAATGTTACTGCTATGATGGCCGCCCGAGAAATGTTGGGATGGAGCCAAAAAACGTTGCTCTTTACCGGAGAAACTTTAGCGCAATTTCTCAAACAACTTACCAATCTGGATGGGAACTCTTCTTTTTAATGTTTTAGTTCAGGAAGACGGATCAGTGAAACAAGAGTATATGGTCTGGCTGAATAACCGGCCGATTAAAGAAGAGCATAGTCTGGAAATACCCCTTCAACACGGAGACCGGGTTCTGGTTACCTCAATGATTAAGTTTGCCGCCGGAGGATAATGCATGGGAGAAGATATTTACCGCACCCTGATGAAGCACCTGGGAGAGGTGGGAATTGGCTATCCTCAGATTGATGAATTCCTGGAAGTGCTCAGAAAAACAATCACCCCGGAAGAAGCCGAGGTCGCCCTCGGCCTGCCCACTCGGCTGCCCCCCATGGAAGTCGAAGAGGTGGATGCGATCGCTCGGCGGGCCCACAAGTCGGCGGAGCACGTGGCCCCGATCCTGGAAAAGCTTGCGCAGAAAGGATTCCTTTACAAGGACATCACCGCTTCCGGCACACCCGGCTACTCCTTTATCCAGATTGGCTTTGGAATTCCCCAGTTGTTTTTCTGGAAGGGAGAAATCACTGATGAGGTCAGGGAAATCTCCCGTCCCTTACTCAAGTACCTGGCGAAGGGCAGAGACAGCGTGAGCGGAACGGAGCACACCCGGCTCTATCGCTATGTGCCGGTCAATAAAGCGGTTGACCATGCTCTCCAGGCGGTGCTGCCGTACGACATGATGACCGAGGTGGTGAAGAAGGCGAAGCGAATCGCGGTGGTGCACTGCCCCTGCCGAGTCCGGGCACGCTTCCTGGGAGACAGCAAGTGTACGCACACTCTCGAGGCATGTATCAAGTTCAACAAGATGGCCGACTTTGTTTTGGAAAAAGGGTTGGGCCGGGAAATCTCCCAAGCCGAAGCACTGGAGATCATCCGCAAATCCGAGGAAGAAGGGCTGATCCATTTTGTGGATAACTGTCAGGGAGAAATCCAGCATAACTGCAACTGCTGCTCCTGCTGCTGTTGGAACGTCAGCCCGATCAAGAAACGCCTGGTCCCCCGGGACTATATCATGGCTACATATTACTT
>CAVTQE010000057.1:0-68178 GCA_963736755.1 uncultured delta proteobacterium | reverse complement strand
AAAGAAAATTTCCGGGGACTTAACTTAACTCAGCAGTGTAGTCCACGGAAAAATTTTAGTTGATGCTTCACAGAGAAAAGTAATCAATATGAAGAAGGCAAAGATCTTTATTAGCTATTTTATCGTTCTTCCTCGGATCCCTACTTTTGTGGCCTGTGCCCCTCCAGCACCGTAATCCAAAGGTAAAGTTCATAAACGGAGGGTTTAAATGTAGTGGGCAAGGACTCGGCGGCTGGCGGAATCAAGTCGGCGCATATCCGGGATAAGGTATCGGATCCGGTGTGCGTCAATAATGAGAACCCGGTAGGTGCTGAGCCTGTGGACATCATCTTCATCATTGAGGATAAAACAAGTCTCACCCCGGTCGGTTTCAACCTGCCACTCCGATGGTTCAAGCGCGATGATATCCCCATAATCTTTTTAATGATTGGAAGAAATTCGCGAACACCCAATTCTTCCAAGAGAATATGACGAACCTGACCAGGAAGTTGATTTAAATCCTCTATACAGATCACTTCATTACCCTCGGCATCACAGATGGAAACCCAGTGTTCCGGATCGGAAATCGGGAATATGCGGATTGGCTTCACGTCACTGTGCTCTTGTCACCTCTTGATCACAAAGCACCAACTGACCCAAGAATCCCGAAAAAGAGAAAATCCTTCTTTCAGAGTACGATTTATCCCTCTTCTCGGAATGCTCGTCATTTTTCCCATGAGATTTTTTCACAAAAACAATTACCTCCTTACATCACTGCGCCATTGATTGGGCCATTTCCAAGTTTACCCGATGCAACCGGGCATACGAACCTTGTTTTGCAAGCAACTCAGCGTGACGACCAACTTCGATGATTTGACCGCGTTCAAGACAACCAAACGGTCGGCACGCCGGAGCGTACTTAACCGATGAGCAATCGCTATTGTTGTCCGTCCCTGAACCAGATTTTCAAGCGCCCGTTGAATCTCTTTCTCCGTTTCCACATCCACAGAAGAAGTTGCCTCATCAAGGATGAGTATAGCCGGATCAATAAGAAGCGCCCGGGCAATGCCAATTCGCTGGCGCTCACCTCCGGAAAGCAACTGACCGCGTTCGCCTGCTAGGTATCGTAGCCGTCGGGAAGTCTGAGAATAAACTCATGGGCGCAGGCAGCTCGTGCTGCCCTCATCACTTTCGCTCCGGCTGGCATCGGGCTTCGCCGTAGGCGATATTCTCCGCAATGGTCCCGTAAAACAAAAATGATTCCTGCAAAACCATTCCAATATTGCGACGGTATCCTTCAATGGAAAACCGTCCGATATCAACACCATCCACCATAATTGCGCCTGCGGAAACATCATAGAACCTGCACACTAAATTAATCAAAGTACTTTTACCTGCACCGGTAGGCCCTACCAACCCAATCATCTCTCCCGGCCTGATCTTCAAATTTACGTTATTAATTACCTGACGGCTGCCGTAACGAAACCCACCTTACAGAATTCAATCTCGCCGTGAAGTCGTCCGGGAACGATCGGATGAACAACCTCAGGAACACTCGGAACTCGATCCAGAATTTCAAACACCCGATGGGCGCTCGTGGCAGTTCGTTGTACCGCAGAAACCGTCCTGATCATCGATTCTAATCGCGCATAAAACCTGCCAATATACGCAAGAAATGCGGTGAGAACCCCCACCGTAATACGATGCGGAAGACCTGCCATGCTCCGAATATCCAAACTACCAGGAGGCCCGCATCCGTGAGCAATGTCACCATCGGCCCAAAAAAAGACCAGATAGTATTTACCCGGTCGTTAGCCTGAAGAACCCGACTATTGCACTCCCTGAAATCGTGTCAATCTCACGCTGTTCCTGAGCAAATGCCTTAACGACCCGAATGCCGGGAATCGTGTCCGCCAGCACGCTGGTCATGTCAGCCCAGGCACGACTTCCCACGGAAAAACCTCGACGCAAAGTCTTTCTCACCCGATGGGTGAGCCAGAGCTATCAAAGGAAACGGGAAGAGTGTCACTAGCGCCAGAAAAGGATTAATGCTGAGAAGAATGCCCGGCTGTCATGATGATCATCAATACATCCGAGCCAAAGTCTATTACATAGACGGACAGGAAATAACAAATACGGTCGCTGTCGCTACTGACCCGGGAAATAAGGTCACCGGTCCGTTTCTGCCCGAAATACTCTATCGATAAACGATGCAAATGCGCATACGTGATAGTTCTCTAAGGTGGCACTAATGCGTTCACTGACCCATGCCAGAACATACGTGCGCGCCCAGCCAAGAAGCCAGGCGAGGAGCGAAGCGCCTGCCAGACCGAAGAGGTACCATCCCACCTGATGGAAATCAACCGCCTTCCCGCTCTGGTAAGGGATCAGAACTTTATCAAGAAGCGGCATGGTAATATAAGGCGGTACCAGACCAGCGGCGATACTGCCCACACTCAGCAAAAACCCTAAGATGATCATGCCGGTCCACGGCCGAGCAAATTTAAACAACCGGAATAACGATCGTGCCGGCGGAGGAGCCGCCGCAGGAGCGTAGTCCAACAATACCGCGTGTTCCCCATCGCGCGGCACCCCCGTGGTAGTTTCCAATAAGGATGAGGTCGAGTCGGCTTTTTCCTTATCGCTTTCCTTAAGGTCCAGAAAGCGTTCTACCAGACGATGAGCGTGGACTTTTTGACTGGTGGTGAACTTCCACTGGGTAAGCAGATGAGAGGTATCGAAGAGGTGGAGCGTTCCTATTCCTTTGTGTTCAGTAGCCCGTAAAGAGACGATAGAGGCTAGTGACCAGGTCTTAAAAACTCTATTGCTATCGAAGGGTTTCCCTTTTTTTGTCCTTCTTAAAAACTTTGAAATAAATGATTGTGAAAAAGCATGATGCTTTGCCTGAGGGCTGGGGTTGAATGCTGATCAGCGCGCGGTTGGTGAGGACGACCAAGCCATAGGCATAATGGAGACGGCTGTCTAAGTCCGGCGCAAACCAGGCTAACGGGATCTCACCCTCGCTCAAAAGACCGTTTATCTGTGCTTGGAACTCAACCGGGAATTCCCTATTCTCAAACACCTGATGACGCTCCTTCTTTTATGCTGAAATGACCTGATCGAGAACACGAAAGAGATCGTGACCTTTCATGCAGGATGCGGATAGGCGCTGAGGTAATTTTGAAGATGCGCTATGGTTTCGTCAACAACATCTGCCTGGATCACCACTAAGGTGTTTGGACGCAAAAACCGCAGGCCTTGGTCGATCGCGTTGAGTGAACCATAGACCTCCATGACTTCCTTAACCCGCGCCGTGCCGTTCATGCCCTTGCGAAACAAACCGATAATTTCTCCTTTTTCCCGCCCCCGCATATAGTGACCTTCATAGAGGATAACCGAGTCAAACGCTTCACCAAGGAGTAATCCTTGAAGAATAATATCGGAATCACGCCGGTCGCCCGCGGTGGAGTAAACAATGGTCCGATGGGGTGGCGAGAAATTATCAAGGGCCTCGATAATAGCTTCTAACGACGAGGCATTATGCCCATAATCAACCACCATGGTAGCGCCATTGAGCTTGACCAGATTAAACCGGCCCGGAACGTTGTCGATATCAGCGGTAAAGGATGCCACCGAGGCCACGATTTTTTCCAGGGGTATCCCCAAAGACCACGCCGCCGCGATTGCCGCCAACGCGTTTTCGATCTGGAATCGCACTCTGCCATCCAGGGTAAGGGGGACGCAGTCAAGCGAGACCAGGTGCTGCTCTTGATCTCCGTCGGCAAGAATAACAGCGTCATGTCGCAGGAAGACCGCCCGGCCGGATTTGCGGCGGTGTTCCACGATCACCCGGTGGTCTCCGTTGCAGGCAAAAAATACTACCCGGCCCGGACAGTAGGGTGCCATCGCTGCCACCAAAGGATCAGCGGCATTCAGCACCGCGGTACCTGTCTCGGGTGTAACCGCTTCTACTACCGTTCTTTTTACCACCGCCAATTTTTCCACGGTGTCGATGTCGTACTGATCGAGATGATCTCCTTGGCCGATATTGGTTACGACCCCGACATCGCAGAAATCAAACCCTAACCCTTCACGGAGAATACCGCCTCGTGCCGTTTCCAAAACTGCGGCTTCGACGACCGGATTCAACAAAACTCCCCGCGCGCTCTGAGGCCCGCTGCAATCCTCATTGTCAATCCGCCGTCCGTCTATGTAAACCCCGTCAGTGCACGCCATTCCCACCTTAAGACCACTGCCGTTGAGGATATGGGCGATAAACCGAGTCGTCGTGGTCTTGCCGTTTACGCCGGTTACGGCAACGATTGGAATTCTTCCGGTTTCGCCTTCAGCAAACAACGTGGAGATGATTGCCTCCCCCACGGGCCTCGCGATCCCGTGAGAAGGCTGGGTGTGCATCCGTAAGCCGGGAGCGGCATTAACTTCCACGATTGCTCCTCCCTGTTCTCCAAGCGGACGACTGATGTCCGAAACAACCAGGTCGACCCCCGCCACATCCAAACCAACCACCCGCGCGGCATCAATCACGGCCGTGGCCGCCTCAGGATGAACCTCATCAGTCACATCAACCGCAGTTCCCCCGGTGCTGAGGTTAGCATTGCGGCGAATGAGAACCATCGTCCCCGCGGGAGGTATTGACTGCACGGTAAGCCCCTGTTCGGCGAGCACCGCCATTGAAACCGAATCGAGGGGGATTTTACTCAGGGGAAGCGCGTGGTGATTGCCCCGAAGAGGGTTTTCATTCTCCTTTTCGATCAGCTCCGAAACCGTATGCGTTCCATCCCCAATCACGTGAGCAGGCTCCCTCCGCGCCGCGGCAACCAATCGATCTCCCACCACTAACAGACGATAATCCTGCCCGGGAATAAATTTCTCAACCAGGACCGACGACCCTTCGGAGGCTGCGGAGGTATAGGCGGTAATGACCTCTTCCTGACACGTGAGATTCACGGAAACACCTCGTCCTTTATTGCCATCAAGCGGTTTGACGACCACCGGCAGACCAATGTCACTCGCCGCCGCCCAGGCATCTTCTTCATTGTGTACGATCCGGCCTTTCGGCACCGGAACACCCACTGCCTTCAAAAGCGTTTTGGTTACTTGTTTATCCTGGGCAATCTCTTCGGCAATCGCCTTGGTTTGATCGGTCTCAGAAGCAAGGATGCGACGCTGGCGACAGCCGTATCCAAACATGACAAGACTGCCGGAATTAAGTCTGCGCACCGGGATTTTCCGGGCGCGGGCAGCGTCTACAATTGCCCGGGTACTTGGCCCCAGGCAAATATCCTGGGCAATATCTTTTAAGCGATTTATCTCGCGTGATATATCAAAAGGGATATCGTGAACTGCTGAAAAACAAACCTCTGCCGCTACCTTCAAACACTCTTTGGCGAGCGCCTCTTCTTCATATTCTATGGCAATTTTGTAGACTCCTTGCTCAGATGTTTCCCGGCTCTTCCCATAACCAACATTGGTTCCTGCTAAGGTCTGCAGCTCTAAGGTAATATGTTCCAAGATGTGAGCGAGATACGTGCCGTCATGCAAGCGAGCGAAAAACCCACCACGCTCACCGCGACTGCAGCGGTGTTCGATCATGGTGGGTAACCAGGTCATAAGGCGTTCGTTGAATCCCGGTATCTCATTGGAAGGAATCTCATTAAATTGTTTAAGGTCTACCCATACCTCGAGTACGGGGAAATTTGCCCAAATATTAGGGCCTCGCAGGGTCAGCACCTTACGAATTTCCATGAATGGTAAGGTGCTGATTTTATTGTCATTACCACCATCATCTGTGTCCATACAAATCCTTTCCAAACATCAGTTAATGAAAATAATTTCCCCGCGAAATTATCCCACCGTGGTTATTTATAATTAAACAAAAAATAAAGTAATTCAGTTTATCGAAATTTAATACTTTTTCAAGAAAATTATAGTAAGCTTTGAAAAGAAACCTTAAAAAATATCGGGTTCTTTATGGGATTAAGAAAATTTCCTTCCTTTTTTGGTAAAAGGAAATTATCTCATGGAACATATTGATTTTAATGAGTTCTTTGTATTTGATTTTAAAAGCAGCCTGCCTGGTTACCTATGCTTCATCAGGCATAAATCTTTTTTTTGATTATTTTCAGTTGGTTAGAACTCATAAATCAGAGGCCAAGGAAATTGAACCGTGTTTAAAAAAGTGATACTCTTGGTGGCAGGCAAAATATGTCCCTATCTATCACAGGAGGCGAAGATGAAAAAAACATCTTTTATACTTATCGGTTTTCTTTTATTTTTTGCTGCATCCGGTAATGCCGGCTTATTGGATACTATTAAGCAGGGCGCGGGGATTCCCCAGCAAAAAAGCTCGGATGATAGCACCATCGCTTCTGGCCTGAAAGAAGCCCTCTCCATCGGGACTAAAAACGCGGTAACGTCTGTCTCTCAAACGGACGGTTATTTTGGCAATGCGATGATTAAGATTCTTATGCCCGAAAAAATACAGAATGTTGCCAGTGTGCTGGGAAAGTTAGGCTACCAAAAGCAGGTGGATGACTTTATTCTCAGCATGAACCGGGCCGCGGAAAAAGCCGCTCCTCAAGCCGCGTCTCTTTTTGTCGGCGCGATCAAGGAAATGACCTTAGAAGATGCCAAAGGGATCCTTACGGGTGGTGATACTTCCGCGACCGATTACTTCAAGAGAAAAACCTCGGATAACATTTATACGGCCTTCAAGCCGATTATTTCTTCAAGCATGAATGAGGTCGGAGTTACCCGCTCCTATAAAGCAATGATGGACAAATACACCGCCTTACCGTTTATGAAGTCACAGTCCCTTGACCTTGACCATTACGTAACCAACAAGGCGATGGACGGTCTTTTTTATATGATCGGACAGGAAGAGAAAAAGATCAGAACCAACCCGGCGGCACGGGTTACCGACCTTTTAAAGAAAGTCTTTGGGAAATAAAAGGAGAGCGCTCCCCTACTCAGTCAACAAAAAGGCCTGATTTCTTTCTCAGGCCTTTTTTTATCTTTTTCCGAACTTAAGGCTTTTCTGCCCGCGTGCCGGTAATCTAACTCCCACTCAGTAGGAGATAAATTCATTTCCTTGATTATTTCCAAGCTTGTGGGGAACTCCGAAGTGCTAATCTTTCTTTCATAGGGTACCTCCTTCCTTCAAACAATTATTCTTTTATTATGGATGGTACCCCTTCCTTTTTACTGACACAAATTATGATACGCTACCCTGTCCGGCAAGTGCTTGACTTTTATACATCGTGTTGTTATCGTAATTTATTTTGCTCTCTATTTTATTTGTTCTTTTTTGAATTTATAAAATAGGTTCCTGAATCATTTAAATGAAAGAAAACCCATATGTACAATTAGAGGGAAAATCATTTGGGAAAAAACAAATTTATTTTTTTGAAGACCAGGTATGGGTCAAAATCCCTTTATGTTTTTACGGGAGCAGATCCCCGTAATATGGCCGGAGGGTTGGAGCAGTATCTAAACTTACTGGACAATAAACTGATAGCCAAAGGTTCCTGGTACATTCACTACTTCTTCCCCGAAGGACTTGTAGACCAGCGCTATGATCCTTCTTCAGAGCGTCGTATTTTTCATCCTTTTCCGTGGCCTGCACCCCATATCGGCGCGTACTCGGAATCAGCGTTGGCTATGGCGCGAAAGGCACGGGAACAGATCAAAAAAGATATTCAAAATGGGGTCGAACCGTGGGTGGTTCATCTCCACGGCCTTTTCGATCCTTCGGTTGCCTTGGCGGCCTGGATAGTTGAATGGCAGACTGGCCTTCCCCGACTGGTAACCGCACATGGAGTGAAACCGACAGGAGAACGATGGCATGATCTATGGATTCACTATTTTGTACCTTTATGGCTTTCATTGGGAGCCCGGCGGATGGGTGTTGGGAGTCATGCCGCCAAGGCTTTCCCTGGCAAGGCGGAGGTTATCGGAAGCGCAATCGATAACGACTTTTTTCAACCTTCCCGTGGTGACGCCGACCGATTTCGATCGCGATACCTTCCAAAGGAGGTTCCAGACGTACCAATTCTCTTGTATCCCGCACGCATCGAACCTCATAAGGGCCAGATTGATCTCCTCGAAGTGGTTTGCCGTTTGAAAGCACAATCCATACCTGCAGCGGCCGTGATCATTGGACGCTTTCAAAATCAGGATTATCTCAATTACCTCCGGGATAAAATCAAGGCAAATCGGCTTGGCGACCGCGTTTGGATACTACCTGCTGTTCAACAGGCAGAATTACGGGATGCTTATGCTGCTGTCAAAAAATCACACGGGGCTGTTGTCATTCCCAGCCGGCACGAAGGTCTTTCCCTGGTTGCACTTGAGGCCGCGGCAATGGAATGCCCGGTTATTGCTTACCGGGTGGGAGGACTTTCTGAATCTGTAAAAGATGGACAGACAGGCCGCCTTGTTGCCCCAAACGATGTCGAATCATTGACTCTGGCCATCGCCGCAATCTTGAGTGATTCAAAGGAATGGAATCGACTCAGAAGCCAATCCCGTGCTTTTGTAAATAACAATTTTTCTCCGGATCAACTGTTGATTCGCCATGCTCGTCTATATGCGACATGCTTTAGAGGAAAGGATTCTTTTTGGTTGTCTTCGCTGCCACAAATGACCGGATTTCTATTGGCCTTGGGTTCCGCGTTTGGAGGCAAGCTGGGAAATTTGCTCGATCGAAGACGAAAGCAGATCTGGAATGCTTCCTAAATCCGGCTGTGAGGAGGGGGAGTACATTAAATTATAACATTCTTCTTGTAATGAACGGAGGGGTGGTCGAATTCTTTTTACGCTGATTTTATCTTATTAAGAATACTGTCTTTCATCTTCTCTTTAAAAATCTCTCTGTCCCACTTCAGGGTATGATTCCTTATCGCCAGAGGATCAAATTCCTTTTCAATTGTAACAAACCTTTCGATAGCGTCAACCAGTGATGCACCATTCGCCTCATGAAAAAACAAGCCGGTGGGAACACTCCCCTCAGTTTTTTCTTTTTGATCATACGAGATGATCGTTTCTAATGTCCCTCCCCTGCCATAAGCGATCACCGGCCTTCCACTGGCCATCGCTTCCAACGGAACGATCCCAAAATCTTCTTCCCCCGGAAAAATCAGGGCCCGACATTTCGAATAGCAGTCAGCAACTGCTTTCTCCGGTAACCATCCCAAAAATTCCACATTCGGTCCAGCCTTTGACCTGAGCCTTTTTTCCTCCGGACCGGAACCGATAATTTTCAAAGGATAGCTCAACCGATTGAACGCCGCGATAGCCAGATCAATTCTTTTATACGAAACTAAGGAAGAGACAATAAGAAAATAATTTTCTTTTTGGTCGTGAACCTTAAATCGTTTACTATCCACCGGAGGATAGATTACCTCCGCCTCTCTTCGATAAAACTTTTTTATCCGCTTCTCCACATTGTGAGAGTTGCAAATGAAATGATCCACTCGATGACTCGAGGTCACATCCCACATCCTCAGGTAATGGATAAAAAAGGGAATTATCCAATTTCGGTTTTTCCCGAAATATTCATCATACATATTCCATGCATATCGCATTGGTGTATGCACATAAGCAATATGAAGAGCATTTGGTGAAGGGATGACACCTTTGGCCACGCAATGGCTACTACTCAGAACAAGGTCATACCCCTTCAGGTTGAAACTTTCTATCGCCATCGGGAACAAGGGAAGATACCTTCGGTAACCCTTTTTCGAAAAAGGGAGCTTTTGAATAAAGGAAGTCTTAATTGGCATTCTTTCTATAGGGTAAGAAACAGAACCCGGCACGTGCAACAAAGTATAAAGATCAGCCTGGGGAAAAAGTTCGCAAAAGATTTCCAGGCACCTTTCCCCTCCACGCATATCGGTGAGCCAATCATGGATAATTGCTACTCGCACGATGCATTATCTCCTTTTAAAAATTACTGCCACTTGGTATCTGATTTTTCTGTCTTTTCTTTACTCAAACATTCTTCAAAAATTTTAAGATGCTCTTTTGCCGCCCTTTCCCAGCTGAAAAGCTTCGCCCTCTCGAGTCCCTTAGCTCTCAGGTTTTGCCTCATCACCTCATCCGTGAGCACCTCATGTATTCCCCGAGCGATGCTTTCCACATCATAAGGATCAACATACCGTACCGCATCCCCACAGACTTCAGGAAGGGAACCAGCATTTGATGCAACAACTGGACAACCGCACGCCATAGCCTCTAAAGGAGGCAAACCAAACCCCTCGTAAAGGGAGGGAAAAACAAAAGCCGCTGCCTCCGAATAAAGGTGGGGCAAATCTTCCTCGGGCACATAGCCCAAGAAAATAACTTTATCCTTTAATAAAAGCCTGTCAACCTTTTTCTCGATACCCGGATAGAAGTGAGGGTCTTTTTTGCCTCCAATGACAAAGGAGAGGTCGGTCAGATTCAACCGAGCAAAGGCTTCGAGGCTCCTTTCCAGGTTTTTGTAAGGCCTCATGTCCCCGATATAAAGCAGATAGTTTCCCAGTCCATACCGCTTTTGCACCACACCCTTTTCCCGCGGGTAAAACCTCTGCCTATTGACACCCCTCAGAAATTACGTAGATGGGTTTGTCCTTAATCGCATAGTAGGTAATAACATCCTGCTTTGTGTTCTCAGAAGTGCAGATAACGGCCCGCGATTTTTTTAAAAGAAGCGGCACCGTATAATAAAAATGATATTTCATCCTCGGATACATCTCCGGATATTTCATTGGCAAAATATCATGCATAGTTATAATCTGTTTCAAAGGGGAGAACAAAATGCCCTCAGGGACAGTGGAATACAGTAACGATGCATTTTGTCTTCTTGATTTAAACGGCAGCATTGTTTGCTGCCAGAGAAGCCTCATAAGATGTCCTTTGAAACCCAACCCCGGTGACGTAAGGGGACTCACCCGGGTTACCTTTTCAGGATACATCTTCTTTAAGGCAGGAGAACTTGAATATACAGTAAAATCATAGTCACACTCCTCCTTCAGTAAGGCGACAACCAGTTCATGGGTGTAGACTCCCAGACCGGTGGGGTTTTCATGGCCAAAGGTGGCATTGATGGCGACTCTGCGCTTATTGCCTTTCATGGAGTGATCGTTCTCACTGCCCGGGATATCGTTTCTCTGGCTGCGGTAATTGAGGAGCGTAAAGCCTCGGGCTCCCTCTTCAAAACGAAATAACCGCAGAGCGCCGTAACGAATATCTCGGTGGCTAAGGTAGCCCAGGCCGCTCCAACCGCGCCCCGGAGGGGTATAAGGAAATAATTGAGTATGATATTTAACCCTGCCCCCAGGAGAGCCACCAATAAATAGAGCTTGTTCAGGTCGAGAGCGACAAGGGATTGGGTCGTTAAATGACCAAGGAAAACCGGGAGAATGACTAAAGCGAGCGTCTGTAAAACCGCTATGGCGCCAAAAAATTCCGGTCCGTAGATGAGCCTTATCAGACCTGGGGAAAACAAATAAAGCGCAATCGATGTCCCTAAGCCAATACCTCCCAGGATAAAAAGGAGTTTCCCGAATATCTCTTTAAACCTATTCCGCTTGGCAAGCATGGGGAAAAAACACGATCATAATAATGCTGGGTATAAAAAAAATTCCCTCCATAATCCTATAGGCAACATTGTATACGCCCACCTCCATATCACCTCTCATCATTCCCAACATCACGCTGTCAACTCTAAAATAGATGAGCCAAAGAAAAGCAACCCCCCCAAGCACAACCCCCTCTTTAATCAAAGCATTATACCTCAGAAAATCCGTTTTACTTTTTAAAATCTCTTTCACCTGTTGCCGTGATATGCAGAGTAAAAGGACCATCCCCAAAAGAGCAGAGCACAATAAGGTCATCGATCCCAGCAAGGCGCTTTTGAATCCTAAAAACCCAAAGACGAAAAGTAATCCCAGGGCAGAGATCTTTTGAAGAGGGACAATGATGCCCTCGAGTTTCATATTTTCGATGCCTCGAAAAAATGCAAAGATCACGTTTTGAAAAGAGATTATCACGAAATAAGGAAAAAGCAGAAAGAGCGCTCCGCGATCAACCCTCAAAAACAACGAGACTATAAAAAGAAGAGGTAGCGCGGTTAAAGCCGCGATTACCCTAATGATGAACGCCTTTTTTACCACATCCACTTTGCCCCGACTTACCCATTTGGCAATGATGATATCTAATCCCATCTCGACAAGGGGCTGGACAAAGATAAACGAAAGGGCCAACGCAAAGGAAAACTTCCCATACTCTTTAAGACCGATGGATAAGGGGAGCAATAGGTAAAATAAAAAAATCGAGGCCTTACCGACCCCCTGTCCAAAGAATTGCCAGCTGAGATTCTTAGTTGCCTTCATGCTGAGAGTTTCCCGCCTCTGCCAGAAAATAAAGCCCGATGGTTGTAAAAGTAAAATCATGAATGAAAAAGTCCACCATCTGGACAGCAAACATCATAAGCAGAGGAATTACGATAATCGGACGATACAAATCTGCTCGTTTAAGCAGACTATAAATAAAGACAAGAAATAGTAATAGACCGGGAATCCCTAACTCAACGAGGATATTTAAAAACAAATTATGCGTGTGATAACCTTCTTCCCTACGGATCCCCTTTCCGATAATCTTTTCAAATACCTCTATCCCCAGACCGGTGATGGGGCGTTTGCTGATTTCACACATAGCTGCTTTCCACAACACAAGTCTTGAAGTTGATGTCTCCCACGGAGTTAGAAGTGCTTGTTTTTTAAGATCTTCTAACATCAAAATTTATCCGGATATATGGTTCGATAAAGGGAATATCTTGCTCTCTCTTATCCCCAACTGATGTGTCGCAATTGGAAAAAACAAAATGCAAAAAACCAAAAAGACCAACAATACAAAAAGACCCTTTCTTAATGTGATCACCCTATAAAGCCATGCCAGGAGAATCCCTAACGGGCAGAAGGAGCCACGAATTTCTGCTGGCCGCAAGCGCAATCACTATCGTAAACAAAAAAAGACTCAGATAAAATTCAAAAGCTGAAATAGACCTCTCTTTATATAATATTAATCCCAAAAGTATTCCGATAACCATAAGAACCCCAAACTGGTTAGGCCACTGCATGAGGGAGCTAATGCGAGGATATACATCCAAAGAGTGCGGTGATCTTAGTAAGGAAAAAATCCACAGATCGTGAAAGAGATTTTCTATGACACCGAATACAGCGAGAAGTAGCAAAAAGCGAAGTATCCAGCGATAATAAGAAAACGGATCTCGTTTTTTATACGTCAGGATTAAAAAAGAGACCAGCACGATGAAGTGGATAGAATATTTTATACTATACTTTAGGGCGATCCCTTGAAAGTCACTAAAGAATGCCGAGACCCACATCCAGAGATAGAACAGAGATAAAAAAAATAATGCCTGGCGATGATAGCTAAATGTTTCTTTGCATTGCCCTAAATTGAGCGCAACTAATAATAAGTGCGCATAGCATGGCAGTAAAAAATTATACAGGCCATAGCCAATATAAGGAATCTTTACGTGTACCAAAAGCGAAGAACAAAGTAAGAGCATGAAAACTATCTTACTGGCCCTTAGAAAAATTTCTCCTCGTATCTCACATAAAATCTTCAATAATCTCACTGCATTCATAATAAGTAATGGAAAAATGTGAAGAGGGTGAATTTAACGGAGGGCTTGGTATGACTACCCCCCTTTTTTATAGAAAATGTTTTTTTATTCAACACGTTAATTTTCACAAAGTCAACCAAATTATTCCCCTTATTATGAAAAGAAAAACGGTCGGGTCTTTAAAAGTATTTTTACATTCTCGAATTAGTCTCAGACCTTCTCGTGCTTCCAGGATTTCTGTAATTGGCTCACCGTCAACATCTGATAGTTTAACATCCAGCAGATCACAAAACGTCGGCGCAAAATCCATGATGGAAACAGTCCGTTGCATTCGTCCGGATTTGATACCTGGTCCAAGCGCAATGAACATACCTTCCGGGTTGTGATCTCCGGTTCGGCAATTTGTGTTTACTCCTTCCACAACACCGATCTTCTCTGAAGCAAGGCGTACCCTGCTTCCCCTGCGGTTCCCGGTAGCTGTAGTACCCAGTGGTTTCTCATCACTCCACTCAACTAAAAGGTCGGGTAAGTGATCCAGGTAGTCTCCCTGGTATAAGTCGGCTGTTCTCTTAACGCTTTTCACCACCGGCTTCCCAATATCAAGATCAATGATGTGCATCAAATCATTTTTCAGCTGATCGCAGAAAGCCTCCATTTCCGGACCCGGTCGGATGAGGCCTTCAGGCTCCCGCCCGGCTAAATTTACCCGAAGTCCGCAAACCGAGGCACCGTTACGAAGTAAAAAACACTTACTCTTTCTTGGATCTATTCCGGCGAAAAACATGGACGATGGCCGACCCTGGCGGCGGTCGATCCAGTCTCGGAGACGGTGCGGAATAACCCCCAACAGCTCTTTGATTTTGTTGGGCATATGCCGCTTTCCCCATAAGAAAAGTGCCTCTATCCTCTCCATCAGATCCAGAGATTTAATTGCTCGATTCTCTTCCGAGTAGGTTTTTGCTACTTTCAAGCGGGAAAGAATTTCTGGCAGGAGAAATTCCAAACCAAAATAGTGTGCCATGCAATGGCCAACAAAAACAACCACCACTGTTTTATTGTCGACCTGGGCAAGGATCTCGCCAATGGCAGCATCAATAGCTTGATAGACGTCCCGCATTGGATTGCCCCTGATGGCTGCGGCTTCAGGATTGTAGTTGGGATGATTTTGATCGTGAAGGTGCCAGCACTGGTGACCAACGCAGTGGCTCTCGGAAAATACCTGGGCAAAGAAATCCCAGCTGCCCTGGTTAAGAAAGTATTTGGTAAGCACGGCTTTTTTTTGCACACCCTGAACGAGGAGGTCTCTAAACTTTGAGAATTTTTTCGGATTACGGCCGAAAGAATCACAGGATCCTTTTAAAGGGTGGTGACCGAAACGAAGCACTATCTCCTGCTTCAGCTGAGGAGGCCAGGTGCAAAGTCCATAAATGCTATCATGCGAACCCCATTCCACCGTCTGCATCCCCTTGAGTTTCTGAGAAACACCAGACAATGGAATATCAAGTACAGCAACGGTACGCCCGGCGTGGCTGAGACGCTTCCAGAACGGATCACACTTTATAAAATCACCTGGGGGGTAGACATGATGAAACTCATAGGTGCCCGGGATAAGCTGAACGAGACTGTGGATGCCATGATGGGCAGGCGTCACACCAGTGTAAAATGACGGCCAGGTTGCGCCCTCGTAAAAACCCTCCAAGCTCATAGTGTCACCTACCAGGCCCCTGGCAAACAGAGATTTAAAAGTCGGTAATGTGCCGTCAGCAGCCCAATCCTGGAGTAGAAACTTATTAGCGGCATCCACCCCAAGAAAAAGAATCTTGGTAGCCGGGGACATGCTCTTTCTCCTCTATGAGATCAACATGCGTACATCCAACTGCACCGCCTGCATCCAGAAAAACATTTCTTCTTAAACAAAACCTTGCGGAACAAGCGCGCTCTATCGTTATTCCAAATAGTGTCAAACCTATCGTGGCGGATATTACCAAGAACAAAGTCATCAATCCATTCATCGGGGCAGAATTTTACATCACCGTTCGGTTTTATAACTACTTTAAAAAATGGCGCTATACACCTACCCCTCATGCCTTTACTCTCTGAGTAATAATTTACTATCTCATGCCAGGATAAATCCGGAAACGACACGACCTTCGGTTGGCCTTTTAGCAAGGATATTTCATCGGCGAGTGAATGTGAGCCAATGCCCTGAGAGCTCGTAATCAAATGACTCCCAGCACCCGCAGCCTTACATCCCAAAAACTGCTTTACCGCAGACTGATGCGCTGACAATTCCTTATGGGTAATATACCAGAGGTGATGTATCCGATAAATATCGGCCCCGTGATTTGTTGCTTCCTTTACCGCCTTGATTGCCTCTTGTAAATGATTCGTAAGATCTGAAGTTACGGTAAAATTGATTGATATGACCGGTTTATTGCTACCTCTCTTTTTCCTGTATTCGGAAAGCTCCTTTACGGCTGAGGTTACCTTCTGAAAGGTCCCTTCTCCCCTTATCTGATCATGTAATTTTTCGTCACCATCGATTGAAAACGTAACCTGATCAATACCAAGAGTAACAAGCATTTCAATTTTCCTTTGATCGAATAACGTTCCGTTTGTGGTAAATGACACAACAAGATCATGCCTTTTCACATATTCTAATATAATAAATAAATCTTCACGAAGGAAGGGTTCTCCTCCACCTATATATATCTGAGGCTTGTTTTTGGACAACTGATCAACCAAACTGAACACTTCATCAGTCGAAAGTTCTAAGCCTTGATAGTTATCTCCAATGCCGCATTCGCCATAAAACCAGCACATTTTACAGTGAAGGTCGCAGCGGTTGGTTAGTTCTATATCAACTACTGTTGGTGCAAAACAACGAAACCGTGAAAAAACAAAGGGAACCAATCTTAACGACTGAAAAAAAGGGATTGTTTTAATCTTTTGAAAAGAAGGTAGTAAATCCATAGTGCGTGAAGAAAATTTTAGTGCACTTTTTTTTCGGTCAAGCTCTCAGTAATTGTTGTATCAACTTTTTTCCCTCGTTGACGGTCGAGAGCGGCTTTGAGGATCTGAACACGCTGGTTAATGAAACTGCGTTTTGTGATACCCTTATTCTGTTTATGAAGACGCCTGAGAAGAACCAAATCAGACAGTATAACCATCGAGAGACCTTTCTCCATAGCTCTTAGATACCAACTCATGTCGGTTCCCACGACCCATTGGGTTTCAAAAAGACCCACACGAGAAAAAGCTTCTCGCTTGATAAGCATTGCCTGGATCAAATGTCCTGGCAGTAATTCATCAGTACAGCGTATTTTTTTTCTCTCGCTTTCATCCAATTCCGGACTGTAGAATTGCTTTACGTGCCCGGTAACAATATCTGCATTGGGATTAGCATTAAATGCTTCCAGCTGAAGTTTAGTTTTATTTTCAGTCCAAAGATCATCAGCATCAAGAAAGGCAATAAACTCACCTTCGGCAGCGGCAATACCGACATTCCGTGCTGCTCCAAGGCCCTGATTGGTTTGATAAATATAGCGGAAATTATGATGGGATCGGACAATGTCAGCAGTCCGATCAGTTGAGCCGTCATCAACAATGATCACCTCACGTGGTTGATTGGTCTGAGCCAATACACTTTGAATGGTTTCAGCTAAATAATGCTCGCCATTATAAACCGGAATAATAACACTTATACACGCTTTGTTTTCACCGGAATGATTTGATGTTTGTCACCTGGCCTTTACTCCGCTGGCGGTCAATTGATGATTTTAGTGCCTTCAAAACATTGGAGCGCACTTCATCTAAATGATGGGTTAGATTCTGACCATGAACCCGGTAAATTAAAAGCGTCTCCGGAAGAACGGCCATACGAATTCCAGCATCCTTGGCCCGAGCTAACCATTCTGCATTTTCGCCGGAACGATACTCCGGATTGTAAAGGCCCACCCTTTCAAAGATATTTTTTCCGCGCAACTAAATTGCTCGGTATAAGGCCAGGGCTGTCTCCATCCCTATACCATGATGGTTGTTGCAACCCCTTCTTCAATGATCATTCGCCGGTAAGCATAAACAAAACCCACATCAGGGTGCTGAGTCAAATAACTAACTTGCACGCTCAATTTTTGCGGCACCCACATATCGTCAGCGTCAAGAAAAGCCAGAAACTCCCCCTGGGCGGCAGCAATGCCGGTGTTCCGGGCGGCTGAAACGCCTCGATTGTTCTGGTAAATATAGTGGATGTTTGGTTGAGCTCGGACAATCTCAGCAGTCCTATCAGTTGAGCCGTCATCAACAACGATAATTTCAATCGGCTGATAGTCTTGCGTCAACACACTTTGAATGGTTTTCGTTAAATAACGTTCACCATTATAAACAGGCACAATAACACTCACTAAAGGTCCCTGCATCGATCGCATCCTTTCTTAAGACAACATTTCACGCCAGAATATATAAAAATTTGTTTTAAAAGAAGTCTAGTTTGTTGACAGCAAATCTAAAATGATATCCGGTATATTATTGGTATCTTTCCCCAGTTCCAAAAAAAAACTTGGTATTAGTCGGGTCAGCTTGGCCATAAAAGTTAAGTCCTCCTGGCGCGCACCTCGTAATTGAAAAATTGTGCTGGGTGCAAGCGCCATCAAACCGATTCCTCGGCGAAGCCGGGGTTAATTTCGTCCTTTTTCAGCCTCATGATTCGCGGCATAAGGAGAGCGCGAACGGAAAATCCTTTTGAAACTTTTTTTGGCCAGTGTTTGTTTAAAAAAAGAAATGCTTTCTCCTCATGGAGCCGCTCTTTGTTCTCCACCGCCGATGCGAGATAAGGGAATCTTTCAACACCTTCCCGGTCTATCTTGGCGGAGCAATAAACACTATGGGCGTAAGGGTGAGAATCCATGTCCACGAGGCAGTAGTCATCACTCACGTAGGAAAGCTCCGAATCCAGACAGGTTAGGGCCGTGGTCGACTTGCCGGATCCACCCTCGCCCGCAAGCAGTATCCCACCCTTATTTTTTCCTACCGCTCCGGCATGTAGCAACTGTAGACCGTAGTTTTTCGCCCACCATTGAAAAATAGTGCGCAGAGGAGAACTTCGCTCGTAATACGGGATTTTACAAACATCGGGAACCCAAAAAATAGCAGTATTCAGTTTTGTATCCAGTATACTGAGCGTTTTTGTTCCTATCTGGTAAGCTCCGTGAATCCGTTCATCTTTAAAATAAATGACCGGGTTAGTTCCCTCGTTTGGACTTTGAATGTTTTTTGTCATCGTTGCATTCTCTTCCCAGGGAAAAGGGGGAATCTATTTTTTTGTGGAAGCACTATCCCATAAACAAACCGTCAACGATTGTTCCGGCATCCGTTCAGCAACTAAATGTTCCAAGGCCGGAGATAGAGAGTCCACTAATGTTTGCCCCACAAAACGCAACCTTACCGGGTGATTGGCAATAGTGTAAAATTGTTCTACAGCGCTTGTATTTTTTGCAGCGTCTAAAAAAACTCTGAAGGCTTCATTGAAATATGAAAGTAACAAAATAAATGACCCGGTAGAAAAGTTTTTCATGTGTCCCGTTTGTTACCCAAACGAGAGTTGAAGAGACAACGCAATATTACCCAGTAAACCTGAACTTATTTTCTCATTTTAGCCCAGAAATAAAATAAGGTACTGACATTTCTTCACATTATTCAGGTTTGTTTTTAGGCCAGTCGGTGTAATCAATTTCGTGAATTGGGTCTACCAACAAGAAATCCTGCATGTTAGTAAATTTGCTGAGAACCGGTGACTCAAAAATGAGTTTTTCTGTTTCGGAACCGATGCTATTTTTGTTATGAAGACTTTTGTGCTTTCGGCTTCTTGCGTTTCATCCGGCACAATCAGTCCTTCCTCTTTTAATTCGCTCAAAAATTTTTTTACAGCATCTTCAATAGTTGAAAGGCTCTCTGCGTATCGCTGAGAAATCTCCTCGATGATTTCAGTCTCCGAAGCACCGCTTTGTATAAAGCCCCAGATATCTGCCCCGACCTTTTCAAAGCTGTAGTAATTGCCACTATCAAGGTTAATTAAGACAAGTTCATCATCAAATTTCTCGTAGACGACGCTCGGTTTATTAATTCTAAGTCGCAAGGCTTTGTTCATTCTATGTTTCTCCTATTATTTTAAGATGTTATTTTCTGCCAATCTCAAAATAAAAAATATATCATAACATATTATAAAATTTTAAAAATTTCCCTAAAAAAATTATTGACAAATAGTAGAGAGAGAAATATACTTTTTACAAACTTAATAGTGCTTTTTTGGGTCCAGAATAGCTCAATCGTTCTGGAGGTTAAATATAACGATAGTCGGGCCGCTATCTCAAGGAGAGGTAGTGGCTTTTTTATTTGCTCTTTGACCTATAAATAACCAAAGCACCAACTATAGAGAATTATAATAAAAATTTGTCAACTAGCTAAGGATTGTCTTAAACAGGCTGAAAAAATATTCTTACAATCAGTCGTTGATTCCTGCTCAATAAACTTAATACAGCACAGGAGGTGTTAATCATGGAAGAGTATGGTCCGTGGATATTTCTTCAGGACAAATGGCCTCTCTTTTTGGTCGTGTTGGCAGTAATAATCACAATAATTACCGTTAGACTAATTGGCAGCGAGAAAACAGAAGAAAGCAGAACAAGAGAAGAGTGGTTAGGGGAAAGGCTTCGTCATTTGAAAAAGTTTTTATTGACGACTCAATGAAAACGTGACCTGGGACCAACACTTCTCTGGATCGTGAACCCCATATAAAGCCTATCGGCTGGAACAAAAAGCTGCGGTTTTTTGTTTCGGCTGATAGACAAAAGTTATCTATTCCCTCTTTGACCTTTCCAATTCCCTTCAACGTTACAAGCCACATTAGCAACGCTTTTAATCTCCTTCTCCATCCAGAGATGCTCAGGATAATTAACTTCAAAAGACTTTCTTTATCACTATCAGCTTTGCGAATCGCATTAATTACCAACCTTCCCCCGGGCTTCAAAGCTTTTAATGCCTCCACCACTGATTTCCACACCGGGGTGGTGTCAATAATGCTATCTAACTACTCAGGCGATCTCTCTTCTAAATCACCTGCCCAGTACGCTCCCAAATCTCTTGCGAATTTTCGTTCTCAGCACTCCGGGCAAAAACAAAAACTTTGGCATTCGGATATTGATGCGTCACCATCTTAAGCACCAGATGAGCTGAAGCGCCAAAGCCCGTTAAACCTAAGTTTTCACCATCAGCGCGATTGGTAGGTTTGAGAGATCGGTATCCGATCGCACCCGCGCAGAGGAGCGGAGCAGCTTCACTCTCAGAAAAAGTTTCGGGAATAGGATGGGCAAAAGCTTCTGCAATCGTCATATACTCCGCATATCCGCCATTCACATCCCGGCCGGTTGCTTTAAAATCCGGACAACGGTTCTCGTTTCCGGAAAGGCAAAATTTACATCCCGCAAGCTGAAGCAATCCAGCAACACTGACCCGATCCCGATATGAAAAAGGTTTGTCTGACTACCTTTGGCCTCAACTCTCCCTACTACTTGATGACCGAGCACCACCGGCAGATGCGGTGGTGGAGTTCGGCCTTCAATTTCATCCAATTCAGTGTGGCAAACACCGCACGCCGAGACCTCTATCAAAATTTCATTTTCTAATGGAACTGGCTCTGGCAGTATAGTAAACGCCAACGGAAAGGGGTTTTCTTCCAAGCGGCAAAGCTTCTTTAATACCATTGCTCTCATTTTACTTTTTCCTAAAGGATGTTGCGATCACGCTCCTAACCCCGTTTTTAATAGAAAGTCCTATGGGGTCGAAACGTCAGCGTTTTCACCCCGGTTAATGGTACGCCATAACTCGGTATCCTATTCCTGAGTCCTCATTGATCAAAATAACCTTCACTCTCCCCTTAGGAAATGATTTTTGGATAATTGTCCACGCATTGCAGATGCGTTCGTCGCTTTGACATTCTTCGCAGTAGGAGGTCTTCGCGCACGGGGTCTTTTTGCCAAGCCGCTTGGTGTTAATCGGCGCGACGTAATTCTTGATTCTCCCCATGGCTGCTTCAAGATCAGGAACAATTTTATTACGCCCCACCAGAACTACCACATTTTTGGGCCGAAAATCAAACCTCCCACGCGATTACCGATCATATCCAAATTAACCAGCTCGCCTATTGTGTATCGCCTCCGTTCCCATAATAAAAAGAGCAACAAAAGCGCCGCTCTTCTTTTCTCCATTTTTTTCATCCGACAACGCTGTTATCACAGGTAACCTTACCTTGGTATAGATGTTTTCATTCAGTGTTGAGCTGCGGTTAATAAGTCATCAGAATTATTTTTTTATTTGGGAAAAACGTTGTCCCCAACTATCCATCCTTAAGTTTATCTGCAAGGACGTGGCATATCTCCGTATGATAGTCAAAGGGATTCGCTCCACCTAACCTCACCTGCCCTTTAAACCCCTGCTCACGCGCGTGGATAAAACGAGTCTCTTTTGCCTCCTTAATAATAACAGAGAAATCCTGGTTAAACACATTACCAAAACTTATCGCCCGGAGAAACTCACAGGGGTGCACATTTCCCTGAGGATCAATCGCATACCTCTTTTTGCAAAATCTAAATCTATCCCCTTTCGCACATCTCTTTCCGTAATTTTATAAAGGTCAGTAAAAACATGGGGCGGATTTCTTTTTGCGTTCCTTGAGAAACTGATAAACAATTTCATTCTCCTCACGGGTTAATAAAATTTCCGGATGATTCCTCGCTCTTCCCACCGGGATGAGCGCATTAACATGCAACCGGCAGCCCCCCTTTTTCCGTCTCATCTCTAGGGTTATCTAATAATTCCGCTGTTTTCTCTGCCTTCCCCCGTACTAGTGTTATCATCCCAGCAAGCATTTCCGTCCCATGCTGATAATTTCTTCTAATTGGCCTAAACTTCCCTTCCATAAGGTAGTAATGATCTCTTTTGGTCTATCCTGACAATCCGCCATGATTTTCAAAAGGTGTGCATAGGAACCGGGCTTTCCCCGGTACCTATCATGCACCTCTCCGATACCATCTATCCCAAAAACTAAAACAACATTATCGGAAAGGCTCTTTATCTTTTTTTTCGTAACACCAAAACCTGAGGTGGTGATGTGAACTGAGAATCCTTTTCGGTCTGCATAAAGCACCAACTCTATGAGGTCTGGGTGTAAAAATGGTTCTCCTCCAGAAAAAACGAAGCAGTCAAAGTCTTCGTGGGCCTGATCAATAACGTCTTTAACTTTCGCTGCGGGCAGGTCTTTCGTAAAAGGAAAGTCGCCGTAGCAGTGCTTACACCCCATTGAGCACCTGCCGGTTAACTCAATCTCCAAAAAACGAGGGCCCACTGACCACCCTATCCTACGCGATTTTTAAAACCTTAGCGCCTCTAATTGTTCGTTCCTTAAGTTCTACCAGCGCTTGATTTGCCTCCTCCAGTCTGAATTCCTGAATCTCAGGCTTTATCGGAATTTCTGCAGCCAACGCTAAAAACTCCCTCACATCACTTCGAGCCACATTAGCAACGCTTTTAATCTCCTTCTCCATCCAGAGATGCTCGGGATAATGTAACTGCAAAAGACTTTCCTTATCACTCTCTTCTTTGCGAATCGCATTGATTACCAACCTTCCCCCGGGCTTCAAATTTTTTAATGCCTCCACCACTGTTTTCCACACCGGGGTGGTGTCAATAATGCTATCTAAGGACTCCGGTGATCTCTCTTCCGGGTCGCCTGCCCAGTACGCTCCCAATTCTCTTGCGAATGTTCTTTCATCAGCGCTCCGGGCAAAAACAAAAACTTTGGCATTCGGATATTGATGCGTCACCATCTTAAGCACCAGGTGGGCGGATGCGCCAAAACCGGTTAGACCTAAGTTTTGTCCATCGTGAAGATTCGTGAGCTTAAGCGACCGGTAGCCGACCGCACCCGCGCAGAGAAAAGGCGCAGCTTCAACATCAGAAAAAACATCGGGAATAGGATAAGCAAAAGCTTCTGCAATGGTCATATACTCAGCGTATCCGCCGTTTATATCCCGGCCGGTTGCTTTAAAATCCGGACAAAGGTTTTCGTTGCCGGAAAGGCAAAATGTACACGTCCCGCAGGCTGAAGCAATCCAGGCAACACCAACCCGGTCGCCCGGTTTATATACGTTTGTCTTACTCCCCTGCCCTGCTACGGTCCCCACTACCTGATGACCAAGCACCACCGGTAAATACGACGGTGAAGTTCGGCCTTCAATTTCATCCAATTCAGTGTGGCAAACACCGCACGCCGCGACCTTTATCAAAATTTCATTTTCTAACGGAACTGGCTCCGGCAGTATAGTAAAGGCCAACGGAGAGGGGTTTTCTTCCAAGCGGCAAAGCTTCTTTAATACCATTGCTCTCATTTTACTTTTTCCTAAAGAATATTATGATCGCGCTCCTAACTCCGTTTTTAATAAAGAGCCCAATAAAGTCGAAACGTCAGCATTTGCATCTCTCTCAATGGTGACGCCACCAAATTATTATCAAAATCCTAAGTCCTCATTGATCAAAATAACCTTCACTCTCCCCTTAGGAAATGATTTTTGGATAATTGTCCACGCATTGCAGATGCGTTCGTCGCTTTGACATTCTTCGCAGTAGGAGGTTTTCGCGCACGGGGTCTTTTTGCCAAGCCGCTTGGTGTTAATTGGCGCGACGTAATTCTTGATTCTTCCCATGGCTGCTTCAAGATCAGGGACAATTTTATTACGCCCGACCAGAATTACCACATTTTTGGGACCAAAAATTAAACCTCCCACGCGGTTACCGATCATATCCAAATTAACCAGCTCGCCTGATTGTGTTATCGCGTTCGTTCCCATGATAAAAAGATCAACGAACAGTGCCGCCCTTCTTTTCTCCATTTTTTGTTCATCCGAAAGGCTTTTGTCATAGGTATCCAGTACCTCGAGATCCTTCCGGTCCTTGAGCGCTTCATAAAGCCCGGAATTAATAAAAGTCATCGAGCCGCCCCAGGAAATGCTTTTTGCTCCGGTCTGGGGAATAATTTCATTCTCCACAACTGTTTTTGCGTGAGCAGCATTCTCGGCAATAAAAACCTCAAAATTATTTGCTTCCAATACTTCCTTCATGTCCTTTAACCGAGCCTGCCAATAGTCTTTAATCGGATCATTCATACCTGCCTCCTATAATTATTTTTTTTGAATCTACTACTTTTTTTATCAAAAACCCATTGAAAAAGTCAAGAATTTTAAAGAGAAGGCGTAAAATTGAAAGTCGCAGTTTGTATTTATTGAGTCATTTAAAAAATTCTAAAATTAAGATATAAATGTTAAAAAATAAACCTCGTAAATTTTCAATCCAAAAGCTAAGGATTCGCTTGAGTGAAATTTTTTTCTGTTAAGAAGAACCCCTTTGCTGGATTAGGGAGAAACGTTGCTATCTTAGGTTTGGTCAGTTTCTTTACTGACGCAAGCAGCGACATGATCTACCCTTTGCTCCCCCTCTTTGTTACCCTCACCCTGGGGGCAAGCGCGGAAATGCTCGGTCTTATTGAAGGAGTCGCTGAATCGACTGCTTCTCTTGTGAAACTCTTTTCCGGATGGCTATCTGATAAATTACAAAAGCGCAAGTCCCTTGCCGTGGCTGGTTATGCCCTTGCGTCGCTTTCACGGCCGTTCATGGCTATGGCGCTGGCTTCCTGGCATGTTTTATTTATCAGATTTATCGACCGGATTGGCAAAGGTATCCGGACTTCCCCAGGCGATGCTTTCGTCGCTGATTCAGAATTTCGAGGCAAGGCCTTTGGCTTCCATCGCGCCATGGACCACTTGGGAGCAATTGTTGGCCCCATCCTCGCTATGGGGGTTTTATGGCATCGGGTAAATCCTGGGGTTGCATTCTTGTTTGGCGCCAGTTTGGCCCTGCTGGCGTCATTTTTACTTTTTGGGGTTAAAGAGAGAAAAGCTTTAACCATCGCATAGCAAAAAAACACCAAAGACAAACTTGACGAAGCCGTAAAAAGTTGAAAATCAGACGGCACAGTAAAAAGCTTCAGATGCAAGGCGCGTAAATCCGACGGAATGAGGCGTACTTTACCTGTACGCCGCAATGACTGAGGATGCAACGCAACGCCGCAGATGGACTTTTTACGAAGCCGTCAAACTTAGATTTTATTTTTTGAGAAAAATTGATTATAATAATTAAATAAGGACTATGGTAATCATCCGAAACTTCAATAAGGGTTGAACCAAACTTTCAAAAAAAAATTTACTAACCCGGAGAAAAGACCTCGTTGAGAGAAAACATTACCATGCCTCAAGAAGAAAAGATTAAATGGTATTATCGCCCAGTTCCTGTGCTTGTTCTCTTATTCGTTGTAATCGGGCCGTTTGCGCTGCCCCTGCTTTATAAAAGTCCTCATTTTAGCAAATTTTGGAAAGTCCTTTTGACGATTGTAGTAGTAATTTTTACCTGTTATCTCATCTGGGCTTCTATAAAAATTTGGGAAAGAATGTCAGAAGTGATAAAGGAAGTAAACCAGGGGTTATTGAGATTATAAGATTTTACGGTTTTGATAATCGCAACTGAACAAAGGAGGACGTATGTTTAAAAATATTTTGGTTCCGGTCGATTTGACGAAAAAAAATAAACAGGCCTTGGATATCGCGGTTAAAATTGCCTTACACGATAAAAGTAAGGTTTATCTTTTGCACGTGGTCGAAACCATAGCCTCTACTTCTTTTTCTGAATTCGAAGATTTCTATCGCAACCTGGAAGAACGGGCAAAAAAATATATTGATAAATTGATTACCCCTTACAAAAAAAACAAACTGACCATTGAAGGTAAAATTACTTTCGGCCATCGGGTGGTGGAGATCTTAAGTTTTTCCGGTAAAAATAAAATTGACCTTATTGTTATGAATTCTCACAAAGTCAACCCCAAGGAACCAACCGAACATTGGGGAACGATCAGTCATAAAGTAGGAATCTTATCCCAGTGCCCGGTTATGCTGGTTAAATAAACGATTTTAACCGATTCAATCCTCTCGGTTATCAAGGTATGAAAAAAATAGGCATCTTTCTCTTATTAGCCTTTGTGGTTTTTTTAGGCTACCGCCTTTTTTTCCCCACCCCCACAATCAAAAACATTCATCCCCTGGGTAAAAATATCATTTGTTTCGGCGATAGTCTTACCTTTGGAACCGGAGCAAAAGAAGGCATGGACTATCCCTCCCAACTTTCCCGGATGCTTTCCAAGCCGATCATCAATGCTGGTGTACCAGGGGATACCACGACTACTGCTCTTGCCCGATTGCAAAAAGATGTGTTATCCAAGTCACCTCACATCGTCCTGATCACTCTCGGAGGCAATGACCTTAAAAACCGGGTCTCCAAGGATGAGACGTTTGCCAATCTCAAAAAAATTATTCAGTCTATTCAGGATCAGGGCGCCTTGGTAGTAGTTGGAGGTATTGATATCCCTTTCTTTGGCAGAGGATTTGGCAATGCCTATGAGGAGGTATGTAAGGAGCAGGGCGCTATTCTCATCCCCAATATCTATAAGGGGCTTATCACCCATCCTGACTTGATGAGTGACCCTATCCATCCGAACGAAGCAGGTTATACAATCATAGCAAAGCATTTTTATGAAGCCATAAAACCCTATTGTCTTCAAGAGGAAGAAACGTGATGGAAACAGGTGATGTTATCGCTGACGTTAGAAATTTCATGAAAAGCCGGGTGATTCTCACTGCGGCGGAACTCGATCTTTTTACCCATCTGCACAAAAAATCCTCTTCAGCCAAGGAACTTGCCGGCAAACTCAAGCTGAACACCCGTGCCTTAACACGCCTCCTGGATACTCTGGTTACTTTTGGTTTGATAAAAAAGCACGATATTCACTATCGTTTGACCAACCAAGGTGTACCGCTTGCCGCTCGTCATCCGGACACAATCCTTCCCTTTATCCTTCATTTAAACAATCTTTGGGACAGCTGGAGTCATCTCACCGAAATTGTAAAAAACGGCCCTCATCTGAAACCAAAACCCTTCTTGGCAAAAGCCGAGGAAGACCAGAGAGCTTTTATTGGTGCCATGCACGTGGTTGGCCGTAAGCTTTCTCAGGAAATTGCCGGTGCGTATGATCTGAAACCGTTTAAGCGTCTCTTGGACATTGGCGGTGGTTCTGGCACTTATACCATCGCTTTCCTCAAAAAAAATCCAATGCTCACGGGAGTGATCTTTGACCTTAAAAATGTCATTCCCATGGCTGAAGAAAGAATGAACGCCGAAGGGCTGGCTAAACGGGTTGAGCTTGTGGCTGGTGATTTTTATCATGATGACCTTCCCCGGGACTGCGATTTAGCGCTCCTCTCTGCGATTATCCATCAAAACAGTCCTGAACAAAACCGTGCTCTTTATCGTAAAATTTTTCAGGCACTCCTTCCGGGAGGCAGACTGCTCATTCGTGATTTTGTTATGGATGAATCCCGCACCCATCCGCCCGAAGGAGCTCTTTTCGCTCTTAATATGCTGGTAAACACTCCGGGGGGTGATACTTATACGTTCCGGGAAATTAAGCATCCCCTGGAGAAGGCGGGATTTGTGGAAGTCAAAATGATTCGGACCGGTCAGCAGATGATGGACTGTCTGGTAGAGGCTAAAAAATCTCTTGAATAAAAAAGGTTGACAATAACTTAATATATCGTTAAAACATCCTCCACATACCTTCTTAATATTATAAATTCTGTGGTCAAACGAAACCATCTATATGAAATATAATCACGCCTTATTCCTATACCCCTATCCTGAAAGAGCGGTAACCGACACCATGATGCTCTTTCCCCCTACCGGCCTTGAATATGTAGCGACAAGCGCCAAAGATCATGTAGGCAAAGTAACCCTCCTTGACTTACGATACGAAAAAGACTTGAGTAATATCAAAAACCTATTGGACTTCATCCAGAGAGAAATAGACATTATCGGCATTAGTATTGGATGGAATCGTTATTTAAAAGAAGTCCTCGACCTTGTAAAACAAATGCCAATGAATATCCCTTTGGTCGTAGGCGGGTATAAAGCGACCGAAATAGTTGATGAGATTTTTGAAAATTGTCCACCGGTAGATATTATTGTCAGGGGGGAGGGAGAAGAGACAATAAAAGCGATACTAAAAGGCGAGCCCCTTGAAAAAATCTTAGGCATCTCTTTTCGGACAAACGGTAAGGTAATCCATAACGGACCCACGTCATTGCCGGACGTAAATAGCTTAGTTTCGCCAGATCGCACCTTGCGGCGGAATACATACAACTTCATGTTAAATGGTATCAGCGTAGCAAACTTAAGTTTTGACATGGTTCTCAGCGCGAGAGGTTGTCCTTTCAACTGTAAATTTTGCACCTTTAGTTTAAACCCCCTGGGCCAAAAAAGAGAGTATTCAGCGCGTAGTGTCGAGTCGGTTATGCAAGAGATAGAAGAGATCACTGCTGATGTGATATTCTTCAGTGATGACAATTTCTTCGTTGACATAAAAAGAGCAGAAAAGATTTGCGACTTAATAATTGCGCGTAAAATAAAAAAACGCTTTATGGCCCAAGCCCGAATTGAAATAGCCAGATACCCTGACCTATTGGCAAAAATGGTCAAAGCAGGATTTAAAGCCCTCCAAATAGGCATAGAGTCTCCGCACGATCATATCCTGACGCAACTTAATAAGGGTTTTGATTCCGATACAGTAAGGAAATCGTTTGCGGTGCTCAAAAAGTATCCTATCTTTTACCATGGTTACTTTATTTACGGCAATATCGGTGAGACCGAGGAAGAGATGCTCTATATTCCGAAATTCGCAAAAGAAATCGGTGTTGACTCCATTACTTTTCAAAAGTTAAGGATAGAGAAATTTTCCCCGCTCAGAGAGATTGTTGATAAGACACCTGGCTATCATGTTACCAAGAGAGGTTCTCTTTATTCTGACACCTTTAAGCGCGCGGATCTGAAAACGATCGGCAGAAAAATTAAATTTTCTTTCTATACGCCATCGCGATATGTGAAGATGTTTTGGAAGTCTTTTTTTGTGGTAAAGTTTTTCACTTTGCGCGAATTTGTAGCATTCTTAGTTGTTGCTCCCCGGTTACTCAAGAGCGCGATCGATCGGGAAAGAAAAAATGGCCGCCTGAGCAATTCGTTAAAGCGTACTTTTATCAAGAATACGTCATAACCCTGATAGATTTCCAATGTCACACAGAACTCCTGTCCACGGTAACACTCTGCATTGATTTTATAACTACCAACCGATGCATCTATTAAATTTAATGAATTTTTTGCTGGCATAGTTTTTAAAAGTGAGGAAATGCTTATTTCAAACAGGAATTTCCAGCAGTAGCCTGATGACCCAATAAACCCTAATAATTTTTATAAAGACGGAGGATAACACCATGGAGGTAACCGAAGCAATTCATAAGTGGCGAAGCATTCGTAAATACAAAAGTCAACCCATCCCCGACGAGACATTACGTAAAATATTAGAAGCCGGACGCCGGGCACCTTCCTGGTGTAAATGTTCAGCCCTGGCATTTTATTGTTATTGAAGATGCGAGCAATAAAACAAAAATTAAGCCGGCTTGCCTGCGGTCAAAAGCAGGTTGCCCTGGCCCCGATCGTCATCGGTGTTTGTGGAGATCTTTCCGCCTGGGACAAACCCAAACACCGTGAAGCTCTGATGGAACTTGTCCATAGTGGAGTAATAAACGTCTCCCGAAGAAGTTATTGACAACGTGTTTCTCAAGGATCCGGCTTTTTATGTTGCTGGGCATGGACCGGCAATAATCCTGAGCCGAACGTTTGAACAACTGGGCATCGCGTATGCCTTTATGGCGATCGAAGCAATAAACCAGGGACTCGGCATGTGTATTGTCGGCGCTTTTGGTAATGAAATAACTCAAGCGCAGAAAAAACTTTACGAGGAAATAAAAGCTTCTCTGGGAATCCCGGAGAAAATGTATCTCCTCTGCATGTTAACCCTCGGCGTACCGGATGAAGAGCCAAAACTACGGCCCCGCAAGCTCTTTGATAACATAGTATCACGCGGCACAGTGGGGCATAAGTTTTAAACTTTCTCTTCACGAAGCGAAAAAAATCATTGTATTTGCTGGATCACTATGCTAAAATTGCTTTAAATTAGAATTATTTTTTACATCCTCACTGATCAAAGAGAAGCACGCGAAAAGTCTCACTACCAGGATACGCAAGAAAGGGGCGACAGGATACCTTATATGGAACCCACTTACAAAGTCATCCTCCAGCAAATAGCACCTGGCAAAGACATTCAGGCCGTTAAACAAGTGATCGCTGATTCTTTTCGGCTATCCCCGGACAAGGTAGATTCCATGCTGTCGAAGATTCCCCTTGTTGTGAAGCAGCATGCGGACTATGCCACGGCCCAAAAAATTCAAAAAATTATGGCGAATGCTGGCGTGGAATGCCGGTTGGAACTCGAGGAGGAAAAGATAAATGAGCCATCACCCGTTGCAGTCCCGAACCCGCCGCAATCAACAGAAACAAAAAAAACTTGTCCTAAATGTGGCTACCAGGCTCACCTGCCGAATGATCCCCTGCTTACCGCTCATCAGGGACAAGGAGAATGTCCTGCCTGTGGAGTTATTGTCGCCAAATATGTAAAAGCAGAACAAGACGTTCAAGAGACCGTTGCGCCAGTGGTTGCGACCAGCGACCCTGCGGAGGAGGAGGCACCAAGCGTTTTTGACCGTTTTTTCTCCGTGTTAAATTTTTTTCCTAAACCCATCCTGATCGGTTTGCTTTTAGTTGTTGCCCTCCTTATTTATCCATGGATCAAAGGGAAACCACCCACGGAGAAGCCCGTAACACCAACGCAGGCTCCAAAAAAAATCCAGACAGCTGAAACTGCCTCTCCTGATTCCCGTAATACCCCATCACCACTGAAAATACTTCCTGGTGAAACCAAGTCCTTTACCCTTTCCTGCTATTTTCCGGTGATGCATGAAGACAAATTTTTACCCTCTCCGTCCTTAGGTGCCATTTATAAAGTGATGAAAAATACCTGGCAGGATGTTGGGGTACAGGTACAAGTCCAGCATGTCTCATTCTCCCCTTCTTCTATTTATTTATGGGAACGAAAACCGAAGGACAGCGTCCAATGGAATTTGATTAACACAAATAAGGATGTTCACAGCACAAAACTCACTGGTTTGACGGAGATAACAAATCCTTCCGAAAAAACCTCCAAACAAATTTTATCTTTCCTGAACAGCCTGATAGACTGTAATAACCCGGCATTTCTCAAAACTCTGGCGGAAAAATCGCAAGACGAAATTACCCAATTTTACAAAGAAGATCCCGGAGAACTTAGACAAAATCGTTATGTGCTGTACGAGCTCAGAATTGTCTTGTCCATCAGCCTGCCGCCGGGATTGGAATTCGGTGCCCGCGATAATTTCACCTGGACTACCAAAAGCGGTCAGGAAGTAAAAACCACTCAACGAAGCACCGAGGTGATCGTATCCACTGATGCGGTGATCATCGATTATGAAAATTCCAATATCGTGATACCCTTACAGCAGTGGGCTGGTCTGAACCTGATACAAAAGGCCAAAGAAGAAGGCGTGGAATTGCTTTTCTCAACAAACGTGTCCAACCCCTGGAACATTGAACCTTCGTAGTTTGCAGGCATGATGCTATTATCGCCTGCAATCAGCAGCGCCCAACTCTAAAAGTTTTAGATGATCTGATGGTGGTGAATGTTTATTGATCGATCATCTGTTGCTGCCTCATCGAAGTAAACAATAATTTCAAAAAAACGAGCTTCCGATCCCATCACCAATGGTCGTGTACTATCAATCAAAGTATCAAGAGGACATAAAGTGATGTAATGCTTGTTGTGAAAATCATAGAGCTTTATCTCTGATATCTTGAGCTTTTCCGGCTGCTCTGTCTTGCCATGGTAGAGTTCAACTTCATCAGATGTGAATGATGCAGATTTTTGCTCTGGGATTGGAACAGTGATGGAAAGCCCCATACTATGGCCCCGAACCGTAACTTTGCTTCCATTGGGTGCAAATTCAATCGTATCCTTTGGAGCAGTCTCTGCACAAAGACTATGCACTAATTTTCCCTCAGGGGCTACCGGCTCATAATTAGACATAAGGGACTGGGATACATCCACATGTAATCATGCCAAGAATTGTGCGCATGCAATTCATCTCCGTTGGCCTAACAATAATAATACAGTCTATATAAAACGATTTAATGGGCTACGTCTCCAAAACAAAAAAGGCCTCTCACCTTTTTATACCTGGCAATCCGGCCTATTTTATTCTCATCAATCATAAAAACCTTTTCCCTTAGAGACACCTTTTTCATACTGCGATTATCGTTTTCTATGCTTGATAATTTTATTTTTTTAATCCTAACCAGTCGAAAAGTCAAATAAAAAGTGATTGCTTTTGGCTTGGTTATCCAGACGACACTAAAGGCATGAGGGAAATTTAAGACTTTTGGTAGGTTCTCCATTTTTTTCTACCCAATTGTTTCAGAATACATTATTATACCGGACAAACCGGGAAAAGAGAGCGAAAGGAGGAAATCCATTTTTGGCTTGACCCCGGAATGTTTGAACGCACGCAGCACGATCTCACCAAAAAATTCACCAAAGTAATTTCATGGAGGAAGCTCGATGATCCGAAAGAGCTGTTTTGACAATGAGAAGTACCTGGAAGAACAAACCTCGGAAATTCTCAAACGAGTGAAAATGTTTGACAACAAGCTGTACCTCGAGTTTGGCGGAAAACTTTTATACGATTACCACGCTGCCAGGGTTCTGCCCGGCTATGACCCAAACATCAAAATGAGGCTCCTTTCGGAATTAAAAAACAAAGCCGACATCTTGCTCTGCATTTTTGCCGGGGATATCGAAAGAAAAAAGATACGGGCTGATTTTGGTATCACCTACGATGCGGATGCTATGAAACTCATTGATGACTTAAGAAGCTGGGGAATCAATGTACTGGGTGTGAATATCACCCGTTTTGAAAACCAACCCTCAGCCACCCTATTTAAAAATAAATTAGAACGACGGGGGATACAAGTCTATACCCACAGTTTTACCAAAGGCTATCCCACTGATGTTGACATGATCGTCAGCGATGGAGGCTATGGAGCCAACGCATATATTGAAACTGATAAACCCTTAGTCATCGTGACCGGCCCTGGGCCAGGCAGCGGTAAGCTGGCAACCTGCTTGTCTCAACTCTATCATGACTATCGCCAGGGGAAAAAATCCGGATATGCCAAGTTTGAGACCTTCCCTATCTGGAATATCCCGCTCAAACACCCGGTGAATGTGGCCTATGAAGCGGCCACGGCAGACATCAAAGATTTTAATCTCATTGACCCATTTCATTTAGAAGCGTACGGAAAAGTTGCGGTTAATTATAACCGGGACGTGGAAGTCTTCCCGGTTTTAAAAAGGATACTGGAAAAAATAACCGGGGGTGAGTCTTTTTATAAATCACCCACCGATATGGGGGTAAATCGGGCGGGGTTTGCCATTAGTGATGATGAAGGCACCAAGGAAGCTGCCATGCAGGAAATCATCCGGAGATATTTTCGCTACCGATGTGAGTACGCTATGGGTTTTGCAGACAAAGAGACGGTGCAACGCGTAGAGCTTTTTATCCAAGAATTAAACCTTGAGCCGGAGCACCGCAGGGTTGTCGATCCGGCGCGCGATGCGGCCAAAGCGGCGCAGGAGGAACACAAGGGAAATGAAGGAATTTTTTGCGGAGCGGCCATTGAGTTGAAGGACGGCACCGTCATCACCGGGAATAATTCCGCGCTCATGCACGCGGCCACCAGTCTGATTATCCATGCCATCAAACATTTGGCAGGCATTCCCGATAAATTGCCCCTGTTGCCTGACTACATCACCGAGTCAGTGCAGAAACTAAAAATGGAAATCCTGCAGGAAAAAACCGTGAGTCTGGATCTCGAAGAGGCGCTCATCGCCCTCAGTATCAGCGCGATGGCTAATCCCGCGGCTCAACTGGCCATCGAAACATTAAAAGACCTTCGGGACTGTGAGGTCCATATCACTCATATTCCCACGCCCGGAGATGAAGCCGGGTTAAGACGCCTCGGCGTTCATCTGACCAGCGATCCGAACTTTTCCACCAAAAATCTCTTCATTGCGTAAAAAGATTTTTTTTACGAAGACGATGTTTTTTGTTGATTTGTTAAACAACCGATGAGGCACTTTTTTTCTGCGCCCACGCCTTCAGACAGAAATGATTTCAATACCAAGGCGTACACCTTTAACCTGACGATAAAACAATGAACGAAACACATATCAAACGAATTTCAACCGAACTCAGCCTTACCCCTCCACAGGTAACGGCAACCGCGCTGCTTCTTGAAGAGGGAGCGAACCATTCCCTTTATTGCCCGCTATCGCAAGGAAGCCACCAACTCTCTGGATGAAGTGGCGATTACCGCAATCCGGGACCGACTTGCGCAGCTCGCCGAACTGGACAGCAGAAGGGAAGCTATTGTACGCTCCCTCGAAGAGCGAGAGCTTTTGACGGATGAGCTTAAAGACAAACTCGATGCCGCCCAAACCATGGCCGTGCTGGAGGATATTTACCTTCCCTTTCGACCCAAGCGCAGAACGCGGGCGACGATCGCCCGGGAGCGAGGGCTTGAGCCCCTGGCACAGCGAATTTTCGCGCAGGATGGCATTGATCCAATCAACCAGGATCCGCTCAAAGAGGCTCACGCCTTTATCAACCCGGAAAAGGAAGTCAATTCCGCTGAGGAAGCGCTTGCCGGAGCTCGGGACATTATCGCTGAGTGGATCAGCGAAGACGCTGCCGCACGAGCCGCGATGAGAGAGTTTTTTCTCCAAAAGGCCGTGTTCAGGACAAAGATCATCTCGGGAAAAGAACAGGAAGGGATCAAATACCAGGATTACTTTGACTGGGAAGAACCCGTGAATGCGGCTCCCTCTCACCGGATTCTCGCGATGAGACGGGGGGAGAATGAAGGTTTTCTGACGCTTCGCGTGTCGCCTCCCGAGCAGGAAGCGCTTGCGCTCCTGGAGCCGTTTTTCATCAAAGGGCACGAGTCCGGCCTCTGAACAGGTGAAACAGGCGCTTGACGATAGTTTTTCTCGCCTCCTTTATCCCTCGATGGAAACAGAAATCCGGATGGTCACTAAAAAGCGCGCGGATGAAGAAGCGATCCGGGTATTTGCCGAAAACCTCCGCCAGCTCCTTCTGGCTTCGCCCCTGGGACAGAAAAATGTGCTTGCTATTGATCCCGGTATTCGGACCGGCTGCAAAGTAGTCTGTCTCGACCGGCAGGGAAAGCTTCTGCATACGGATACGATTTTTCTCCATCAATCCGAGCAAGCGAAAGCCAAAGCAGCAGAGACTCTGATCGCGCTCTGCCAGCGTTTTCAGGTAGAGGCAATCGCGGTGGGAAACGGAACCGGAGGGAGAGAAACCGAAGGAAACCGAGACTTTTGTGAAAGGGCTCGATCCGCTCAAAAAAATTCCGGTGATCATCGTCAATGAGAGCGGAGCATCCATATATTCCGCCTCTGAAGTGGCCCGGGAGGAATTTCCTGATTACGATGTTACCGTGCGCGGTTCGGTTTCCATCGGCCGGCGTCTCATGGACCCCCTTGCCGAACTGGTAAAGATCGATCCCAAGTCAATCGGAGTCGGGCAGTACCAGCATGATGTTGATCAGAACGCATTGAAACGGAGCCTCGATGATGTGGTGATGAGCTGTGTTAATGCGGTAGGCGTTGAGGTTAATACTGCCAGCAAACAACTCCTCACGTATGTTTCCGGGTTGGGGCCGCAGCTCGCCAAAGCGATCGTGGCATACCGGAACGAACACGGTCCTTTTGACGCGCGGGAGGAATTGAAAAAAGTGCCCCGTCTCGGTCCAAAGGCGTTCGAGCAAGCAGCCGGATTCTTAAGAATCCATGAGGCCGAAAACCCGCTCGACGCAAGCGCGGTTCATCCGGAAAGCTACCCGATCGTCGAAGCAATGGCACGAGACCTCGGATGCTCGTTAAACGACTTGATGAAAAATGAAGCGTTGCGCAAACGCATTGACATAAACAAGTACAAAACCGAAAAAGTGGGGCTGCCCACTCTCACTGATATTCTGAGCGAACTGGCTAAACCTGGCCGCGACCCCCGGGAGATTTTTGAGGCTTTCGCCTTTACCGAAGGAGTTGAAAAAATTGAGGATGTAAAGCCCGGCATGAAACTTCCGGGCATTGTCACCAACATTACGGCTTTTGGCGCTTTTGTGGATATCGGAGTGCATCAGGACGGCCTCGTACACATCAGCGAACTGGCAAACCGTTTCGTAAAAAATCCCAACGAGGTGGTAAAGGTCCACCAGAAGGTGATGGTGACCGTGCTTGAGGTTAACGTTGAGCGAAAGCGCATTTCCCTTTCCCTGCGGGATAATTCTTTAATGACCGCTAAGCGGCGAGAAGAAAATAAGGGCAGTGAAGGAAAAGAGACCCCGCGTAAGAGTGCACCCAGAAAAAAAATTGAAAAAATAATTAACCGAAGAAGAGAACGCGCAAAGCGCTCCTGAAAATCCCTCATAGAACAATTTTTATTTTGAAAAACGATAACTTATTCTGCCCCTGGTTGAAAGACGAAAGCAGTATTTTTTGGTTTTTGCCCTACACTTCAAAGGCCGGTGCAAAGGGTCGTGGCAACCGAATTTAAAAACTCGACCCGGAGCCTTGGGTGGTTACCCATCTTATTCTTGATTTTTAGGCCAAGGAATGTTAACTTTTTACTGCGCTCATTCGCAATAAATTCTAAAGCTCCAGTATCTGAGAGGTCGTAATGAAAAAATTCAAAGTTCTTATTACCGACAATATTTCCCAGGAAGGCATTGACATTTTGTTGCGGGAAAAAAATATCGATGTTGATATCAAGGCTGGCATCAAAAATGACGATCTGAAAAAAATTATCGGTAACTATGACGCAATGATTACCCGCAGTGGAACCACTATCCCGGCAACTCTCATAGAAAACACCCGGGAAATTAAAAATCATCGGCCGCGCTGGTGTTGGTGTGGACAACATCAACATTGAGGCAGCAAGCAAAAAGGGTCTGATCGTGCTTAACGCTCCCACCGGAAACACGCTTGCCGCAACCGAACTCACGATCGGGATTATGCTGGCCGCAGCCCGAAAAATCCCTCTGGCAAGCGAATCCCTCAAATCCGGCAAGTGGGATAGAAAAAAATTTATGGGTATAGAGCTTTACAATAAAACGCTCGGGATTGTGGGACTTGGAAGAATCGGAAGCAATGTGGCAATCCGGGCAAAAAGCTTTGGCATGAAGGTGATTGCGTATGACCCTTTTATCAAAAAATCGAAGGCGGATTCCCTGGGGGTCATTCTGTATGACAAACTTGAAGACCTTCTGAAAGAAGTTGATGTCATCACCTTCCATACCCCTTTAACCACAGCCACAAGGAATATGATTACCGCCAAACAAATTAAAACGATGAAACATGACGTGATCTTTGTAAACTGTGCGCGGGGGGGAATCGTCAACGAAAAAGATCTTTACGATGCTTTAAAAGCCGGAAAAGTCTTTGCCGCAGGGGTGGATGTTTTCGAAGAAGAACCCCCGGAGAGCAATAAGCTGCTGAAATTGGAAAATGTGTTGGCCACTCCCCACATTGGTGCGAACACCATTGAGGGACAGGAAGCAGTATCGAAAATCATCGCCGAGCAAGTGGTCAATGCACTCAACGGCAGACCTTACCTCAATGCCGTAAACATCCCTTTTCTAAAAACCCAGCTTCCTGAAAATCTTCAGCTCTATTTCACGCTCACGGAAAAGATGGCAAAACTTGCGGCGCAGATCGTCCAGGGAAGGCCGGAGAAAATAAAGATTGTGATGGTCGGAAAAAATTTTGAAGAAGATCTCTGCGAGCGTAAATTCGATGTCCCCTTCAGCTACCAACCCTTTACCATCGCAGGCATTAAAGGCTTCCTCGAAGTCAGTCTCCGTGAATCAGTAACATACATAAACGCGCCGTATCTGGCGAAAGACCGGAACATCGTTGTCGAGGAAACTAAAACCACTCAATTCGACAAGTTTAACGACCTTATTCTTTTTAATCTCAAAACCGACATAGCCGAGACTACTATTGCCGGCACCGTTTTTGCCGACAAACTTGGCAGGATTGTCCTTCTTGACCGTTTTCATCTCGACATCATCCCCGAAGGTTCCTTTCTTCTTTTTCGCATCTTCGACCGGCCTGGTGTCATCGGAAAAGTAGCGACCATCCTCGGAAACCACGCTATCAATATCGCCGGGTTTGAGCTGTCACGACAGAAAACCGGGGAAGAGGTGGCCTTTGTTGCCGTGGATGACCCCATCAATAAAAAAGTTCTTGATGAGATTTTTTGTATTGACGGCATGATCGAAGCAAAACTGGTTGATCTGTAAGCACGCATTACCGCATGCGACCACGGTACATCGGGGGAGTACAGAAGGGTCTGCGTTAAACTTATTCAAATAGTTTACTATTATACCTCACGCTTTTTCTCCCCGTGTTCCTGTTGTGACACCAGTGCGCTCATCCCCGCTGTGCTTACTATCCGCCATTGCCATACACAGAATAATCCAGGCAAGACAAATTCTGAAACGAGATGGAAATGAATCTTGGCAGTTTGGAGACAAAGTAATGAATTCCCATACGACCCAGGATCGCTGGATCGTGCAAAAATTCTTCGACTCATTACGAAAGCACGGTCCACTCGGTACGGTCAGACGCATTACCATAATCATGCGAGATCGTTTTGATAAGGTGCCTGGCTGCAAACGTTTATTCCTTTCAATCGATAACCTCCTCAATAACGTTCAGTATTACCTCGATGCCTCGTTTGACAGGAAGTATGGCGTTAATACCTCGGGAGTGCATTCTTCTCCAAGACCTAACCATTACGGGCAATAATCTCAAAGAGTGCTATTGGTATGAGCCGATGTCAGCAAAAGTATTTAAGCAGATTATGAATCATCTCAACATCCCTTTTGATCAATTCGAATTCATTGACTTCGGCTCCGGCAAAGGACGGGTAATGCTGTTGGCCTCCGAGTATGGATTTAAAAAGATCATTGGGGTAGAATTCGCTCAAGAGCTTCATCGTATCGCCAGTAAAAATGTGGTCATCTGGAACCGTAATGCTCAGAAGCCGAGCACCATTGAGAATATCTGTATGGATGCAATTGAATTCCCTATCCCAAATGTGCCGCTGGTTATTTTCTTTTACAGCCCATTCAAAGGAACCGTCATGGAGCACGTAGTTAACAACGTGTTAACCTCCTACACCATGAACCCCAGAGAAATTGTGCTCATATTCTACGGTCCCTACAGCGAAACTAAAAAGCCGCTCAACCTACCCGAATTCCAAGGTCGAGAACTCGAACTCCGCGCGGACTGGTCGCAATTTATTAAATACCGTTGTTTCCTCTTTACCAGCCGTGAACTAATTTTAAAAAATCCTAAGGAGTGAAAAAGGAGAAAATGCTATGGGAAAGAAAATAAGTCGAAGGGAGTTTTTGAAGGTATCAGCAACCACAGGGGCCATCTTGGCATCAGGGAATACTCTCTTACCTATAATAATACCGAATACCGCCTCGGCAAATGAACCAAAGCCGATTCAGCTTTTGCATCCTACCATGGGCAGTAGCAATCCCTTGATACAGTTATTAGAAAAAAGAAGTTCTTCACGGGAGTTCAGCCCTGAGAAATTGCCTCTTGCGATTATCTCCAGCATGCTTTGGGCAGCTTTTGGCATCAACCGACCCGACTCTGGCAAACGTACTGCACCCTCGGCAAACAATCGACAGGAGATTGATATCTATGTCGCCACCATCGACGGTCTTTACCTCTTTGATGCAAAAACAAATATGTTGAACCCGATACGGGGAGAAGACATACGAGCCAAAACGGGGCCTCAACCTTTTGTCAAAGAGGCTCCGGTTAACCTAATTTATGTGGCGGATTACGCGAAGATAAGTACCGGGTCAGATGAAGAAAAAAATTTCAATTCAGCTGCTAATACCGGTTTCATCAGTGAGAATGTTTATCTTTATTGCGCTTCCGAAGGATTAGCGACAGTGGTACGGGGTTGGATAGATCGGCCAGCCTTGGCGAAAGCGATGGCGTTACGACCAAATCAAAAAATCATTCTTGCGCAATCGGTGGGTTATCCTAAAAAAGCATGATGATTCCAAACAAGTTTATAGATCGTCCTGGTTGCTCCTTAACGCCCAATCTAACGTGCACTCACTATTAGAGGCACAAAAAAGAAGACCCATTGCATGGGTCTTCTTTTTACATTATACCATAATGTCTAAGTCAGAGAAACTGACACAAGATTAGTCAAAATTTTAATTTATTTAATATGTTGGTGGTGCTTAAAGCTACGGGTCCGCTTGTCTTTATCGGTATCCCCCGCGTCCTCCTCCTCCTCTGCCGCCACCGCCATATCCTCCTCTACCACCACCCCCGCCTCCTCTGTGACCACCACCGCACCACCATATCCGCCGTGACCTTCAGGGCGAGGGCGAGCCTCGTTCACATTAAGAGTTCTTCCTTTTACCTCTTTGCCGTTGAGGCCATCGATTGCAGCTTGCCCTTCTGCTTTAGAAGCAAACTCCACAAATCCAAATCCTTTTGATTGACCACTATATTTGTCTTTTATAATGGTGACGGTTTCAACCTGTCCAAATTCTTTGAAAGCCAGCTTTAAATCATCTTCAGTCACCTCATACGACAAATTTCCCACATAGATCTTCATTCTTACTCTCCTTTTCTAATAAATTATAAATTTCCCCTTCGCTCAACTGTTGATTACGGGGTTTCCGACGGCATAAAGAAACAAACAGTTTTTTCTTTATGACCTTCGAGGAGCCTGGCGTGCTTTTAACATAACCTTAATCGCAACTTATTGTCAAGTTATATTACTCAAGGATTTCTAATACCGCACGTTTTTTAAGCTTTGCAGACGTGGCATTTAAAAGTGTACGAATCGCGCTCGCCGTCTGTCCGTGTTTCCCAATCACTTTTCCCATATCACTTTTATCTACCTTCACCTCAATAATAATCACATTATTACCCATTACTTCTGTAACCTGCACTCCATCGGGATTGTCGACCAAAGCCTTAACGAGCACCTCTACCAGTTCTTTCATCGCTCTAACCTCCTTTGTCACTCACTTAATAATTACTATACCCTTTCCGCCTTTTAACCCCTTTTCATATTACATTCCCTCAGTTGGTTTCGTCGGTATAAAAAGTTTTAATGAGCCTTGAGCAGTTTGTGAACTTATTAAGGTTTTATTTTTCAACACCCCTTTCCCTTTTTAAGCATTTTATAATTTTATCGCTCCTTCCTTCCTCTCTGGTTAAGAGGCAGATTTGTTCCACTTCTTGATTGTGCCTGGTTCGCAGATAAAAGCCTCCGATTAGTGGCACTAACATTAATATTATAAGTCCATAAACACTCTGGATGTATAGGCTGTGCCTTGCTCAGTTATAACTCCTGGACCACCATAAGAATCACTGATTAAACCATAGATTCCGATACAAAAGAAAACAATAATCAGCGAATAAAGTATTCCAGACCATAAACGAAACATCGCTGCAAAAAAACCAACCCATCAAATTATTAAACCCTCTATTCATATTCTTGTGATCGTCGGCATCTTGTCAGATACTTCCGCAAAAGCTAAAGATGAAATTGCACTTATTATAATCGAACAAGTGATTTTGATAATTTCCATTTTATCCCATGCCACTTATCAGTAATTGCACAATCTGTGTAAGAAGGCAAAGGCAGACAATTTCGGTCTGAAGCAAGTTAAAAGTGTTTCCCGGGGGTGGGCCCTAAAACAAAAAAAGCCAATCGCCATTCTTGTATGGCAATCCGGCCTTGTTTATTCTCAGCAATCATAAAAGCCATTCCCCGTAGCACGACCCTTTTTTTATTCTGCGTCTATCGTTTTTAGATTTCATATCTCTATTATTTTATCTTTTAACCCTAACAGAGTGAAATGTCAAGAAAAAATTTCGCCCGGGGAAGGCTATTGAAATTTTACGCTTTTGGGCAGATTCTTAAAATTTCTATTTGACTTTTTTGGCCTATTAGTTTTAGATTTTTTTATTATTTTTTAAGCGGTTGCGGTAAATTATAAAAAATACCTTTTGATCACAGTCAAAGCTTGAAAAAGGGAGCCAAGAAAGAAAAATGCGATTGCGGAAAAAAATAGCTATCAGTGCGGCGGTAAGCCTGCTTTTATTGGCTGCTTTCGTGGTCGTGATCGGTCCTTGGCCGGCCTACGGTCCGGGTTATCGGGAAACGGATTACTTTCGTCATTCGATCGCTGCCATTGACAAAAGCGCACAGACCTTAAAGCAAGGGACACGCTATCAATTGATGGCGGGCTGGGGTGTTTCCGACATGACACCAGAAACAGGAGTTCCCCTCGCTGGCTATAGAGGCCGTCACGGCAAACCATCTATTGCCATTCATGACCGCCTCCACGTAAAAGCGCTGGTGGTTGGAGACGGTCACAATATGGCGGTCATCATTGGGGCGGACATTCTTCTGGTGCCTGAGAATGTGGCTGATGCTGTCCGAAAAGCCATCGAAGCGCGGACCCCCTTAAAGGGCACCAACATACTTTTTACCGCAACTCATACCCATAGCGGGCCAGGAGCGTTCGCGCCGGGTTTGGCTTTCCGCACCGTGACCGGCAAATACGATCCCAAGGTAGAGGACCTTCTGATCCGATCTTTTATTGATGCTGTAGACCAGGGTTACCAGTCCATGAAGCCCGCCAGGATCGCGCACGGTCGCGTGGATGCCAAAGCCTTTATCCGCAATCGCACCCGCCGAGCGGGTGTCGATGCTGACCTCAACTACGCGGTAATCGAGCGAGAGGACGGACAACGTTGTTACCTGACACGTTTTTCCGCTCATCCAACGATTCTTGGCAGCGAAAATTTTGAGCTTTCTGGGGATTATCCGGGTTTTTTGCAGCAAACCATCGAGCAATCTACCGGGGCAACCGCCCTATACCTCGGGGGGGCAGTAGGCAGCATGAGCATCCAGAGGACACAAGGCGCGGAACAATTTACCCGGGCAAAGATGTTCGGTGAGACGTTAGCTCGAATGGTCCTCGACCAAACAGAAAAGGGGCTTTGTTTTCAGGATCACGTGGCGGTTGCATCGATCGGCGCTCTTATCGAACTGCCGCCCTTCCAGCTGCGCCTCGGCCTGGATGGCTGGCGTGTTTCACCCTTTTTAGCTCGAATCCTCGGTATTCGCGGAACTGCCTGGCTGCAGGCAGTTCGGATTGGAGATTTGCTTCTTATCGGCACACCAGGAGATTTCAGCGGTGAAATCAGTGTTGCGTGGCATGAATGGGCTGCGAAAAAAAATTATGACTTATGGGTAACCAGTTTTTGCGGTTCCTATGCGGGATACATTTCACCGGATAAATATTACGGAGAAATAACAAACCAAAAGGGATCACTTGCTTATGAAACCGGATTGATGTCCTGGTGCGGTCCCGACCAAGAGGCTTACTTTACCGACTTGATGAAGCACATGGTGGAAAGCATAGGCCCTTCCCCAATATCCCCAAACAGCCACGTGAAGTAACCCAACCTAACTCAATGATAAGAGGGTACCTCTAAAAATGTCATTCGCAAGCAGAGCCTGCCCCGTACGTGATACGGGGAATCCAGAACCAATCGAAATTACTGGACTCCCGCCTTGGAGACTGTGTCACAATTCATTTTTGTGTCATTTCGAAATGTCATTTTTTCTAATTACGACACAGTCTCTTGGAGGGAGTGACAGATTGGGAATTATTAGAGGAACCCAAGAGTTTTTAAAACGTTTTGGATCGTGCGAAGAAGAAAAGCCGACGGTTCCATGGAATCCCGTTTCCAAGCCTCTGTCCCAATAAAAATATAATGCCCCCGCTCAAACCAATCTTTTTTGGAACATTTCTATTCGCACTTTATGAAACTGAAGGGCAAATCCCCTTTTTTCTTGATAGGGTGATTATTTTGATGTATAATGCAATACTTAACTGCTTTTGTGGTGTTCGATGAGTGTTTGACAGCTATGTGTTTTACCTTAAATTATCAGCAGGTGAAATTAACTGACAAAAGAGGGAAAATGATTTTTCAAAAAACCGTCTAAAGGCAGACATATGACCATCCGCAAAAAGACACTGATTACAATTGGCATAACGTTCCTCACGCTGTTTATAATTCTTTACATCACTTCGCAATTTATTTTGTTAAAAGGTTTCGGTAAGCTTGAGAAAGAGGAAGTCAGCGATACGGTTAAACGAACTTTGAATATCCTTGCCGATGATATCTCTAAATTAGACGATTATACTTCTGATTGGGCTTGGTGGGACGACACCTACATTTTCATAAAGGATAGTAACCAGCATTATATCAATGTTAATCTTGTCGATGAGACTTTTTCCAACTTACAATTAAACCTTATGGTTTTCATTAATGTATCAGGTCAGATTATCTTTAGCAAAGGCTTCGATCTTCATAAAAAAGAAGCAATACCTGTTCCCCAAAGCTTAATAAAAGTCCTTTCATCCGCATAACCTCCTTTTGCGCCATTCCTACCCAAAAAGCAGCATAACGGGGATCGTTCTTCTTCCTGAGGGGCCTGTGACTCATTGCCTCGCGGCCAATTCTGACGAGTAAAGGTGAAGGCCCTATTCGGGGAACCCTGATTATGGGGCGCTATCTGGATTTCTTGGAAACTGAACATCTGACAAAAATAATGCAATTGCCTGTCACCGTGCTTGCGGTTCAACGATGAGCAGTTGCCTCCCGATTTTCAAACACGCGCGCTGCTCTATTGTCGAAAGAGTCATCGATTATCGTTCACCCCCTATCAGCAACGATCTTTATCGGAGGTTATGCCCTGCTTAACGATATCTATGGAAATCCGGCTCTTCTGCTGAAAGTCGAGACGCCCAGAAAAATATACCACTGTTGTAGTGAATTTAAACAATATCATATCTGATTATCTGAGATCGCCTGAATATGAAAAATTAAAAGCGTTTCACCCTAACGTCCATCTTGAAACTAATCTTGAAACCGACCTGTTAAACATTTTGGGCTCGCCAATTCATTTATCTAAGACGGTTATGAACCTCGTTTCTAATGCCGCAGAAGCTATGCCGGATGGGGGGAAATTTTATATAACAACAGAAAACATCTATCTTGACAGACCAATAAAGGGTTATGACGATACCCAGACGGGTGATTATGTGGTTCTTACTGTTTCCGATGCCGGAATAGGCATTTCTTCAGAAGATAGAGAAAAAATATTCGACCCTTTTTATACGAAAAAGATAATGGGAAGAAGCGGAACAGGATTGGGTATGGCGGTCGTATGGGGAACGGTAAAAGACCATAACGGATATATTGATCTTCATACCACTGCAGGAAAAGGGACTACCTTTACCCTTTACTTTCCCGTAACCAGACAAGAATCGAGTACGAGATAAGGCCCCATTGCGCTTGGAAGAATATAGCGGCAAGGGAGAATCGATCTTGATTGTTGATGATGTGAAAGAGCAGAGAGAAATAGCATCAAGTATGTTAAAAAAATTGGGTTACGCTGTCAAAGCAGTTGCAAGCGGTGAGGAAGCGGTTGACTACCTGAAAAACAATTCCGCGGATCTCTTGGTTCTGGATATGATTATGGACCCTGGAATTGACGGGCTTGAGACCTACACAAGAATTCTGCAATTGCATCCTAGGCAGAAGGCAATCATTGTAAGTGGATTTTCTGAAACCGAACGAGTCAAAGAAGTCCAAAAACTGGGTGCCGGCCCCTATGTAAAAAAACCATATCTGTTAGAGAAAATAGGGCATGCTGTCAGACTTGAACTCGATAAATAACAAATGAGCCTATCCAAGAACGGTACGCCCGATCAGTCAACCCCGTTAGAAGGCTTTCACACAGGGCATTTCCCCCCGTGTAAAAAAGTAGATAAGCTGCAAAAAATTGCCGGCATCTAATTCTGATTATTAGCAAAAACAAAAAGGGCTACAGACCGAAATCTTGTAACCCCTTGATTTTATTTATGGGCGGTACTGGATTCGAACCAGTGACTTCCACCGTGTAAGTCAGATTCAATAAAACAAGAGGGAAAACCGCAATGGAATGAGTTTAGGTTGTAAGGTTCAGGATCCTGATGCATTGCATCACCCAATTAGGGTGGGGTCTCCCCACCACTAACAACAACGTTACCGGTCTGCGCATCCTCGACCGAAAAGTAATAGATTGATTTTGACCAAGAATAATGCCATTTCGCTATGTATTCGTGTCCAGACTCAGCCTCAAATTGAAGTTCTACGGGTCCAATGGAACCGCCTCCCGGACGATTATATTGAAGCTTAACCGTGTGCGTGCCGGGGAGAATATATGCCGCATTTGCAGAAGACAGCATTTCTCCATCAACGGCAACAATATGGGCACCCGCGAAAATAGATCCACCAAAGGTCCCTCTTATATGTGCTCGTTGCTCAGGCGGCAGGTCAGGAGGCACAAGCACTTTTGGTGCGCATCCGCCGATAAGGGAAAGGATCGTTACCAGAAGCGCTGTTATTAAAAGCTGTCCATATCAACCATAGACTTTTCATTGCGATAACCATTGGGGGTAACATTATATTTTAAGACGACATTATGCTTTTCCATTAAGGGATGGGAATAAAAAAATTATACCAGATTCACAGCATATAATGCAACCGGATAAACCGTAACCATAATTGATTTACTTCTTGATTCACGTTGTTTTTAGTTTAAGACAAAGCTCAGCGGAATGTTAGGTGTAAAGGTCAAGCACCTTCCGAACAATCAGATACTTGCATTTACCTAAAGATGGATCACCGGAAGGAATAAAAAGAAAAAATTGGCAACTTAACTTTTCCTTGTTATCTCTTGTTTCTTCTTGTTATGATTTGTTATAGCAGCAAAATGTCAGCAGGAAAGTTTTGAATTTAACCATTGAAAATTTAATGTAATTTGATAAAAAAAGCTTTAAAACAAGGTTTAATGAACCGGCAACCCAAAGGTATAATAATTGGAGGACAGAGAGACTCCATGATGCCGCAAAGTAAAGAAGGCTGGATTGCCTGATAAAAAGGTGATAGGCCTTTTTGTGAGGCTTGAGGAAAACGATTTTTCTTGAAAGCGCTATCGAATGAGGAAAAAATAGCTTTTATTGATTAAAATCATTGGGAAAAACAAAGTAAACCCTGTTAGAAGTCTTTCACACGGGGCATTTACCCCGTGCTTTTTCACCCTGTTAGATATTTGATATCTAACAGGGCAAGCCGGGCCTTTCTAACGGGGTAAACGAACTACGTTCCTGTCTTAGAAGAATATGAAGACGACGAGTGGTTAGATAATACAGTGGAGAAAATTATTGCAAATAATTCGTTACCTGAAGCGTGATAAGGCGACAAGGCATAAAATAAGCTTGAAAGTTGGGGCTATCTTTGCTCTGGTTATAGCTTTAGAATTTTTGATTCTGGGTGCTGGCTCGCGAGCGGCAGAAAGGCCGATCAGGATAGCTGCCGACAAACTTATGGCTGAATATCAAAACAATCAGATTGCTGCAAATGCGCGGTACAAAGACAAATCGCTCGCTGTCACGGGAATTGTCGCCAATGTTGGTAAGGACATTGGTGATACTGTTTATGTAACCCTCGAAACCGGGGTTATGGTTTTTAAGATTCAATGTTTCTTCAAAAAGGGGGATGATACAGCTCTCGCCCAGATAGTCAGTGGTGTACAAGTCACCGTCATCGGTAGGTGCGATGGCAAAGTCGAAGAGGGCAACATTCTTTTAAAAGAGTGTGCCTTAAAGGGTCAATCGAAAAAAACACAAGAGGCTGCAGTGGGTTATTTCAAACTGGGAAATACTTACCACGGACTTGGTGACTACCAGCAGGCAATCAAGGATTTTGACCGAGCGATCGAACTGGACCCTAAGCTTGCGGAGGCATATTGGGGCCGGGGAAATACCTACCATGAACTTGGTGACTACCAGCAGGCAATCAAGGATTTTGACCGAGCGATCGAACTGGATCCTAGGTTTGCGGAAGCCTATCGGTGTCGGGGAAAAACTTACAACGAACTTGGTAACCGCCAGCAGGCAATTGAGGATTGGAAAGCAGCGGCAAAATCAGGCGATGAAGAGGCACAGGACATTTTGAGAAGTAAAAAAATAAAATGGTAACAGGGAGTCCAATTGCTACCCGGCACTCTCTTTTTTTTCTATCTCTTATCCGCACCTATAAAGCTGGGGCTGCAAGTTGCGCTTTTTGATGTTGAGGCAGGTTTGGTAGTTTTTGGTGGTAGCTGTTTTTCGGTAAAAACCAATAAACAAGAGGAAAAACCGTTTTGGTTTTTCCTCTTGTTTTATCCTGTTTTGGCTTGTTAGGGTAGCAAAATGGTAGCAGAAAACAAAAAGAGGTTACAGACCTAAATCCAGTAACCCCTTGATTTTATTGATGGGCGGTACTGGATTCGAACCAGTGACTTCCACCGTGTGAGGATGGCACTCTCCCGCTGAGTTAACCGCCCTATGCTTTTCTTAATACCAATTTTTTTCTCTGACTGCAACAATTTTTCTTCTTTATATTTTTCTTGACACATATTCACCACTCCCTCTATATTTCCATAAAAACCCATTGGTTTTTTTCATGTAACCGCAACACTGACCAAAAATAAAAGGAGTCTCGCAATGATGAAAGTCGGCATAATTGGTGGTTCCGGGTTTGATGATCCCCGTTTAATAGACAATATAAAAAGGATCAAAAAACATACCCCTTACGGGGCAACGTCGGACCTTATCATTGTCGGATCGTACCAGGAAAAAGAATTGGTGATCCTCGCTCGGCACGGAGAAGGACATCGGATCGCGCCTTCCCATGTCAACTTCCAGGCTAATATTTGGGCAATGAAAGACATGGGGGTAACTCATATTCTTGCCACGACCGCGGTTGGTTCCCTCCGGGAAAACATTAAGCCTGGTCATTTAGTCTTTCCGGATCAGTTTATTGACCGCACCACCAAAAGAAAATCTACTTTTTTTGAAGGACATGAGGTGTGCCACATCGCTATGGCTGATCCTTTCTGCCATAAGCTTCGGGACAAGCTCTCCCACGCCGCGCAAAAATTGGGGTTGGAATACCATAGCAAAGGGACGATCGTCACTATTGAAGGCCCTCGGTTTTCTACCCGCGCGGAAAGCCGGATGTTTAGGCAGTGGGGAGCTGACGTGATCAACATGAGCACTGTTCCTGAAATAGTTCTCGCCCGGGAGGCGGGTATTTGTTACGCGACGATCGCGATGAGCACGGACTACGACTGCTGGCATGAAAGTGAGAGTTCGGTCACCTGGGAGATGATCGCGCAGGTTATGAATAAAAACGTCGAAAACGTGAAAACACTCTTGTTCGAGGTAATTCCCAAAATTGATTATAGCGAGTGTGAATGCCGCGAAGCGATTAAACAAGCAATGGTTTAGAACGTAAGGCGTAAGCGTTAAGTGTAAAGTGTAAGGAGTCGAGGACGAGGATTAAGCGAGTGAGTAAGGGAGCTAAGAGCATAAAGCAATGATCTCCTTCCACTAGAGGTGGTCCAGGAATCCTTCTATCAAACTGATAAGGTTTGGCTTTGCTTTCTGAACAGTGGCAATCACTTCTTCAAGCGGGGCTGGGGCAAGAGCTTCGGGTCGGTTCACGTTCGCGATAATGGAAAGTCCTAACACTTTTATTCCGGCGTGAACCGCGACAATCACCTCCGGAACCGTGGACATACCGACTGCATCCGCGCCAATCATCCGAAGAAATCGTGTCTCCGCAGGAGTCTCCAGGCTTGGTCCCTGCACCGCCACATAGACCCCTTTTCTTAAAACAATTCCCCGTTCACGAGCAGCATCTTCTGTTTTTTGGATCAAGTGCGGACAATACGGCTCATGCATCGAAGGAAAGCGATCTCCTAAACTTTCAACATTGGGGCCGCGAAGCGGATTGTCGCCGATGAGATTGATATGGTCAGTAATCACCATAAGCTCGCCGGCCGAAAAACCCGGATCCAGCCCTCCGGCAGCATTGGTAATGACAAGGGTTGAAATTCCCAACGTCCGCATTACTCTTATCGGAAAGGTTACCTCTTGAAGGGTGTATCCTTCGTAGTAATGCATTCTTCCCTCTAATACCATCACCTCGTGCTCTTTCCACAAACCAAAAACCAAATTTCCGGTGTGAGATTCCACCGTGGAAACCGGGAAAAAAGGAATCTCCTGATAAGGAATCCTGGTCTTTACAGCAATTGTTTCCCCTAAAGATGAAAGTCCGGTGCCAAGGATGATGCCTGTTGGGGGGGTAAAAGGAATTTTTCTCTCCAGGAAGGCCGTCGCCTCATGCAAGGCGGCTTTGATATTTTCTCTCATAGATAGTCACGATCTCCTACACGCTCGCTGATTTAAACAAAGGAAGCTCAACCGCAAACGTCGTACCTTCCTCGAGTTTACTTTTTACCTTCATTGATCCCTGATGGTCTTTAACAATTTTATGGGCAATAGTAAGTCCCATACCCGCCCCGGAAAGCTTTGAACTAAAAAATGGATTATAGATGCTCTTCATGTCGTCTTCGGATATTCCTCTTCCCGTATCGGAGATAATCACCTCCAGGCGATTCCCATTTTTTTGTTGGGTGGTTATATGCAAAACTCCGTCTTTTCCCATTGCTTCGATCCCGTTTTCAAAAAGATTGGAAAAAACAATCTCCATATTTTTTCTATCCACTCTCACCAAGGGGGGGTCAATAAAAAGGTCTTTGTCGACCGTGATATTTGTTCCTTCAAGTTTATCCTTCACCTTTTCCAAAGCACGTTCAATGACGATATTAATATTGCTGGGTTCAAATTCAGTCGAGATATATTTTTTTAGTTCCGTGATCCAGAAAATCATCAGCTCAAGCCGCTCGATCTCTTTGATGATGATATCAACATAGGTGCTTAAAGGATTATCCGGAGGCAACGCGCGCCGGACCCGGCGGGCAAACCCCCCGATCGTGACAATGGGGTTTCGGGTCTCATGGGCAACGCGGTCAGCCATCTCGCCCAAAGCGGCTAACTTTTCCGATTCCGCCAAACGTTCACTCTTTTCTTGTAATTCCTCAGTCCGTTTTTTTACTTCTCTTTCCAGTTCCTGACTGAAATTTTTAATCCTCTCAAACTGCCGCACATTTCTAATGGCGATTGCCAACTGCTGTCCGACGGTTTTCACAAATTCTGAATAATCTTCAGTAAAAAAACCTTTCTTTTCCTTTGAGGCACACGCCAATACCCCCAATACTTCATCACCAATCGCAATCGGCATCAAACCAAAAGATTTTATGCCTTCTTTAACCTCCAGATTCGTAGAAATAGGTTTACCGGCTTTTTCTGCATCTTTGACCAAAATAACCTTGTTGGCAAGAAAACATTCCCCGGAATAGCTATCCATGCTCGGTTTCCGCGCTGCAGTTTTTACGAATTCAGCGCTCAACCCTCGATGGCTTTTGATCCGCAGATACCCATCATCATCCAAAAGCCGAATCGACCAGGTGTCGGTCTTAAACTCTCGCATAAGTAAATCTAAAACCGCTTCCATAATTTCCGAGAGGCTTAAAGAGGAGCTGATCTTCTTACTGGCTTCGAAAAGGACCGAGAGTTCCTTGACGCTCCGTTTTAATTCCCTGCTCTGATTCGATAAAACCAGATTAGTTTTTTCCAAGTCTTCTTTGATGCGGAGAAGTTCATCGGTCTGAGAGGTAAGCTTTTTCTCCCTCTCCTTCAAAGACTGAGACATCTGATTAAAGGTATCGGCAAAACGCCCGATTTCATCATGCGAAGGAGGCGTGATGTGAACAAATTCTCCGCGCCCGATCTTTTCTGCTTCGCGAGCAAGGATTTTAACCGGCCGGGTGATGTTACGCGCTAAAATATAAGAAAGCGTGAAAGCAAGAATCATCGCCATAACAATTAAGCTTACAAAAATCATTACCACTTCATTACGCGCGTAAAAGTATTTTTCCTCAAAAATTCCCACACCCAAGGCACCGATCGGTCTTCCCGAAACACTCTTGATTGGCTCGTATGCCGTGATATACCAGTAATCAACTACTAATGCCCGTTCAAGAAAATCTTTTCCCTCAACAAGTACTTTTTGAGACACTTCGGGGGATAGTCGAGTCCCAATGGCGCGATTTCCTTGTTTATCTAAATACGTTGTGGCAATGCGAAGATCCCCCAAAGATATTGTGACAACCTCAACCTCCTCTGTTTTACGAGACACCTTTTTAAAAACAAGGTTTTTAATTTTATCCACCAACCCATAGTTGCGATTAAGAATAACGCCACCAGCAAGGACCCCGAGCAGCTTACCTTTCTTGCTCAAAACGGGAACCCCGGCACCCAATACTAACGCACTATCTTCTTTTTGTTTTAAGGGATGCCCTACCTCGGAAATTGGGGTAAAAGGAATCGCTGCCTTTCTGGCAACCCTTTCTCCTTCCTTATTAATGTCATTCCTTGGAATTATAAAGGCGGTCTGAATGATCTCTTTGTTGAGTGGTAGGTGAACCAGCGGATGGGAAGAAAAATCATCTCCTTCTTTCTCGGGGTTATGCGCTCGGTAGATAATTTTTCCCTCAGGATCAGTAAGGAAAAGAATATCCAATCCTTCATTTTTAAGTATTTGGTCCAGTTCAGTTTTGATTAAATGCAAATCACCTTTCGATAAACTTTTCCTTAAAAAAAACCTCTCCGCAGTTATCTGGATTTTTGTTCTAATATTTGTCAGCTCTTGCTCATAAATTCCCCAGGCAGCATTTAAATCAGCACTCACCCGCTCTTTCGTCTCCTCAATCACCAATTTATTGATGAGATAATTGCCTGCTAAACCGGCTGAGATACCGGTAAAGCCGACCACCAGTAAAAAGGCCAAAATGAACTTATCTCGGAGGGTTGGCGTTATTTTTAGAAAAGGCATGGTAATGTTTCTAAAACAAAAAAATATTTTTTAGATAGATTTTATTATTTTTTCAACCGCTTGTAAAGCTTTAAGGAAACCATTGCTTTTTAATGAAATTGTGATACTATTTTTGCAATTTTTCCTCATAAAAACTTAAAAACTCAAATGATACCCATGACCTTTGATAAGCATTTACAAGATCTGAGAAAAAAAATTAACCAGACAGATGAGCAGATCCTCAACCTCATCTCCGCGCGGGCGCGTTTCGCAAAAGAGATCGGGATGTTCAAAAAAAAATATAAGATTGAGCCGTACTCAGCCAACCGGGAAAAAATTATTCACCAAAGATTAGAGAAGCTGAATCACGGCCCGCTGAGCAATGAAAATCTAAGAATTATTTTTGGAGAAATAATTTCCGCGTGCCTCTCTTTAGAAAAATCGCTAAAAATTGCCTACTTGGGGCCAGAGGCTACTTTTTCTCATCAAGCGGCATTACAGCAATTTGGGCACTCCCCCCGGTTCATCCCCTTACCGACAATCGAAGGGATTTTTAGAGAGGTGGAAAAGAAACAGTGTGACTATGGAGTGGTACCAATAGAAAATTCCACGGAAGGTTCCATATACCGAACCCTGGATATGTTTATTGAGACCCCGTTAAAAATTTGTGCGGAAATTTCCTTAGAGGTCTCTCTTTATCTCTTGAGTTCGCGTGACCGGATCGAAAATATCAAAAAAATCTATTCCCATCCTCAAGCGTTAGCTCAGTGTAGTCGTTGGCTTGCCCATTACCTTCCGGATATCCCGGTCAAGGAAGCCTCAAGTACTGCCCAGGCCGCCAAAAAAGCCAAAGAAGATCCCTCGGTGGGAGCGGTTGCCAGCAAGCTTGCCGCAAAAATCTATGATCTAAAAATCCTCAAAAACAAAATTGAGGACTATTCCAAAAACTTCACGCGGTTCTGGGTGATAAGCCACCAAAGCACGGAAAAAAGCGGTCAAGATAAAACCTCCATCATGTTCTCTATTAAACATAAGGCTGGGGCATTACACAAAATAATTTATCCTTTTGCTCATTATGGGATTAATATGACGAGAATCGAATCTCGGCCTTTAAAAGACAGCCCGTGGGAATATTTTTTCTTTGTTGATGTAGAGGGACATGTTGCTGATACTAAGTTAAAAAAAGCTCTTAAAGAAATAGAAAAGATGGTCAAATTTTTAAAGGTCTTAGGCTCCTACCCCCGGAGCACATAATGTATCGTTCTTTATCTTTTAACCCCGTTAGGTTTTGACAGAACTATTTTACCCTGGACTTGCAGGGTAATACTGTTTTTTTTAATTAATCTGAACCGAGAGTGCAACAGGGCATATTCGTTAGCACACTTTGCCTATATGAGATGTAACCCTGGACCAAGTGAACTACTTTGGTCTTTTTTGTAATTACCGTCAGATGTAAGAGGATTGGAAAGAGAGTGGTTTATGATTTCTGCTGACCGCTTAGTAAGTGAAGGGGTAAAACAAATTACTCCTTATATTCCCGGAAAGCCTATCGAAGAATTAGAAAAAGAGTATGGTATCAGAGGAGCAATTAAAATGGCTTCCAATGAAAATCCCTTGGGCCCTTCCCCCAAAGCTATCGAAGCCATGAAAAAGTGTCTAAGCACTATCCATCGTTATCCGGATGCAAACAGCCTTTTGCTCAAGGAGAAGTTATCAATAAAATTAAGCATCCCTCAGGACTGTATTATTCCCTCGAACGGGTCAAACGAGATCCTGGAACTTGTGAGCAAAGTTTTTTTACGACCGGGACATGAGGTGATCATCCCTGAACCTACATTTTCTCTTTATGCCAAATTCACCCAAGCAATGGATGGTACTCCGATAAGGGTGCCTTTAAAAAATTTCAGTATTGATTTGCGCGCAGTGTTGGAAAAAATCAGTCCGAGGACAAAAATAATTTTTATTAATAACCCCAACAATCCAACCGGCACCATAGTAAAAAAGAAAGAGTTTGAAGAATTCCTCAAAAATATTCCCGCTCCTATAATCATTGTTTTAGACGAAGCTTACGGTGAGTTTGTCGAGGAGCCTGATTTTCCCCAGGGCAAAAATTATTTGGACGCTCAGCATTGGATTATTACTTTGAGAACGTTCTCTAAGGTTTATGGACTTGCGGGGTTACGCATCGGATACGGATTAGCTCCGCAGGAATTAACGCACTATTTGAATAAAGTGCGCCAACCCTTTAATGTAAATTCTCTTGCTCAGGTTGCGGCGTTAGCAGCCTTAGACGATAACGAGCATTTTGAGAAAACCCTTCAGATCGTCTCTGACGGCCGGAAATATGTGTACCAGCAATTAGACCAACTCGGGGTAAACTATATTCCCAGTCAGAGCAACTTTATCATGATCCACCTGGGAGAAAAATGCCCCCGCGTGTATGATTCCCTGTTACGGATGGGCGTTATTGTGCGGCCATTAACGTCCTTTGGTTTTCCCGAATATATTCGGCTCAGTATAGGGACTCCAGAAGAAAATAAAAGATTCATCGACACCTTAAAAAAAGCACTTCTCAATCATCAATGAGCGTAAGAATGGTAAAATTTAACAGCGTAGCAATAGTTGGGGTAGGACTGATAGGAGGCTCTCTTGCGCTTTCCGCGCGACAAAAAGGAATCTTCAATCACATCGTGGGGATCGGCAGAACCCCCGAAAACCTCCGAAAAGCAAAGGACCTTAACGTGGTGGATGAGTTTACCCTTAATCTTGACGAAGGAGTAAAAAATGCAGAATTAGTCGTAATCGCCACCCCGGTAAAAGACATTATTCCCATCATTAAAAAAGTACTACCCGCGCTCAAAAAGGGGGCCATCATTACTGATGTTGGGAGTGTTAAAAATGAAATCATGATCGAAACAGATAAGCTCTCCTTGCCCGGAGTCTTTTTTGTTGGCTCTCATCCCATAGCGGGAACGGAAAATTCAGGGGTTGAGGCAGCATTTTCCGATCTTTTTCTGGAAAAGAAATGCATTCTCACTCCTTCGAAAAAGACTGACCCTTCAGCTTTAGAAAAAATAAAAAATCTTTGGATCTCAGTAGGTTCAGAAGTTTTTTTTATGGATAGCGAGCAACACGACCAAATCTTAGGAGCAGTAAGTCACCTACCCCACATGATCGCTTTTGCCCTCGTAAATTATCTTCATGAAATTAATCATGAGAAAGAAAGTGTTTTTAAATTTTCCGGTGGGGGTTTAAAAGACTTTACCCGAATTGCCGCAAGCCATCCCATCATGTGGAAAGATATTGCCTTGATGAATAAAGAAAACCTGGTAAATTTAATGGAAGGTTTTCAGAAGACCTTAGAAGAGTTAAAAGAATTAATCAATCGCGGTGATGGAGACGAACTGGTCAGAAAATTTGAAGAATCCAGACGGATTCGGCGAGGGTTAATTAGTTAAAAGAAAAGGGCCTTTTTAAAAATAAAACATTTGACTTTTTTATTAAAGCTATACTATTTTTAGAAGATTAATTTTGAAATCAGTGGAATCTATTATAGTTAATAAAAATAAACGGTTAAGGGGAGCAATCTATCCCCCCGGTGATAAATCGATCTCGCATCGAGCGATCATTTTTGGTTCTCTTGCCCGAGGGAAAAGCAAGGTAACTAATTTTTGTCCGGGTGACGATACCCTCAACACGCTGAAAGCATTCCAGTCACTGGGGATAACGATAGAAGGAAGCGGGACCGAGTATACTATTTGGGGAAAAGGATTAAAAGGCCTTCAAGAACCCTCTGATATCATTGATGCCGGTAATTCGGGGACAACCACCCGGTTGTTAACCGGCCTTCTTGGGGGACAAAATTTCTTTTCGGTTATTACAGGTGATGCCTCTCTGCGTAAAAGGCCCATGAAACGAGTAACTGAGCCTTTGCGGGCGATGGGAGCAAAAATAGATGGCCGTGAGGGTGGTGATTGTGTACCCTTAGCGATCCGCGGAGGAAACTTAAGGTCGATTACCTACCACACCCCGGTTGCGAGTGCACAGATAAAGTCGGCTATTCTTCTCGGTGGCCTTTATGCTGACGGTGTAACGGAAGTGATTGAACCCGTCCTCTCCCGAGACCACACCGAACGGATGTTGAAAGCGCTTGGCGCTCATGTTGAGACCAAAAACACCATGGTTCGGGTAGAAGGTTTCTCGGAGTTAGAGGCCTTTTCTCTGTTTGTTCCCGGAGATATTTCATCCGCAGCTTTTTTTGTTGTCGGTGGAGCAATCATTCCTGATTCCGAGGTAATTATTCGCGACGTTGGCATTAATCCTTTGCGAACGGGTATCTTAGACGTCCTCAAAAACATGGGGGCGGATATCAAAATCGGTGAGATAAAAGAAGAGGGCGGAGAAAAACGAGCGGATATAATCGTAAAATCTTCTTTGTTAAAAGGCGGTAGAAGTAAGCGGTGATCTTATCCCCCGAACGATTGATGAGCTTCCGATTCTGGCAGTGGCTGCTTCTCAAGCTGAAGGAACAACGATTATTCGCGATGCCAAAGAACTTCGGGTAAAAGAAACGGACCGCATTAAGGCTATGGCTGAGGGGTTAAGACGATTTGGGGTTCAGGTGGAAGAATTCGAAGACGGCATGGCAATCACGGGTCCTCAAAAACTTAAAGGCACCCGAGTTTCAAGTTATGGAGACCACCGAGTGGCCATGGCATTTATTATTGCCGGATTAACCGCATCCGGGGAAACGATTGTTGAGGATACGGCACCGATTGCCACCTCGTTTCCCAATTTTATGGAATTATTGGATTCATTATCTCAGTAAAATATCGCGCTCATGGTCTCGATCATTACCATAGATGGCCCCTCGGGTGCAGGGAAAAGCACGGTAAGCCTTGGCCTCGCAAATCTTTTAGGATATACCTATGTTGACTCCGGGGCGTTATATCGTATTGTCGCCCTTGAAGCGTTGCAAAAAAAAATCGCGGAAGAAAATGAAGACGCATTGGTAGACCTCTGTAAAAACCTGGAGGTTACCTTTCGCACTACAAAGGGAAAGATAACGATTCTGAACCACGGTCGCGATGTTTCTGAGCAAATCCGCTTTCCCGAGATAAGCATGCTTGCCTCGCGGATATCAGCCAGAAAAGCCGTTCGAGACCAGATCACGGCTCTCCAAAGGAAGATAGGAGAAAAAGGAAAACTGGTTTTAGAAGGAAGAGATGCGGGGACAGTAGTCTTCCCTGACGCGGAGGTTAAGTTTTTCTTAGACGCAACGCCCGAAGAGCGGGGGAAAAGAAGATTTAAGGAATTAACGCTTAAAGGCTTATCAATAAGCCTGGAGCAAGTAACGCAGGATATCATAACACGAGACCATAATGACAGTACAAGAAGCCATGCTCCTTTAAAGCCGGCGCCTGATGCTGTTATAATAAATTCTTCGGCAATGACTGTTGAAGAGGTTATTGCCCGGATGATGGAAGTCATCCAAGCAAAAAAAAATTAGGGGGTAAAATTGAATGGATAAAAGTGAAACGATAATCGAGAAAAAAATTCAGACTCAGCCGGTCATCGCAGCCGCTGACGAGCAGGAAGGAGATCCAGATGATTCCTATGAAATGATGGATCAACTTTATGGAAATACCTTGAAAGACATCCAGGAAGGAGAGGTCGTTGAAGGAACGGTCGTCAGAATCAGTGCCGAATATGTTTTGATAGATGTGGGGTATAAATCTGAAGGACAAATCCCCATCCGAGAATTCCAGGATGAAACCGGGGGGGTCTCGATACAAGTAAACGATAAAGTTGATGTCCTCTTGGAACGAAGAGAAGACGAAGAAGGACTGATTGTTCTTTCTAAAACCAAGGCGGATCAAGCGAAGGTCTGGGACAAAATCGGCAAGGTCTATGAAAATGACGAGACAATTGAAGGGAGAGTGATTTCCCGGATCAAAGGAGGTCTTTCCGTGGAAATCGGGGTCAGGGCTTTCCTTCCCGGCTCACAAATTGACCTCCACCCGGTCAAGGACATGGACCGATTGATCGGCCAGACTTTTAAATTCAAAATTTTAAAATTCAATAAGAAACGGGGTAACATTGTTATTTCTCGCCGATCTATTTTGGAAAAAGAACGAGAAACCTTAAGAGGCGAAACCCTCAAGACCTTGGAAGAAGGCAGTGTTATTGAGGGCACAGTAAAAAATATTACTGATTATGGAGTGTTTATTGACCTGGGAGGCGTTGACGGACTTTTACATATTACGGATATGTCCTGGGGGCGAGTCAACCACCCTTCGGAGATGTTTTCTTTGGGAGACCGAATAAAAGTAAAAGTTATTGGCATGGACAAAGATAAAGGACGGGTCTCTCTTGGTCTCAAGCAGTTAAGCGCCGACCCCTGGGCGAATGCTTCCGGAAGATACCCGGTGGGAAAAAGAATTACGGGTAAAGTGGTAAGCCTTACCAATTACGGTATATTTGTGGAACTCGAAAAAGGCATCGAAGGACTTATCCATATTTCGGAAATCTCCTGGAATAAAAAGATTCGCCACCCTTCGCAGATTGTCTCTCTCAATGATGTGATTGAAGCGATCATCTTAAGTGTTGATCCTCCTAAAAAGAGAATCTCATTAGGCATAAAGCAGTTAGAGCCTAATCCGTGGAATATTGTTAAAGAAAAATATCCCGTAGGAACCATTATTGAAGGAACCATTAAAAATATTACTGAATTCGGCCTGTTTGTAGGCTTAGATGAAGGTATTGATGGGTTAATCCACATTTCTGATCTCTCCTGGACCAAGAAGATCAAACATCCTGGCGAGGTCTATAAAAAAGCACAAAAAATTCAAGCTATCGTCCTCAATATTGACGAAAAACAAGAACGTTTCTCTCTCGGAGTAAAACAGTTGGAAAAAGATCCGTGGGAAGGAATCTCTCATAAATACTCCCCCGGAGAAGTATTCGAAGGCAAAGTTACCAATATTACCGACTTTGGTATATTCCTTGAGCTTGCCGAAGGGATTGAAGGTCTCATACACATTTCGGAAATAAACAAGGATAAGGCTGGAAAGCTCTCTGAGTTTGTAAAAGTTGGAGATTCTCTCAAGGCTTTGATTATTCATATTGACGAAGCAGATAGAAAGATCGGTTTAAGCCTCAAAGGGTTAGAAAAGAAAACCGAAGACGATGAGGCAAAAAAATATCTTACTGTTCAGGAAGCTCCGGCAACGTCTTTAGGAGAAATATTAGAAACAAAGGCTACTCCCCCAGAAAAAGGAACGAGAGAAACCACAGAGTCAGAAGGCGCTGAGGAAAAGGGTGAACCCATTAAAGAAGAACCGCAAGCCGAAGCCGCTGCTCCTGAAAGTTTGACCGAGGCAAAGCCTTCATCAGAAGAATGATACGCGTGATCGTGCGTCTGATTATGTTAAACCGTAACGTTGGATAGCCATGACGACGAAGAAACATCCTATTTTAAAAGGCTTAATCGGTTTATGTGTTGCTTTGTTCCTTTTTTTCTTCTGTCGCAATTTTCTTTTCCTCTTTCATCGGCAAAGAGAGCAACCTTTCGCTGGGAGAAAAAATCGGGGTTGTTCCTATCACCGGAGTCATTACCGACTCCCTTGCCATTATCGATCAACTCCATGAATTTAAAAAGAACAATAAAGTAAAGGCGATCGTCGTTCGCATTGATTCTCCCGGTGGCGGAGTTGGCCCCTCCCAAGAAATTTACGAGGAAATCAAAAAAATAAAAAAAGAAAAAAAAGTGGTTGCCTCTATCGGTTCCCTCGGTGCCTCGGGGGGATATTATGTGGCCTGTGCCTGCGATACCATTGTCGCCAATGCGGGTGCGATTACGGGAAGTATTGGCGTGATTGTGGAATATGCCAATTTCGAGGAGCTATTAGGTAAAATCGGGCTTAAGGGCGTTGTCCTAAAAAGTGGAAAATACAAAGACGTTATGTCACCCATTCGGGAGATGACCGATGAGGAGAAAAGTTTACTCCAAGCAGTGGTTGATGACATACACCATCAGTTCGTATCAGCAGTCGTTAATTCACGGCATTTAACCAAAGAGCAAGGTGAGTCCATTGCCGATGCAAGGATTTTTACCGGTGCTCAAGCAAAAGCTCTTGGGCTTGTTGATGAACTGGGAAATTTTCGTGATGCGGTGGATATTGCCGCCAAGATGGGGGGAATAAAAGGAGAGCCAGAGCTTATCTACCCGAAGAAAAAACTCTCCTTTTTTGATTATTTTGTTGGGGAAACTTTGCACAAATGGGAAGAGGTCCTCTACTTTCCTTACCGTTTCAGTTATCTTGGTTCTCTTAACCGCTAACCATTCTGATAAACGATTCAATCTCGCGAAAATAGTGTTCCCTTCCTGCCATCATCACATCATTATGACCTGCTCCCGGAATGATCACGAGTCTTTTTCTTGTTGACCCGGAAAGATCGTAGAGTTCCCTGCCCTCGCTTGCCGGAATAAGCCTGTCTTTTTCCGCGTGGATCACGAGAGTGGGAAGGGACACTGCTTTAATTTTATCTCCATTTCCAAACCCTTTGAAATTTTTTATCCCCGCGAACAATTCGGCAAACCCAAAATAATCAATGAGCGTCATCGTGTTTGAAAACCCACTCTCAAGAATGAGCCCCGTGAGACCCTGCTGATAGTGAGCCGCAACTTCAATCGCCGGAACAGTTCCGAGTGACCTCCCCATGATAATAATATCGCCTTTATAGCTCAGTTCTTCGAGAACCTTGATAAAACCATGGAATAAAGCATGAGCATCTTTTATTAAAGCGGTGGCGGTTGGTTCCCCATTGCTTAACCCATACCCCCGATAATCAGCAACAAAAAGGTTAAAACCGATTTCATTATAAAGCGGACGCAACATAGTCATAGTCGCTTGCAATCTCACCATTCCCATGAAAATAAAAAATAGTGGCCGCTTCCTTGTTTGTTGGATAAAACCTGCACCCGATAGAAATCCCCTCATCAACAGTAATAAAAGAGGTCATCGCCTTGGCAGTGACCGGAATTTCGGGGAGCTCTTTCCGAGGATAAAAAAGACGGGATAAAACCTCGGGTCGGTCAAGTAGTGCAAGGTCATCAGTATCATGTGCTCTCATTTAAACCTCACGTTATTTACATTCATCCGTTTCCCGACATCGCGGCGTTCTTCCTGGCTCTTTGGCCTAACGTGATGCTCAGGGGTGGCGAGAGGTACGAGACGTCCTTTGCAGCAGAATGTTAGTCCCGCGGCGCATTGACGAATAGCCGATTTGGCGATGTTTTCAAAACTTCAAAAAAGTCCCTTATCACCTTCAAGAAGGAAACAGAAAACAAAGATCTCCCAGAAGGCTGTTCACACTTTTGTAGAAATCTGTAGCTCCAGCAGAGAAACGCATAAGAATTTCGTTTAAAGCTTCCGATATGTATGGATAGAGCCTACGCAAGTTGGTGACCCTATGCCCGAACATCAGTGACATGTCGTTTGGAGTCAACGTGTTGTTGAAGTATGGATAATTCGATGGCCGAAGACGGATGTCGTCTAAAGAATGTCTCCCTTTTCCCACCACCTGCTGAAGGACGTTGCCTAAACAGAATAAGTCATAGTTCAGATAGTCGACTTCATAGTCGAAGTCGATCCATACATAAGTATCCATTTTGTTCTTTATGATAATGTGGTCGGCCCGGATATCACCGTGATGCAATCCTTGCTTATGTAAATGTGCAATCGCTTCGATGCACTTTATAAATAGTTGCATAACTTTGGAGAGCTCCTGGCGGTAGTATTCCTCATGAGACATTTTTTGCTCTCGCAGATAGTCATAGAGCGAGTGGCCTGATATGAAGTCAATGATCCGCACCAGGTTGCCGGCCGCATCATGCACCGATTGACCGTGCATAAAATTTGGGTGTCCGTGCATCTTTCGAAGAATCGCAGACTCCTTTTCCGGACTTCGTAAGCATCGAAATACGGTTTCCCCGATTCGGCTGTTAAACGTTTCGCGGAAGACCATTTTGATAATCTTCTTTGCACCGGTGGTAAGATCAATGGAGGTCTTGACCCAGAACTTGGTTTGCTCGTCTATTCCGAACCGGCCTTCCCGTGCATGGCCCATTACCAAGTAGTCGTTGCCGGATAGTCGCAGGATGTCGCCTGCGTCGATTGACATGAATTCTGACGTGTCCTCAAAAATAGTGAGCTTGCTCGACGCTTCTCTATTGGTCACCTCGCTGATACGTCTTCTGAGCGCTGATGGTTGTTCGAAAATCATGAACGTGTATCTCCGCGTGTCGAAAAGTTCACTCGAAAACCATATTCGTTTTCCATAGATCCTGAAAATTAACCGGTAATAATTTCAACAAATCGGCCTAACAATGTTTATATGTATTTGTATAAAAACCGACTACTTCAGTGCAAGTGAAAGTACAAGTGTTAGTCGAATGTATCCCGCCACAAAATAAAAAAGGCCCATCGCCTTTTTAACCGGCGATTCGGCCTTATTTTTTTATTCTCATCAGTCATGAAAATTCTTCCCATCAAAGACACCCTGTTCCGCTCCGTCACTTATCATTCATCTTTTTGGGGTTGATATTTTTTTGTTTTTTAATACCAACCAGGAAAAAGTCAAGGAAAAAATCCTTCTCACTTTGGGGTGGGTATCGTTGAAGTTTTTGACTTTATATTTTTCGGATTTTACGATAAAATAATAAATTATACGTTCGTTGTTAATCCCAAATATAAAGGAGGCAAAACAATGATTAAACGAATGAGTGTCTTGCTGCTGGTAATTATTTTGAGTTCAGCGATCCTGGCCGGGTGCAATACTGTCCGCGGGGTTGGCAAGGATATCGAAAAAACGGGTGAGGTAATTCAAGGCACTACCAGGTAATCTGCCAGATCAGAATCTTGCTTTTACCATGTCACAACCTTCTTTGTTAAAAATTTACCGGTCTCTTTTATCTGCCTTTGGGCCACGACATTGGTGGCCCGCCAAGACCTCAGAAGAAGTAATCTTTGGGGCGATTTTGACTCAAAACACTACCTGGAAAAATGCGAAGCGAGCAATCGGGGAGTTAAAAAATGCGGGTAAGCTTAGCTTTGAAGCAATAAAAAAAATGGATGAAAAAAAACTCGGTGAATTGGTTAGGCCGGCGCGTTTTTTTAACCAAAAAGCGAAGGCGCTGCAAGTTTTTGCGGATTATTTTGGAAATAAGTATAATTTTAATATAAAAAAAATGAAGAAGTCTCCTCTGGCGAACTTGCGTGAAGAACTTCTCAGCCTTTATCGCATCGGACCAGAGACCGCGGACAGCATTCTGTTATACGCGCTGGGAAAACCAATTTTTGTTATTGACGCTTATACCAAAAGAATCTTCAGTCAGCATGGGTTTATGAAAAGCGACGACTCCTATGACGCGTACCAGAAATTCTTTATGGATAATCTGCCTCTCGATGTGCAGTTATATAATGAGTTTCATGCGCTCATTGTGCACACCGGATATCTTTATTGTAAACCCAAACCATTGTGTGAGGAATGTCCGTTATCACATTTCTAATCAAAAGGAGATCCCGTGGCCGAGCTAAAATATGGAGAAAAAGAAATTGCGGAGGCGCAGTTAGAATTCTGGCCTAATCCCAATCCTGAAAAGGACTATACCGTAGAAATCACCTTCCCTGAATTTACCTGCCTTTGTCCCCGTTCAGGATATCCGGATTTTGCCTTGATCCGCATTATGTATATCCCTGACCAGTTCATCGTGGAGTTAAAATCTTTCAAGCTTTACCTCAATCAGTATCGGAGCATTTATATCTCCCATGAAGAAGTGACAAATAAAATATACCGCGACCTCCATACCGCGCTTAAACCAAAGTCTTTAGAAGTGATTGGAGATTTTAACCCGCGAGGTAATGTAAAGACCATTATCAAGGTCTCTTCTTCTGAGAAAAAATAATTTTTTCCTTTCGCTCCTGTCTATAGCTTAATACCAAGTTGCATTCAAAAGCAGATCGAGGCCGCGACGACCAAAACGTGAATTACGACGTCGAAGTGTCCTGACACCTTACGTATAACTTTTCCGTTCACCAAACTGACGAGGAGACAACAAAGATATGCAAATGAAGGCGACTTGGTATAAAAATAAGATATCGGTCCCACAACAAAACAGCGGAGAAAACCTAAAAAGGTTGCTCCGCCGTCCTGTTAACAATGTCGGTAAAAAATTTATTTCTTTACTACCAGTTGAGGTTTAGGCGTTTTTAGGGTAAAAGCAAGGATAGCGCCAACTGCCAGTAAAATCCCGGCAGTCACAAAGGAAGAAGAGAAACTCCCGCCACTGCTTGCCTGAAGCATCTGAGATAACCGGCTTAATACCAATCCTCCGACCCCCCAGGCAGTAAAAACGATACCATAATTAACTCCGAAGTTCTTGAGCCCATAAAGATCCTTGGTAAACGAAGGAAAAAGAGAAAGGTTGGTACCGTAATTAAAACCAATTAGAGTAGCAAGAAATACCAGAACAAAAGCACTGGTAGTTTTAGAGCCAACGACCGGAATAGCGACAAACATTAAAACAGCCTGAAAAGCCAGCATAATAAAAAGAGTATGTTTACGGCCAATCTTATCGGAGAGTATCCCGGCAATAATCCGGCCCGCGGCATTTCCCACTGCCAGAATTGCGACCGCGACAAAAGCAGCTTCTCCTAAACTTTTTTTTGCCATTCCCGCTACACTGCTGATAACCATCAGTCCAGCCCCTGATCCGATAAAGTAGAGAAACCATAAAAGGTAAAAGGTCGGGGTTTTCATCATCACCGAGGGACTACAATCTTGTTGAATCGGTATTGCAGCGGCAACACTCGCTTGTTTTTTGGGCACCGCTCGGATTTTTGACCGCGTTTTCTGGGATAGAATCCTGCAGGGGGATTAACCAATTTTATTGACAACCCGCATACTACCAGTAAGAAAGCAATACCGAAAAACATCATCGCATGCTGCAGCCCCCAGATTTTAAGAAGGTATTGGGAAAGGGGAGCAATGTACACCGAAGCCAGCCCAAAACCAGCAACCACTAATCCCGCAATCAACCCCGTTTTAGCCGGGGGAAACCACTTGAGGGCAGGAGGCGTTGCGGCTGAATAACCAAACCCTATTCCTGTACCTGCCAGCACTCCAAACCCAAGAACCCAGGCACTATAACTGGTGGTTTGGGAAATCCAAATAAACCCTATCCCAACCAAAATGCCGCCGATAAACGCAGTTAACCGAGGACCAAATTTGTCCTGACACTTTCCCGCCAGAATCATTGCGAATGCAAAAACCAAGCAACACACTGAATACGGATCATTAAGTTTGGCGACATCCCAATTAAAGGCCCCGGGACCTCCTGCTTCGATCGAGGATTTTATAGCGCCTTTAAAAATACTCCAGGTATAAAGAATACCCAGAGCTAAGTTAATCGCTGTGCCTGAGAATGTAACACTCCATCCTCTATTCTTCACTTCCTGTGTCATATCTCATCTTCCTTTCTTTACAAACAATGTTAAAATCGTTACGCAGCTATCATGTTACCAGCTGAAGATAACTGAAGTCTGAATCCGGTTGTCTTTTCCATCTGCGAAGCCCTTGTATTCGGTGTCCCAATGACTATATTCCAAACAGAGGTTCACCGGAGGTATCAGGTTATAATAAAAGTTTCCAAAATAAAAAGTGTTCCGGCTTCGCATTGCGTCTTTCGCCGCCGATGCGGTGCTCAAATCCGAGTTCCGGGGATCATCAATGCCCGCGCCAACGTTATATTTCCATTTGTTGTATTGATACGTAAGCTGGGTCCACCCGCCCATTGATTTGATAGTTGATGTGTACTGTTTTTGTTTTACATCAAGTGTGTTGATCCCCTGACCGATGCCGCCAAAGAAATCATCGAGATTTTCACCTAAAAACCATTCCCCTTTAAAGGTTAAACATTTTGTAAGGGGCACTTCATAGTCGGCATTGATAGACCAGCTGTTCGGGGTTTTCTGATGAAGCGCTGCATTTTTCATACTCCAATCAATTTTCTCTTCTCCATAATGTCCGGAGATACCGAATACGCTTTCTTTCTCAGTGCAAAAAAGTTGTTTAGTGGCCCAGGCAATTCTCCCCTGTACCATTGGCCACCCCGAATCCTCGCCATCATTTTTGCTATCACCATCTATATCTTCATTAGACAATCCCTTAAACCTCACCGCGGCAATGGCGCCGATAAGCTTGTTCTGGGCGTTCACGGGATAGGTGTAGGTAAAGCGCACCTGGGGTCGCCGATACCCAATGTTACCTG
>CAVTQE010000056.1:0-14933 GCA_963736755.1 uncultured delta proteobacterium | reverse complement strand
GCGTTTCATCAGGGGGTTGAAGAATTTTTTTCACGTGGTTTTGAAGGTCCTGGCACTTCTCCTTTTCCTCGTAAGCGATATTGTTTTTTTCATGGGGGTCAGTCTTCAGATGATAGAGCTCTTTGGTATCTGTGTGTTTATCCCAGATGAGCTTATAGTCTCCGGTGTTAAGGGAAATCAGTTCGCTTTTTTTCTCAGCCGGATTGCCTTCGCCTATTTGGCTCAGTGCCGGTCTTTCGGGCGCAGAGGCAAGGTTAAGTAAAGGAATAAGGGATTCTCCCTGGTGTTTTGCCAAAGGGGGTATCCCGAGGAGGTCTAATATCGTCGGTACAATATCAAGTGACCTCACTTGGGTAGGGATGGAAAGACCGGAAGGGATGAGCGCGGGAGACGAGATGATTAAGGGTACGCGGAGGACCTCTTCGTAGAGATGTTTTGCATGATAGCTGTGGCCGTGCTCCCCAAACTCCTCGCCGTGATCGGAAGTAATAATGAAGATGGTTTTTTCCTGCAATCCCTTCAAAGCTAAGTAACTTCGAATATGGCCAATATAATAGTCAACGAATCGTACTTCCCCGTCAAAAAGGTCGCGCTCCGTGTCTCCAAACCGGTTAAATTCTTTTGGCGGAGCATAAGGGTTATGGGTATCGAGCACGTGCAGATAGAGAAAAAAAGGATTAGTGGTAAACTGATCAACCCAATCAAACACTGCATTTATAGCCTCATTGATCCTGGGTTTATACATCCCCGGAGCTTTATCAAAGAGTTCGAGATAAAAATCAAAGTCCTGATTAAAACCACTTTCCGCGTTAAGAAAAGGGTTGGTTTGGATGCACCCGGTCACATAGCCGAACTTTTTAAGAATGGTTGGCAGAAAAGTCCCTTGCGTGGATAACCTGTCTTCGATGCTCTTGACGCCATGGATCTCGGGATAGGTTGAGGTTAACAGGGAAGAAACCGAAGGCTTGGTCCACGAAGATTGGCTCATGACTCTATCAAACGTAATTCCTTCGCCGGCAATTTTATCGATCGCGGGGCTGGTTTCACGGTGGTATCCGTAACAACCCAAGTGGTCAAAGCGGAGGGAATCAATCACGATGAGAAAAACATTAGCTGAAATGACTCATGGTTTACGCTGTAAAAAAGAAGGTTATCTATATGTTTTGGGACCAGGAAATAAGTCCAGGAAGAAACCGCGTTGCCAAGTAGGGATGGAAAGGAAGCACCCTTATGGTAAGGCCATAATTACCACTTTTTTGGCAGGAAGCACACCGTCCTTCAAAGAGGTATTTCCCATCCCCGAGTGAGCGCACTAAATTCATCGTGGCGGTTTCTGGAGTTATGATTGTGCCAAGAGCATCAACTTTTCCGGAATATATTTCAACCGTAACATCATCCGGGGTTAAATTTCCAAGATAAATAACTGTTTGAACGGTTAGTTGAACGTTTACTTTTAAATCGTTTAAAGGCCCCGTGGTTACGGACTCTATCTTTATTTTCTGCCAATACTTTTGAACGTTTTCTTTCCAGGACGAGAGCTTTTTAGCGTCCGTTAAGCCATTGGATAGAAACTGCTGATACCTTCGTGAGACCGGAACATAAAATCGTTCGGTGTATTCTTGCACCATCCGGTTGGTGTTAAAAAAATAACAAAGGTTGGCAATAGATTCTTTCATCTGGGCAACCCATTTTCGAGGTATTTTGTCAACCCCGCGGTCATAAAAAAGAGGAATGATTTCTTGTTCCAGGAGGTCATAGATTGCCTCAGCTTCTATCTGATCCTGGTAGGTTGAGTCATCATAGTTTTCTCCTCGTCCGATTGCCCAGCCAATACCAGGTGAGTACGCTTCGTCCCACCACCCATCCAGGATGCTCATGTTTAAAACCCCATTGGCGGCTGCTTTCATTCCGCTGGTTCCGCTCGCTTCCATAAGGCGGCGTGGGGTGTTAAGCCAGAGGTCGACCCCTTGCACCAAATACCGCGCGACCGTCATATCGTATTCTTCAACAAAGACTATCTTCCTCCGGAAGTCGTCCCGCCTGACCAAACTAATAATTTGCTGGATGAGTTTTTTCCCTTCATCATCCCGGGGATGGGCTTTGCCGGCAAAGATTATTTGAACCGGTTTTTGAGGATTATTGAGAAGGCGAGTCAACCGTTCCGGATCTTTGAGAATCAAGGTTGCTCGTTTGTAGGTGGCAAAGCGCCGCGCAAAGCCGATGGTCAAGACTTCAGGATTTAATACTTCATCGGACACTTCGACTTCCCGCTTTGAAGCGCCTAACTTTTCTAACCGCCTGCCGCAGCCTCATTCGTACAAAAGCCACCAAACGTTCTCTTCTCCGTTCATGGGTCCGCCAGAGTTCTTCCCCGGAAATGCTTCTGGCTTTTTCCCAGATTTCTTTTTTTCCTGGTTCTTCCTGCCAGCGGGGACCTAAATACCGGTCGTATAACAGGTTCATCTCCGCTGAAATCCAGGATTTGAAATGGACTCCATTGGTCACATGGCCAATGGGGATTTCGTCTTCCGGCACATCCGGCCAAAAAATTTTCCACATTTGACGGGTAACTTTTCCGTGTAATTTGCTTACTCCGTTGCTGTAACTTGATAACCTTAAGGCCAGGATCGTCATACAGAACGGTTCGGTATTATCCTGAGAGTTTTTTCTGCCTAACGCCATGAACTCACGCCAGTCTAATCCGAGGTCTTTGGCGTGCTGAGAAAAATATTTTGTCATCAGGTCATTAGGAAAGTAGTCGTGTCCGGCGGGGACTGGGGTATGGGAGGTTAAGAGCAGCCCAGCCGATGCTATCCCCTGTGCTTCTTTAAAGGTTAAACCATATTTTTTCATGAGCGAGCGGATGAGTTCGATGGCGAGAAAAGCAGAATGTCCTTCATTCATATGGAAGACCGTGGGTTGGATCCCGAGCGTTTCTAAGGCTTGGAATCCTCCGATCCCCAGCACCACTTCCTGCTTGATCCGCATTTCGGAATCACCACCGTAAAGTTGATAGGTGATTTTTTTATCGTCAGCGTTATTTTCCGGTATATTCGTATCCAATAAGTAAAGGGGGACGCGTCCTACTTGGGCTCGCCAGATTTGAGCGAAAACCGTTCTTCCGGGAAAAGGAATTGCAACCTTGGAAAGGGTCCCATCAGGTTTTTTCTCCGGGAGGAGGGGCAAGTTATAAAAGTCATTTTCTTCATACAGCTCTTGCTGCCAGCCGGCTTCATTGAGGTATTGGCGAAAATACCCCTCTTGATAAAGAAGACCAACGCCGACTAAAGGGACACCTAAGTCACTGGCGGATTTAAGATGATCTCCCGCGAGCACTCCCAACCCGCCCGCAAAAATTGAAAGGCATTCCGTTAATCCAAATTCCGCGGAAAAATAGGCGATGCGAGTCTTGGGATCATGTCCGTTGACATGTGAAAACCAACATGAGTTTAGGGTTAAATAGTGCTGATAATGGGTATAGACACCGGTGAGATGGCTCATAAAGCCTTCGTCATCGAGCGTAGATTCTAAGACATGCTGGTCAATCATGCCCAACATGAGTACGGGATTATGGTAACACTTCTCCCACAATTCACTGTCGAGTCTCCGGAATAGTTCTATGGTGGCGTGATTCCAGGTCCAACGGAAATTATAGGCAAGTTCTTTTAAAGGTAACAGCTTTTCAGGAATCGAAGGCGAAACATTAAATGTTTTGATCGGCTTCATAACATATTCTCCTGAATTTATTAACTTTGAAAAGTTTTTTCAAGGAGTTGGCAAAGATTGTATACTACTTATCGGCAATGCTCAAGTAATTTATAATCAATTATAGTGGTATTCATTAAAGTTTTTATGAAACGGGAAGGGTCAATAAAGCGTATCTTGCCCCATAACGCCACGACAGCCCGTTTTTTCCAGCAATTTTTAATAAGGGTTGGGATGAAAACCTTTCCGAAGGAGGACTCGGTCAACTGCCTCTAAAACATCGTCCACGGTGATAGCATCCATGCAAAGAAGGTTTTGGCATTCCCGGATGCGGCAGGGATTACAGTAAACATCTTTTCGGATGACAATGGCTTCTCCTTTTCCGAAAGGTGCGTTTTCTATGGGATCAGTAGGGCCAAAAAGGGCAATAACCGGGGTGCCGACAAATACGGCCAGGTGCATGGGCGCGGTGTCATTGCCGATAAAAAGGTCGCATCGCCTGATGGCCTCAGCTAACTGAGTGAGGGTTTCTGGTTGGCATAAAACATAGTGGGTTTCGGTCATCTGTGCGGTAATGTTATTCACAAGCTCTCGTTCATCATTGCCTGCGGTAAAAAAAATTTTCCCTCCGTATTTTTGGATAATCCTGTCTGCCACCTGCGCGAACCGGCGCACGTCCCACCTTTTATACGGGGTGCTGGGGCTGCTTCCGGGATGCATGATGATCTTCGGCCCGGAAAAGGAGGTTAATCCGGCAAAGATCGTCGAGTCAACAACCTCGCGGTCTTTTTCCGAAATCGGGATAAGGGGGTTATGTTCATCAATTTTCAAACCGAGGTGTTTCACCAGCAAAAGATTTCTTTCCACCCGGTTGATTTTATAATCAGGAAGGGCGACCTGGTCGTTGGTAAATAAAAAATTTCCTTCTTTGGAAAATTTCCGGGTGTAGCCGACCCGGTGTTTAACTCCGGTCAAAAAACTGATGAGCCCGCTTTTGAAAAGCCCGTGAAAGTCGAGCACAAGATCAAAATTTTCTTTTCTCAACTTTTTCGATAAACCGGATTATTTCTTTGAGGGTTTTAACGCTCAGAGGGTTTTTTTGCCACTCCTTCCGGGGGAGCACAAAAACTTTATTTAAATCAGGGTGGTTTATTAAAAGGGAAGCGGCCCGATCCTCAACCACCCAGGCGATAGTAGGCGTCAGGGAGATTGTGCCGCAACGCCCTTAAGGCAGGAAGCGTGCGGATAACATCCCCGATTGCGCCTAAGCGCACCATAAGAATTCTTGGGTTTTTTATTTCCATGGGGGCTATTTTATCGGAGTGAGGCTCTTTGTCAATAAGATAACTGCTTCAATATAATGAATTTCCTTGTAAAATAAAGTAGTTTATGGTTTAGTATCATCATTTTAACAATAACCATTTTTTCCAAAAACCATGTTCCACAAAAAAAACATTCCTCCTGCATACAGTCTCATCGAACAAGGAAAGAGGGCCATCATTGTAAAAGATGACTGGAAGGAAAAGCTCCTTTCAGCGGGGATTGCTGATCCGGACTTTTTTTTAAAACAATCCTTCCCAAAAGAAGAAAATTATTTTGGAAGGGGAGCGTTAAAAATCATCGCGCTACCCGGAGAGGCAAACGAGCGGATCGTTATCCGCCATTTTCAACGCGGAGGAATGATTCACAAACTTATTCCTGATCTTTATTTTGGAACGTCACGGCCTTTAAAAGAGCTTTGGGTCGGATACCGGGCAAAAGAAAAAGGAGTTCCCATTGCTGACATAGTAGCGGCCTGCCATACGAAGGTCTTCTGGAAATTTCACCAGGGAGACCTGGTCACCAGGGAAATTAAAGACGGGAAAAGACCTCGCAACTTATCTTAAGGAGTTAGGACAGCCTTTAACCAAGGAAAAGGTTTTGGAGAAAAGAAGCGTTATCAAAAAGGTGGGTGAACTGGTGCGCTCGATGCATGATGCGGGTATTTTTCACGGCGACCTCAACCTGAAAAATATTATCCTCCAGACAACTGACCCCCAAAACATAAAGGGCTACCTTATTGACTTTGACAAATCTTTTATCCGGTCTCATTTGAGGGAAACCCTGAGAATTCGCAATCTCCTTCGTTTAAACCGCTCCGCGGAAAAATTCAAAAACCAGGGATTGCCTATCACGCGAACTGATGTCCTCCGGTTTCTCTTAGCGTACTTTCAGAATCCTCCTGACTTTAAAGCTCGTGTTAAAGATTTAAACCATCAGTATAAGCGGCATATGCGTTTTCATCGCTGGGGAGAAAACTTTCAAAGCTCTTTTGTTGACTTTTTTACCTGATAAGATTAGATAGAAGAAAAAATATTAAACCCCAGCAACCAATAATCACAGTTAACCCTGTTAGAAGAATTTCACACGTGGTATTTACCCTGTGCTTCTTCACCCCGTTAGTTATTTGATAGCTAATGAGGCAAGCGGGACATTTCTAACAGGGTAAAAAAATGGGTGTCGCTGAGGAAGGACTTTATATGAGGGATGAAAATAAAACAAGGCCGCATTGCTGAATAAAAAAGCGATAGGCCTTTTTTGTTTTGAGGAGGAGCTTACCAGCAAGTGGGGTTTTATACGGAATAATATAAACAATAAGGAGAATACTATGCTCTGGAAAGGCAGAAGAGAAAGCTCAAATGTTGAAGACCGCCGTGGTCGTTCTCCTAAAGTTATGGTTGGCGGCGGCATCGGAACAATAGTTGTCATACTTGCAATTTATTTTCTTGGCGGTGATCCAACACAACTCTTAAACAATGTGCAGCTTGAGAATTCTCAGACCACTACACCTTATAAAGGAACGGCAGAAGAGAATGAACTTGCACAATTTGTATCAGTGGTTCTTGCAGAGACCGAAGATGTTTGGACGGAGTTATTCCGTAAGGAAGGATCGAATTATAGTTATCCGAAACTGGTTCTTTATTCCGGAAGTGTGCAGTCTGCGTGCGGATTTTCCGGTGCCGCCACCGGTCCATTTTATTGCCCAGGTGATTATAAACTGTATATTGATTTGAGTTTTTATGATGAGCTGCAGCAAAGATTTAAGGCACCGGGTGATTTTGCCATGGCTTATGTAATTGCTCACGAAGTGGGACACCATGTTCAAACACTTCTCGGGATTATGGAGAAGGTGATGTCTCTCCGTTCAAAACTCAGCGATGAAGAGTTTAATAAATATCTCGTTCGTCTTGAATTACAAGCAGACTATTTTGCCGGAGTGTGGGCTCATTATGCTGAAAGAATGAATTTACTTGAAGAGGGAGATCTTGACGAAGCACTAAATGCCGCCAGTGCGGTTGGTGATGACCGCATTCAAAAAAGCACTCAGGGATACGTCGTGCCGGAGAGTTTTACTCATGGTACTTCTGAGCAGAGGAAGCGATGGTTTTATAAAGGATTCAGATCAGGTGATTTAAAAGGGGGAGATACTTTTAATGCGGATAATTTGTGATGTCGATAATCAGCTTCGGAATAAACCCATTAGAGAAACAATAGAGATTAAAAGTGGAAATTAAGATTGGTGAATAAGTTAAATGCGATATAACCAATCAAGCGGACGCCGTTTTTCCGCCCGGCTTTTGTGTTGGTTACAGCTTTTTTGTTTAGGATGTTTGTTGTTTAACATTGTTCTGCTCAATAGATTTTTTAATAATTATTTTCATTGTCTTTTATTCGGCATCCCTTTTCCGGAGTGCCGCTTATCAACAATGCCGTCAGTTTTTAAGGAATTAAGCTAAGCAGTTCAATAATAACTAAGATGCAAGGTTGGAATTTGCATCTAAAATATCAACTAAACAGAAGGAGGAATCATTATGGAAAACTTATTACCTTTAGTTATCCAGTTAATCAGTGGAGCAGTCGGTGGAAATGTTGCCGGTTCTTTGATGAAGAATCAATCTTTGGGCACTCTCTGGAATTCGATTGTTGGGATTGTAGGCGGGGGGATTGGCGGTCAAATTCTAGGGATGTTGGGCATTGCTACTGGTGCTGGCGGTATGGATATTGGTAGCATTATTGGAAGTATTGCCGGTGGTGGTGTAGGTGGTGGTGTATTAATGGCTATTGTTGGAGTGATAAAAAAAGCGCTTAGCAAATAGAAAGCTAACAAAGCAATTTAAGCCGAATGGCCTAAAGCGACGTTGCTTTCACTCTGTTCGCTTTAGGCCGCTTGTTCATTGCGACTTTGGGCGGTAATTGGACCCTACATAGAAAAGAGGAGGTGGTGTGTGAATCAAATACTTGTTGGCAAGGGCGAGCAGCCCGTTTACTTACTCGCCAAATATGGCAACCGACATGGTCTGGTGGCCGGCGCCACTGGCACCGGTAAGAGCGTTTCGCTGCTCGTGCTGGCGGAGGGCTTCTCGCGTCTGGGCGTACCGGTGTTCATGGCTGACGTGAAGGGTGATATCGCTGGTCTATCGCTGTCTGGTACCACAAACGAGAAGATCACTCAGCGCGTCGCCCAGATCGGCATCGAGGGCTACGCTCCCGAGGCCAGCCCGGTGTTGTTCTGGGACTTGTACGGCAAGTTAGGCCATCCGGTACGTACGACGATCAGCGAGATGGGCCCGAGCCTGCTGGGCCGCATCCTCGAACTGAACGACACCCAGGTCGGGGTGCTTGAAATAGCCTTCAAGCTGGCGGATGACCAGGGCCTGCTCCTGCTTGACCTCGACGACCTGCGTGCCCTGCTCGTGTTCGTCGCAGAGCATAGCAAGGAGATCTCGACGAACTATGGACTGGTGAGCACCCAGTCCGGGGCCGCCATCCAGCGCTCTCTGCTGACGCTGGAGCGGGAAGGTGGGGAATTCCTGTTCGGCGAGCCCGCGCTGGAACTGAACGACTTGATGCGCACCGATTTAAACGGCCGCGGCATCGTGAACATTCTCGCCGCCGACCAACTGATCCTGAAGCCGCGATTGTATTCGAGCTTTCTCCTCTGGCTCCTCTCCGAGCTGTTCGAGAATCTGCCTGAGGTGGGGGACCTCGATAAGCCTAAGCTGGTGTTTTTTTTCGACGAGGCGCACCTGCTCTTTGACGACGCGCCCCCGGCTTTGCGTCAGAAAGTGGAGCAGGTCGTGCGGCTCATTCGGTCCAAGGGCGTGGGAGTCTACTTCTGCTCGCAGTTCCCGGACGACGTACCGAGTGAGATTCTCGGTCAGCTTGGGAATCGCATCCAGCACGCTCTGCGCGCCTACACCCCGCGTGACCAGAAGGCGGTGCGCACCGCCGCGGAGACTTTCGTTCCCAACCCCAAAATCGACGTCGCCGAGGTGATCTCCCAGCTGGGTATTGGCGAGGCGCTGGTATCCACCCTCCAGGAGAAGGGTGTGCCGATGCCAGTGGAGCGCACGCTAATCTGTCCGCCGCGCTGCCGAATGGGAACGGTCACGCCGGAAGAGCGCGCGGCCGTGCGGGCACGCAGCCCGGTAGGCGGCAAGTACGATAACCCAGTGAACCGCGAGTCGGCCTACGAGATTTTGAGCCGGCGGACGCTGTCGGCAGAGACGGCCGCGGCGCAGTCAAACCGAGCGCCGGCGGAGCAGCAGACTGGAGGAGGTGGCGGGTTGATTGGGGAACTTGCTGTGGGGCACCAAGCGCCGCCAGGGAATGGTGGAAACCATGGCCAAGCAGACGATGCGCACCGTCGGCGCCCAGGTCGGCCGACAGATTCTACGTGGAGTCTTAGGCGGCATTTTCGGCGGATCGCGCCGCCGTTAGTGTCCAGTTACCGTAGGTTCCCTGTGGCGTGTCGTTGCCCAATGCAATGCAGCCGATTCGTTATACCCGCGGCTGTTTTTTTCGTTGGGGGGGAGGGGACGTTAAGGTTTAATACAACATTCCTCTGGCAATGAAATGAGGAAAAGTAGCCTGTTCCCTTTTTCCATACACACACGCCTCGCATCAGTGTTTAGTGTTGTAGCATTATATCGTTATTTAGCTTCGTTGGAATACTTATTTGGGCAACAGTCCGTCAAGACCTGTACCCCAATGCGCTTCCGGCAGGTTGTTGAAAAAGTCTTTTCACAAGGCGCTTACATCGGGTATGGTCACGATTTGAAGAAAGCAGTAAGAAGGATTTATCATGAAAAATCGAATTCTCATAACATGCCCCAAGGGGATCGCCCCGATTCTGAAGGACGAAGTACGCGCGCTCGGTCTGCCGGTCAGCGCTGAAATGGCTGCGGGCGTTGAAACCGTCGGGAGCATGTTCGACTGCATGAAGCTGAACCTGCATATCCGCACGGGACACCGCGTCCTGTTTTTCATAAAGGAATTTAGCGCTTCAACGCCCCAGGATTTTTATCAGGGCATCAAACGGATCCGTTGGGAAGACCTCATTCCTGAAACCGAATATGTCAGCGTTTCTTCCTCCGTGGATAACCCGTGCATACAGAACACGCAATTCGCCAATCAGAAGTGCAAGGACGCCATCATGGACCGTATGAGAGAAAGCTGCGGCAGGCGCCCCGATTCGGGTCCGGACAAAACAGGGGTCGCTGTCTTCGTTTACTGGAAAGGAAGCAATTGCAGTATTTATCTTGATACATCCGGAGAACCTTTGGCGCGACGCGGCTATCGCAAAATTCCCTTTAAGGCCCCCATGCAGGAGACGCTCGCGGCGGCCGTTATCCTGTCAACCGGCTGGAGAGGCAAGGGGAATTTTCTGAACCCGATGTGCGGAAGCGGTACGCTGGGGATCGAGGCGGCCCTGATCGGATTGGACAAGGCGCCCGGTTTGCTCAGGACCAATTTTGCCTTTATGCATCTGCGGGATTTTCAACGCGCCGAATGGAACGCTTTGCGGCAGGAGGCAAGAAAAAAAAGCAAAAAGGGGCTCGAGGGGAAAATGATCCTGACGGATCTCGATCCTAAAGCCGTTCGGGCAGCGCAACAAAATGCCCTCACAGCAGGCGTCGACCACCTGATGACGTTCGGGGTCTGCGACTACTCGGAAACGCCGGTACCGGCGGACGGCGGCATTATCGTCATTAATCCCGAATATGGTGAACGACTCGGCGTGGTCAAGGAGCTGGAAACCGTTTACGAAGGGATGGGAAATTTTTTTAAACGGCGCTGCAACGGCTACACGGGTTATATTTTTACCGGAAATCCCGATCTCGCCAAAAAAGTAGGGCTAAAAACCAGCCGTCGCCTGATCTTCTTCAACAGCCGGATCGAATGCCGGCTGCTTGAGTACAAACTTTATGAGGGAAGCAGGAAGGTTTCCCAAGATCAAAACAAAGACGATCAATGAGCGTCAGATTTTTTTTGCCGTTCCCCCGGGATTAAACCTTCAGCCATGGGATGGGAGATAGGGTACGTCCATAAAATTATAAGATTCAACTGGTAATAGAGTCACATCTTGATCTGGGTGCAACGTGCTCTAAGTTTCATTTTTCTGTTCAAATTGGAAATCTGACCCCAATATTTTCGGGTCGTGGGAACCCATAACCACTCACGGAGATTCATAACCGACTATGCGTAAACCGGTAACTTTTCTTTTTTGCGCCTTGCTTTTCTTGACCGCTGAAGCGCGGTCTGCCGAGGTGGGAAAAAATTTGCCACCGGTGATCGAAAACTCGCTTGGCATGAAGTTCGTTATTGTTCCGGCCGGCGAATTCATGATGGGAAGCGATGAGTCGCCCGAAGCACTCGCCAAGGCATTTCCACAGTACGACCGCTGGCGTTTCCTGAATATCGGCGACGAGGCGCCCGTGCACAGGGTCCGGATCACCCGATCGTTCTACCTCGGACAGCATGAAGTAACCGTCGGCCAGTTCAAGAAGTTCCTGGCAGCATCCGGCTACCTGCCTGAATCGGTTGCGGATGGCACTGGCGGCTACGGGTATAACCCCGCCTACGATCCCGCAACCTCGAAACGAGGCGATGCATTCGAAGGGCGAAACCCAGTCTATTCATGGCAGAATCCTGGTTTCGATCAAGGGGACGATCATCCGGTGGTCAATGTCACCTGGAACGATGCCGTGGCCCTGAGCCGATGGCTTAGCGAAAGGGAGGGGAAGAAATATCGCCTGCCGACCGAGGCTGAATGGGAGTATGCCTGCCGCGCCGGCACACGAACGCGTTACCACAGGGGTGACGAGCCTCAATCATTGTTGAAGGTCGCCAACACGTTCGACGCCGATACCGCAAGGGACTGGCCGCAATGGCAAGCCTATGCCTTGACGGGGCACGACGGTTTCGAATTCACGGCCCCGGTGGGCAGTTTCGCGCCGAACGCATGGGGTCTATACGACATGCACGGCAACGCATGGGAGTGGGTTGCCGACTGGTACGGTGAAAGCTACTATGCCAACTCGCCGGTGGATGATCCCCAGGGACCTGCCACGGGCTCGGTGCGCGTGCGTCGGGGCGGATCATGGCACACGTGGTCGTTTTATGTCCGGGCTTCGTTCCGCAATTGGAATACACCGCAGACCCGCTACACGCTGGTCGGCATACGGTTGTTGCGCGAAGTCGCTGTGGACCAGCGTTGAACGATTGAGCGGGTACCGGATATGAGGTCAGGTCTTGAAAAGGGGCAAGGGAGGGGACGTTCAGGTTTAATATAATCAAGAGAAAAGACACCTCATAAAATTATAAGATTCAACAGGTAATGGGGTCACTGCGTGGTCTTGGTCTAATGCGCTCTACGTTTCACTTCACTGTCAAATGGGCAATCTGACCCCAATACTTTCTTTATCATCGCGCATAACAGAAGGAGGCACGCCTGATGAAGACATTCAGACTGGTTGTCATTCTTGCTCTTAGCCTTGTCATAGCGTTGGCTGTCGCGCAGAACACCGCCCAGTTTCAAGCGCATTTCCTCTGGTTCACAATAGAGATGCCCGCGATTCTCTTGCTGTTCCTGACGGCGGTAGGAGGTTTTGTTTTAGGCTACTTGTGGCGTTGTTCATGCGGGGTGGCGCTCAATCAAAATTATAAACGAAAGGAGAGAAACATGGCCATTATCTTACCCGAGCTTCCTTACGCAAAAGGTGCGTTAGCACCCCATATCAGCGAGAAGACGTTGGATTTTCATCACGGCAAACACCATAACACTTATGTTGCCAACTTGATTAAGTTGATTGAGGGAACTGAACTATCCGGCGAAACCTTGGAGAACATCATCAAAAAGACAGCGGGTGATGCCGCCAAATCAGGAGTCTTTAACAATGCGGCTCAGGTTTGGAACCATACCTTCTACTGGCAATCTATGAAGCCCAATGGCGGGGGACCGCCCACAGGCAAGACCGCAGAAAAGATAAACGCCGACTTAGGGGGTTATCAGAAGTTCGTTGAACAGTTTAAGAATGCCGGTCTCACACAGTTCGGTAGCGGTTGGGCATGGCTGGTCCTGAACAACGGCAGGTTGGAGGTGATAAAAACAGCGAACGCGGATACTCCACATGGCGCAGTCAGTGTCAACGCCGGTATCCGTGACCAATCGTGACGTGGCAAATCACGTCTGCTCTTGACTACCAAAACAGGCGGGGCGACTGCCTGGATGCTTTCATTGGCAAATTGATTCTTAAAGCTTGGAAGTTGCCGAATTCTCTCCTTGGGTAGATGCAGGGGACAGGAGCTGAGGGCGGCAACGTTCAAGGACTGATCTTTGCCTGACGAACGGTTCGCTGATGCTTTTCGCTGAACCGCGGTGTTGGGCAGAAAGGAGCGAATTATGGGAAAGGCGGAATTAAAGAATTTTGGGACACCGGACGAGGTCCGGGAGTTTCCCAAAGGAAGACTCGAGCTGATCAAGGTAGGTGGGGCCATTGTTGGCCGCGCTATTTTTGAGCCTGGCTGGCGATGGGCGACCTCCGTGCAGCCAATCGCCAAAACTAAAAGTTGTGAAGCTCCCCACTTCGAGTATCATGTTTCCGGTGTCCTGAGGGTTAGGATGGACGATGGGGCGGAGTTCGACTGCAAACCCGGCGATGTTTCCCTGCTTTCCCTCCGGACATGATGCATGGGTTGTGGGCGACAAGCCGGCCGTCGGCGTCGACTTCCAAGGGATGATTGATTACGCGAAGGCTCGGTGAGCTGGCCCAACAACGGAAGAGTAAGGGGGACGTGACAAGATTCAACAGGTAATGGGCTTATATTGTTGCTCTGGAGACAACGTGCTTTAAGTTCTACTTCACTGTCAAATGGGTAATGTGACTCAATGGGATTTTTAGAGTTTTATACGTGTCACTATAAACAAAGTTAGGCGGCTATCGTGAAACAGGAGGTTTTTATGAGGAGTGTCATATTAGTGTTACTGGCGGTCGTCTTACTTACTGGCTTGCCTGCGCTGGCGCAGAGGGATTCAGCTACAATAAGCTCCCCTCATGCTGTGCGGGAAGTGTACCGAGATCTCGCGCTCGAGCAGGCAGCCTCGGCCCGGACCCGCAGGCTCGCAGCTTATTTCAACCGGAGGCTAAAGCCAGAAACTTGATCTTGCTACCCGAGCACTGCTCGCTCACTTGGCCGCGGACACTGAGAATGCTGATCCTTACGCCTTCGCTCAGCAGGAGGTACGCAGCAAGTTTCCTCAACTATCCGGTGAGCAGTCAAATCTGCTCAGCTTTTATGTCTTCAGCAGAGAGTGGCCCAATTCTCTCGGATCCAGACGAGTTAAAGGGAAAGCTCGATGGCATGAACGAGATGTGGAGATGACCTTCCTGCGTCTGCAGATGACGATGGACAGAAGGTCAAAACTCATCAGCACGCTCAGCAACATCATGAAAAAGATCTCTACCACGCAGGACACGCTGGTCCAGAACCTGAAATAGTCTTGCTGCCTAACAACTACTCATTGCGCGGTAGCACCGCTGCCGCTAATCGCAAGGTACGCATAACTGATGATGAAGGAAAGAATAAAAGGATGTCCTAAAATTAAAAACTTTTAACCACGGGGTCTTGTGCCAGAAACCCTAATCAATTAAACAGGCGTTATACGGAAACCATTTAATCCATAGTGGACATAGAGAAAGGAGCGATAATCATGGGTAATGTAATGTTTGCCATCAGCGCTTATATCTTCATGAGGGCGTTTGAGGTTTTGTTCGCTGCCCAGGGGGACAAGCCGTGGTATAAACTAACGATTAGAATCATAGCGTGCGCCGTGCTTTACACGGCGGTCTCGTGAATGATCTGGTTCTATTTTGAGGGACTGCATCTCCTTGGGTTTGATCCCAAGT
>CAVTQE010000055.1:0-89513 GCA_963736755.1 uncultured delta proteobacterium | reverse complement strand
CTTTGAAAACAATTATAGATGCCTAAAAAATCCCTGTCAACAGTTTTTAATCAATTAATTAAAAAAAAATCCTAAAAAAATTTTAATTTTAATATTTACAATGACAATTTGCAAACCAATAACCCCCAACTTAGTCCATATTTTAATAATAAAAATCAATATATTAAAAATATTATCAAATATATTTCTTCAAGTTCATTTTTTATTAGATAATTAAAATAATTTTCCCATGATTACAAAAATGTCTTGTTCCTGATCGTTAAAAGAAGTATATTGTTTTTGCCATTTATTTTAAAAAAATAAATAAAATCAATATAATAAATAAAAAATAATGATTTAGATTTTTCTTGACATCGTTAAAAAAGTAGTGTTTTAATTAATCAACTAATTAATATTAACTCGTCCCACACGACGAATTACTATGAAGTATGAATTGGCAAAGTACGAAATAAAAAAACACAATATCATCAATGCGGCTTTTAAGCGCATTTATGAACAGGGGATAGAGGGAACAACCATGCGGTCCATCGCTAAAGAAGCGAAGGTCAATCAAGCCCTCCTGCATTATTACTTTAAAGACAAAGAGCATCTTCTGGAGGAATTCTTGCAGACCCTGTTTAACCGGTTTATCTACGATATTGAAAAGCGGTACAAAGCTTCTGACCCGCACCAGAATAAACTGGAGGCATACTTTGCGGCCGGCAAAGACTTCCTGGAAAAGCAGCGGGAACTGTTCGTAGTGATGATTGATGTGTGGGCGTACTGCTTTAGAAGTAAAAAACTGCAAAAGGATTATGCCGCCATGAATCGACGACTTACCGGGGTTATGAGGCAAATTATAGCCGCGGGAAAGCAAGATGGGGTTTTTAATAATGTTAATGAAGATACGCTGGCGATTCTCTTTGTCTCTTTTGTGGTGGGGATAGGGTGTCTTTGGCAGATGGATAACCGTTCTTTTAATTTGAGTGATGAATTCGACATCATGACCAGAAATCTTCGTCAACTTATTTTGCACAATGATACGGGCAATAAACCATTGCTTTGAGGGCGGGTTTTTTTATGTAATTTTTTATTATTGTTGAAAATGCTTCTACAGCAAAAGGAGGCCATATGAGGTTTAAAATTGGTATTGACGTTGGAGGTACCTTTACAGATTTTTTATTAGTAGATGAGGAGGGAAAACACGAAGTTTTTAAAGTGCTGACAACACCTCCTGACCCCAGTATCGGAGTGAGGCGCGGCATCGAAGAGATGGCGAAGAGCAAGAGCATGACGGTGGAGGAATTTTTCGGCTGTGTGGATGCGATTATCCACGGAACAACCATTACCACGAATGCGGTTTTAACGAATACCGGAGCCAAAACTGGTTTTATCACCACCAAAGGATTCCGCGATGCGTTGAATATGCGCCGGGGGTTGAAAGATCGCCAGTACGATTCCCGGTACAATCCTCCCAAGGTGTTGGTCAAACGGCGACACGTTTACACGGTGGAAGAACGGGTTGACTGTGAAGGCAATGAAACAACCCCCCTCAATGAAGCGGATGTGAAGGTTGCCATTCAGAAAATGAAAGAGGCAGAGGTCGAAGCGGTGGGGGTGAGCACCTTGTTTTCCTTTTATAATCCCGCTCACGAGCAGAGGATTGGGGAAATGTTGCGGGAGGCTTTTCCTGATATATTTGTTTCTCTTTCCACGGAGATCCTTCCCCAGATCAGAGTCTACGAACGGAACAGCACGGTGGCGTTGAACGCATACGTAGGACCGCCCCTAAAGCGATATCTGGAGGCAGTTCTAGCCCGTTTAAAAAAAGACAACTTTAAAGGCACTTTGCTTATCATGCAGTGTAACGGCGGAGTCATGAGTCCTGAAGTGGCCATGCGGTTTGCCGGAAACACTCTCCTGTCGGGTCCAGCCGGAGGGCCGGTGGCTGGTCTGTGGTTCGGAAGCATGCACGGACTTGACAACGTGATCACGGTTGATATGGGTGGCACGAGCTTTGATGCCTGCTTAATTCACAACGGAAAACCAGGGGTAACGACCGAGGGCGATATTGCCGGCTGGCGTAACGCTTTGCCCAGTCTTGACATTGTGACCATCGGCGCCGGTGGTGGCAGCATTGGCTGGATCGATCCCAGTGGGCTGCTCCAGATGGGTCCCGCCAGTGCGGGTTCCGCACCTGGCCCGGCCTGCTACGGTATGGGCGGAACAGAACCCACGTCCACCGACGCAGACCTTCTCTTGGGTTACTTGGACGCCGAATATTTCCACGGCGGGGATATGAAACTCGACGTCGCGGCAGCAGAAAAAGCCATTAAAGAGAAGGTCGCCGATAAATTAGGGATCGGGGTAATTGAGGCGGCCGAAGGTATGTACCAGATTATTAACAGCAATATGGCTGCCGGGGTGAGCATCGTTTCCGTAGCCCGTGGCTATGATCCACGAGAATTCGCCCTGATCGTGGCCGGAGGCGCTGGCCCCATTCATGCTGGTATGATTGCTAAAGAACTGAAGATTCCTTTGATGATAGTGCCCAGGGGCTCTTCAGTGTTCTGCGCCTCAGGTATGCTGATGACTGATCTAAAACATGATTATGTGCGCACCTACACCGTGAACACCAATACTATAGATCTCGGACGTTTAAATACGATCTGCAAAGAGATGCAGAAAACCGGCCGGGAAACCCTGAATAAAGAAGGTATCCCGGACGACCGGACCGTATACCATTTCACTGCTGACCTGCGGTACGTGGCGCAGTTCAACGAAGTGGAAGTCTCCTTGCCCATGTCCGAGTCCGGGGAAGTACGGGTGGCGGACATCCCTTATATGATCCAGGCGTTTCATCAGAAGCATGATGAGCTCTACGGCTACTCGCTGCCCCAGGCGGAAACTGAGCTGATCAATGTGAGATTGAGCACCATCGGAAAGACTGATAAACCAGTGTTTAAAGAGTCTCCCTTCCGGGGAAAGGATGCCTCCCATGCACTGAAAAAAACCCGAAAAGTCCGATTCGACAATAAATGGATTGATACACCTGTTTATGACGGACTGAAAATGGGCAACGGCAACGTGGTGTTCGGCCCAGCGATTATCGAGGAGCCAACCACCACGGTGATCGTTACCCCTGATTATGATATCATGATGGACACCTATGACAACTACATCATGCATCCCAAAGGCATCAATCCCCATGACTTAATCAAGAAGTTAAAGAGAAATGATGGCTTGGTTAACAGGGAGGCATAATGACCGTTTGGTTATTGACCATAGAAAAAACGGAGTCCGCACAGTGACTTCAATTCAATAATTAGCAAGGAGGATTTACATGAAAAAACTAGACCCTATCCTGGTTTCGGTGATTGCCAATCGCTATGACGCTATCTGTTCAGAGATTGGGGAGACCATGTACCGAACCTCTCGGTCTCCGATTTTCAGCGAGGCAAGGGACTTTGTGACCGCCATCTTTGATCGTCAGGGCCGCATGCTGGCTCAGAAGCCTTACATTGCGGTTCTGGCTGGGGCCACACCTTATGCGATGAAAAAAATTATTGAAATGTTTAAAGATGATCTTCATGACGGGGACGTGATTCTCGATAACGACCCCTACTGGGGTGGAAACAACCACATGCCGGACTTTACCGTTGCCAAGCCGGTTTTCAGCAAGGGAGAACTGGTATTCTGGACGGTCGCAAAAGGTCACCATGCTGACACCGGCGGTGCCGGCTGCTGCGGGTATAATCCTGAGGCTCGCACTATCTGGCAGGAAGGCATGAGGATTCCCCCCATCAAAATTTATGATAAAGGTGCCCAACGAAAAGACGTCTGGAATATGATCCTTTCGAATGTGATGATGCGTTTTCTGGTTGAGGGAGACCTTCATTGTCAGGTCGGCGCCGCTACGGTGGGCGAAAGGAAACTGAAGGAGTACTTGGATAAATACGGCCGGGAAACCCTGGAAGCGGCGGCAAATGAAATTCTGGACGGGACGGAAAGACAGATGCGGCAGGAAATCGCCAAAATTCCTGATGGTGATTACGAGGCCGAGCGTTATAACGACCACGATGGTATCGACCGCGACCGGCTGGTCAAAACCAAACTCACGATACGCGTGCGCGGAGAAAATATCACCTTTGACTTCACCGGGTCTGACCCCCAGGTCAAAGGCGGTATCAACAATACCGAGGCCAACACCTTTTCCAGCGTTTGTCTGGCTTTGTTTAATACCGTTGACCCGAATATCCGCAAAAACGAAGGTGCATTGCGGCCGGTCAAGCTGATTGTCCCCCAGGGAACGGTTGTGAACTGTTCTGAGCCCGCCCCTTGTACCTCCTGCACCATCTGTGGAACAGCGGCGGTGGTGGAAAGCGTGTGGCTGGCCCTTTCCAAGGCCGTACCCCAGCTTACCCAGGCTGCATGGGCGAGATGGTCTGCCCCAGCTACCATGGGCTTCAATCCCCGAACCGGGAGAATGTTTGGCGATATCCACTTTCTCTGTAAGGGTGGGGCCGGGGCAACATTAGGATTCGACGGCTGGGATCATATGGGAGTCATCTCCTGTTCCGGCGGCTTGCGTGCACCCGATCCGGAGCTGCATGAGCTGGTGGATCCTTACTTTCTGCTTCGCTATGAATACCTGCAAGACAGCGCTGGACCGGGAAAATGGCGGGGTGGCATGGGGACAGCGTACGTTTTTCGATCGGAAGCTGATAATATCCTGACCGATAACTTTGGAGACGGGCTGATTCCGGAGACCGCCCCCTTTGGTTTGGCGGGTGGGGAAAATGCCAAGCCCAGTAAGCTGGTAGTCCGCCGGACGGATGGGACCGAAGAAGACCCGGAAGTCCACAAATTTGTTGTCCTCAATAAGGGTGATGTTTACGAAGTTTGGGAGACCGGGGGAGGGGGGTATGGTGATCCTTTTGAACGATCAGTGGAAAGGGTTCGGGAGGATGTTATCGATGAGCTGGTGTCCATACAATCAGCAAAGAATGATTATGGTGTGGTGATTGATCCCAAAACCTTAGCCGTTGATATGGAAAAAACGACAAAGCTCCGTAAGACCCACAAAAAATGAGATAAAGGCGTTGGTGCTTTTTAATAAGCTTCATGCTTTGAGCCCCTTGCTCCTGAGGCTGTCCGGCAACCTCGGTTTAGGAATGGTGTGTTATCTCTCAAGGCCCTCTCACAAGACTTCCCGAAAGAGGATTTTCGGACAGCCTCTACCCTCTCTTTTATTGTATGAACCAAGTATGCGTTATTGAAGACAGCAGGCGCCGCTATGAGTCGCATGAATATAGTTTTATGTTCCCTAATGCGAAAACAAAAAAGCTTGCACCCTGTTGCGACCTGTCCCACCGCGTAAAGGAGGGGAGCCTATTGACACGATAGAAATTTTCCTTTACCCTCTTTGCGTATAATTATATAGTGTGCCCATGAAAGTGTTTTTCGAAAAGCAATCTTTCTGCGCCTCCGGCGACAGGCGTCAAAAAAATACTCACGGCTCATGACGAGGGTTTTATGGTTCCACTGCTCACGATAGTGCAGGAAAACAAAGAGAAACTTATCCGGCGCTGTGTTTGTGAATACTATGGAGAGGAGCCGAAGGGAAAACGAAAAATAGTGGCTTCCTTTGCTATCGTGATTGAGCTTTTTATAGAGGGTATCAGACATAAAAACGCCACCTGCTTGGGCGCATTCCTCGAAGGGATAGTTGATGGAGAAAACCAGAAGAATTTCCATCCATCGCAGGGGGCCAGACTTCTTAACATAGCGAGAAAGGTTTTACTCCAGTTAGTTCTGAAAAAACATGAACAAAAGGGTATGACTAAGGCAATTGATTGGATAGACCAGACTTTCGCTATCGCCGCAGAAGTCATGATGCATCGCCTTGAAGACATTGTCTTGCGGGAGCGCGAGGAGATAAAAAAAAGAGAGCACCGCATTGGGGAGTTAGAGAAAAAAATCATAAAGTTTACTTCGAAAAAGTCGCGGGGCTGGGTTGATGTGGGGGGTACCCGGATGTGTCTTTTTGATATTCCTGGCGGCTGGTTTAGCATGGGGGCGACCATCAACCTTTTTGCCGGGGAGGAGACCTATCGGCGCGTGATGTTTGAAATGGGTCTGGCTGAGACTTTTACCCAAAAAGCAGCCGAGGGTGGAGTGCTGGAGTATTCAGCCAAAGGGATTTATGACGCAGTAGATACCTTCTCGGAAGCTGGTTTTGGAGATTTTGTCATCGAGGAACTAAGGTTTGTCGAGGGATATGCCAGAATTACCTGCAAAGACACTTTTGAGGGGTGGATATTCCGCAATCATCACAAGGCCAGCGATGTTCCGGTCTGCTACTATTCCGATGGTGTCCTTCTTTCCTTTGTGCAAACCATTACCAAAAGAAATGATCTGAGCTGTGTTGAGACCGCCTGCATCGCCAAGGGCGATAGAGCGTGCGAATTTGTCATCGGAACCAGAGGGGCTTTACTGAAGAGGGGCATCCGGCTGACGGAATGGGGAATGACCATCAAGGAACGGGCAGAATACCTCGAGAACCTCCTGGAAGAAAAGCAGCGCATCGAAAATGAGCTTACTCGCAAATACACTGAACTAACAGTGCTCAATAACATTTCGGCGAGGGTAAATCAGTCTCTTAATTTAGAGGAAATTTTAAACTTCGCTATCAATGAGTTGCAGAACATTGTTGGCAAGGACAAAGGGATTGGTATCTACTTGCTGGATCGCAAAAAAAACGAATTGGTTTTCACCGCCCAAAAAGGTTACTCGGAAGAGTTTTTTAAACGTTTAAGCAGATTGAAAATCGACGAGGGGTTGGTGGGAAGCGTGGTCAAAGCAAAAACTCCGCTTGCGTATGATGATTATCCTAATTATCCACACGCCCTTAAACCGGTAGTAGAAGATGGCCAAGATAAGAGTCGGCCATGTCAGTACCGCTCATCGCCAAAGACCAGATTGTGGGGGCGCTTTCTATCGCGAGCAAAGCCCCTTATCATTTTACCGCTGAAGAAATTAATCTGATGACGCTTATCGGAAATCATATCGGCGTGGCCATCGAAAATGCTCAGTTGCTCGAGGAGGTAAAAGAATCGGAAAGAAAATACCGCACCTTGGTCGAGGACATCAATGATGGCTATGTGATCTGTCAGGGCGGTCAGGTTGTTTTTGCCAACAACGCATTCCTTACTATGTATGGCTATAAGCAGGAAGATGTGTTGGGCTGTGATTTTCAGGGGTTTTTCTCCAAAGAATGGAGCCAGCCCATTGAAAAGATGTATCAAGACTGGACTGCCAGCAAAGGCGTTCCCCGACATCTTGAATTCCTGCGCAGGCATCGGGAGGGCACCAAACTTCCGACCGAACTGAAGGTGGACTTCGTGGAGTATGACGGGAAACCCGCCATGATCGGAATCTTTCGGGACATCAGCGAACGAAAAAAAATGGAACAACGGATGCGGGAAAGCGAACGGCTGGCGTCGATCGGGCAACTGGCTGCTGCCATTGCTCATGAAATAAGAAATCCGCTTTCTGCGATAAAAATGAACATTCAAATTTTTTCCCGGAATTTAAAACTCCGGGAGTTCGACAAAAGACGGCTTGAGATCGCCGCCGGAGAAATAAAGCGCCTGGAAAAAATTGTGGAAGATGTCTTGGATTTTGCCCGACCCCTCCAGATGAACAAAACATCCTGCAGCGTTCACGAAGTTCTCCGAAAATGCTTTGATCTGCTGCAAGATAGCATTTCGCACAAGAATATCCAAGTGATTAAGAAAATGTCACGGGTTCTTAAAAATGTTTCGATAGACAGCGAGATGATGGAGCAGGGATTTTTAAACATTATCCTTAACGCCATTGATGCCATGCCCAGCGGAGGGATATTAGAAATCGTGACTCGAAAAACCGAGCGTGCCGGCCGAGAAATGGTTCTCGTTGACTTCCAAGACTCAGGGATGGGAATGAACCAAGAACAGCTTACCAAAGCTTTTGATCCTTTTTATACTACCAAAACCACGGGAGCAGGCCTCGGCCTTTCCAACGTCAAGAAAATCATTGAAGCCCATGAGGGCATCATTGAGGTTGAAAGTCAAGTAGCCCAAGGGAGCACGTTTAGAATTTTATTACCCTTAGAATGAGTGCACTGCTATGATGAAAATTTTAGTCGTGGACGACGAACAATCAATCCGTGAGACCCTGGAGCTTTTTCTGCAGGAGAAAGGGTTTGATGTTTTAACCGAAGAAGATGGGGAAAAGGGATTGCACGCGGCAGAAAGAGAACAGCCCGACATCGTGATTCTTGATTTTCGTCTTCCCGGCCTGGATGGACTGGAAGTCCTTCAAAGACTCAAGCAGCATAATAAAGATATTTCGGTTATCATGATTACTGGTTACCACGATATGGAAAACGCTATCCAGGCAATGAAGCTCGGGGCCTTTGAATATATCCATAAACCAATTGATATTGATGAGCTGGACATTGCGATCACAAAGGTAGAAGAAAACCTCAGACTCACGAATCGCTTAGAAGGACTTCTAACGGAAATTTCGCAAGAGTATAAAGTTAATAACATTGTGGGTAAAACCAAGACAATGCAGGAAATCTTCAAGGTTATCGGCATGGTCTCAGAAAGCAGGACCACTGTTTTGATTCAAGGAGAAAGCGGAACTGGCAAGGAGATGATCGCTCGTGCCATTCATTACAACAGCCCTTACCGGAAAGAGCCTTTTCTGGCCATTAACGTTCCTGCCCTGGTGGAGACTCTCTTGGAAAGCGAGCTCTTTGGTCATGAGAGAGGCGCATTTACCGGTGCCACCCAGCTCAAAAAGGGCAAGATCGAATTAGCGCAACATGGCACGATCTTCCTGGATGAAATTGGTGATCTTTCTTCCTCACTCCAAGTAAAACTGCTGAGATTTCTCCAGGAACGGGAATTTGAGCGGGTTGGAAGCGCAAAGCTCCTCCGCTCTGATGCCCGGATCATCACGGCGACCAATCAAAACTTGGCGCAGATGGTTGCGGAAAGAAAATTTCGGGAGGATCTCTATTTCCGATTGAAGGTTGTGGAGATCTATGTTCCCCCGCTCCGGGAGCGAAAACCGGATATACCGTTGCTGGTCGAACACCTCTTAAACAAAATCAATCGAGACCTGCACCGGCACGTGACCAAAATTCCAAAGGAGGTAATGGATGTCTTGGTACAGTACGAATGGCCGGGAAACATAAGAGAATTGGAAAACATTCTGACGCGAGCCGTAGTGCTTTCAAAGGGTGATATCTTGGTGCCTGAATACCTTCCTGATTTTTTTACGGCCCGCAGTGTTGGGGGCGAAAAGCCTTCACACATAAAATCTCTTGACCAGATCAAGAAGGACCATGTGCTCAAGGCTCTGGAGTTCGCCCATTGGGATAAGGGCAAAGTTTGTGAACTGCTCGGAATTTCCCGGCCTACGCTGAGAAAAATGATAAAGGATTATAAGATTAAGGGATAGATTTTTCCTCCTTGTGCCAAAGCCATTAAATGAAAGATTCTTTCAATGCACAGGAAAAATATCTTTCCCTTATTTGTGTTTTTAGGGAGTCTTATTGCAAAAAAAGATATTGTAATATTAATATATTATGTTTAATATCACCTTGGCATGGCTCTTGTATATTTTGGAAGGAGGTGAGGAAAAGGATAGAGCTATGCAAATTCTAAAAGCTTGCCCGTTTCATGACAAAAATACTGATTATCGATGATGAGCGGCCGATTCGAGAAACTCTGGAAATGTTTCTGCGCGAGAAAGGATACGACGTAGCCACCTCTGAAAGCGGAGAGGCCGGCCTGGAGCTCATTCGAAAAAATCAGCCCGATATTGTGATCCTTGACCTCCGTCTTCCTGGGATTGATGGGATTGAGGTGCTTCGTATCATCAAGCAACTTTCCCCAAGGAGTATGGTTATTGTGATTACCGCCTATCATGATAAGGAGATTTACGACCAGGCTGAAAGTCTGGGGGCTTGCGGTTACATTGTTAAGCCCATTGATGTGGCGGAATTTGAGGTCACTATTGATAAGGCAGTGCGGAGTCAGAGGAACGGGCATCAGGGCAAAGCAGGGGTGGTGAAGGCCTCCCAAAATTAGCCAGACAAAACGACCGGTAACCCGGGCGCCATCATCATGGAGTTTTCATCACCTCCCGTGTGTTTTTGAGTTTGAGTCAATAGTTTTTATTCTTAGACCTCATTGGAGTAGAAGGGAGTAATATCATGAATATCGGAGATGGATTGAGAAGTACCGCGCGGGCCTACCCGAACAAGATCGGGGTTATTGACCGCTGCGCGAAGTATGTGCCCGATAAGACAACCTATACCTGGGGACAGTTTAATGAGAAGAGCCAACCGACTGGCCAATGGACTTATTTCGCTGGGCCTAAAAAAAGGGGATCGCGTGGGAATCTATTCCGAGAGCAGAAGCCCTTTTGCCATCGCCTATCACGCGTTGATGAAGGCCGGTTTGGTGCTGGTCCCGCTCAACATTGCTTACAAAGGGGATGAACTAATTTATTTAGTCAATGACTCGGAACCCCGGGCCATGTTTATAGACGCCGACCGGGTCGGAGAAGTCACCAAGATCCGGTCCAAGATCCCGAGTCTGCAATTCACCATCGGTTTTGGGCCTAATCATGGCTGTGATTTTGATTTTGAAACCCTGATCAAGAATAATGGTCCGGATGATCCGAATGTGCCGGTCGCTGAAGAAGACCTGGCTTCGCTCCTCTATACCAGCGGAACCACGGGTCGTCCCAAAGGGGCGATGATGACCCACCGCAACTGGTGCTTTCGCGGCGATTATCCTGACTGCGGAGTGGCGTATCCTCCCGCGGCACCGGTTTCTTCACGTTCTTTCTCCCTTTTTCAGCGGCGGAGTCGGGTTCATGACTATCGGGGCTTTCCGGGGGATCACGTTGGTGTTGTGCGACTGGAACACTGAAAAGGTCATGAAGGTGCTCCAGGAAGAAAAGATCAACTACTCCATGATGGCCCCGGCCATGACCAGCATGATCGTAAACCATCCGGACGTCAAAAAATACGACTTCAGCGCCATGGAAAGGATCATCACCTCGGCGGCGCCGATTTCTCCGGGTCTGTTGAAGAAGGCAACGGAAGTCTTCGGTGACGTTTATACATTCACGTACGGAACCTCAGAGACCGCCCTGGGGGGCTGTCAGATGCCAGTTTGAAGATGTTGACCTGAACGGCCCGACGGCCAAGCGGATTGCCGCGGTGGGCAAGTCCATGATGGGCATGAATGTGCGCGTGCTGGATGATAACGGAAACGACATTCCCTGGGGAAGCGAGCAGACGGGAGAAGTGGTGGTGAGCGGCCCCACGGTAGGAAAAGCTTACTGGAAGAAGCCCGAGGCCGAAGACCTGAAAGAGGGCACCTGGTATTCCGGCGACGTGGCCCGGGTGGACGAAGACGGGTTTATCTACATTGTGGACCGCAAGAAAGACATGATCTTAAGCGGGGGAGCTAATATTTATCCCCGGGAGATTGAGGATGTGCTCTACGCCCACCCGGCGGTCCAGCAGGCTGCGGTCATCGGTATTCCCAATGAGCTTTGGGGAGAGAGCGTCAAGGCCATTATCGTGTTAAAACCGGGCTCGAAGGTGACCGAGCAAGAGATGCTTGATTACTGCAAAGAAAACATGGCGGATTACAAAAAACCGCGCGCGATAGAATTCCGGGAGAAGCTTCCCATAAACCCGTCCGGAAAGATTCTGAAACGCGAACTGCGCGACGAACATTGGAAGGGACGGGAGAGTAAGATCTGAGGTCTTACCCGTGGAGGAAATTAAGGAACGGGAGGCGGCGCGAACCACATTTAGAGAGGAGAAAAGCTATGAAGTATGTCGTGGGGGTTGATATAGGTGGTACATTTACGGATCTCGTTAGTGTTGATGAAACGGGCGATTATATTATCGTAAAAACTTCTTCCACCCCGGCTGACCCGTCGATTGCGGTAATTGATGGGCTCAAGAAGCTGGCAACAAAGTATGGGAAGAAGGACATCAAAGCCTATCTGGCTGATGTGCTCCGGATTTGTCACGGAACTACCGTGGGCACGAATACCGTACTCACCTGGACCGGAGCCAAGGTCGGGTTGTTATGCACCAAGGGTTTTCGCGATACCCTGGGGATTCGATTTGGGATCAGGGAGAATCCTTATGATTTTACGATCCCTGCTCCCCCCGCGCTTGCGCCCCGATACTTAAGAATGCCCATCACGGAAAGAGTCAAGTGGAACGGGGACGTGATTACCCCCCTGAATGAACAAGAGGTTCGAGCTGCGTGCAAGCACTTGAAAGCCCAGGGCGCTGAAGCAGTGGCGATCTGTTTTCTCTGGTCATTTAAAAATCCGGCTCATGAGAAGAGGGCAGTGGAAATCGCACGAGAAGAATTGCCTGACTTGTATGTGTGCGGTTCCTACGAGATTCAGCCTGAGGTGCGCGAATACTGGCGCATGAGCACTACCGTCATCAGCGCCTATGTGGGACCCAATCTTTCGAGATATATTCGTCACCTGGTCGAGACCTTAGCAGAGTGCGGGTTCAAGGGTCAGCTTCTGATCACGCAATCAAATGCAGGTGTCATTTCTCCCGAAGTCGCGATTGAGCAGGCGGTGCGAACCGTGCTCTCCGGTCCGGCCTGCGCGCCCGCTGCCGCGGCCTACCTGGCTGGTCCGTTAGGGATGAACAATGTTATCACCATGGACATGGGGGGGACGAGCCTGGATGTCTGTTTAATAAAAGACGGAAGACCCTGGATGCGGTTAGACAGCGCGGTTGGTGGTCTTTATCATATGCGGTTGCCGCTTATTGATATTCACACGATCGGCGCTGGCGGCGGCAGTATCGGGTGGGTGGATAAATTTGGCGCCCTCCATATGGGACCAGCCAGCGCCGGGGCAGATCCGGGACCAGCATGTTATGATAAAGGAGGGAAAGTGCCTACGAGCACGGACGCTGATCTTGTGCTGGGATACCTGAACCCGGAATATTATCTGGGGGGCGAGATTAAACTAAAACAAAACCTTGCGGTTAACGCCATTAAAGAAAAGATTGCCCAACCTCTGGGCCTGGAGGTGTGGGAAGCGGCGCGCGCCATGAGGAAAGTTGTTGATGCGAACATGGTGGATGGGATCTCCGTGGTGTCCGTGCAGCGGGGTGAAGATCCCCGAAAATACGTTATGGTCGCTGCCGGCGGTGCAGGCCCGGTGCATGCCGCCAGTTTAGCCCAAGCGCTGGACATTAAAAAAATTCTTGTTAACCGGGGCTCTTCGATTTTCTGCGCGTTGGGAAGCGTTATCGCGGATCTCCGCCACGATTTTGTGCGCTCAGTCATAACCCGCACCAACACCGCTGATCTTGATTCCGTAGCCACGCTTTTTGCTGAAATGGAAACCCTGGGGAACAAATACCTGGAGATGGAAGGGATTGTTTCCAAGGACCGGTACTTTAAACGCTCGATTGATATGCGTTATAAAGGTCAATTCCATGAAGTGGAAGTTCCGCTTACCACGGACACCGGAAAATTAACCAAAGCCGACCTTGAGGCGATGGTGGCACGGTTTAATGACATGCATGAAGACTTATACGCCTACCGTGATTCGGTAGAAACGGAAATGATTAACTTAAGACTCGCCGCCTATGGCACGGTGGTCACGCCGTCACGGAAGCCACTGCCCTTTGTAACGAAGGAATCCCAGAAGCACATTAAAGGGAAAAGAGACGTATTCTTTGAGGAAGCCAATGGGTTTGTGGCCACCACGATTTATGACGGTGACAACATGGAGGTCGGAAATATTGCCAGTGGTCCCTGTATCATTGAGCAGTATACGACCACGATCATCGTTCCACCGGGGGGGCTTGTAGAAGTAAACGAGTACGGAGACTTCCTGATTACATTAGCGTGATTAGAATTCCTAGAGGAGGAACACTATGAGCAAAGAAAAGAAATTACAGTTAAAAACCAGTCCGGCCGATTTTTCGGTGTTGCTGTCAGGAATCTTCACGATTGCCCGAGAGATGGGTCTCAACATGGAAAGGACGGCCCGCGCTCCTATCTATTATTCTGCCCACGATTTTACCAATGCCATCCTGAATCTTGACTGCGAGATCGTTGCTTTAGCAGAGTATATTCCGGTGCTGGTGGGTGCTACTCCTTTTGCCACCAGGGCGATTGCGAAGTATTTTGCAAACGATGTCCATGAGGGAGATGTTTTTCTGGTTAACGACCCCTATACGTTAGATGCCGGAAACCAAATGGCGGACTGGACGATTGTGTACCCGGTTTTTGTCCAGGGTGAGCACATGTTCTGGGTGGCGAATAAAGCGCATCAGCAGGATACTGGCGGCGGGGTTCCCGGAGGGTATAACCCCAATGCGATTGATGTGTACGCCGAGGGACTGAGGATTCCGCCGCTTCGCATCTTCAGCCAGGGAAAAGAAATCAAAGATGTGTTTAACCTCATCATGACCAATGTCCGCATTCCTGACACCCAGCGCGGCGATTTGTTGTCCATGATCGGGGCGGCCAAGGTGGGTGAGAAAAGGATCAACGCGCTCGTGGCGCAGTACGGCAAAGAAGCGTTCAAAGGGTTTATTGAGGATCTCCTCAACTACGGCGAGTACATGATGAGGGAGGAAATCACAAAGTTTCCTCACGGGACGTATCGTGGGTGAAGTCTGCGGCCGTCGTGAAGGCGCTTCCCCGGTGATCTGCGACATCACGATCGAGGGGTCTGACATGACCGTTGATTTCTCGGCTTCAGGCCCGATGGTGAGCGAATATGTCAACAGCCCGATCGCCAATACCACCAGCGCCACCTATCAGGCAATCATGAATTCCATTGGAAAGAAAATTGAATATCGCTGCGGCGGGTGTTACCGGCCGATTCATATCAAAACCAAACCCGGCACTATCACCCACGCGGTTTATCCCATGACGCACGGGAACTGCACTAATTTTATCGCTAAACAGATCATTGAAGTTGTGTGGGATGCATTGGCCAAGGCGAAACCCGAAGCGATTCCGGGTGGTTGGGGTTCGATTAATTACTGGGTGTTCAGCGGCATGGATGAGAGAAGGCAAGAAGGTTACGGATCGCCTGATTTTCTGGCGTGCGCCAGCGGCGCGGGCGCGATCTGGGGAACTGACGGCTGGCCAACCAATGGACCTCAGATCTGCAGCGGCACCTTGTATTATCCTGAGATCGAAGTTGCGGAAGGAATATATCCCCTCCAGTGGGAAAAATGGGAATGGGCTATGGATTCAGGTGGACCGGGACAGTGGCGCGGCGGCTGCGGGGTGGATAATGTCTGGGTGGTAGACTCGGAAAAGGAGCCGGTTTTTGCGGCTTACGCGGCAGAGCCCTATGATTATGATGCTGCTCCGGCCATAAAGGGAGGCATGCCTTCAATGCCGAATCAGAAGATGCTCCTTTTGGCGAATGGGCAGAAGGAGAGCTCCGAGGACACCCGGGCCAAAAAATTCTATATCCTCCACAAGGGAGATAAGGCGATTGATTTTACCCAGGGAGGCTGTGGGGTCGGTGATCCGCTCGATCGGGATATCACCGCGGTTCAGGAGGATGTGCGCGATGGACTGGTCTCGGCCACCAGCGCCAAGAAAGACTATGGCGTGATCATCAACCCGGTGACCTTCAAGGTGGATGAGAAAGCAACTGAGACGCTCCGAAAGGAGATGAAGACAAAATCCTGACAAGAGTTTTCGTCGTTGGTACGGCGGCGGTTGACAACCGAGGCACTCAAAGAGGAGATGAAAGCAAAAGCAAAGCTTAAGCTTAAAATAGTCACAAGGGATAGAAAAAAATAAAACTATAGAGGAGGTAAGTCATGGTAGATTTATCAGTAAGTTTTGTCGGTAAAAAATTGCGGAGTCCGATAGGGGTTGCGTCCCATGCGCTCGTTCGCTCGGAGCATGACGTTCAGGCCCTGGCTCGTCCACCTGAAAGGGTATGTGGAAGCTGGCGCGGGCTATGTCTATACTCCGTTTATCAACCCTGAACTAAAGCACCCCAAGGGAATGGCACCGGCTTATAAGTTCATGCAGGTGCGGGCGCGCGAGCCGTTTTCCTGCGAGGGACTGTTGGTCGCCGCTGATGCCGAGAGGATCATGTCGCGCCTCGAAGAGGGATTAAAGCTGGTTGATCTCTTGAAAAAATCACTGCCCGCGGATGTGCCGGTCATTGCCAACCTTATTGGTCCGGGCGCCGACCCGGAAGGGTGGGCACAGCACTGCAAGAAGTTCGAAAATGCGGGAGCGGATATAATTGAAATGAATGTTTCCTGTCCTTTGCCCGCGGCAACTGCCGAAGCGACAGGGTGTTATGCCGATGGAGAGCTGAGCCAGGCTGCGGGAGCGCTCTTGGGAGATTCTCCGGCGCTTTTAACCCCGGTAGTGGCTGCAGTGGTAAAGGCGGTAAAAATTCCTGTGGGGATAAAGATGACTCCGGAGACGGGATTCCCCCGGCTGGTGGGACTGGCTGAATCAGTGGTAAAAGTCGGAGCCAAATTTATTACCGGAATAAATGCGCCCATCACGTGTTCTCCGCCGGACATCTATAACGAAGGCAAGGCCAAGTGGATAGGCATAGAAGACAACATGATCTGCGCAGCCCTGGGGCCCATGGATCGGTTTATTTGCTATCGAAATCTGGCCTGCCTCTCCATGTTTGTGCCTGGTGTAGACCTCGCCGCGGTCGGCGGCTTGGTGGAACCGGAACATGTGGTGGAAGCGATGATGCTCGGGGCCAAGATCTGTGAGTTTTCCTCCGGACTTTTCTGGAGAGGGACTGACTTAATTAAGGACACGATTACCTTTTTAGAAAAAGATTACATGCCCAGGATGGGTTACAAGAGCGTTAACGATTTCATCGGCCTGGGAGTGAAACATATCAAGCCGGTCGAAGAAATTGACTGGAGGATGGAAGATTTCGTCTCCACGGTGGACCAGAGAAAGTGCGTGCGGTGCGGCATATGCTGCAACGGCATCTGCGACGCCCGGTCGCTCAAAGAAAACCCGTTACGGGTATACGTGGATGAGGAAATGTGTTACGCCTGCGGTTTGTGTCAGGCAATATGCCCGGAACATGCGATAAGCATCCTCGAGAAAAAACACAAGGTCATCGGCGTGAGCTTCATGCCTTCGAAATGAGAGAATGCGACTCGGTGAGCCTGTCGGGAAAATCCTCGTCAGGCTCACTGGGAGAGCGTGGCGGTGAGGATGGTAGATGAAGGTACTGGATAAGAAAAACGCAGAAAAATTTTTAGAGACACTTGGTTCAGAGCACAAAGTAATAGTCCCGCTGCAATCCAGCGGCGATCTAAACTTTGGCGACCCTGATCGCTCAGTCTCAGGCCTTGGACTACAAGGGTATTACGCATTACTCCGCCAAGGGGTATTTCTTTCCGGAAAGCGAAGCGCTTTTGACTTTCGAGATGCCCGGACGCGGGGAAGCGGGAACGATCGCGATCAAAGACCACGTAAATGACACCAAAACGGTGATCTGGGGGGTCAGGCCCTGTGACCTCAACGGACTCAAAGTGCTGGACGCGGTGTATCTTTCCGACCCGGTTGACCCTTACTATCAGGCGAGAAGGGGGAACACCCTCTTGATCGCTCTCAACTGCAATCAGGCGGGAAAGAACTGTTTCTGCCTCTCGCTGGACGCGGGACCTTGTGCCCATGAGGGGTTTGATCTCGGTCTTACTGATCTCGGTGATGAATTCCTGGTGGAAATCGGCAGCGAAGCAGGCAAAAAATTAGTAGAAGAGCACAGCGAATTTTTTCGCGACGCGACCGAGGCCGAGGAAGCAAAGGCCAGGGAGCTGGAAGAAAAAAGCAAAGACAGCTTCTCCAGTTCTCTGGATGCGGCAAAGCTGAGGGCAAAACTTCCCACTGCGGATAACAGTCCCGTGTGGGAGGAGCAGGTCACCAAGTGCAAGGTCTGCGGGACCTGCTGCTTTGTATGTCCCACCTGTCACTGCTTCAATATCGAAGACTTAAAGAAAAGCAAGAAGAGTAGCGCAGCGGATGCGGTATTGGGACAGTTGCCAGCTCAGCGGTTTTACGCAAATGGCTGGCCACAACAGCAGACCGAACCAGGCGGATCGATGGCGTCAAAAGGTGCTGCATAAATTCCTCTACCTGCCACACAAGTATGAGGGACTCATCGGATGCGTCGGGTGTGGAAGGTGTGTCGACCACTGCCAGGCGGGCATCAAGATAGTGGAAGTCTTAGGAAGGGTGGCAGATGAATCATAATATCTATTTTCCTCAGATCGCAATAATTAAGCGTGTCAAAGACGAGGCGGAAGGGATAAAAAGATTCACGCTGGAATTCGAAGATGCAAAACTCAGAGAATCATTCAGCCATCGTCCCGGTCAGTTCATAGAACTCACGGTCTTTGGTGTCGGAGAAGCCCCGATTTCGATCACGTCTTCCCCGGCGGACAAGGGATTCCTGGAGATAAGCGTGGTCAATGTCGGCGAAGTTACCGCCGCGCTGCACCTCAAAAAAGAAGGCGAATTAGTCGGGCTGAGAGGTCCCTATGGCAATGGATTTCCTTTTGATGACGTGAAGGGGAGAGACATCCTCTTTGTGGCCGGAGGTATTGGGCTTGCGCCTCTTCGTCCCCTGATCAACCAGATGTTTGCTGATAGAGACAGCTTCCGAAAGATGACGATTCTCTATGGAGCGCGAACGCCAGGATTGCTCTGTTTTCGCGAGGATCTCACGGCCTGGGCCGCGCAAAAGGACAGCATTGTGCTCGTGACGGTTGACACGCCGGACGATGGGTGGCAGGGGAATGTGGGAGTGGTAACCTCACTTTTGCCCAAGGTCGAGATTGAGACCGAAAGGACGACCGCTTTTGTCTGCGGTCCGCCGATCATGATTCACTTCGTTATCCACGATCTCGTCACAAGGGGATTTGCCGAGGATGCCATCATCACTTCTATGGAACGAAGGATGGAATGCGGACTGGGAAAGTGCGGACATTGCAGTATCGGCACGGCTGAGGTGTGCGCCGATGGTCCGGTTTTCAGCTACAATCAATTAAAGGAATTAAAAGAAAGCGTATAATTACTTTGGGGTATTTAAAATCGGGGCTTATTGATTTGTTTTTTAACCAAGGCTTTACCAGGGCAAGGTCAGTTCTCTACCAAAATGTTCCCTGGCTCTCCTCAAAAAAAATCGACCTTGCCCTACTAAAACCAAAGGGGTATGTGCTTAAAGAGACTGTTCGAGATGACGGGAAGTGGTTTTTGAAATAAACTTAAATATAATTAAATATATTAAAAATAAGATGGGGGAAATAAAAATTTTGTATCGTGCTCAGGAAATTCCTGATTTTACCGGAATAAATTTCTTACAAGATGAATAAAAAAAACTTGACAAGAATGAAATAAAAATTTATTTTTTGAAAAATTAATCAGTAAGTTTACTAATTTTTAAAAAAATTTATATTTATCATTCAGAAAAACAAAGAACAATTCAAATAATTTCAAGGAGGAGCGACAGGGTAGAGGCCTGCCCTTTTTGCCTTTAATGCTTGCAGGTTGTCAAGATAGGATTTTTAGAGATTTGTTCATAACAATCTGAATCTAAATAAATAATAAAAACTAAAGGCGGGGAAAAGGTGTTGCATTTGAAAGGAAAGGAAAATATAATTTAAAAAATTACTAATGAGGAGGAAAAGTCAATGATGCGGAAACTTGCCGAATGGGTTGTGAAGTACCGGTGGCTTAATGTTGCGATAACTGTCGGGTTGGTTGGTGTATTTTGGTGGAAGATGATGGGCGCGGTTGTTCTCAATGACCCGGACGACTGGAGCAACCAGAAACATCCCTATGTTAAGCTCAACAAACGGATACTCCGCGAGTATGGCGGGGCTAATGTTCTGCAACTCATGATCAAAGTTAAAGACGGGGGAAAGTATAAGGATATTTTTAATTTAGATACCCTTAAAAGGATTAAGCAGATTTCCGACCGTCTCTACATCATGAAAGGATTTATTCCCCCTAATTTTGAGGGGTTAGCAGCCTCCAAGGTGAAATATTTCAAAGCCACGGTGGAGATGATCACCATCGAGCAGATGATGGCGGAAACCCCCCGGGACCAGGCGGCAATTGACCGTATCAAAGAAGGGGTTTTGACCAACCCCTTAGTAGCTGGCAAGCTCGTTTCCAAGGACTTTAAAGGCTCTCTGATGATGGCTGACTTCAACCGGGATATCACCCTGGATGAGATCTATGCCGAAGCCCAGAAGATCAAAAAAGAATACAGCGATGAAAACCATCAAATTTTGATTGCCGGAAAACCGGTGCAGATGGGCTGGCTCAACGATCAGCAAAGAACCGAGATGCCCGTCGCTTTTATCTTCCTGTTTATTGTGCTCGGACTTATCCTTTACCTTTCTTTCCGGAGTTTTCGGGGGGTTGTGCTTCCGCTGGGAGTCGGGGTTGTCGGATCTATCATCGGCATGGGAGCAGTGGCGTGGACCGGAGTTCCCTTTAACATCATCAGCTACGGCTCGCCCTTTATCATCCTGGCCGCGGGAGCCGCGCATACGGTCCAGTTTCTCAAACGCTACCAGGAAATCTACGGAGAAACCAGAAATCTCAATGAGTCCATCATCCAGGCCAATGTCCATATCATGCCCCCCCTCATCGTTTCCGTGGTCACTGATTCCCTCGGGTTCGTGATCATCCTTTTCACGCCTTTCTCCAACCTCATGAACATGGCCATCGGCAGCGCGGTAGGGCTTATTTCCATGCTCTACCTGGTAATCTTTACTGTCCCGGCAGTCGCGACGTTCTGGAAAGTGCCCTCGGAGAAGGCGATCGAGATGGCGAAGAAAGAGACCATGGGAGAAGAAAAGAGCTTTTTAGGAAAGCTTCTGGGAAAGGTGCGCGCGCGCTGGTTTTGGTGCCTGGCGCTGGCGGCTCTTTGTTCCCCTGGCGGCACTGGGCGTGATCGGCACGGTATTTCTCTTTAAATTCATGTACGTGGGGGGATTTGACTGGGATACTGCCATTTACTCCAATGTGAACTACCGGTGGAAAAACGTCTGGGTATTCAAAGATCAGGATGAAATCAGCCGGACATTTTCCGGTTGCTATCCTTATAACATCCTGATCGATGGTAAAGAGATTGACGTGGGCAAAGAGCCCGCCTTTCTCCACGAGATTGAAAAACTGCAGGATTGGCTTGAAACCCGGCCTGAGATTACCTACACCATCTCGCTTCCTAACTATTTGCGGGGGATGAACGTCCTCTTTCACGAAGGGAACCTGGAATACAACCGAGTCTCGGACGATCCTCTGCTTAACGCTCAGTACCTCTATATGCTTTCCACCGGGTCTCCGGGAGAATTTGAAACCACGGTTGATACCGTAACCTGGAAAACCGCGGCGCTCAAGACCCTGGTGAGCTGCGGAAACCCCCGCTGTTATGATAAGTTAGTCCAGGATACCCACAAGTGGGTCAAAGAAAACTGGAAGTATGATAAGGCGACGCCGCTGGTAGCCGGAGGCTTTATCGGCGTCTCAGCATCCATGAGCGAGGATGCGCAGGCCTGGCTCTGGCCGGTTACGATCGTGCTGATTATTTTAATCTATTTAATCGTCGCGGTTATGTTCATGGACTGGCTCATCCCTATCTACCTTGTGGCTTCCGCTGGTCTACGTGGGGATAATCATGCTGGGGCTGTTCCAGTACTTCACCATGAGCGGAAAAGATGTCATTGATTACAACGCTCAGCAGTTTATCAGCCTCTGTCTGGGGGTGGGCATTGACGCCAATGTCTATCTCCTGTTCCGCTATTTTGAAGAGTTCAAGCTGACGCGGGATATGGAGCAGGCTATGGAAAATGCCTGGACCAGCACCGGCAAAGCGGTATTGTTTTCCGCCTTATCGCTCTCGTTAGCGTATATTCCCTTGATTTGTGTAAAAACGTTTTGGGGCTATTTGGGACTCGGGTCTTTTGAAATCCTGATTTTAAATGCGGTCGGGTCCTTGTTTGTTCTGCCAATAATTCTTGGGGTTTTTAGACCAAAATTTATGCATAGTGAGGAGGTGATAAAAAAGTACTCTAGTTTAGACAAAGACAAAAAATAAGAAAACACGTGCAAATTAAGTTTATAGTAATTTATCGAGAGGAGGAAAATATGGTAAGAAAGAAATGTTTGCTGGTGTTAGTTCTTGTGGTTTCATTGGCCGTGGGTGCTTTTCTTGCGGGTGATTCATTTGCCTGGAAAGCCGAGAAACCGGTAATGGGTCCAGGCGGAAAAGTCGCTTCCTGGCAGGAAGTGCAGATCCCGGATAACATGGTTCCTCTTGGTGCCAGTGAGGTGAAGAGCGCGGTCGGCGTGTTTGGCTATCCTGATGAAAAAATGGGGCTGGATGTTACCCCGGAGCAGACCGGTGTGGATACGTCAAAACCATTGACGAATTTAAGCGTCAAAGTTACTCCGGGTGACGAGCTGCCCACCAGCGGGCCGTGGAACGGACGGTGCTATATGCAGTTCCAATGTAGTTTCCTGGGCATGGAGATTAAACCCCAGAAGGACTATGTCGGAGATTTCCAGTTTGACCTCATTGACAAGGAAGGCCGGATGCGGACCAGGAAAGTCTATCAATTCCGGAAGGCTTTTTACGGCGAGGGAGGGTTTCGGTACAAAAACATGGTGTATTTTTACGAGCCTCCGGACCTTCGGGGAATGTCCATCCTGGTATGGAAGCCAACGGACGAGCAGAAGGCTGATGACAACTGGATCTATCTTCCGGCATTGCGGAGGGTTCGACGGATTGCCGCTTCCCAGAAAATGGACGCCTTTGGCGGCACGGACATGACCAATGACCAGATTGACCGGGCCACGGGTATGTGGGATGCGAAGATTGTCGGAGAAAAAGTTCTCGATGTGGATCAAGCCCCGATCAATAAATGCTATGGATCTGACCGGCATCGCAATTTAATCAACGGCAAGAATTGCGTGGTCGTGGAAATGACCCCCCGGAACAAAGACTGGCCGGTATCCAAAGAGATCGTTTACTATGATAAGAAAGCCGGTACGTGGTACTACGAAGAGACCTATGACAAGGGCGGTAAGCTGGTAAAGATTCTTCTTCCTTTTATGGCGCACATGTATCCCAAACAGCCCATCTACTGGACCTACGGGGACTGGTATGCCCATGACCTCCGCACTGACCATAAATCCATGATGTATCTGCCGGAAATTGACAAGGCAGGCAACAAGGTGCTGGACTATAAGACACGCGACTGGTCAAAGTATGTGATGTGGTATGATGTTGGATATTCCGATGATTATGTTTCCCAGAAATTCATGATGACCGGAACCCGCTAACCCGATAGTCTAAGGTTGGTGCGAATGATAGGAATTACAAAAGATTAATCTCCTAAAAAAGGAGGAGAAATTATGATGAGAAAGAAAGGATTGATTATTTTGATGAGCCCTGCCCTGGTCTTTCTGCTCAGCGCGCCAGGGTGGGCGGCTTTTAACGTAGCAGGCATTCCGGGGCTTGAAATCGGCGGTTATATCCGGAACCAGACCGACATCCGGGCCGCGTCCCCTCAAGATATCATGCGCATGGATACCAATGCCGCAGTGCGCTTTGATTACAAGCCCACGACGTTCCTTCAGTTTTACTTGGAACTGCGTCCGTTTGTGGATGCCGCTCCTGATCTGAGCAGCGGGCTAAGCCGACACAACCGCGGGATCATGGGGATCGATAGCGGCAACTATGACTGGACCTGCAAGCGCGCCGCACGCCATCGGTCAATTCGGGACCGACACCGAGGTGGGGGGTCACGTGAGCGAAAAAGATGTGCTCTCCACGAACATGAACACGTCTTACTGGCTGAGAAATTCATTTCTGCGGGAAGCGTGGATGCTCTATAAGAACCCCTGCTGGCAGGTGAAAGTCGGAAAGCAGATCGTGACCTGGGGTGAAACCGACGGGCTTAAGCTCCTTGATTTCGTTAATGCCACTGATTACCGCCATTTCATCATTGATGACATGGAGGACAGCAAGATCCCGGAATGGATGATGAATATCACCTATTACTTTAACCAGGATTACAACCTCCAATTCCTCTGGATCCCCGAGTATGTGCAAAACTTTCAGGCTCCGGCCGGGTCAGCGTGGGCGCTCGACGGCGTTAATCTGATCTATTTTTATGACCACTTTGACGCCTTGAACATCGTCAGAATGCTGGCGCACCACTCATATTAGCAGCTCGCAGAAACGCCTGCACCATAGACTACAATCATCCGGACAATCAGAATGAATTTGGTGTCCGGTTTAAGGGGACCATCGGCACTGCCACGGACTTCACCCTTAACTATTTCTACACCCACCAGAAAAACAATGTGTTCATTAGAACTCATTGGAGATAACACCCCGTGGTTGCCGGGTGGGACAATGATGTGTTTCAGTTTTATACCAAGCCGGCAATCCAGCGCATCTACGGCGGCTCCTTTAACCACGTGTTCGGCAATTTCCTCGGGCTCATGAAAGACCTGGTGATGAGGGGCGAGTTTGCCTACTACTATAAGACCGACTTTTTCGGCACCTATAATAACTTTAACTATTTCCGCTACTCGGCTGGAGATATCGGGCCCGCGTTTCTTGGCCTATTCTCCGGGCGGCGATCTCTTTATTACCAAGCGGGATCTGCTCCGTGCCTGTATCGGGTTTGACAAAAACGTCTACTGGCTGGGGCTTAACTGGCTGATGAGCGCCCAGATGTTCTACGAACATATCCTTGGCTACCCCTCCTCTTATAAGGGGAGGGACTGCTACATTTCCAACGTGGGGCTCACCCGGGCGAAAGCGGATGAGTTTACCTGGACGTTTTATGCTAACACGGACATCATGAATGAGCGGATCAAGTTTGACAACCTCTTTGTCTGGAACTCGACGAAAATGGACGGGTGGAACCGGTTTAAAGTGGGGTTTGACATTTCTGACCACTGGTCACTCTGGGTTGGAAACAACTTTTTCTGGGGAGAAGACAGTGCGAATGAAATCAACCCCTTTGTGGGTAATGGTGACTGGATGGCCAGGGTGCTGGAACTTTTGCCGGGCCGTTTAATCCCGACGCCACTGACCATCGGCAATATCAAGAGAGGCGATCCGCTCGGTGAAATGTCGCGGAACACCTCGTTCTTTATGGAGTTAAAATACTCGTTCTAAAACCTGTTTAAGGAGTTGTCGCCTTCCTGGCGATGACTCCTTCCTTTTAAAAAACAAGGGGGGACCACAATCATTCCCCCTAAGACTTAAGGCAAGCCATTTACTCTGGCTGTCTCCTTAAGACAACTCCTTCTCTCTGCAGAGAGAGGGAGCTGTTTTTTTTCAGCAAACCCCCCTGGTATCATGTCTTTTAAGCTAAAGGTGCAAGGTTAAAGTGACTGTGTCACAAGTAAAATGGTTGTAGGTGGTGCAGTTTAGGTGCATTCGGCCTATTCGACCAAGGCAAGCTTTTGAACCTTTCTTAACTGCCGAAGGTTAAGGAGTCAAAAGGACTTTTACCGGATGCAATGAATGAGTGACAGTCGGGAATTAAAGCAGGTTAACTAAGTCTCTATCCACCGTTATCTTTATCCCCCGGGAGAAAGGTGCAGGGAGTGACAGGGTGATGTGCCTATTATCGTAAAAGAAGAACACACCCCTGACCCCTCTCAGAGGGGAAGTTAGAAACCGGTATTTTCCTACTCGATTTTAGAAGAACCTCTTAACTAATCAAAGCAAATCAACCGGGTCTATCATCCACGGTTATCTTCACCCCCGGGATCTTAAGGTGAGGGAGAATCCTGGTGATTATCCTTTCGGTAAAAGAATGGAGTACCCGATAATCCGGGCCTTTGATGAGCATCTGAAACCGGTATTTGCCCTTCAGCTTTTCCCGGGGCGCCTCTACTGGTCCGAGGATATCGATGATGGCATCCTTAAAAATTTTCTCTTTTTTCTTAAGCTCCTGGCTTAATTTTCCTAACCGGGTTGCACCTTCAAGAGTCCGGGAAAGGCTGTTGCCTTTAATCCGGAAGTTTACCATCCGGTGAAAAGGAGGGTATTGAAGCTCATCACGCTGGGAAACTTCCTGTTCGTAAAAAGGGAAAAAATCCTGGCCCCTGGCCAGTCTGATGCTCGGATGCTCGGGATTATACGTTTGGATGATGACCGCTCCCGGGCTTTGGCCCCGGCCACAGCGGCCCGCGACCTGGGTAAGCAGTTGGAAGGTTCTTTCTCCGGCCCGGAAATCAGGAAAGTTTAAAGAATGGTCAGCGGCGATTACTCCCACCAGCGTAACCCCGGGGATATCATGGCCCTTGGCGACGATCTGCGTGCCAATCAGAAGTTCAGTCTCTCCTTTTCTAAACTGACCTAATATCTGGTGGAGGGAATTTTTTTTTGTCGTGGTATCCCGATCAAGCCTTCCCACTTTTAAATCCTGAAAAAGCCGGCGAACCTCAGCCTCCAGCTTTTCCGTGCCAAACCCAAAAACTCCTATCTTATGTCCCTGACAAAGAGGGCATTGCTCCGGAGCGGGCTGAGAAAAATTGCAATAGTGGCAGAGCAGCAATTGTTTTTCTTGATGAAAGACTAACGAGACCGTGCAGTTAGGACAGCGGGCAGTAAACCCGCATTCCCGGCAGATCACAAAAGGGGAAAACCCCCGGCGGTTAAGAAAGAGCACGGTCTGTTCTCCCCGCCCCCAGCGTTCCTTTATCGCTTCTTTAAGCCGCGAGGATAACATGACCCCGGGTTCCTCTTTACGCATATCAATGACTTCTACCTGAGGAAGAGGGCGGCTATCAATCCGCTGAGAAAGGTGCAGGTAGTTTATTTTTCCGATCCTCGTATTGTAATAGGTCTCGATTGCCGGAGTAGCCGAGCCGAGCACAACGACCGCATTATTCATTTTGGCTTTAACCAAGGCCATGTCCCGGGCGTTATACAGTACCCGGTCTTCTTGCTTATAGGCAGTATCGTGCTCTTCATCAACCACAATGATCCCCAGTGATGGCAAGGGAGCAAAGATAGCGGAGCGGGCTCCGATTACTATGCGCGCCTCTCCTTTGAGTATCCTTCTCCATTCATCAAAACGCTCTCCCTGCGAAAGCCCGCTGTGAAGCTGGGCGATCTGATTCCCGAATCGGGCTTTAAACCGAGCAATTAACTGAGGGGTTAAAGCAATTTCCGGGACCAGCACCAGCGCTCCTCTGCCTGCCTCCAGGGTAGCTCTGATTGTCCTCAGGTAGACTTCGGTCTTGCCGCTTCCGGTTACCCCGTGAAGCAGAAAAGGAGCGTACTGCTGTTTTTTGATGGTAGAGACGATTTTGTTTACTGCCTCGGTTTGTTCAGCGGTTAACTCAAAAGAAGAATCAATGGCCTGTTCCTCTTCTGCCCAGGGCGCCCGGTACACCTCCTTAAAAGAACTCGTGATCAGGCCCTTTTCTTCCAAGGCTTTTAAAACAACGCTCCCTATTCCCCGCAAAGCGGAAATCTGCTTTTGACTTAACTCTCCCTGGTCGCGGAGGAGTTTAAGGACCTGGAGCTGTCGGGGAGCCTTCTTGAGCATCTGCTTCAAACCGGAAAAAGAAAACTGAGATACCTGATCCTCATTAACCCGAAAAAATTTTTCCTCTCTCGGTTTTACGATTCGAGAACCCGGGGACTGGCTCAGGGAGATGAGACCATTTTTGATCAACAAGGAAAGCAAAGAAAAAGCCTTTTTATCTTTTAGGGTCCTCTTAAAGGTTTGAAGGCCGATTTTGTGCCTTTCTGCCAAACCGGATAAAATTTCTTTCTCCGCCGGGGAAAGGGTTGAATCCTGCAAGCGTTCTTTCCCCTGAGGGGTTAAGGAAAGGTAGTGATTTGTTTTTACATTGATCCCGGAAGGAAGGGCGGTTTTAATCACTTCCCCTAACGGAGAAAAATAATAGGAGGAAATCCATTTAAAAAAGATAAGGTCAGACGGGCCAAACAAAGGCAGGAGGTCAAGGACTTCTTCAATAGGCTTAATATTTTCAATCTCCGATGAATCTTTTACTGCCACGACATAGCCGGTTACCTTTCTTCGTTCTAAGGGGACGAGTACTCTGCTTCCCACTGCAACCACGTCGCGCAAAGGGGGAGGAACCTGATAATCCAGGCTCTTATGGAGGGGTAACGCCAGAACAACTTCAGCAATAAGGGGTTTTTCCATACTATGAAAATTTTTCTAAAAAAATTTTTAATTCAAACAAACCCCTGTCCGGTTTTAAACAGGTTAGGATTTGACCGGGGAAAAGCTTTTATACCAAGTCGCCTTCATTTGCATATCTTTGTTGTCTCCTCGTCATACTCCTCGACGTCGATTCCTCGTCGTCGCCTCGATCTGCTTTTGAATGCACCTTGGTATTAACGCACACTAATCGCCTGGGTGGTACAAACCTTCACGCACTGAGGCTTTCCCTGGCAGAGGTCACAGTGATAAGCCTTATTGCCAAAGACAGGTAAAGCGCCAAAAGGACAGCGTTCAGCGCGGGACTTGTCCCAGATAAACTTTTTCTTTTCCCTTTCTCCCTCTGCTTTTTTCCCCGGTAAGCACTTCATCTCCTTGCATTGCCGGCAAAGGATCGGCATATTCATGCTGGTAGTGAGGTCATCTTTTTTTATCCGGATAGCTGATTTTTCCGGATTTACGCTTCCGCCATGAAAGAGAGAACAGACAAGTTCGCACAGATGACAGCCGCTGCACCTTTTTCGGTCAACCGTGATTTTCATGTCTTAAGCCCTAACCGTTTCAAGGTATTTTTTTTCGGGACTCCATTTTTGTTCCATCCGTGAAGACGATAATAGTCATCCAGCATGTGATCAAATTCATTCCGCGAGATGAACGCTCCTCGCGCTGGCCCTTCGGGAATGGGTTCGTCAAAATACCGTTTCGGAAGCGTGTCGTGCTCTCGAGAGAGCCCATCCTTAACCAGCATCATTTTTTCGAGCGCACAAATCCTTTCGCCAATTTGTTTTAAAACTTTCGGAGAAAGATCAAGTCCGGTGGCGAGCGTAATCAGCCGGGAAAACTCCCGGTACTGGAGGGCGTGCGGGCTGGAAAAAACGGTAAGGAAACGGCAGATTCCTAAAGAATCGCTCACCGCATTCAGTACCTCATGCCACCAGACCATTCTTCCTTTGCCGGCATACGAGGCAAGATCATTGCTTACCGGGCCGCCATAGAGCTTCTTGAGAACTTCTTCAGGAAGACCAAGCACATCTATCGACGCACGGCTTCTCATATGACAGGCACCACGGCTTGCCGTGGCCATCCCGAGAGCGAAGCTTTTCGGGAGCCTTTCGTCAGTCATTTCGATGGGGAAATTTTTAATTTCCATGAGATAATCTCTGGATGCTGCCCCGAAAACCTTCTGGGCAAAAGGGCCTTCCGCTAAAATATTTCCAAAATCTTTTCGATGAGCAATCTGGTGAATAACTTCCGTAATGGTTTCCCGATCACCCCAGACAAGCGGGCGTTTGGTTACTTTCTGATCGATGATTCCTCGCTGGTAAAGTTCCATTGCCCACGCGATATAGGAACCGGTAGAAATGGTGTCAAGTCCATAACGGTTGCAAAGTTCAATCGCGTACATACTATTTTCCAGATCCAGATTTCCCAGTTTGCTCCCCAGAGAGCCAATGGAGCCGTATTCCGGGCCTTCTCCTCTGGTTCCTTGATACTGCCCTTTTTCAATGACAAAGCGGTGCCGGCAGTGAACCGGACAGCTGAAACAGGCAAGCATGCCGGTGGAATAAGGTTCCAGTGCCTCAGCTGCTAAGCGATAACCCTGGTCACCAACACTGGTGGATTGATTATTGCGGATGCTGAGGATACCCAGGGCGTTCGCCCTGCTGAAAAGAAGCGGGGTGCCATATTTTCCTAACGCCTGAGCCCATTTGGTGCCTGCCAGACTTTTCATTGTGGCAAGATAATACGGTAAATACTTTTTGGGGTCAGAGAGTTTTATGTCCCGCGTTCCCCGGACGGCTAATGCCTTTACATTTTTTGACCCCATGACCGCGCCCATTCCCGTTCTTCCCGCCGAACTTTTCATTCCCGAACGGATAGCCGCAAAACGAACCAGGTTCTCTCCTGCGGGGCCAATACAAGCAATCTGAACCTTATCATCCTTTAACGCGGAACGCAGTTTTTTCTGAGTTTCAAGGGTATCAAGCCCGGTTAATTTCTTCGCGTCGCGGACTTCGATCTGATTATCTTGTATTACGATATATACCGGGTTTGGGCTTTTACCTGAAATGACCACATGACTGAAGCCAGCTTTGACAAGTTCGGCGCCAAAATCCCCACCCATGTTTGAGTCACCCAGATGGCCTGATTCAGGCGATTTTGCCGTGATAGAGAGCCGCGAGCCAAAACTTAAACATCCGGTAAGAAGCCCAGCTCCAAAAATAAGGGGGTTGTCCGGGGAAAATGGATCTAAGGAAGGAGTATAGTGCCGGGAAAGAAGGTGCATATTAATTCCTCGGCCTCCCAGAAATTTTCTCCGAAGCGCGACGGGGATCGGCTTAACCTTAATTTTCTCAGCGGTTAGATCAATAAAGGCGATTTTTCTATCCAAGGGCATGTTTGTTCGGTAAATCCTCTGTATGGCCAAGCATCATAATGATTAACGTATACGGCTTTATCATACACTATGAAGCATGGCTGATTCAATAAGGAAAACTTTTTGATATAATCTGGGTCGTATTTATAAAAAAAGAAGGAAAAAAATTCCACTCTGGGAAAAAATTCGTTATAATGTAAATGTTAGGCGAAGCGGGCGCAGAAAATAAATCGAAACGGAGGGAGGTGATTATTCTTGCCAACTAAAAAAAAGACTACTAAGAAAATCGCTCCTAAAAAAACGACAAAAAATAAAAAAGTTAAAAAAAACGATAAGTTGGTTTGCGAAAAGTGCGGACTGGTGGTGTCTGTAGATACTATTTGCGGTTGCGCGGATGCCTGTGATTTACTCTGCTGCGGGAAGGAGATGAAGTTAAAGTGTTAGTATCGCAAAAAAATAATCCCGCCTCGTCTAACAAACTTTTATTCCCTAAAGATTGAAAGAGCACTCACGGTTGAGAGATCGATAATGGTGTGCTTTTTGAAGATAGATATGAAAAGAAATTAACATCTTATTTTTTAAGGAGGCTGCATTATGAAAAAATTTATCGCTGCTGTTATTATAATTCTTTCATTGTGTCTACTTACCCCTTACAACGTCAAAGCAGAAGGCACCGGGAGCAATGTTGGTTACGGAGTTGGCTCGGTTTTAGCATCGTGCGTATATTCGCCCGCCAAACTGGTCTATGCTGGTGTTGGAGGGCTTACCGGAGGGATAGGATTCCTGCTTACGGGCGGCAACCAGGATGTTGCCAAAAAAATCTGGACTCCTTCGGTACGGGGCACATATGTCATTACTCCTGAAATGTTAAAAGGAAAAGAACAGGTTCAGTTTGTCGGGCAACCTGAGACAAAAACATATCAACCTCAGGAGAATAAAGTTCAAGAAGATTCCCTGCGAAGATAATCGCATAATAACCATGAGCATATAAAACAATTTATGGCAAAAAAATATTAGCAAAGCGAGGATCTGTGTCGGAATTTAAAAATGTTACGGTAATTAAAAAGGCCAATGTTTACTTTGACGGCAAGGTGACCAGCCGCACGGTTATGTTTCCGGATGGTTCAAGAAGACGCTCGGTGTCATGCTTCCCGGGGAATACGAATTCAGCACCGCAGACAAGGAGGTCATGGAAATCCAGGCTGGTGATCTGGAGGTTTTACTGCCCGGATCGGCTGGCTGGAAAACAGTAAAAGAGGGAGATTCGTTTGACGTTCCGGCCCAATCCACCTTTCGCCTGAAGGTTAAAACCGTTACCGACTACTGTTGTTCTTATATCAGGTGAAAAGCCTGCCCAACACATTACTCCCGCATTGTCACGGTAACATGTGGAAGGCGTCGCTCTCACAGCTTTAAAACTTCACCTTCGGCGGTTCTGCTGCTGGGAATGCTGTCTTGCCAGCTTCTTTTTTGCTTTTGCGTATAGCTTCGCTTTTTTAGTTAGCCGTGGTCCTTTTTTTATACCAAGAACAATTTTTAAACATAACCAAAGTGTTTTAATTGAAAACCAAATTGTTTCCCAGCAAAAACATCGGGCCGGGATTTTATAGGCCAGTTTCAACAACCCTTTGGTTGAACCGCAATACCGGTAATAATCTGTAGCATAAGGAGAGTCATAGTATGAGATGATTCTATCTTTATTCATCTTTTGCAGAATGTCGTTTAAAAAATTTTCCATGATTTGGATTCGATCGTCTTTACCTTGGAAACCTGTTGAGTTAAGTGAAACATTATCTCCCTGAAGGACATAAGAACCCAAGACCTGAGAGGTTCCATAGACTGTTCCTAAAAGCATAGAAGCATAAACCAAAAGAGTATCTTGGTGGCGTTTCATTTCTTCTGGCAGAGGGAAAATCTGGCTGGCAAGAGACCGGGTCAAGGAGAGCCCGCTGGTAGGAGAAGCAACATAGCGCAAAAAACCCCATTTTTGAATATGCCGATATACTGCCTCAGGGTCGGTTAGCTTTTCAAAGAGACCAGTTTTTTTTATGACCATTCAGTGTGCGTAATGAACCGGGTCGGTAGAAAAGAACAATTCCTTCATCGTTGGTCATTTCTAAACAATGGAAAATCAGCACCTCTGGGTTTTGCGGCATAACCTGGAGAAAATAGTTGACCATCGTTTCCACCTTGTGAGGGAAAAAAATATCATCCGCATCCAAAAAAAAGATGATCTCCCCCTGGCTCGCAAAAAAACCAGTATTCGATGCGGAAGTTCTACCCCTATTTTCCTTGAAAAACCGGTATTATCTGGTCTCCGTAACTATTAATGATATGGCGAGAGTTATCAGTAGAACCATCGTCAACCACGATGATTTCTTTCACCGGATAGGTCTGCTGAAGAGCGCTATCAATAGCCCGGGGGAGAAACTTTTCATAGTTATAGCTTGTAATAATAATGCTCGCCAGAGGAAGGTTGCTGGAATGGGCGGGGCTTTTTTGTTCATTAGGCTTCGATTCGGGCATAACGGGTTTTCCCTCCAGTAATAAACGCGTTTAGTATTTTTTCTCTCAGATTTACCGATTTTTACATTATGAACATATAATGTATAATCGCCCTTTGTCAAAGTATTAACAAAGAGTTAAAGGAAATTTTTTGGTTTTTTCATCTATCAGGCTGTTGAAAAACTCATGAAATATGCAGAATGTCATGCTGAACTTATTTCAGCATCTAATAAAATCAAAATGCCATGAGCCCCTGAACCAAGTTTAAGGTGACAAAATAATAGTTTTTCAACAACCTGATATGATGAACTTCAAACGCATCCGGGGATAGCTCGCGCGTTTTTTATCAGGATCAGTTAACCAAGAAATGCTTGATTACCCCCTCATACTTCATGAGCACAAAAGCACCTGATAAAAATATATCATTTTAAAACTTATTGCATTTTTCATAAGAAGTTAGTAAATCATAAAGTTATCGGGAAAGTGGTTTTTGGAAGGCATAAAACTGACCGCAAAACAATATTAATTGAATTTCATTTTTTCTGGCAAAATATTAAAGACCATGGAGTCGATGGAAAAGATGGCATTTTTTAATCGAAGAAAACAATCACGCGAGGAACAATTTCTCCTCAATGTGTTTTGTCTATCAACTGAGGCAGGGAGCGATTATAGGGAACAACTGCGAAATTCTTTTTTTGCTTTGGATGAAGAGCGATTGTGGCAACTGTCTCTTGATTGTAAAGTTACTGCTGTGTTCGCGCATAGGCTGGCAGATCTCCTCGGATGGGAGAACATCTCACCTCGTTGGAGAGAATTTCATGACACCATGGCTGAACAGGTCAAACTATATAATGAGGAAATTGACCTCATTGCTCGGGAATTAAGCATCTCTGGAATAAAGGTCATAGCGTTAAAAAATGATTCGATTGCCCTCGCGTTCCATCTTTGCCGGGGTTGTTGTCCCATGAGCGACATTGATATCCTCATTGAGTATACCAATCAGCAACAGGCGGATATAATCTTGGGAAGGTTGGGTTACAAACACTTTTGGGCTGGCAATAGCATACCACATCAGTCTGACAAATCTACCAGCTACTTCAAAATAGCTCCTTCCGGACAGTTTATTTTTCTTGATGTCCATTGGAAAGCAATAGGAGTGAGGTGGATGAGTGGGAATTTAGGCGAACTGACCAGCAAGATGGTGGAGCGCTCCCTACCAATTCCCGGGACAACCGCTCGGATGTCTTTCACCTGAGGACAATTTATTTCAGGTTGTCCTCCACAATGCCAAACATGCCTATCGACTAAAACCAGGATTCATGAGGAACCTTGATGTTCATCGAATAATCGAAAATCAAGAAATTAACTGGACAGTGTTTCTAAACCTAATACGCACCCACAAAATTAAGACTGCGGCATATTTTTCCCTTCTGGCTCCTGCGATGTTATTTGGCACACTGGTACCAGCAGAGATTTTAGATGCCATCGCCCCCCCCTTATGGAAGAAACCATTATTTCGGTTTGTGCAATCCGCCTGGCTTTCTCAACTCCAATAAAAACAAGCTCAGGAGTTTTATCTTCCGGATTGTCCGGGTGGTAATGTATGACGACATAAAAATAGTCATACGCAATAGTATTATTTCGGTTTGGCGCAAGCGCAGGAAATGGAGGGCTTTCTATTTGCTTCGTAGTAAAATTGTCGATCTTTTGCCCAAAAGGAACAAGATCTTTTGCAACGTTTCCCATCGTGTTTCACGGTCCTGGTTCTTATGGGAAATTTTTTAAAGGAAGCGGTTATGGCGTTGTTTTTGAAGATGATGGTCAGGAGGGTTATGTTTATCTGACTAAAGAGGATGGTAGCAAGATTTTTGATGGACTGAAGCTTTATGATCAAGGAGACACGGAAAAAATTTCTGAAGGTGATCTACTTAAAATTTTATGGCATCCGCAATTAAAGAAAGTGGGCGTTATGTACCACGAAAAAATCCAGGCCATCTTTGACTTTGCAAAAAAAAGAGTCATATTCAAGGCTTGGATTTCGCATTGAGCTTCCGTTGCCCAATGCTTCGTGGTGTAAATCTCAAAACCACCTCTGGGATGATAGCGCACTTTCAGGATTTGAGGGGATCAACTAATGGAGCAGTCTGCCTTCGCTTTTTTAATGTTAGCAACAACCCCAAATGGAGACGCGTATACTTGTACCGAATATGAGACGATGGCCGGAGCTGCTGGGTTAACTCTGGTAAACTCGATGCAACTCTTTGCCAACACCTCAAACGCTCCTTCAGTTCAGACTTTAACGAACGACTAAATGAGGACAAGCGGTTATAAGTAGAAAAATTTATCTTCCGCAAAATTATGCGTGACCTGTGAAAAAAATAGTCATACGTGACCCATATTAGGTATTTCCTGCGGAAATCAGGGGGGTGCTGATCGGCCCCATCCAAAGATTGAAGAAGCGGCTGTCGTCAAAGCTCAGGATCGCTTGCACGGCTAAGTGCCTGAGGCAATTATTGTCGCAAAAGTTGAAATTTTTTAAGTATGGAATGAATTTGCTATGGAATCCAGGGTGGTGGTTGTTCACGCAGATAATGATCCAATAAAAGGTATTGCCAAGCCGGGGCCTCACCAAAGATATAAAAACCCCCGGATATCGGTGGAGAACCGAATGTTACCGGCACTCCGTCCGGACGAAGTTCGGGTAAAAATGGTTTACGCGGGCGTTTGCGGTACGGACGTACATCTCGTGACCACGAAACCGGATACGGGCTATATCCAGTGTTCTGCCCCGGCTGAAATCCCCGCTGGAGGCCGGGTCATTGGCCACGAGGGAATCGGAAAAATTCTTGAGGTCGGCTCTCACGTCCACCACGTTCAACCCGGCGCTTACGTCACCTTTGAATCGATTATAGTCTGCCATTACTGCGATGAGTGCAGGAGAGGCAACTTTAATCAATGCCGCCATGCTCTGCTGCTTGGAACGGAAAAAGACGGACTTTTCGGCGATATCGTTGACGTCCCGTCCATGCTTACCCACGACGTGACCGAAATGGCGGAAAGCGAAAAAGGCCTGCGGGCAGCGGCCTGCGTGGAACCGGCGGGTGTCGCTTATGTAGCCTGCCAGAACACGCATCTGGAAGCCGGAGATGTTGTTGTTATTTTTGGAGCCGGTCCAATTGGTTTGTTTGCCGCTATGCTGAGCAAAGTTGTTTTCGGCGCTTTCCAGGTGCACATAGTGGAGCCTGTTCCATTCCGACGCAAGATAGCCGAAAAATGGGGCGATGCGATCTACGACATTGACGAATTTTTCAACCATGGTCCGTCCTCTATTGACGTTGTGATGGAGGCATCAGGCAACATGGGTAACATCAACAGGGTATTCCGCAGATTAAATGCCAACGGACGCGTCGCTATCCTCGGCCGGAGCGGTGAGCCCTTGTTATTGGATGCGGTAGACCACATGATCACCAATGCGGTCTCTTTAATAGGGTCGAGAGGACATCTTGGCGGCGCATTTGCGAATATTTTGAGTTTGTGCCGCACCGGGCGCTTATCCCTTGATTATGCGGTAACAGACATCATCAATGGTCCGGAGGAAATTTGTAATCTTTTGAAATCGCCGGGAAAGGTTTTTGAAGAAAACTGCAAGGTTCTGGTGAACTTTAATGCTGACCGGACTTGAAAGCTGTTTTTTTAAAAAATTTTAGTCTGCTTTGGTTTGTTTTGAACTGTCTACTATACAAAAAAACTATACAATTTGGGGAAAAATAAAAAAGAGGTTAACTTTAACCTCTTTTTTATTTTATGGAGCTGACGGTGATTGAACCCGTGATCCCTTGAGTGCCAGTTAATATATCTTCGACTGTTTTTCCGGGCGGTTCCTTGTGGTTGGGTTTATTTTGTTTTTTTGCTAAACAAGGGCTCCGTTAAATGGGGCATGTTTTAGAGTAGTTTGAGGCGTTTGGTTCACAAAAAATACACAGTAAACTTAAAAGAATTCTTTTTCCGAAAAAACTTTCAGGGAATTTTTTCGACCCGAGGGGGACTCCGCTCGGGGTATAAGGTTAATAAGGAAAATTAAAGGCGTTGACTTTTTCCCTCTTAAAGGTTAAAAACAAATGAGATAGTGACATTAGCAGAGTGATGTTTTGGGATGCTTGCGAGTAAAATGGATTGAATGATAATAAGGAAGACCGGATTGCCATGCATAAAGGTAAAGGGTCTTTTTTTGTTTTGGGTGATAAGGGTAAGCAAACTCAAATTAGAAAAATTGTCCACACTGACTTGGACATAACCAAATAAAAATAAAGGAACTCTCATGGCCACAATCACATTTCAAGGATCTCCTATCCAGACGTCAGGGGAACTCCCCAAAGTCGGTTCAAAAGCAAAGGACTTCACTCTCGTAAAAGGAGATCTGTCCGAGACGAACCTGGCATCTTTTGCAGGAAGAAACGTTGTTCTCAACATCTTCCCCAGTATTGATACGCCAGTTTGCGCCCTATCAGTGCGACGATTCAATACTGAAGCTGGTAAGCGGGATAATACTGTTGTACTTTGCATAAGCGCTGACCTTCCCTTTGCGCAAAAACGTTTTTGTGGTGCGGAAGGATTGGAAAATGTGCTTACCCTGTCGACATTTCGTAATCAGAGTTTCGGAAATGATTATGGGGTAGTCATGACCAACGGTCCTCTGAAGGGTCTGATGTCGCGGGCAGTGGTCGTAATCGGCCACGACGGTGTCGTGAGGTATACCGAGCAGGTTTCTGAGATCAGACAGGAACCTAATTACGATGCTGCTTTGGCGGCATTGGAATAGGGAACTGGCCAAGCAACGACGCTTCAGCGAACAACGAAAAGCGGTGTCGGTGATCTTTAACGTGTACGCCAGTCAGGGTAGCACAAACTTTGCAGGGGGAAAGTCACCGTACCATTTTACTCGCCAAGCCAAAGGTTTGCAAAAGGTATGTGCTGCATCTTGAGGCGGTGTCTAATGCGGATCAATATAATAACTGTTCGGCTTCGCAGATAAAACCAGAGATGAAAAAACTATCAATAATATTGATCATATTCTTAATGGGGTGTGTTGGAATACCTGACAATGTGAAACCCGTTGATAATTTCAAGTTAGAAAAATATCTGGGTAAGTGGTACGAAATTGCGAGGCTGGATCATTCATTTGAACGAGGGTTGACACGAGTAACAGCAGATTACAGTCTGCGGGATGACGGTGGTGTCAGGGTATTAAACCGCGGTTATTCTGCTAAAAAAACCTCATGGCAAGAAGCCGAAGGGAAGGCTTATTTTGTAAAAGGATCTGATCTGGGTTACCTGAAGGTTTCTTTCTTCGGCCCCTTTTATGGTTCTTATATCGTTTTTGAACTTGACCATGAGAACTATCAATATTCTCTCGTATGCGGTCCTGACAAATCTTATTTATGGATTCTGGCTAGAAACCCAAAAATAAAAGAAGACATAAAAGATTTTCTAATAAAAAAAGCAGCAGTATTGGGTTTTGACACGAGTAAATTGATATTTGTCGATCACCACTAAACGCCTAACCTCTATATGACATTCATTTATCAAAGGGAAAAGAGTTCCACTAGGCGGAACGAATAACATTTTTATTTCGTCATGAGCAAACCCCGGTAGAAGGTTTTCACACGGGGCATATGATTCGAGGAAATCATGAATGAAAAACCGCTCGTTGGCATAAGCACCTGTCTGCTGGGTGAAAACGTCAGGTATGACGGTGGTCACAAACTAAATCATTACCTGCGGGATGTGCTTGGGAAGGTATGTGGAATTTTTTCCTGTTTGCCCTGAGGTTGAATGTGGCATGGGTATTCCGCGGGAAGCACTCCGTCTTGTCGACATAGGTGGAGACATAAGGCTGATGACACAAAAAACAAAAAAAGATATGACATCACAGATGGCAAAATGGATGCAGAAAAAGCTTGTTGAGCTTTCTGATATGCCGCTTTGCGGCTTTATCTTTAAATCAAAATCACCAAGTTCCGGACTTAAGGGAGCTAAAGTATATAAAAATGATGGGGTTATTGCGAAAAACGGAGTTGGAATTTTTGCAAAGGGAGTAACCGGTTTCTTCCCATTTTTACCGGTTGAAGAAGACGGAAGACTGAATGACAGCAGTTTGCGTGAAAACTTTATTGAACGAATATTTGTCATGCAGCGTTGGTATAAAGTTAATGAAGGCAGGAAATCGTTGGTAAAAATAATGGATTTTCATACTGGGCATAAATATGTTCTTATGGCACATTGTCCAAAAACGCTGAAAGAACTGGGCGCATTTATTGCCGATGGCAAGATGCATCCGATTACCGATCTTTATGAAGAGTATTTCAGAAAATTTATTACAGCACTTGGGAAAATAGCAACAGTCCAAAAAAATACGAATGCTCTCCTTCATACCATGGGATATTTCAAAAAAAATTTGACGAAAGATGAAAAAGAAGAGCTGAAATCAGTAATTGACAATTATTACAAGAAGCTTGTTCCCTTGATTGTTCCCATTACATTGCTCAATCATTACGTTAGAAAATACAAAAACCCATACCTGGAACAGCAGTTTTATTTGAATCCTCATCCCATGGAATTAATGCTTAGAAATCATGTTTAATGACAGCTCTTTTGGAGGTTATTTTCAATCCACTCTCCTTCATCTTTTGGATAAATGATTTTTTTATTGTCTTTTACAATTCGGAAAGATTCCAGATTATGAATTATGGTGCTTTATTTTTTTGATTTCTGATAATTCTATGCTATTATTTTTTTAACCCACAATACTATTTAAAATTCTATCTTATCTGAACCCTGAAGAAGAATGATACTTGTCTCTCATAGCCTAACCCGCATTTTTTGTTTTTGCGATCTTAGCAGCCTGTTATGAGCAGTGGAGGTGTTATCTATGGCACGCCCATCCCTTTCCGACTTCCTCACCAATATGAACCAGCCGATGCCATGGCCTGAGAAGCTGGCCAAGCTCTCACGCAACCTTTGGCGACGGGTTGTTCTGGGGCAGAACTGCTGCGGGCATGATGGTGAACCTGGTTGCTGAAAGAAGGCCCCTGCGTCCCGTGAGGACGAAGGATCTCAAAACCATTCTCACTAAACCCGGGTACCGCCACTATAGCCTGGTCGGAACGGTTGTGAAATCATCACGTAGATTTGATATTCAATATAAAATGGTATATCGGTAAAGTATAGTAGTATTAATCTTCACCCTTAACTTATGGAGGTGGTATTAGCCCTTATAATTTTGATATATGGAATGTCATTTAATATCCTATAGGCATAATAAATAACTAAAACGCAGGAAGGTACCTATGAAGCTGAAGGACTATTTTGAAAAGGCAAAAGGGAAAGGGATAATTGCAACCGCAGATGCAACAGGGAAAGTGGGAATGGCAGTTTATGCCCGGCCTCATTTTTTAAACGAGAAAACGGCGGCTTTTATCATGGCCGATCGCTTGATGCACAAGAACCTTAAGTCCAATCCGAGTGCCTCCTACCTTTTCGTGGAGGACGGTCCCCGGTACACGGGGAAGCGGCTCTACCTGACCAAGATCAAAGAGGAAAAGGATAGCGACCTTGTCAATCAGCTCCGGCGCAAAAGGTGCTGCCCGGTCGACGAGAGCTATAAAAAAGGGCAACGTTTTGTCGTCTATTTTAAGGTAAATAAAGTTCTGCCCCTAATTGGAGCAAAATAATAACGAAAGGGGAAAGAAAGAAGGCTTCATTAAGAAATTAGTGCCTTATCTTTTATTTATAGTCCCTTGTTTTGATTTGGTATGGTGGGGAAATGGTAGCAAAAACAAAAAAGGCCACAGACTCATATCTTTAACCTCTTAATTTTCTTGATGGAGCTGACGGGGATCGAACCCGTGACCCCTTGACTGCCAGTCATATTCACAATCTACCTTGGTTTCCTCCCTTGATAGTTGTTGTTGGATATTTTGTTGGGAATTTCAAAGTCTTGGGATGAGTTTCTTATCCCTTGTTCTCCCCTGTATGGTTCACAAAAAATACACAGTAAAAGTAAAAAGAATTCTTTTTAGGAAAAACCTTCTGGAAATTTTTCCCGATTCGAGAGGGGCTCCGCTCCGGCGTATAGGTTATAAAGAAAAAATGTAGTTACGGTAAGGGAGGTTCATCACCCAAAAAATCCCTAAAAAAGATCTCATTTCATGGCCATTTTTTATTCAATAATTCTTATAATCAAAAACGCATGTTAGGTCTAATTAGGGGGTTGGGTGATGATAACGCTTTTTCCTATTCTCTACTTCCATAGTTGCATGGCCCACAACCTGCAATCGACCCATTATCTTTGTAATGGGAAAAATCGCCAAGGTATCGCTGGTTGGTAAATCTCCAGGGAGCGTCAACCATGATTGTTGATGCCGACTCCGCGCCCCCCATAATGGCAAGAGGCACAGACATGACAAGATAGGCCCCTGTAGAAATGGTTGCTCCAACCAGGGAAATAGGTCTGACCAGGAACAGATCCACAACCTTAGATCCGACAGATGGTTCTTCGGCCATGACAGAGCATGTGAAGGTAAAAATAAATACTACGGTCAACATGATGCATAATCTCTTGTTCATGGGTTCCTCCTTAACTTTTTTGAAGGTTGCTTCTTTTTACAACCCCACACTTATGTTACACTCCGTATTTAGGGGGATGGTATCTCAGCAATCAAGGCACGACATCCCCTATAGGTGAAGGGTCCTCTTGTAATCATTTCTATCTACATAATAAATATAGTTTTTTAGTTACATATCCAATCTAAAAAGTCAAGTATTTTATTAAATTTATCATTCAATTAATTATTTATATAGAGTATTTGTCCTAAATTACATCCGTCTATTGGATATTTTTCAAAACTGGCTCTATTTATTTTACAGTTTTAAAGCCCCTTACTGATTTTGAGAAATACAAATAAAAAATAAGGTGAAAAAAGTGTTTTTTTAAGGGATAGCTTTACAAATATGTATTTCTAAAAACTACTTAACTATTTAATATTTATTTAAAATATGTTAAAATATAGGTTTACCAAGTAAACCTTTTAGTGTTTCTTACTGTTAACTAAAAAAGAAAAGGCCAAGCGTAGGAGGAGAGAGGAAGGAACTTGACCTTTTCTATATAAAGTGGATAAAGGATAAATTTAAAGACAAAGAATAAAGTTATTTGGTTCTTAATAAAAGTTTAAACGGAGTGTTTTTAAAGGGAGAAGTAGACAAAATTTACTTCTAAAAAATACATAACTTATTAATCTTAAAATAAAATATGCTAATATATAGTATTACTTAGTCAACCAATTAGTTTTTCTCGCCGCTCACTACATACACCAACTACCTTCCTTATTGTGCTTATCTAACCAAACCGAGAAAGAACCACTAACTTATTTTCATTTTGCCTATTATTGCCTATCCTATTTATTTTAAATGGAATTTTATACAAAAACTTAATCATGGGGGTATGGTAGGGGGAGCCAAACGATCCTTAACCCCATTATATAGTTTCATCCCCTGCACTTCAGGGTATTTTTTTACCCTTAGAATGGGCTCAGAATAGGTAAAAATAAGGCGGTTAACAGGTTAGAAAGCGGGTTAAAAACGGGGGTCGTTACCCACACTCACCCCTTTTTTGGAAGGCATTTTACCATAAATGCTATAGCAGGTTCTCAAAAACTTCACAGTTTAGGGGGAAAATAAAAAAGAGGTTATCTCTAACCTCTTGATTTTCTTGATGGAGCTGACGGTGATCGAACCCGTGACCCCTTGACTGCCAGTTATTTTATAGGTTACCGACTATTTTTCCGGGTAGTTCATTGCGTTTGGGTTTATTTGGTTTTTTGGTAAACATGGGTATTGTTAAATAGGGTATGTTAGGGAGTGGTTTGAGGTGTTTGGTGCACACCAACTTCACAGTAAACCTAAAAAAGCATGCTTATGACGGGGTGGGGGGTCTGGTAAGATTTCGATCCGCCTGTTTCACTTGCCGCCTTCGTAGTCCTGATACCTACTTATCACTATACTGTGACAAATAAAATAAATGAAAATGGTCTCAGTTCGAGGCCCTTTATTTACAGAAAATTTTAGAATTTGATAACCTTTAACTTGAGGATGAAAATCATCCATTTCCCTCATCCCAAACCCTCGCAGAAATGCGGGGTTCTTACTACCGAAAATTTCATTATTTTGACTTTTTCCCTCCCACGAGTTAAAAGAAAAGAAATTATCAAAACCCAGAACCAATAATCGCAACACAAAAAATGGGTGTTACTGAGGAAGGGACTTCCATGAGTGATGAGAATAAAAATAAGGCCGGATTGCCAGATAAAAAGGTGAGGGGCTTTTTTTATTTTAGAGACTCAGCTCAGACAGATAAACAACAACAGATTTCTTAGTCATGACCACCGGCTGTTCCGGTGGTCATGACTACAGAAGGTGTTACATGCTAAAACCATCTTACTTAGAAACTAAAGCCAGAAAAAATAAAATCCCTTTGATCATTATATCAATGATGGTTCTCTTTGTTGCTATAGGATGGTTATTATATTCCTATTTTGGCCATAGTCTTATTAAGGCGATGTATGAAGGTAGGTCATTAGAGATTTTGAATAGAGTTATTGAAGGGCAAGCAGTTCATCCAGTGGAGTTTTATTTTGAAAAAGCACTTTTTCTTATCTTAAATGTTTATTTGATAGGAATAGGAATATTGATAGGAATAGGAATATTTTTAACAAGACGACGAGAGAACCTCGGTTTGCAATTGAATGAAAGAACTATTTTTCTCTTTCCACTTTTACTTGCATTAGGTTTCGTTTTTCTATATGTATTTCTGCCAAATTGGTATCTTTTGCTAGTGAAAGAAGATAGCATTGTTGAGAACCTACAGGCTGGCTCGTATCTTCTTGCGTCTATTATTACTTTTATTGCTCTCACAAAACTTCGTAAATCTCTTCACAAATATATTTTTTTGCTTCTGCTTATGTTTGCGTGCGGGACTTTATTCATTTTTTTTGAAGAAATAAGTTGGGGACAACGCATTTTAGGAATTAAAACTCCTGAGTTTTTTACAGCATATAATATGCAAAAAGAAATAACAGTACACAATTTTAAGCCAGTATTTAAAGTTTGCCACATTTTTTATATGGCTGTGGGTTTGTATGGTGGATTGGCTTGGATTTTTACAAGAAATGCAACCTGGAGGGGGGCGGACTTGCCAAGATTCATTATACCTGAGTGGTATTGCTCGTTGTATTTCTTACCTATATTTTTTATCCATTTGTGGCATCGGTATATTTTAGAATGGCCCAATAGGGGCTACCTGATTTGGCCACAAGTTGCTACGTGGAGGCATCAAGAACCGTGCGAATTGTTATTAGCACTTGGTTTTTTATTGGTAGCTGCTAGCAATTACAAGAAAGCCCTTGACTTAATCAAAACATCCTGAGTGAGCCTGGCCTACAAACGAATTCATCCGCAGATCCAAAAAGGCTTGGGGCAGTCATTTTTAGTGATAGTGGTAGCAAAATGGTAGCAGAAACAAAAAAGGCCACAGACCTAAATCTGTAACCTCTTAATTTTCTTTATGGAGCTGACGGGGATCGAACCCGTGACCCCTTGACTGCCAGTCAAGTACTCTCCCAGCTGAGCTACAGCCCCAATTTTTTAAAATAATATATTTTAATTTTTGAGAATGTCAACTAAACATTTAATTTTTCCCGGCAATAATCCCGAAAATTATTTACCCCGATAAAAAACTCTCTCATCATGATGACCCAGTAGTATTGGCCTTTTCGAGTCAGAAGTAAACTATTTCCTTGTTTTTTTAGTCCCCCAGCAATCCTGAAAAATAGGATCTCTGACCATAAATACCGGTAAATATTCTCTCCGACTTTAGTCTTCAGTGCTTCCAGGTCAAGTCTTAGCCCAAAAAGCTTCATCAGAAAATCATAACGCGCTTTTTCTTTAATTGAAAAATCCTTTTTCGCCGTAATCGGGAGTTTTCCCTCATTAACTATTCGGATATACTCTTTTATATCAAACGTATTCGCATAGGCGCTTCCCCCAAGATAACCAATTGCTCCGCTCCCGATTCCTGCGTATTCTTCAAAGTTAACCACATATTCATCAATCATGGCCTCACTTCGGGAAAAACACCAGGCGGTTGCCGGCTTGTAATGAGGCGATAACAAAGAGGTGATTATTTGATAAAACTTTTTTTCCCGCTCATACTTTACGACTCCTAATTTTTTTTTGATCAGCCCCTGGGTGGAAGACGATACCATCAGCGGATAATAGGTTACTTGGTCAACCGCCAAAGCAAGGATGGTTTCAAGGTCTTTTTCTAATATCGCTGGGGTTTGAGGGGGAAAATTAAAGATCATATCAACGTTGAGGGTGTTGAAATTACCCTGGGCGTGTTTGAGCTTTTCCGCAATCTCCTGCCCGCTGCCGTATTTATGATATCTTTCCATTGCCTTAAGCAAGCCATCGTCAAAGCTTTGGACCCCCACGGAAAGACGGTTTACCCCTATCTCTTTGAGGATTTGAATATTTTCCCTGGTCAGGTGGTTAGGATTGGTCTCAACTGAAATTTCAGTCGTTGAATAGGTTTTCTTTATCAATTCTAAAGTGTGGGTTAGTTCATCTATGAGAACGGTGGGGGTTCCTCCTCCCACATACACTGCCTTAAAATCGTAGCCTAAGTTTTTATAGAGAACGATCTCTTTGCGTAAGGCAGCAAAATAATCTCTGGCCAGAGGTTCTTGAAACACCCCCCGATGAAACGAACAATAAGGGACAAAGCTCCTCACAAAAAGGCACGTGGAGATATAACAGGGTGGGGATAGCGTCTTTCTTCGGGGGAATAGTCAAAGAAGCCGCAGGAGAGAATCGGAGGTACCGGGCATTTTCTTTACGGGCAAAAGATGTTATAAAATTCTCAATCAACATAGGTTCTGGTAGTATTATTTCTTGATTGAAAAGGTAAACCCCGTTAGAAGCTTTCACACGGGGCATTTAACCCGTGTGAAAAAGTGTAAGAATCTTTAATTTTACCCCGTGCTTCTTCACCCCGTTAGATATTTGAGATCTAACAGGCAAGCGGGGCTTTTCTAACGGGGTAAAGGAAATTTTAGTAATAAAATTTTGGCTGATTTAAATTATCATCTTTAGGTAAATTTTTAAACTTAATTGAACACGTCTCATGCGTAGCTCTCGCAAAAAAATAATATCATTTGTCTTGATCACCCTGGCTTTTGTTGTCGGATCAGGAGCTTTTTTAAAAAATCAGATACAACCCCTTTGTTTTAATAATGAGTTTCCTTCTGAAGCAAGGGTTGCAAAAGTGATAGATGGGGACACCATTGTCTTGGATGGAGGTGAAAAAGTCCGGTATTTAGGAATTAATGCTCCGGAGATAATGGTCAGGGACGGAAATCAGTGGATACCCAAAATACAGATATGCGGCGAAGAAGCAAAGACCTATAATCAGAAACTGGTTGAAGGGAAAAGGGTTCGCCTGGAATATGACCAGAAAAAAAGAGATGATTACAACCGGATTCTGGCTTATGTCTGGAGTGATGGAGTCCTGATCAATGGAGAATTGCTCAGAAAAGGTTTGGCTCTGGTGGATGTTCGGTCCCCCAACCGCAAGCATCAAAAAATGTTTTTTGACTTCCAAAAAGAGGCGCGTGATTTTCACCGGGGTATCTGGGGAAAAATTGAAGACCATACCTTTTCCGACCAAGAAGCTTTTAAATTAATAGGAGAAATTGGTGTGGTGCAAGGCACAATAATTAGTGTTAATACCGGCAGGGAAAAGGTATACTTGCATTTTGGAAAAAACGGGGAAAAGGACTTTACCGGGATCATTTATAAGGACAACCTGCAAAGTTTTCCTTGGGAAAGCAAAGACTTAGCGCGTTCTTTTTTAGGAAGGGAAGTAAAAATTTACGGGTTTGTAAAAAACAGTGAAGGCCCGGTGATTATTATCTCCGCACCGAGCCAAGTGGATATTTTGTATTAACTGAAAGAAAGGATTTTAAGGCTGTTACTTTTTTTTCTTTTTCTTGGGGATATTAGTTTGTTCAATTTGGTTATCAAGGAATTTTTTCAAATAGGCAAGCTGGTCGCCTTCAATTCGAAGGAATTTTATCCCTGTCCTGTAAAGGCCTTTCCTGGTTTTCTTGCAATGGACCACTTCTCCTTGGGCCAGAATAATTTTATCCTGCTCAAAGGCGATATCCAGATCAATGACGTTTCCGGGCTCAAAGGCTACCGCAGACTCAATGAGAACACCTGATTCACTGAGGTCGTGTACTGCGGCCATTTTCCCCGGTATTTCAACTAAGCTATCGGGATCATAGTGAGTAAAAGAGATAAGTCGGGAATAACCTAACCGCAGGTACTGGCGTTGTTCGACCGGAATTTCTTTTGAAGGCTTCTTTTTTTTGGGCATGGCGCTCCTCTGAAAAAAAATAACCTTAACCTCATTTTATGTTTGTCTTATACCAAAAGATTGAAATAAAATAAACCAATATTTTTTTGTAACGAAACATCATTCATGAACCAGAAAATGCTCATCGTCCTAAGTTCCCCTAAACCGTTTTCGGAAAACATTACCGTGGAAAACAGGTAAAAACAAACCATGGGGGTAAAACCATGAAAGAGATTGATGCCAAAACCAAAATCTGTGTTCTCATCGGAGACCCGGTGGAACATTCCTTTTCTCCGCTGATCCATAATGCCGGATTTAATGCATTGGGAATCAATTTTGTCTATGTTGCTTGTCTCGTAAAAGACCTTGAACACGCCATAAAAGGAATCAGGGCGTTAAATATCCGGGGGGCAAGCATTACCATTCCCCATAAACTCAAAGCAATCAGTTTTGTGGATAAGCTCGATGATCTATCGCAGAAAATCGGTTCCATCAACACCATTGTGAATCAAAAGGGGAAGCTCATAGGGTATAATAGTGATGGGATGGGGGCTCTAAAAGCTTTCCAGGACCGCACAATTGACCTTAAAGGAAAGTCTGTTTTGGTCTTAGGCTCCGGAGGGGTGGCCCGGGCAATCACCTTTTCCCTCGTCATGAGGGGTGAGGTAAAAAGACTGCATATTCTGGGAATTATCGAGGAAGAGATGAACATTTTGATTGAAGACCTCAGAAAAACCGGGGGGATTGATATTCAGGGGGCGCTTCTGCAGGAGGATATTCTCCAAAAGACTCTTAGTACGTCGGATATACTCATTAACTGTACCCCAATAGGAATGTATCCCAAAACCAAGGAAAGTCCGGTGCCGAGCAGTTTTCTCCGGCCAGGGCTTCTGGTTTTTGACGTGGTCTATAACCCTCCCCAAACCACGCTCCTCAAAGATGCTCAAAAAGCCGGCTGCATGACTGTTTCCGGCCTCGAGATGTTTATTAATCAGGCGATCGTTCAGTTTGAACTTTGGACCGGAGAAAAAGCTCCGGTTGATGCCATGAAAAAAGTTCTCCTGGAACAGTTAATTTAGGGATAAGAGACATGAACATTGTTCTGATCGGATACCGGGGAACCGGAAAATCAACCATCGCTAAAATATTATCAGCCCGTCTGAAATGGCCCCGATTCAATCTCGACGAAGCGATCGTGAAAGACATGGGAATGAGTATTCCTCAGATTGTAGAAAAACACGGCTGGGAATTTTTTCGCGATGTGGAATCAAGGATGGTTGAAAAAACAAGCACCATGGATCAGAACCATTATTGATGCCGGAGGTGGAATCATAGTGCGGGCCAACAATGTTGATATCCTCCGCCAAAGGGATTTATTATCTGGCTTAAAGCCAGACCCGAAACCATCATCCGCCGGATCAAAGATAATACTAACCGCCCCTCGCTTACCGGGAAGAAATCTTTTTTAGAAGAAGTACAGGAAGTCCTCGCCGAAAGAACCCCAAAATATCAGGCCGCTGCCCATGTGGCTATCGACACGGATAACCTCTCTCCCCAAGACGTTGCCGAAAAAATAATTGAGGAGTTAAAAAGAAAAAAATAGAGGAAAGCCAGCGGGAAAGGTTCTCTCAACCAAACTCACTGGCAGCAGAGCGGAAAAGGCAACCGCAACCGGGAAGCCTTGCGGGTCCGAGTGTGGCGCCAAAGCAGCTTGTTTCCTTTAAGCACTTACTGATGTTACCGGGTCTTTTCTTCCGGTGGTTTTAATGTTCTGAAACCGCGATACAGGCACACATCATAAATGATTTTCAGACCTCCGGCCAGGAAAAAAGGCACGCTGATAAACTTCGGGTGAGCAAGAAAGAAACAGCTCAAGGCAGGGGATAGCGCGGCTCCGACTGAACGGGCAATAGTGGTAATACCGGATGCCGCTGTCCGTTCATCCGGAGCAACTACCGCCATCGTATAAGATTGCCGGGTGGGCACATCCATTTGCGAAATACTGAAGCGCAGCAACAGCACCGTTATTGCTGATACAAGGTTTGGCATCAGGGGCACCAGGCACAGCAGCACATTTGACGGAATATGGGTAAAGACCATCGTGTTGACGAGGCCGATATGTCTCGCCAGCCGGGCGGCAAGGAGCGCTGAAACACCGGCCAGAATATTCGCTCCAAAAAAAATACTGCCTAAAATGCCCACATCAACCCCGAACCGGATATGAAACCAGTATGCCAGAATGCTTTGGACGATAAAGCCGCCTGCAAACGCGTCAAGAGAAAACAAGGCACTCAGTTTGATGACGACATTTCGTGAACGGTGAAGCCCCAGTCGGTGTCCGGCGGTCGGTGTAGTGCCGGTTTCCACCGCCACTGACAGTCCGATAAACAGCGCCACCAGCACCAGCCCGCAGGCTGCGTAGCCAATCAAAATAACCCGGTAGGAATCTACGGGTGTAAATTCTAAATGGAGTAAAGATTTTGCCAGCCAGCCGCTGCTGAGTGCCCCAAGTGCGGTGGCAAATGATCCGACAAGATTATACCATCCGAATACGTGGGTGCGCTTCTCATTCGGAAGAAGTTGAGAGAGTGAGGCCTGTTCGATGGGGAGAAAAGGGCCGATTTCGTTTCCGCTCGGACTGATAACGCCGACAATAGCGGCGATAATCAACACGGCCAGGCTGTTTGTGAAAACAAACACTATCCCTGCCCCCACCATCAGCAGAGCGCCGAGAACGAGCATCCGTTTCCTGCCTGTACGGTCTGTAACTGTCGTAATCCACAGCGAAACTGCCACATCTCCGAGCAGCGTCAGCGACAGCAGCAGACCAATTTCATAGCCGCTCAATCCGATTTCCGCTAAATACAACACCAGCACAACCGACAGAAAGCCATAAGCAAACAGGCGGATAATGCGTGTCGAAAAAAGAAGTATAATATCGGATTTCAGATGATCGGAATTATTTTTCAACGGCCATCCATCCCATGAATTTCCTGGTGCATATTGATATATCTTTTCAGGGTGACAGGATTTTTGCCGTATTTTTCATACTGCTGCAAAATTTCCACAAAACGGTTTTCAGCGTCTTTTTCATCGGTATTCGGAACAATGCCGTCCGTGTAAATATCCACCATCCGGTCCGCATAAATGACAATTTTTTCTTCCGGTGTTTTCAGCGTATAATCCCGTACCGGCAGACCGAGTTCGACGGCTTCAGGTTCGGTCAGTCCACCCCGGATATGCTTGAGAATGATCTGGATAATATCATCTCCTAAATTCAGTTCTTGCGCCATCTGCGCGCCGATTTCGCCGTGCTGCATTCCGTAGGTTTTTGCCTTGCCCAGATCGTGGTAAACCGCGCCGCGAATGATTAATTTCCGGTCAACCGTGATACCGACTCTGGAAGATATTTCCAACGCCTTTCTGGCAACTTCGATACTGTGGGAAACCGCCTCATCAGGACATCCGGCTTTTTCAAGCGCTTCAATGTCCTGCATTGCCGCATCTTCCACAATATGCTGAAGATATTCTTTAACCGCTTCATCTCCCCATGATGTTTTTACAAATTCGATGTTTTCAGGAAGTTTATCCAAACTATGACGCTCGGCTTTCATCTGCGGATGATTGTCAAGCCAGTCATGCATTTCCTGATAAGATTTCCCTGTTCGTTTTGTGCTTGTCTCCAAATGTTTGTGATACGGGGGCATACGATGAACTCCTTTCTGTTCAAATATGTTTCAAAATAAATTCCACACTACTCCGGCTATGCCTGAAACCGCAATTACCGGAATCATTCCGATTTTAAGCCATTGCATAGCTGTAAATGATATTATTCCCAATATGATTGCAAACCAGTTGATTCTGCCTGTTTGCGGAAATATCACATATATCCCGAACCAGACTGCCAGATTCAGAACCACACCGACAACAGCAGCCGTAATGCCGGATAACGCCGAAGAAATCTTCTGATTATCACGGAATTTTTCTATGTATGGCGCTCCTAAGAAAATAAACATGAAGCATGGAAGAAATGTGAAATAGGTGGCTGTAAGCGAGCCAATCACAGCACCTGAAAGCGGGCTTAAATTTCCATGATAATTCCATCCCGCCATAAATCCGACAAACTGCACCACCATAATCAGAGGACCCGGCGTTGTTTCAGCAAGTCCGAGTCCGTCCATCATCTGAGGTCTTGTCAGCCATGAATATTGTTCGACTCCTGCCTGAGCAATATATGCCAATACCGAATACGCTCCACCGAATGTCATAAATGCCGCTTTGGTAAAAAACAACGCTTCTGTATAGAATACTTTGTGAGCAGATATACTATAGAGAATGACTACAGGAATTATCCATAACAAGATAAACGAAATGAGAATTCCGATACTTTTTCCCGAAGAGGTGCCGATATGGCATTCATCGGCATTTTCACAAATCACAACATAGCCTTCATCCTCAAGCCCTCTGACATCTTTGGATTTTGACGTTTGAAATTTATTCGGAAACATGAAACTTCCTGAAATGCCGATGACTGCCGCGACAATGATAATGAGAGGAAAAGGAATTTTCAGAAAAAAGATAGCAATAAAAGACAATGCGGCTTTTTTTTCCTTTTATAGCAGCGAACAATATTTTGTTTTAAACATTTCGTTAACCGAAATGGCGCTGGCGGATAATCTCATAGAGCACTACGGCAGCAGCAATTGAAGCGTTTAAGGAATTGATTTTTCCGCGCGTGGGGATTGAGAGCAGAAAGTCACAGTGTTTTTTAACCAGCTGGTGCATCCCTTTTCCTTCACCTCCGATAACCATTGCGACATCCAGGTTAAAGTCAAAAGAATAAATGCGATTGCTTTGCCCGCGCTTCAGTTCCTACGATCCAGACGCCTTCCTTTTTTAAGGTTTCCAATGTCGAGGCAATATTGGTCACCCGGCAAACCGGGGTGTGAGCAAAGGCACCGGCTGACGCTTTAAATGCCGCTTCATTGATCGGAGCTGACCGGTGCTTGGCGACGATGACGCCGTGGACACCCGCGGTATTGGCGGTTCTCACTATAGCCCCGAAGTTCCGGGGGTCTTCGACTCCGTCTAAAATCAAAAAAAGCGCTTTTTCCTTTGTTCTGCGCCAGTTTTCCAGAAGTGACTCTAAGGATTGGTAGGCATACGGAGAGACGATTCCAACGACACCCTGATGAGACACATCCCCCACGAAAAAAGAAAACTTGGATGCGGGGAATACGATGCACCTTGATATTATGGTGTCGGGCAAGAGAATAAATCAGGGCTTTTTTATCTTTAAGATCTCCCACGGGTAGATAGACCTGCTGGACCCGTTCGGGGGTGGACTTAAGAATTTCCAGGATAGGATTTATGCCAAAGATTTTATCTTCCATGCACAAAAAAAGGATCGTTATGCAAGAGCGCCGGCCATATCGTCTACGATCTTTTGGGCCGCGGTTTTCGGATCCGAGGCCTGAAGGATCGGCCGGCCGATCACTAAATAATCCGCGCCTGCGTGTATTGCTTCGCGAGGAGTAAGAACCCGCTTCTGATCATCTTCCGCGGCGTCCGGCAATCGTACTCCCGGAGTAACAATGAGAAATCCCGCCGGGCAAACCTTTCTAATAAGGGAAATCTCATGAGGTGAGGCGACGACTCCGTTGAGTCCTGAGGCATAGGCAAGCGCTGCTAACCGTGTAACTTCTTCGGCAACCGGAGAATGAATGCCGACGTCAGCGAGGTCAGCGTCTGAAAGGCTGGTGAGCACGGTGACACCCAAGAGAATCGGCGGGGTAACGGTGATCGCGCGGGCTTTGGAGCGGGCAGCTTCGGCAGCGGCTTTCATCATGGCTCTTCCGCCGGCGGTATGAACGTTGAGCATGGCAACTTTTAAAGCCACGGCCGCTTCGACCGCATTTTTTACCGTATGGGGAATGTCATGGTATTTTAAATCGAGGAATACTCTGCCGCCCTCTTCGTGGACCATGGCAACGGCTGCAGGCCCAGAGCGGGTAAATAATTGATGGCCGACCTTAAAAAGGCCAACCGAGTCCTTTAATTCTTTCACCAGGTCCCGTGCCTGGGAAAGGTCATCTATATCCAGCGCTACAATGAGTTTCTTTTTCGCTTTTTCTGTGGTTGCTTCCATAGATGTCGTGAGAACAAGGGGTGCATTAAAATTCACCCCGTTAGAAATGCCCCGCTTGCCCCGTTAGATATCAAATATCTAACGGGGTTTACCAAAAATTGTTAGATATTTTTTCATGCGCTTCCCACGGTGTTTCTCCGCTAAGACAATGGAATGGAGCGCCTGAAGAGCTTGAGCGTAGATGTCATTGATAATAATATAAGCGTAGTCCCGTGCTTGAGCGATCTCCGCGCAGGCTTTGGCAACCCGCTCCCCGATGACTGCCGAAGAGTCGGTTTCTCTTTTTTGGAGTCTTTTTTCAAGCGCTTCAAGTGAGGGGGGAATGACAAAAATAGTTATCGCGCGGGGATAATTTTTTTTAAGTTGTTGCGAGCCCTGACCGTCAATATCAAAAAGAAGATCGTTTCCTTTCTGAAGGGTCTGTTCAATAACCGACCGGGGAGTACCGTAGAGGTGGCCATAAATTTCCGCCCACTCAGCAAATTCTCCTTTATCAATCATCGCGGTAAAGGTTTCCCGGGAAACAAAGTGGTAGGCTTCGTCCGGTCGTTCGTCCTTGCGGGGCAAGCGCGTTGTGTATGATACGGAAAATTGTATATCAGGGATAAGTTTCAGCAAATCTTTGCAGAGCGTGCTCTTGCCGGTCCCCGAAGGGCCGGAAACGATGAATAAAAGGCCGGTTTCCATTTATTACTCTTTCCCTTCTCCACCCTTTTGAGAATCCGACGACAGACGGTTCGCCACTGTTCCCGCCTCTACCGCGGAAAGCACCACGTGGTCACTATCAGTGATAATGATCGAGCGGGTCTTTCTTCCCTGGGTCACATCAACGAGTTTTCTTGCTTCCTTCGCTTCTTCTTTGAGGCGTTTGGTGGGAGATGAACCCGGATTGATGATCGCCACCACCCGGGATGCCATCACCACATTCCCAAACCCAACGTTTAACAATCTTCTATCCATATCGCCCTCCCTTTTTTATTCCACATTTTGCACTTGCTCGCGCATTTTTTCCAGATCGCTTTTTATCTCGATGACGGCTTGAGAGATTTTCGCGTCACTTGCCTTAGCGCTCATGGTGTTTACTTCCCGGTTTATTTCCTGGAGAGTAAAATCGAGCTTGCGGCCGATGGCGTCCGAAAGACCAAGCAACTCCTGGCATTGCTTAAGATGGCTTTTTGCCCGCACGATCTCCTCGGTGATGTCTGCTCTTTCCGCCAACAGGAAGACCTCGGTCAGAAAACGGGGTTCGTCAAGGGTAAAAGGGGCGTTGAGATCCTGAAAACGTTTCAGTATTTTTTCTCGATAGGTATTGGTCAGCCGCGAGGCGGAAGCTTCGATGTCGGAAACGAGTCGGCCGATGTTAGTGATGCGTTGTTGAAGGTCTTGTTTTAAAGCCTCCCCTTCTGCTTCTCTCATGGCGTTAAGAGAATCCAGGGCTTGATTTACAATAACCTTAAGTTCTTCCTCCTGGCTGACGTTGTCCTCGGTTTTTTCCACGACAAGGACATCCTGCAATGATATGAGGTGCTGCAAGGAAATGTTTTCCTGCAAGGCAAGGTCTTCTTTTAATTTATTAATGAGTTTATAATATTCTTTTGCCAGGGGGAGATTTAAGCTCACCCGAACATTATTCCCCGCCCCGTTTTCCATTTGAATGGTTGCATCAACCCTTCCCCGGGTAATTTTGGTTCCCAGATATTTTTTTAAAGATAATTCCAGGGGTGCTAATGACTTGGGGGTTTTGAGAAAAATATCCAAAAACCGGTGGTTAACTGTTTTGATCTCTACGACACAAAGCCGGTCGCCAATTCGTCCCTCTGCCCGGGCATATCCGGTCATGCTTTTCATGAAGAGCCTTTCCTTAAGCTTTTTAATTGAAAAAGGTATTTTTGACGGAGTTCATTCAGAAGCGTCTTTATACCCTCTGACCCATAATCAGGATAGGTCCAGGGGAGGTCTTTAAAACCTTTTTCCTGGTAGATTAAGGTCAAATCCGCGTAAATTCCATCCTTGAGATAAGGGCGGTGAGGCGCTGGTTTGGTTGTGGCTAAAATCAAATGATACCGGTTCATATACCCAGGGTCAATATTCACCGTCCGCTGTTTGGGGTCAGGGGAAAGTGATGCTTCAAGAGTATTGGTTAAAAGCTTGATAGAGGAAAGCGTTTCCGGATGTATTAAGGTTTCAAACCCCACGATCCTCCGCCAAAGGGTTTTTCCCATCTCCTCAATATAATAATCAGTAAAATCAAACGGCATTGTTGCGCTGACAAAATCAAGGGAACCAAAATGGCTAACCATTTCCTTGAGGACACTCGGAAAAGTGTCTTCTTTCTGGCAGATTAAGCTGGCGATAAGCTTAACATGAACAGGATTCGCTGGATTTCCCACAGAAAAACAAAAAAAATGAAAAAATAATAAATTTTCTTTTAAAAATCGTCCCGCACGCGACCTCAGTCAGGTTTTTGGATGATAAAAGAAAAAATAACCTCTGTCAAGAATGCATTTGCAGGGAAGAAGGATCTTTGAGATCGTTTTGAAAAATTTCTTTTATTTTTTCCTGGAGCTGGTCTCGGTCCTTCAGCGTTAACCCGACTGTTTCCACAGGAGCGTGAACCGAAAGCGTGGCCGAACCCGGAAAAACTCGATAAGACCCTTTGGCCATGATTTTACGGGACCCCTTGATAGTTATCGGTAAAATCGGAGCGCCCGCAAGGATGGCCAGAGAAAACCCGCCCTTGTTAAAAGGGAGCAATTCCCCGGCTGTGCTCCGGGTTCCTTCGGGAAAGATGAGCACGGTTGATCCGTTGCGGATTTTATCTACTGCCTGCTTTATGCTGAGGTAGGCTTTTGATTTATTTTCCCGGTCAACCTCGATCGCCCCGATCCAGCGCAATATGCTCCCAAAAACGGGTATCTTAAAAAGCTCTTTTTTTGCCATCCACCGGATAAGGACCGGTGAGAAAAGGAGTAAAAAAATATCAAAATAGCTCTGGTGGTTGGCCATGATAATATAAGAACGCGAAGGATCAATCTTTTCCATTCCCTGAATTTCCGTTTTAACCCCGGCGGCAAACAACAAAAGACGCCCCCACCGCTGCTCGATCCAATGGATCGCTTTTGCGCGCGATTGGAGAGTAAAAAGAAAAGGGACAAGAAAAAGAAGGGATGAAAAAACCGTGATCCAAAAGAAAATGGTTCGAAATAAAACGAGCATTTTTCTTTCCAGAAAAATAATAAAAATCTTCTCATGCGCTCTTTTTGAAATACTTTATGTTCTCAAAGAAGTCAATATCAACCGGGGGAAAAAGAGCCAGAGGTGCCCAGGGGTGGGACTTTTTAATTTTTAACCGTTTTTTTGTGGTTTGGCAAGATCATTATAGGATGTCGATTTCTCGCTTCCGTCTCCAATGTTAGCCTCAAGCCCCCTCTTATGAAGGGTCAGAGCGATTGGATGTATAATTCCCCTCTTGAGAGGGGTCAGGGGTGTGTTCTTCTATCCATTGCTCAATAACACTCAACACGCCTGTCATATTTCTCTTTACATCTAAATCGTTAAAACGCAGAAATTGTATTCCTAATCTCTCGATCTCCCGCTGACGTTCTCTATCTTTTTCGTAAGCGTTTTCCCTATCGTGGCTATTTCCATCTATTTCAATTACTAATGCTAACTCGTGACAAAAGAAATCAACAATATAATTCATGATGGGTTTCTGACGGTGAAAGTCTTTACCTTTCATTTTTCCATTTTTCAATTCATTCCAAAGCAATACTTCCGACAAGGTGCAGTTGCTGCGAAGCTGTCTCGCACGCTCCTTTAACTTTGGATTATAGGGATAGATTTTTCTTTGTTTCATACACACCCCGTCACTTCGTGACACCCCTCTACACACCCCTTAATCCCCTCTCAAGAGGGGATTCTACTGACATCTTTCTCCTTGTACTAATAGGCTGGCTACCGACCAAGCTTATCCGCGCAGCGAACTTACTGAAGTGTTAATTTTCAACAACATCCCTATTTTCCCTCGGTTCTTTTCGGAGGGACAATCCATCCTTGCGATTTTAAAAATTATTTTATTCATTACCTAAATCAATGGAACGCTTGGCGGCGCGCCGTTCTTCTGTTTTGCTGAAGACCGAGGTTAAACAGCGCATTTCGCGTACTCGCAGGGCTTAGCAGCTCCAAAACAAAAAGGCCTATCACCTTTATATCTGGCGATTCGGCCTTATTTATTTTTATCAACCTTAAAACCCTTCCCATCAAAGACACCTTTTTCCTGTATCGCGATTAACTTTTTTGGGGTTTGATAATTCTTATCTTTTTAATACTAACTAAGGGAAATGTCAATAAAAATATTCGGACGAAGGGGATACGATTGTTACCCCATTAGAACGCTCCGCTTGCCCTATTAGATATCAAATATCTAACAGGGTGAAGAAGAAAGAGATAAACTTAAAATTTTTACATTCTTTCACACGGGATAATTGCCCGTGTGAAATCCTTCTAACGGGGTTTACTGAAGATGGTTGGCCCGATTGCGGAGAAAGGTATTCGCAACTCTCCGCAACCGGGCCAGGGATTTCTATGACTCAAACACAAGGGTGATGGTCGCGGAAATTTCACGCGCCTTTTTTGCCGGCAGAAAAACGCCACGTTTTCATCTTCTTTATGAGGCAGTGGGTGTCAATATTTTTTGTTTTTGTGTCCTGAGCGACTGATAGTGCTTTCACTGTTCCGTCGGGATTGATCACGATTGTGAGCGTGATTTTTTCCTTTGCGACGGACGTGATCACGCAGTCTTTCAGTTCGTCGAGGTGAGTGTTTGCCACGGTTCTGATATCCGCTTCCGTCATTCCTTCGGAAGCAGTGATGTTTTCCAGGCGGACAGTCAGGGTTTTTTCCTCCTTATCTTTTCCCGGCGCGTTCAAAGCTTCTCTGGTCAGAGAGGGTGCGGCCGCGCATTTTTGCATTGCCTCTGCCGCCATACCCATACCCCCCACCGCGTAGTCGGAAACACCCTGGGGCAAGGGAAGGGGTTGTTTTACGGTGGTCGGCTTCCCGTCCTGGTTTCGTACTTCATTATCAATGGCAACAAACGAGGTGTACGCGGTCAGGAGGTTGTAGGTGAGGCCCAGGTCAGTAACCTCTTTGACTCGTTTGTCATCTTCGCGAAGCAGGTTGTAGTCAGAAAGCATGGTGATCCGATGCCGCGCCCAGAGATAGCGCAAAGCGGCATTGCGCTTGGAGGGTGCGGCGTCTTTTACTGTGATGGTCTCTGAGTAAGAACCTTCACCGGTAACACCGCTTAATTTTATTTTGCCCTGGGCATGGCCCCGCCACTTTCCGAACACGATGACCGGGCGTTCCGCAAACACGTCAGGAATAGACGGTGGCTCAACATCGTACGTGTCGAACCCCTGAAATTCTACTTTCCCGCGGGTTAAGACCGGAGACTGAATCATGGTGCGGCATTGTTGCGCGGCAGCCGCTGCTTCTTCAGGCTTGGTGACCACAAAAGGCTCGCCCATGCCCACATGGGCCATACCTTCAATAAGATGGCGGTTTACGCTGGAGCCGATGCCAAAGGCAAACATGTTGGCGTCGTGCAGGTGGGTGCGGATAAGGTCAAAAGCTTCTTCCTCCACGGTCACGTATCCGTCGGTGGCAATCACCACGGTCCGGGAAAAGTTCTCGGCGCGCTTCAGCGCGAGCGCGCGAGTGAGCGCGGGAAGAAGCTCCGTGCCGCCTCCGCCTTGCTGACTTTCGATAAACGTGATGGCGCGAGCGAGGTTATCCGCGGTCGCGGGCAAAGACTCCTCCGCCAGGAGCCGATGATCCGCCGGCAAAAAGGAGCACGTTAAAGCGGTCCGAAGCGCGCAGATTGCCGATGAGGTCTTTTAAGAGCTTTTTGGAGATATCAAGGGGAAATCCATACATGGAGCCGGAGACATCAACGATGAAAATGTATTCCCGGCCGGGGATGTCCGCGGTGCGTATCCGCTTGGGCGGCTGCATCATGAGCAAAAAGAAGTTTTCTTTTTCCCCTTCATAGAGAAGGAGACCGGACTGGATTTTGTCTCCGGCAAGACGGTAGCGCAGGATATAGTCGCGGTTGCCGCCGTTTGTTTCCGCGCGATCGAGCGCGACGCTGGCAACCGAAGGACCTTCGTAGGTTGTCTTCACCTTGTGGGAGGTGCAGGTCAGTTCCTGGATGGGAAGTCCGGCTGAGACCGTAGCGTTGATATCAAAGGAATAGGTCGGGGCGTTGCCCTGGCGCAGGTAGGGGTTCTGCATCCAGTGCTCCGAAGCGGGGACGTTATCCACCGATTGATTAGAGTAGCGCGGCCCGACCACCGTGGGATAGACGAATTCGTAGATGCCATCAGCGGGAACCAGCAATTCGGTATACGTAAGCTCGACTTTGATTTCATCGCCGGGCATGATGTTGGCAACGTTCATTTGAAAGACATTGGGCCGTTGCTGTTCCAGCAGGGACGCGCTCCTGCCCGAATCCCGCGCCTGTTCGTACTGACGTCTGGCTGCCTCGCGCTTATCGATTTTTGCCACGATGACCCGCTCGCCGATGGTCATCTTCATTCCGTATACCGCGGCCCGGGTGGATGCGGGAAAGATGTAGATCGCCTCCAAAGGCTTTCTGCCTTCGTTTTTATAGACCTGAGTGACCAGCACGTCAGCGATAACCCCGGAGATATTCACGTCCGCCGAGGTTGCTTTGAGCGGAAGCTGGTCGATCGAGGTGTCGTCACTTTTGACGAAAAAATAGGGTGAGAGCGTGCGGTCAGCATTGTCGTTCTCCTGAGCGCGGCTGGCGGTGCCGAAGGGAACGATAAGTACCGTAAGCACCATAATGATGAGGGATAATGGGAATCGTTTCAGTGGTTTCATGTTTTACCTCCTTGGTTTTGGGTTTATACCAAGTCGCCTTCATTTGCATATCTTTGTTATCTCCTCGGCATACTCCTCGACGTCGATTCCTCGTCGTCGCCCCGATCTGCTTTTGAATGCAACTTGGTATTATTAGGGTTTCTGTCCCTTGAGACAAAGGAGGTTTTAAAAATGTTCCCGAAAAATTTGACGGCATCGTAAAAAGCCCATCTGCGGCGTTCCGCTGCATCCCTGCCCCGTTAAATGTTCGCTTCGGGAGGCAGAAGAAGCCAACGTCAGAGTTTCTGTTCTGAGTTGCCGATCTCGGAAAATTCTTTATTTAACGGGGTGAATCTGCGGCGTACCAGTAAGTACGCCTCATTCCGTCGGATTTGCGCGCCTTGCATCTGGAGCTTTTTCCTTCGCCGTCCTTTAGACGACTTTTTACGAGTCCATCAATTTTGTCAGCAAAAAATAGCTTGATGACATGAAATCGTCACGAATCAGGGGAAGAGGTTTTTGATTTCCGGGGAAGGTGGCGCGGCTATTGGGGAGTGATCTCTATGCGGACCCGGAACGTTCCTTCCGGGAGGTCGGAAAGCCGTGGCTCGGCTTTTATCTCGCCCAGACTTTTAAGTTTTTCGGAGAGCTCTTTGATCTTCTCGGACGGCAGTTCCGCGATCATAATTTCAGTGGTGCCCTGGGTGATTGTCTCGATCTCTTTTCCGCCGAGCTGTTTTAAAATATCCTCAGCAGTCTTTTTGGCCGTGGCACTATCATGTGCGCTTACGATGATGAGAGGCATCGGTTGCTGGTGGGCAGGCTGTTCTTTTATTGCTTCCGCGGGAACAGGCGCTCCTGGTTCTCCCTCCGCCCCTTTTTTAGCAAGGAGAGCGGCGGCTTTCTCCGCATCTTCTGGCTGCGCCTCCATACGCGCGTTGCCCGGAGGCCTCGGTTTGCCTGGGTGCATTCGCCAGCCCCGCTACCTCTTTTTTGCTTTTGTCTTCCGGGGCCGACTGAGCCATTAACGGGGCGTTTTTTCCAGCCGGAACCGGCACGTTACCGGGCTTTTGAACTCCCCTGCCCTGCGCACCAGAGATTGGCTGAGCGGTTTCATCCTTTTTCGCCGCGACTTTGCCTGCGGTCGTGTTTTGCTGTGACTGCGAAGATAGCGCTTCAGCTGACTTCGCAGCACCTGGCGGTGTCTCCTCTTTCAGCGCTTTTTTCTCCGCCACCAGTGAAGGCGGAGAAGGCGCGTGAGTGACTTTCCTCTCCGGTTCCACCAACCGGTAAACCTGGAATACTATTACGCCAACCAGAATAACGCTCAGAGCCTGAAGGGGAACCTTTATATGAAAAGGAAAGAAGAGCTTTTTGAGGAAGCTCGCCCGTTGCTCTTTTTCCTCTCTAACCCGGGCCATGATCTTTGCCGTGAGCCACGGCGGCGGCTCCACGTCGTCGAGATTTCTGAGAAGGTCTTTTGTCTTCTTCAGCTCCGCAAGCGAGGCACTGCACTGTGCGCAGGATGGCAGATGTCCTTCCACGAGCTTCTTTTCTTCGGAGGACAAAAGTCCTTCAAGGTAGGAAGACAAGTTTTTTTGGATTTCCTGGCAGTCCATCACAGGTCTCCTAAATTTCTTTTTAACCGTTCTCTCAGGGCTTCACGAGCCCTGAAAATTCGTGATTTCACCGTACCACCGGGGATATTCAGGATAGCACCGATCTCCTCGTAGGAAAGCTCCTGAATGTCTTTCAGGATAAGTACCTCCCGAAATTCCGCATCGAGGGAGTTAATAGCTTCCTGGACCGTTTCCTGGATATCCTTTTTCTCAAGCTCTTCCACAGCCGACATCCCGCTCGCCGGAGGATCAAAACGGGGGGTGCCATCATGAGCCTCAGAGGCCTCGTCAAGCGAGATCGGTTCATGGTGCGAGATGACCTTTATCTTTTTCAGGCGGTTTTTTGCGTGGTTGAGCACAATGCTCGTCATCCAGGTGGCGAAGGTTGCTTCGCCTCGAAACTTCTTGATAGCCCTAAAGGCGGAAAGAAAGGCTTCCTGGACAACCTCGCCCGCCTCCTCGTAATCTCCGGTCATCCGAAAGGCAATGTTAAACATTTTTTTCTGATACCTTTCCACCAGGACCCCAAAGGCTTCGGCATCGCCCTTTTGACATCGGGATATAAAGGTGAAGTCATCGTAGTGAGCTTGATCTACTTTATTAGACATCATACACGAATACTTTGTTCCCCGCGACTTTTTCTCTTAGAGGCACCTGAAAACAACCGCATGGTCAAGGACAAACAGATGAACGTGAGAGCGTTATCCACTATAATCACCTTATTTCTGCCTTTATGGAAACGCCTTCGGTGGCTGTCTCATCAAATGTTATGCGGAGTTCCTTAGGATGCATTGGCTGAAAAGCTTCGGTATCTGGTGGTGTCCTTTATTGTTCAATAGATTATCTGCGTGGTTGTGGTTGAATTATAATCGGGAAATACCCGAGTGTCAAAAAGATTTCAGGTTGGTCGATGAGGACGATATGGTTAATACTCTTGAAAGATCTTTAGCTTCTCATCATGAAACCAAGGCACGTTTTATCTCCCCATGGTGTGGGGCAATAAGGTTCGAAGGTAAACATGAGAATATTTTGACCATCGTATTTATTAATTCTCCCACAATCGCCTGGTAACAGTTTTTAATTTTAACACAAAGGGTTTGGAGGACGTAATGACAGGAGCTGAATTTTTTCGCGCGCCCTGCAAAAAAAGAAAGGCCTTTTAAAAAGGCCTTTCTTTGGATCCTGGCGAAGGGGAATCAGGTTACTACTTCACACAGATACTGCTTTTAAATACCTCAAACTTCTTGTCACTTATTCCTTTGACGTTTTTGATATCTTCAATGGCCTTAAAAGCACCATTCTTCTGTCGATATTCAACGATCGCTTGGGCGGTTTTTTCTCCGATGCCCTTTGAGGCTCGTAAGCTCCCCTGCCGAAGCCGTATTGATATTTATTAATTTTACCGCTCCTGGTTTAGATGCGGTCGTTGCCTCTGCAGCAGAAGCTGCTCTGGGATTTAAAAATAAAAAAGAGACTGTGCTAAAAATTAGACAAAGTCCCAAAATAATTGAAACAACGATTGATTTTTTCATACAACCTCCATTTCCTTTTATTGGTTTTATATCCTCTTCCCTTCGCCAATTCATTGACGTTTTGTATTGGGAAGGTAAAATACCAAAAAAATCAAAAATGTCAATACACTTTTTTTGCTTTTGCAGATTTTCACGATAAGATGATGAAGGAAGGATTTTTTTAGGGCTTATGTCCAGAAAAAATTGACTTTAACCATAAGTTATGTAACATTTCTAATTTATGCTATTTTATGTGGAAGATGCGATGAAAAAACTTACTGCAAAAAAAGCCCTTTTAACCCACATTGATAAATTTTCCCAGGCCAGGATTATGGTCATCGGGGATATAATGATCGACCATTTTATCTGGGGCAGTGTTAACCGGATATCGCCTGAGGCTCCGGTGCCGGTAGTTAAGGTGACCAATGAAAGCTTCCACTTAGGCGGAGCTGCCAATGTGGTCCACAACATCCATACCTTGGGTGGAAAAGTTTATACTGCTGGGGTTACGGGAAATGATGAGATGGGAAGAAAGATCGTTCATGACCTTCGGGCGTTAGGTATAAGCACCGGGGGAATTATTGCCACCCACGGGCGGCCGACGACCGTAAAGACCAGAATTATTGCGCATAACCAACAAGTGGTCCGGCTTGACCGGGAAGAAGCCTCACCCTTAAACAAAGATATCAAAAAACGGATTGTTGCTTATTGTCAAAAAAATCTTCTCAGACATACATGCGGTTATTTTGTCTGATTATGATAAGGGCTTGTTATCCCGGGAACTGGTTGAGGAGATCATTGCCCTGTGCAAAAAGGATAATAAACCCGTGATCGTGGACCCCAAGGTGGAGCATATTGATATTTATAAAGGCGTGACCATGATCACTCCCAACCAAAAAGAAGCCAGCGAAGTGAGTGGGATAAAAATCCTGACTGATGAGGATGCTTCCCGCGCGGCTTCTCTCCTGCAAAAAAAGATTGGCTGCGAATCAGTCCTGATCACCCGGGGTGAACAGGGAATGACCCTGGTTGAAAAAAATGGTTCTTTTGCCCACATCCCCACGTTAGCCACTGAGGTCTATGATGTAACCGGGGCTGGGGATACGGTTGTAAGTGCCCTCACCTTAGCGCTCGCCACCGGAGCCTCGAAAAGAGTTGCTGCTTTGATAGCGAACTATGCTGCGGGGATTGTGATTAAAAAGGTTGGCACTGCTTCGGTAGAAAAAGAGGAATTGAAAAAAGCCATTCAAAAACAAAACTATATCCTTAATGGGGGAAGTTTTTAGCCGCGGAATAACTTTCTCGGGGCAACACACGTAATCCGTAGTCATGAGAAAACCTCAAAAGCCATCCTCACTGCGAAACGAAATTCTCTCCGTCATCCTTTTTACCGTTAGCTTAGTAATGTTTCTAAGCCTTATTTCCTATTACGCGGAAGATCCTTCATTATCCTATTATACTAACCGCCCGCAAAAGATTCATAACTTATTAGGAATAATAGGCTCCTGTCTTTCCGATCTTTTGTTCCAAGGTTTTGGTTTTAGCGCTTTCCTGCTGGTAGTGGCTGTTTTTCATCTTTCGGTCCGGCTTTTTATTACCCTTAAATTTTCTTTCCGGCCGCTTAAGAGCTTAAGCTTTCTTGGGCTCATGTTTTCAACTGCAGGGCTACTAAACCTTAATTTAGGAAAAGTCACGTTCATCAATTTTTCGGGAAATGCGGGTGGATTGCTCGGCTTGATCGTTTCTGATTTTCTTATAAAATATTTAAATAAACCAGGTGCTAATATCCTCTTAATCCTCGTTTTGGTCCTTTCCTTGCGGCTGTATACCAACTTTTCCTTTATCCGGCTGGGACGTTTTATTTTTATTGGTTTAACTTTTTTGGGAAAAGGGTTGCTTTTTCTTTTTCAAACCGGGAAGAAGATTTTTACTCAGAAGAAAGCCGATAGGGCGGAAACAAAGCCTCTCAAAGAAAAAGAACCACTTCCTCTTTTTCGGGAAAGGAAAGAGCCGCAGATCATCCAAAAGGAACCGGTGATTATTGCTCCTCGGGCACCTGACAAGATTTCACCGGAGCAACCTAAGCCATCTCCTCAACCGATACTGCCTTCGGGTTTTAAGCTTCCTCCGCTTACTTTGCTCCATGATCCTCAAAGGGAGGTTACCCCAATCGAGAGAGAATTCCTTCTTCAAAACTCGCGGCTTCTGGAAAATAAACTCAATGATTTTGGTGTCCAAGCCACGGTGGTAAATGTCCATCCCGGTCCCGTGGTAACGCTGTATGAGCTTGAGCCAGCGCCTGGCGTTAAAATCAACCGGATTGTTAACTTAGCGGACGACTTGGCTTTGGGGCTTAAAGCCATGGGAATCAGAATCATCGCGCCTATCCCGGGGAGGGGAGCGATTGGAGTGGAGATACCCAACAAGAATCGGGAGACGGTTTTGTTTAAAGAGATTGTTGGTCAAGAGAAATTTCTTCAAAATGAATCGCCCTTAACCCTGGGCATGGGCAAAGATATTTACGGGATGACGATTATTGCTGACTTAGCCAAAATGCCTCATCTTTTAATCGCGGGCACCACCGGCTCAGGCAAGAGCGTGTTTATCAATTCGATGATCTGCTCGATTCTGTATAAGGCTCTGCCCACGGATGTAAAGCTCCTTATTATTGATCCCAAGCGTTCGGAGCTCACTCTTTATGAAGATATTCCTCACCTTATTTACCCGGTGGTAACTGATGCTAAACAAGCAGCTGAGGCGCTTCGGTGGGCGGTTGAGGAGATGGAGCGACGGTATCATTTGTTAGCGAAGATGGGAGCGCGGGACATATGGATGTATAATCAGAAGATCGCAAAAGCCCAGACTGGGACGTTACTTTCTGATTCAGCGGAAAACGGAGAGGAGATGCCCCCCCAGAAGATGCCCTGGATTGTGATTGTAATTGATGAATTAGCTAATCTTATGACCGTAGCCACCCGGGAAGTAGAGTGGCTGCTTGCCCGTTTAGCTCAAATGGCGCGGGCCGCGGGTATCCATCTTTTAGTTGCCACGCAGCGGCCTTCGGTTGACATCGTAACCGGAACTATTAAGGCAAATTTTGCTGCTCGAATCTCTTTCCGGCTTGCCACTAAAACGGATTCACGGATAATCCTGGATTGCAACGGAGCGGAGAACCTTCTTAACCAGGGAGATATGCTTTTTCTTTCTCCCCGGAGCGGAAGAATTAAACGGATCCATGGGCCTTTTCTCTCTGACGATGAAATCCTGAGGATCGTGGAGTTTCTTAAGGAGCAAGCGAAACCAGAGTATCAGGAACTCCACTTGGAGGTTGCAGAAGAAACCGCAGATGAGTCGGCTGACGTTACGGATGAGAAGTACCGGGAGGCAGTGGCTTTGGTTACTAACCTGGGTCAGGCTTCCATCTCTTTGATCCAAAGGAAACTCCGGATCGGATATAACCGCGCTGCGCGGATGATAGAAAAAATGGAAGAAGATGGAATTGTTGGACCCAGTGACGGCGTTAAACCCAGGGAAGTGTATCGAAAGATGGTGGATATGAAGATCCTTTAAGGTCACAATTGGACCTTGAAGAGAGCAAAATATGGTGTGATTAAAACGATATTTTATTATGGCGCAAATTTTTTCATATAAAATTAAGTGCCACTCATTTTCCTTTTGTTGTGAAGGAGAATAAAGGGCGGATGAGGATGTTGTTGCCTTGGTTCAGCAAAAGTATAAAGCCGTAAATTCGGTTGAAGCGGACTTTGTGCAGACAAACTATATTGCTTCTTTAAATCAATCCCGGGAGTTTCGCGGGAAGATTTTTCTTGAAAAACCAAACTTTTTTAACATGGAAGTATCTCATCCCGCGAAACAACGACAGACTTTTGACGGCCAGTATCTGTGGGTTTATACGCCAGCTAACAACCAAGTTCTTAAGAACCTGGTGTCCCCTGACTTTTTACATCATCCTTTTATTAATCTTCTTTCCACCATGGAAAATCTGGAAAGAGATTTTTTTATCAGTGTTTGCTCGGGAGAAGGCACTTCTGACCCTTCCTTAAAGCTTACCCTCAAGGAAAAATATTCCGAGCTTCGCGAAGTGCTTATTACTGTGGAAAGAAAGAGTTATCAGATTCAAACAGTAACTATTTATTATGAATCCGGGAATTATACCCGATTAGTTTTGAGTAAGATAAAAGAAAACCAAAAAATTTCTCCCCAATGCTTTCACTTTATCCCCCCTGCTGGGGTTGAGGTGGTTGAGCCTCCTGCACCACAAACAAGACAATAACTATATGTCACATCCCTCCGTCTATTTAGTAAGCCTTGGTTGTGCCAAAAATCTCGTGGATAGTCAGGTTATGCTGGGTGCTTTGCTTAAAGCGCAGTATCCGGTTGCGAGCTTACCTGCACAGGCAGAAATCATTATCATCAATACCTGTGCTTTTATTAATGCGGCAAAAGAAGAGGCACTCGAAACCATTTTTGAGCTTGCCCAGTATAAAAAATCCGGAAGCTGTAACTATTTGATTGTTAGTGGGTGCTTGCCCCAGCGATACGGCAAATCATTATCCAAGCTTCTTCCTGAGGTAGATGTATTTATCGGCACCGGGGAATTTTATCGGATCAGGGAAGTGGTTGAGTCACTGAGGGAAACAAAAACCGTTTCCCGATTTTACTTGGGGAAGCCCCGCTACCTCTATGATGACAGGACCGATCGAGTTAATACTTCTTTTCCCGGAAGCGCTTATATCAAAATTGCGGAAGGTTGTTCTCATTGCTGCTCCTTTTGTATTATTCCCAAAATCCGGGGGCGTTTTCGAAGCCGGCCCCCTGATTCAATTGTAAAGGAAGCGTTGAACTTATCTGCTCAGGGAGTAAAGGAGATAAATCTTATTGCTCAGGATACCACCATGTATGGCCGGGACCTTTTTCCCAAGGTTGATTTGGCATTTTTGCTTCGCAGATTGGCTAAGGTTGAAGGAATTGAATGGATCCGCCTGCTTTATGCTAACCCGCAAAATATTAGTGACGAACTTATAAGGGTTATTAAGGGAAGAAGAGAAGATGTGTAAATATTTTGATATCCCTCTTCAACATATTAATCCCGAAATACTGAACGCAATGAAACGGAAGAATAATCCCCAGGTTATCTATGACCTTATCGCTAAAATCCGGTATAATATTCCTGAGGCAACCATTCGAACGACCTTAATGGTGGGATTTCCAGGAGAAACGACAAAGCAGTTTAATGAATTAGTTGCCTTGGTTAAGCGAGTCAAGTTTGACCATCTCGGGGTTTTTGCTTATTCCCATGAAGAAGGAACCATAGCGGCCAAAGTGCCCGGTCAACTCACTGAAAGAATAAAAGAAAAACGACGGAGAGGCCTTATGAGTCTTCAGGCAAAAATCTCACGGGCAAAAAATAAAAAACTTATTGGAACGGTTCAAAAGGTCTTAATTGAAAGAAAGGAAAGATCAGGGGGTAGTGGGAGAATAGCTTCACAGGCTCCTGAAGTGGATGGAACAACCCGAGTCATAACAAAACACCCTATTTTAATTCCTGGAAAAATCTATAACATTCTGGTTACCAAAGTCGGGGTTTATGATCTGGAGGGGAAAGTCTGCTCTTTGCCCAACCATGAAATTAAAAAAACTTTCGTTTCAAAGCCCAGAAGAGTTAAAAAATCAGACCAATTTAATTGACAAAACTATTTTTTTAGGTAATATTCCCTTTCATTTTTAAAAAAGGGGTTGTCCTTATCCTAAGGAGAATGTATGAAGAAAAATGAAGTAAGGGATATGTTGTTGAAAATGAAAGATAATTTACTTCAGGAAATTGCTTCCAATATGAAAATGGAAATCGGTCACCTTCAAGAAGCGATTGCAGATATGTATGATTTGGCTGATGACGAACGTGAAAGGCAGTTTTCGATACTTCTTTGTAACCGCGACCGGGAGAAGCTTGAGCTTATTGATGAAGCCTTAGAACGGATTGAGGAAGGAACTTACGGAATTTGCGAAGACTGCGGCGCTAAAATTGCTGAAGGGAGAGTAAAAGTTATGCCTTTTGCCCGATACTGCATTGCTTGTCAAAGCAGGATCGAAAAAGAAGAAAAATACCTGCGAAATCAGGATGATAGCCTTCGCTACCGCAGCTTTATAAAGGATACTGAAGAAATAGAGGAGTAATTTGCTTATTACATAAACTGCACCACATATTCTAAAATTCAATCTCACGCCTTGCTATTTTTCCCCCTATCTGCTATTTTTTATTAGTCCCGTATTGTCAAATCTAACAAAACAATTCCCTCCAACACTATACAATCATGACGAATATTATTTTAGGTACAGCCGGCCATATTGATCATGGGAAGACAGCATTAATAAAAACACTTACGGGTGTGGATTTAGACCGGCTCAAGGAGGAGAAGGAAAGGGGGATAACGATTGAGCTGGGGTTCACCTCTTTAAGCATTCCGGGAGATCAAAGGGTTGGAGTGGTCGATGTTCCGGGCCACGAAAAATTTATTAAACGAATGATTGCGGGTGCCGGGGGGATTGATTTGGTAATGCTGGTAGTAGCGGCTGATGATGGAGTAATGCCTCAGACACGGGAGCATCTTGAAATTTGTCAGCTTCTCGATATTAAATATGGCCTGATTGCCCTTACCAAGATTGACCTTGTTGAACCCGACTGGGTGGAGTTAATTAGGGAGGACCTCACGAAACTTGTCCAAGGAACCTTCCTTGAAGGAGCTCCTATAGTGCCAGTCTCGGCGCTTACCGGCAAAGGGATACCCCAACTGATTTCTACCCTGGGAGCTCTTGTTCCCAAAATTAAAAAGGCTTTTTCTGAGGGGTTTTGTTTTTTGCCGATAGATCGAGTGTTCTCGATGAAAGGATTTGGTACGGTTGTAACCGGGACATTAATTTCCGGGGAGATGTGCATTGGTGAGACGATAGAAATACTTCCTGAGGGGCTGCAAGCCAAGGTGCGCGGAATTCAGGCTCACAATTCTCAAATAGAAACCGCCCATGCCGGCCAAAGGACTGCTATTAACCTGCAGGGGGTGGAGAAAGGTTTTTTCAAACGAGGAGACATCCTTTCCCATCCTGGAGCGCTTGAACCTTCTTTTCGGTTTGATGTTCGGTTGAAAATTTTATCGGATATTCCCCAACCAATTAAACATGGTGATGAAATCCGTTTTCATCTTTTTACCACCCAAACATTAGCTCGGGTAATTAGCTATGAAGGGAATGTTTTGGAGCCAGGAGGTGAGTATTTTGCCCAACTTCGTTTTTCAGAACCCATGGTAACTATTCCTGGCGCGCGGTTTATCGTTAGGAATATTGATGCCAGCCGAACAATTGGGGGAGGGGAAGTATTAGACCCGCATCCTCAGAAACACAGGCGGAATGATCCAGCGACCAAGGATTGGTTTAAAATTTTACAAGCCAAGGACCTTGAGGCTATTTTAACCACCTTGGCCTTAGCTAATGGCTTAGAGGGCATAACTCAAAAAGAGGTATTGCGGAGAATTTCCGCCCCCCAAAAAGAGACCGAAAAAGTTTGGAAAGGTCTTCTGCAGTCAAAAACGCTGGTTGAGGTTAATCCGGAGACCCGACAAGCTTTCCATAAAGAAATCCTGGTTAACCATGAACAACGGCTAAAAACACTCCTTCAGGACTTTCATCAAAACCATCCTTTAAAACCAGGGCTTCATTTAGAGGAGGCTCGACAACGGCTCGGAAGAGGAGTTTCTGAAGAGCTTTTTAAATACCTTATTAATGAAATGAAAGCAAAGGGAGACATTGAGCTCTCGGGTGTGGTAATTCACCAGGCCAGTCACAAAATATCCCTGAAGGCTGAGCAGGTTAAACTAAAAAACGAGATAGAAGGTGCACTGCGCACTCATGGTCTCACTCCCCCTACGGTTCGGGAATTTGCCACGCAGCTTTCGGTTTCCTCAGAGGAAATAAAAAACCTTCTTGACCTGTTAGTGACTGAGGAGGAGCTTATAAGAGTAAAAGATGACCTTTATTTTTTAAAAGAGCAAATTGTTGAACTTAAACAAAAGCTGATTTCTTTTTTAGAAAAGAACAAAGAACTTACCCCTGGTGATTTTAAAGAAATAACGGGTGTAACGAGAAAATATGCTATCCCCTTGCTTGAATATTTTGACCGGGAAAAAGTTACCATGAGGAAGGGGGATGTGCGTCTGCTTCGGGAGCGAAAATAAGCTGGCTAAACCAAAAGATTGAGGGAGGAAAAAAGAGTAAGAATAAATAGAAAATTTATGATTTTTGTCATAAAATGGAGTGATTTTTATCATTGAACCCCAACTTTCTTATGTTATTTTTACTTTTCACGCCTTGCGAGTTTATATATTTAAAAGTAATATAAAAAGTCTAAAAATTTCTTATCAGCGAAACCAAGGTTAAATATGCAGGAGAAGGAGGTGGGGTCTATCGTTTAAGTTCAGAGGAAGTTTTTAATAATTTTTTAAGATCTATATCAGGAGGGAACGTTAATGGCATTGAAACATAAGACCCCTTTGCTCGATGAGCTTGAGAAGGGACCGTGGCCAAGCTTTGTCACGGATATGAAAAGAATGGCGGAAAAGAAGCCTGCTTGCGACGACCTTTTGGGTCTCATGGAGCTTTCTTACAAGGAAAAAGAAGGGCACTGGAAGCACGGCGGAATTGTGGGTGTTATGGGATATGGCGGCGGTGTTATCGGTCGTTACTGCGACCGACCTGATCTCTTTCCCAATATTGCTCACTTCCACACCATGCGGATAAACCAGCCCACGGCAAAATACTATACCGCTGCACAGCTTCGGAAAGTCTGTGATATTTGGGAAGAGCATGGAAGCGGTATAACCAATATGCATGGTTCCACGGGGGATATTATTCTTTTGGGAACCAGCACCGATCATCTGGAACCCTGTTTTCAGGACCTCACCCACATAGCTAATATGGATATCGGTGGTTCGGGTTCCGCACTCCGTACTCCTGCGGCCTGTCTGGGAATGTCTCGATGCGAGTGGGCGTGCATTGATAGCCAGAATATTATTTTTAATCTTACCCGGACATTCCAGGATGAATTACACCGGCCGGCCTGGCCTTACAAATTTAAATTTAAATGTTCTGCATGTCCCAACGACTGCGTGGCCTCAATTGCGCGGGCAGATTGCTCGATTATAGGAACCTGGAAGGACAATATTCGCATTGACAAGGAAGCAGTAAGGGCCTATGCAGCCGGAGAATTGGCGCCCAATGGTAATGCTCATGGAACCGGTCCGGAGAAACTGGATATCAAAAAATGGGTGGTAGACCTTTGTCCTACTAAATGTATGAGCTGGGATGGTAAAGAATTGAAAATTAATGATAAGGAATGTACTCGATGCATGCATTGTATTAATGTGATGCCTCGCGCCTTGCGACCCGGAAAAGAGACCGGCGCGACCATTTTGGTTGGCGCTAAAGCTCCTATCCTTGAAGGGGCTCAGCTCTCCAGTGTGGTCATTCCATTTATCAAGATGGAACCACCGTATGATGAATTCAAAGAATTTGTTGAAAAAATGTGGGAATGGTGGGATGAGAACGGCAAAAACCGGGAACGTCTGGGTGAATTAATCCAGCGTGTGGGTTTGAGGAGCTTTTTAGAAACAATGGGTCTGCAACCGGATCCACGAATGATCAACACCCCCCGATATAACCCGTACATTTTCTTCAAAGAAGAAGAAGTTGAGGGTGGCTGGCAAAGGAGTGCTGAAGAATATCGTAAGAGACATAAGGCATAGAGGAGGTATAAAAATGGCTGAACAGAAATATCAAGATCGAATTACCGACATCGGGCCACCAGATTATCATGAGTTTCTTCCTCCGGTTATTAAAGACAACTACGGCAAGTGGAAATATCATGAGATTCTTGAGCCCGGGGTCTTAGTCCATGTAGCTGAATCCGGAGCTGAGCTTTACACTGTTCGGGTAGGGGGAACGAGGGTGATGAGTGTGGATCATATCCGGGAAATTTGTGACATTGCAGATAAGTACTGCGGGGGCCACCTTCGGTTCACTACCAGAAATAACATCGAGTTTTTGGTAAGTGATAAATCCAAGCTTGAGCCTTTAAAGAAAGACTTGAAGAGCCGTGGAAATAAATTTCCTATCGGCGGAACAGGTGCCGGGATTACCAATATCGTCCATACCCAGGGCTGGCTTCACTGCCATACTCCGGCTATTGATGCCTCTGGTGTTGTTAAAGCAGTCATGGATGAGCTTTTTGATGATTTCACCTCTATGAAGCTTCCGGCTCAGGTCCGTATTTCTTTAGCGTGTTGCCTCAATATGTGCGGTGCTGTCCATTGTTCGGATATTTCCATCCTGGGAATTCACCGGAAGCCACCTCTGGTTGAAGATAACCGTTTGGATGCTGTCTGCGAAATTCCGCTCGCGATTTCAGCTTGTCCTACCGCGGCGATTAAACCCGCCAAGAAGACAATCGAGGGAAAAGAGGTAAAGACTGTGGTCGTTAATAATGAGCGGTGCATGTTTTGCGGTAACTGCTACACCATGTGTTCTGCCCTGCCTTTAGCTGACTTTGAAGGTGATGGGATCGCTCTCTGGGTTGGAGGTAAAGTCTCCAATTCTCGGTCCGCCCCTAAATTTTCCAAGTTAGCGATTCCCTTTATCCCCAATGAACCTCCGCGCTGGCCTTCTACGGTAAAAGCGGTAAAGAAAATAGTCGAAGCTTACGCAAAAGGCGCTAATAAGTATGAGCGGGTTGGGGAATGGATTGAAAGAATCGGCTGGGAAAGGTTCTTTGATCAGGCAGGTATCACATTCACTCATCAGCATATTGATGACTATCGCCTGGCGATGACCACCTGGAGAACGACCACCCAGTTTAAATGGTAAAATACAAAAAAAGTTAAGTGAAAGCGTAAGGAGAAAGGTTATTTCCTCTCTCCTTACGCTTTTTTTCTCGGTTATGTGGTCGAAATATTTCCAGGACACGGGACTTACAATTCCAACCGTTAACCCCGCGCTTTTTTGCTTTTCTTTTCCCGCGATAAATTTGCAATTTCCAAATTACTTGGATAAACTTTACAGTAAAAAATTTCCCACAGGTTAAATTTTTCCTTACCTAAAAAAGGATTAAGATGGTGAGCGTTAAGAAAGAGGAAGAAGAGATTTTTTTAGAGCTTAAAGCTCAATTGTTTGAAAGACCAAACTCAGCACCTCTCCACTATAACCTCGGTCTTGCCTATGCCCGCAGGGGAGAGTTGGATGAGGCGATATCGGAATTTAAGCAGGCGATAGCGATTAATCCGGGGTTGGTTGAGGCGTATGTAAACTTAGGAGGAATTTATTTCCGCAAGGGCAATATTGAGGGCTGTATTGAGCAGAACCTCAAGGCGCTCGAACGTGATCCTGATTTTGTTCAGGGTTACGTGAATCTTGGGTTTGCTTATTTTCAGCAAGGAAAATACGAAGAGGCTATCGCCCAATATCAGAAGGCAATTAAGGTTGCTCCCCAGTTTCCTCAGGCCTATGCAAACCTCGGGAATATCTATCTCCACCAAGGCGACCTGGCTGCCGCTGTCGACGAAAACAAGAAAGCTCTCGAAATAGATCCCAACTTCAGCCTGGCCCACAATAACTTAGCGATCGCTTTTTTTCGCAAAGGTGACTATTCATCCGCTCTGCTTTACTTGGATAATGCCTTGAGACTCGGCTTTCCGGTAAATCCAGAACTGGGAAAAGCATTGGATCCTTACCGAGGTGAACCGAGGGATTAAACAATTTAAAAATTAAAAAAGGATAAGATGCGAATCAGTGAAATAGGCACGTATGTAAGGATAAAATATACGGTGCGGCTTGAGTCTGGGGAAATTCTTAAAGGAGACCCAAAGGAAGGGTTAGAGTGCATGGATTTTATTACTGGGTTTGATCAAGTATTGCCTGGTTTAGAAAAGCGACTGATCGGATTAAACCAAGGGGATGAAATTACCCTAACGATCCCACCGGAAGAGGCTTTTGGCGTTTATGACCCCTCCTTAGTTAAAGAAAAAAACTTTTCGGAATTTCCGGAGGGGAAAACTCTCGAATCCGGAAAATGGGTTTTGGCAAAAAATGATAAGCACAAAATAACATGCGGCTATTTTGTCAAAGAAAAAGGATTTCATAGCGTTATCCTTGACTACAATCACCCTTTTGCGGGGAAGACTTTGACCTATTTTCTAAAGGTCGTTGAAGCCAGGCCGGCTACTCAAGCAGAACTAACAATTGTAAAACCTTGCGATTTTGAACCGGCAAGCCAAAAAAGAGGTTTTATCCACTGACCTTGGGATAGAATAAATGACCACACTTTCTCCAGAGGAAGAAAAAAAGAAACGGGAAATCTTTGAGGCGATGTCGCCCAAGAGGCAACAAAGGATCCTCAAAAAGGGATATGAGAATTGGGATCCCTTTCAAAAACCCAAAGAACCGTTTGATAAGATAAAAGGAAAAGAAGGTGATAGGGAACGCATCGTGAACCTTCTCCATCAATTTCTTAAAGAAAAAAATCTCATTAACCCCAGCAATGTCTTTATGCAAGGGGCTTTTGAAATCTGTAAAGGTATCCTGGAAGAGGATGAGCAGTATCGGGGGATGTTAGAATTTTGCTTATGGTATAAAGGGAAAAGGGAAGAGAAAACCTGACGGTCTCGCCCCCATTCCCAAAATAGTTTAAGTTAATTTATTCGTTGGATTCTTTTAATTTCGCGTCCACATCTTCTTCTGTGAGCTGGAGCATGGTGGTGCTGCCCGTAGAATAATACATCAGCGTCCCTTCAGCAATCATTTCGGTAGTAACCTTTTTTAAATCCTTTTTGGAAAGTTCGGGGGCCGCCTTCATTAGGTCGCTTAAGTAAAACTTGCTCTTGCCTTTGGACTGTTTAAAAAAGTCAATAATCCGCTGCTTTATTTCTTCATTAGCCATTTTTTCCTCCTTGAGAGATTAAAAACATATCAAAAAAAACAATAAAATTATTATACTCCTCTTCATCAAATGTCAAGGCATTTGTACCTTTTTAGGTGTACTAATTTTCGATATAATGACTAACCTTTTTTAATTGCATTCAGACAAATAATTTGTTTCCCCCCTACGCCCCTCGCTCCCTCTTGTTTTCCAGTCCTCTACGTATTTTTTAACGGTGCGGCGGTCGAGTTTGGCGCGCCGGGCGACTTCTTCGAAGGTTCCGTAACGCTGATAGAGCAGAAAACAATAACGTGCAAGCAGACTCTGGGCATCCACGTTACCAGCCTCAACCGCGTCCTTGAACTGTGAAGATAAGTCAGGTGTTGTTGTTTTATAATCACCCTCGTAATGACGTTTCAGGAGAACCCGGCGGACACACTGTTCGAATTCGCGCACATTTCCTGGCCAGGGATAATGCTTCCCCAGTTTTGCATTAATCACCGTGCGGACCATTTCAATAAGCTCAGGTGAAGGTTTCCCAACGATTCGCTCAACAGTATGCGCGAGAAGGTCATCGAGTTCCTTAGGGTCTTCCTCCAGGCGCTGGCGGAGGGAAGGCACGGTGATAATGTCGGAGCAGAGACGATAGAAAAAGTCATCGCGGAAGATCCGCTGCTCCCGAATTTCTTTGAGCGAGTCGGTTGGTAGCTGCAATAACCCGGCCCCGGAAGCGAACTTTCTGGTGGCTCCCTACCGGAGTGAAGACCCTTTCCTGCAGAATCTGGAGGAGTTTGATTTGCACGGGAGTGGGAATTTCTCCAATCTCATCCAGAAAGATTGCGCCGTGAGGGCTGCAACGGGCAAAGACCCCTTTATGATCTTCAATTGCTCCGGTAAAAGCGCCTTTCTTGTGCCCAAAGAGTTCTGACTCAATCAACGATTCCGGAAACTGGGAGATATTTAACGAAATAAATGAGGAGGTAAAGCTTTCTTCAAAACACTGTTTCTTTTCATTAAAAGGAATGAAACCCGAACGGCCAATAGCCATAGCCGTTGTGCCCTTGCCGGTTCCGGTTTCTCCTAAAATGAGGGTGGAAAAATCCTCCATCCGGTTCCACAAATGCTGGTCATAAAATAAAAGGTTATAAGTAAAAACATTATTCCAGAGGTTTCGCCGAAGTTCTTTCATGCTGGGGCTTCGACCCACCAGGCTGTGGTCAATAAAAAAGTAGGCTCTCCTGACTTGATAGCCCAAGGCAAAATACCGCAAAGCAACCTCAGCGCTGAAACCCTTGGCCAATAAAAAAGTGAGCGCCTCTTGAGCGAAAGGGACCTTTAAGGGGGTATCTCCCGCCTTAATCTGTTCCTGGATGTGGATATCAAATTTATCAATCAACTGGAGATAGAAAGCAAAAAGAAAAATATTCTCCGCCAACTTTCGATCTTCAGGAGAAAAATGATCAAGGTGAACCACGCCTTCTTTTTCCAGAAGCTTTATCCGAGCATTTAACTCTTCAGCCAGTTTTGCTATCCGCTCGGAGCGCGAAACTCCAGGAGATAATCCACTAAGCTTTAAGTCAATCTCTACCCGTTCATCACTAAAAGGGTTGGCAGAAATAGCCTGAGTGACCAAGGTGAAAAATTCACGCTCTTTTTGGCTTAACCGCTTTTTAGTTGTCATTTTTTCCGAGTCTCAAAATATTTGTGTGAAAGTTGTTTACAATAAATGTATACAAGAGATACAATAATTGAATGCCAATTAAGTGTAGCATTGATTAAGGCAAAAGACAAAAATATTTATTTTAGGCAATTCAAATAGTTATAATTATCACCTCGGGCTGGCATAGTTGTTGGTAATCCCAGTAGTATAAATTATATATGAAATAAGAGGGAAAAAAGAATGTTTCACGTTTTAAAAATCAGAGGTTTCCTCCCTTATATCTTGATCGTATTTTTGAATGCCTTTAATGAACTGGGGCATAAGATCATTATCCAAAATACGGTTTTTAAGTACTTCTCCGGCACTACCCAGATCATTCTTACCGCGGTCGTAAACGCGCTCATCCTTCTGCCTTTTGTCATGCTGTTTACTCCGGCTGGATATCTGTCCGATAAATATCCTAAGGACAAAGTGATTAAGTTCTCGGCTGTGTCTGCCTTTGCCTTGGCTATTTTAATTACCATTAGTTTTTATGCCGGCTGGTTTAAAACTTCTTTTATCCTCATTTTTGTGCTGGCTGTGCAAGCCGCTTTTTTGTCTCCTGCCAAGTACGGGTATATCAAGGAGTTAACCGGAAAACAAAATATTGCCATAGCCAACGCTTTCGTCCAAGCAGTGAGCATTAGCGCTATCCTGTTGGGGGTATTTATTTTCTCAATCCTTTTTGAAAAATTTTATAACCCGGATTTCAAAGCTATTACCGACATTCTCACTTCCATTGCCCCGTTGGGATATCTGATTATTGCCGGCACTGCCATCGAAACCTTATTAGCTTTTACGCTCCCTCAAAAGACCGAAACCAACCAGGAGCTATCTTTTAACAGGAAGCAGTATGTAACCGGAAACTATCTGAAAGAAAACCTCCGGGCGATCAAGGGAAATGAGGTGATCTGGCTCAGTATTATCGGGCTGGCAATTTTTTGGGGGATTAACCAGGTAGTGTTCGCTGCCTTTGGAGCGTATTTAAAAGGGACGGCAAATGTCACCAATACGGTCGTTGCCCAGGGCTTAATGGCCATCGCCGGTATTGGGGTCATTGTTGGTTCTCTGATCGCGGGCAAAGTATCTAAAAACTATATTGAGACCGGGATGATCCCGGCGAGCGCGATTGGGATAACGCTTTTACTTTTTCTTCTTCCCTCAACCACCAACACTTCATTGTTAGCGTCTCTTATTTCTCTCATACGGGGTTGTGGGGGGGATGTTCATTGTGCCCTTAAATTCCTTAATCCAGTTTAACGCGAAAGACAAAGAGTTGGGCAAGGTGTTAGCGGCGAATAATTTTCTACAGAACTCAGTGATGCTCTTCTTCTTGATTCTCACGATCGTTTTTGCCCTTAAAGGAATAGACTATGGTCCCCTCTTTAAAGGGTTGTTTATCATTGCTCTTTGCGGCACGGTTTATACCTTTATTAAATTGCCCCAGTCGTTTATTCGTTATTTGATCGGCACGTTAGTTTCGCAACACTATAAACTCCAGGTCATGGGCATGGGGAACATTCCTTCCTCTGGGGGAGTACTTATGCTCGGTAATCACACAAGCTATCTGGACTGGGCGATTATCCAAATGGCTTGTCCCCGAAGAGTCCGTTTTGTTATGGCGAGGTCATTTTATGAAAGATGGTATTTAAAGAAATTTTTGGATTTTTTCGGGGTCGTGCCGATATCTCATGCGGCAAGCAAACAAGCGCTTGAAACGATCGAAACCCTCCTTAACCAGGGTGAGGTAGTGGTTCTTTTCCCGGAAGGAGCGCTGAGTCGAACTGGACAGGTCGGGAGTATTTCATCGGGGTTTTGAGCTGGCAATTAAAAACACTGAGTGCAGCTGATTATCCCCTTTTACCTTCGCGGATTGTGGGGAAGTCTCTACTCCTTCGCTACCCCAAAGCACCGTGAGATGTCCCGACTGAAGCGGACTCGGGATGTGTCAGTATGTTTCGGAAGACCCATGAGGCAAGACTCCACGGCAAGCGACGTAAAAAAAGCCGTCCTTGAGTTATCGATCTATTCTTGGATGCATTATACTGATGTTTTGAAACCGGTCCATATTCAGTGGCTAAAGACAGCTAAAAAGCTCAAAAACAAAGAAAGTGCTTGGTTGACTTTGACGGCACGTCTTTCTCGTCCTATCGACTTTTAACAGCCGCGATACTTTTTTCTCAGGCACTAAAAAAGAGGGTGGATCCGGATCACACTATCGGTGTGCTTTTGCCGACAAGTTCCGGCGGTATTATTGGCAACTTATCAGTGTTAATGCTCGGCAAGACGGTGGTTAATCTCAACTACACCGCTTCCCCCGCAAGCCTTAACCAGGCAGTTGAGCAAGGAAACATAGAAACTATCTTAACCTCGCAACGGTTTTTACCCAAGTTGGCTCATAAAGGATTTCCGGTTTCCGAATTTCTTTCGGGTAAAAACGTGGTTTTTCTCGAGGACCTTAAAAGCAAGCTTTCCCAAAAGAGCCTCATTAAGACTGCCCTGCTCGTTAAGGTACTTCCGACTTTTCTCCTCCGACTTTTTTATTTCAAAAAGACGCCGCTTGATGCGATTGCCGCGATTTTATTTAGCAGCGGGAGCGAAGGGGTTCCGAAGGGGGTGCAGCTGACTCACCGCAATATTGTTGGGAACATAAAACAGGTCGCCAGTGTTTTAAACCCCCGGGAAGACGATGTGCTCTTGGGCACCTTGCCGTTATTTCATGCCTTTGGCCTGACGGTGACCTCTCTTCTTCCCTTGGTCGAGGGCATTCCTTTGGTATGTTACCCTGATCCGACAAATGCCTCGGAGATTGGGAAACTATGCGCGCAGTACCAGGCGAAAATTTTGTGCGCTACCTCCACCTTTTTACGACTGTATAACAAGAACAAAAAGCTTCACCCGCTCATGTTTCAATCCTTGCGGCTGGTGGTTGCTGGCGCGGAAAAGCTAAACAGTGAAGTGCGGGAAGATTTTAAAGCAAAATTTGGGTTGGATATTTATGAGGGGTACGGCGTTACTGAGACTACCCCGGTAGCGAGTTTCAACCTTCCGGATGTCCTGGTGCCGAGTGACTGGTCTGTACAACAAGGGACCAAGATTGGCACGGTAGGGTTACCCCTGCCCGGCACGGGTTTTAAAATAGTTGATCCTGATACCTTAGAAGAGTTACCTACCGGCGAAGCCGGGCTTATTCTCATTGGCGGCCCGCAGGTAATGGCCGGTTATCTTAAAAATGAAAAAAAGACACAAGAGGTTATTATTGAAAAAGACGGTATCCGTTGGTACAAGACCGGAGACAAGGGACAACTGGACGAAGATGGTTTTCTTACCATCCTTGACCGCTACTCGCGTTTTGCCAAGATCGGCGGGGAGATGGTAAGCCTTGGGGCAGTGGAAGAAGCGGTGGGGTCGGTTCTTGATAACAAAGAAATTGAGATTGCCGCGGTTGCTTTGCCTGATGAGAAAAAAGGAGAAAAAATTGTCCTCTTAGTTTCCGGAGAACTTGAGCTTGCTTTTTTAAAGCAAAAGCTTATGGAACAAAAAGTGAACCCCTTGATGCTTCCTGATGCTCTCATCAGTGTTGACAGCATACCTAAGTTAGGGAGCGGGAAAACCGACTTTCCCCAGGCCAAAGAGTTGGCGCTAGTTTAGTTTAGCCAGAGCTTGAGGTTCAATTTTCACATAAACTAAAACACATGATACCTGATGGGTTCATAGGGAAGCCAGTAGTTCAAAAGTTCGTGACCGGGCAAGCGAGTACTTAGATAAGCATGCACCATAAAATAAAACTCCTCATTTTGGTTTTGATCTGCCTTTTGGCTTTCTCAGCCATGTTTTTTGTTAAGCCGATTCCCCAGGATGAGGCGTATCATAAATTTGCTGATCAGCGAGAGATTCTTGGCATTCCCAATTTCTGGAATGTAATTTCGAATATTCCGTTTATCCTTGTGGGTCTTATCGGGACGATTGCCGGCATTAAGAAAAAATGGGTTGGCTTTGATACACCTGCCTATGGTGCATATCTTTTATTTTTCATTGGCGTCTGGTTTATCGGTTTAGGTTCAGCGTATTATCACCTTAATCCGAACACCAATACCCTGTTTTGGGACCGACTGCCAATGGCCCTATCATTTATGGCATTTTTCAGTGTGATTATCACTGAACATCTGCACGAAAAATTAGGCAGGGTCATGCTATTGCCCCTGATAGTTTTGGGCTGCGGCAGCGTTCTTTATTGGTATTGGTCAGAACAATCAGGGTCAGGCGATTTGAGGCCCTACGCGCTTGTTCAATTTTTACCAATCGTTCTGATACCGTTCATAGTGATTACCCGGCAGGCACTGTTCACCCGAACCAAAGATTTGTATATCGTGTTGCTCTTGTATCTGTTTGCAAAACTGGCAGAGCATTTTGATAGTTTTCTCTACGCTTTCGGTGGAATATTAAGCGGCCATACCCTTAAACATTTTCTTGCTGCGCTTGGAGTCTACTGGCTTCTCCGCATGCTTCGGTTAAGGGTAAAAATTCCTGACTCTTAAAATTCAAGGTGCCATTGCAAGGTATCCTCAAGATTTTCCTGGCGGTTCCCTCAAGGAGACACCCCGAAAGCTTTTTACCCGTTAGAAAGGCCCGCTTGCCCCGTTAGATATCAAATATCTAACGGAGTGAAGAACCACAGGGTAAAATTAAAGATTCTTACACTTTTTCACACGGGGTAAATACCCCGCGTGAAACCCTTCTAACGGGGTTTGCTTGCCTCGAAGATTTTAATTATTTTTTTGTACCCGTTTTTATTTTAGAGCCCCAAAAATAAAAATAACGTATCAGTCTTCGGAAAAAGGCTAACAGGTTGTTTTTATTTTGTTTACCCCGTTAGAAAAGCCTCGCTTGCCCTGTTAGATATCAAATATCTAACAGGGTGAAGAAATACCGGGTAACATTAAAGATTCTTACACTTTTTCACACGGGGTAAATGCCCCGTGTGAAAGCCTTCTAACGGGGTTTAGTTCAGTTTTTTTCCCAAAAAAATGTTTTTCTAATTTTATTAAAAAAGCCAACCCAAAAATAAAAAAAGGAAAATTTGGGATAAATCTTTCGCCCAAGCACTATGATTGCATTTGAGAAAAACCTGTGGTATAAAAGGCAAAATCTTTTGCCCCGTTAGAAAATTTTTTAACGGGGTAAATGCCCTGTTCGAAACCTTTCTAACGGGGTTTACCCAATTAAATCCATGGAAAACCAAGTCAAAAAAAATATTCTCCGATCTATTCCGGCAGTGGATGAGGTGTTAAATCAACCGTCGATTCAGGAATTGATCGTGGTTTTTTCCCGAAAATTAGTGCTTACTATCATTCGGGATGAGCTGGAGAACCTCCGGAAAAAAATCCTTGCACAAGAAGCCGTTTCTTCGCTTAATCAGGAGACCAACCTAAAAATTCTCGTTGAGCAGATCGCTCAAAAGGCAAAAAATAATACCTTGTTACATCTTCGAAAGGTGATTAACGCTACCGGAATAATTATTCATACCAATTTAGGCCGGGCGCCCCTTTTGCGTCGCGCCGTGGAAAATATTGGTGGGGTAGCTGAAGGCTATTGCAACCTTGAGTATGAGCTGGAGAAAGGGGAGCGGGGCTCTCGGTACATGCACGTAGAGAAAATTCTCAAAGAACTTTCGGGGTCCGAAAGTGCGCTTGTGGTCAACAACAATGCGGCCGCGGTTTTGGTTGTCCTGAACACTTTGGCGCAAGGTCATGAAGCAATTGTCTCCCGAGGGGAATTGATCGAAATTGGCGGTTCTTTCCGCCTTCCGGATATTATGCGCCAGAGCGGGTGTGCGTTAAAGGAAGTGGGAACTACCAATAAGACTAAACTCAGCGACTATGAGCAGGCTATCTCTCAGGAGACCCGTCTTTTTCTCACCGCCCATACCAGCAATTACCGGATTCTCGGTTTTACTGAACAGGTTCCCTTAAAAGATTTAGTAGGTTTGGGCCGTACGTTTAATATTCCGGTAATGAAAGACTTGGGAAGTGGTAATTTTGTGGACCTGACCCCTTATGGGCTGGAAGATGAACCTACGGTGATGGAGACTATTTCCTCAGGAGTAGATGTCGTGACCTTTAGCGGGGATAAGCTCCTGGGTGGGCCTCAAGCGGGGATTATCGTAGGGAAGAAACGATATCTCGATGCGATTAAACAAAACCCGCTTCTTCGTGCTCTTCGGGTAGATAAATTTACCCTGGCTGCTTTGGAGGTAACGTTAAGAGAGTACTTTGACCCGGAAAAGGCGGTGAAATCGATACCGGTTTTAGAGATGCTTACCGTGACACAAGAGGAATTAAAGAAAAAGGCAAAGACTCTTTTTCGGCAAATAACACGAAAGGCAAAAGATGCTTATGAGATGAGCGTTGAAGAGGATTTCTCTCAGGCTGGGGGAGGCTCTTTACCCCTTCAGACTCTCCCTACGTGGGTTGTGACCCTCATCCCCAGGTCTTTTTCCGTAGCCGAACTGGATAAGCGGCTGAGAAAACACCATCCTCCCATTGTCGCTCGCATTAATCAGGAGAGACTCCTGATAGATGTTCGCACTGTGTTTGCACATGAAATGCCAATAATCAGTGAAGCCTTAGAGAGGGTAGCATGATAGATGCCAATGTTTTAGTTCTCAACCGTTCTTTTTTCCCTTTACATATTACCTCAGTCCGCCGAGCGTTCTGTCTCCTCTATCTGGGGATTGCTCATGTGGTGGATGAACAATTTAAAACCTTCGACTTTGAAAGCTGGAGCAAACTGGCAGTAGTAGAGCGTGAAGAGGCGATCGGCTTAGTGGACCGGATGATAAGAATTCCGAGAGTCATCCTCCTGCTCACGTATGACCGCATGCCCATTGGCCAGGTCCGCTTTACGCGGCTTAATATCTACACCCGGGACAAAAGCACCTGCCAGTACTGCGGGAAAAGATTTGCTAAGAGTGACCTGAGCTTGGATCATATCACCCCTCGTTCCAGCGGAGGAAGGAGCACGTGGGAAAACATTGTCTGTTGCTGCGCGCCCTGTAACCGCAAAAAAGGAGGGCGCACACCCCACGAAGCTGGGATGAACCTTTTGAAGAGACCGAAAAGGCCAAACTGGACTCCGTTCTATAAAATTTCTCTGCGGGATTTGAAACGGAAAGAGTGGCTTCCTTTTCTCAACATGGTCGACATCTCGTACTGGCACACTGAGCTCCTTGAATAAAAACCCGGCTCGTTGGCAGTGATTTTTCTGATCTTATGGAATCAACGTCGAAAACCCATATTGTTTCCCCGGAAGACCGGGGAATTCGCTTGGACATCTATCTTACCACTCACAATCCCAGCTTAACCCGTTCCCACCTTAAAAGACTTATCGAAAGCGAAAATGTTAAACTGAACGGCACCATTCCTAAAGCGGGTGAAAAGCTTAAACCGGGCGACCGGATCGAGCTTACTATTCCTCCTCCGGAACCCATGCGGGCTTTTCCCGAACCCATTCCTCTGAATATTTTGCATGAGGACTCAGATGTCATTGTGATCAACAAACCCGCGGGACTTGTTATTCATCCTGCGGCCGGACATTATTCCGGCACCTTGGTCAATGGCCTCCTTTATCATTGTAAGGCGCTCTCTTCTTTTGGGGAACCATTTCGGCCCGGGATTGTTCACCGTCTCGACAAAAATACTTCCGGGGTCATGGTGGTTGCAAAAACCGATTATTCCCATCAACACCTTGCTGCACAATTTAAGGCGCATTCGGTAACAAAGGAGTATCGAGGATTTGTCGTTGGTGTTATGGAGGAAGATAAGGGCACGGTCTCTTCTCTCATTGGGAGGAATCCGAAAGATCCGAAAAGGATGTCAGTGCGACAGCATCAAGGCAAGATGGCGATTACTCATTGGGAAGTTTTTAAAAGGTATCCTTCTTTTACTTTTCTTACCATCAGGCTGGAAACCGGCCGGACACACCAGATTCGCGTTCACTTTAGCAAGTATCCATCATCCGGTTCTGTGTGATCCAGAGTATGGCGGCCGAAAAACCATTGCTTCTTTGCCTGATCCGGAAGTTCGTCAGCTTCTTGCTTCAGTTAAACGCCAACTCCTCCATGCCAGCACCCTCGGATTTATCCATCCGACCAGAGAAGAGTATGTGGAATTTTTTGCTCCTCTCCCGGAAGACTTTCACATGCTTCTCCAAAAACTTGAGGGATAAAGATGATAAAAAGTTGACAAAAGACCAAATTCGGGTAATAAACAAACTCATACCAAGTTGCATTCAAAAGCAGATCGAGGCGGCGACGAGGAATCGACGTAGGCGTACGTTTCAGTACGTCGAGGAGTATGACGAGGAGACAACAAAGATAAGCAAATGAAGGCGACTTGGTATCAAAGAAACTAACGGTGGGAGCCACATGAAGGAAATCATCTCGATATTTAAAAAAAGCGCGGAGATAAAGGTTAAGTTTGCCGAGGAAAATGCTGCCAAAATTGAGCACGTGGTAGGAGTCATTGTTAACGCCCTTCACGAAGGAGGCAAAATCTTGCTCTTTGGTAACGGCGGAAGCGCGGCTGATGCTCAGCATATCGCAGCGGAATTTGTAAACCGCTATCTTTTAAACCGCACCCCTTTTCCGGCATTAGCCCTCAGTACCGATACGTCTATTCTTACCAGCATCAGTAATGACCTAAGCTTTGATGAAATTTTTTCCCGGCAGATTGCTGCCTTGGGAAAACGAGGGGATATCTCCTGGGGGATAACCACCTCGGGAAAGTCACAAAACATTATCCGGGCTTTTGAGGTTTCGCGGGAGTTAGGACTCACGACCATAGGGTTTACGGGAAAAGACGGCGGTACAGTCGCTTCCCTGGTAGATTATAATTTTAATGTTGCTGCCGACTCAACGCCCCGGATTCAGGAAACACACATTACCCTCGCTCATGTTATCTGTGAGCTCGTGGAAAAAAGGATGAAGACGTGATGGAAAAAATAAAACCTTTGTCATTGGAAGGAATCAAGACAGTCTCTTTAAAGGACAGAAACAGCAAAGTAAGCCTAAATCAGTTCGGGAGAAGGTATACTCGGGGAGCAACGGTTTCCGAATTTTTGGACGGGCTGCCCCAAATCCTTGGCGCGCAAGACCTTCGGGATGTCATTGAGAGGATTACTCACGCTAAGGAGGAGGGCAAGACCATTCTGGTGGGAATGGGCGCTCATGTGATCAAAGTCGGTCTTTCTCCTCTCATCATTCAGCTTATGGAAGAAGGAGTTATCAGTGGGATCGCCTTAAATGGCGCAGGAGCGATTCATGATGTGGAGGTGGCGCTCGAAGGGAAGACCTCTGAAGAGGTAGGACCTGAATTAGACGAGGGAACCTTTGGGATGGCTGAAGAGACGGCAACGTTTATTAATAACGGAGTTGCGGAAGGTACAAACAATGGATTGGGCCTGGGAGAATGTTTGGGGGAAAAAATCTTGCGGGATAAACTCCCGAACCGGCAGACGAGCATATTAGCGCAAGGCGCAAAGCTCCAGATTCCGATAACCGTGCATGTTGCCATCGGAACTGATATTGTGCATCTCCATCCGAGTTTTAATCCTTCTGCCTGGGGGGAGGCAACTCACCTTGACTTCCGTAAATTTTGCGCGTTGGTTGCAATCCTGGAAGGAGGCGTGTACCTCAATATAGGTTCCGCAGTTATTTTGCCTGAGATTTTTTTAAAAGCTCTTACCTTAGTTCGAAACAAAGGATATGCAATAGATCACTTTACAACCGTTAATATGGATTTTATTCGCCATTACCGTCCCCTTACCAATGTGGTAGACCGCCCTACCCGGAGAGGCGGCAAAGGGTTTAATTTAGTTGGACACCATGAGATTATGATACCACTTCTTACTGCGGGAATTCTGGAGAAGCTTCGGAATTCACAAGAAGGAAACAAACCTGAGTAACAGGCATTTACGGGTTTGCTTTCTCCTCATTGATAGCGCTTTGACTTCTATGTAAGCGATAGTATGAAAAGGATAAAAATAACTGCCGGAAATATCACCCTTGAAGCGACATTGGCAGATACTGCCTGTGCGGAGGCGCTTTGGAACATTCTTCCTCTTTCGACAAAAATCAATACCTGGGGCGATGAAATCTATTTTTCCATCCCCATTCACCATGAATTAGATGCAACTGCCCGAGAAGTTGTTGAGGTAGGAGACTTGGGTTACTGGCCGGACGGACCGGCCTTTTGTATTTTTTATGGCCCCACCCCAATCAGTAACGATAAAGAAATCCGCCCAGCGAGCGCAGTCAATATCATTGGCAAGGTAATCGGGGACCCAACTTCTTTGCGCACGGTTCTTCCTGGATCAAAAATCACTATCGAGCAAAGCAGGGAAGATGCTTAAGTGGAATCGCACTTTTTTTCTTTTACTCGGTACTGGGTTTGGGAGCGGCTATTGTCCTTTAGCTCCTGGAACTGCCGGAACAGTCGTGGGAATCTGCTTTTTCTGGTGTTTTTCTAAATTTTCCCCTCTGCTTTACCTTATCACGCTTTTATCCTTTATTTTTCTTTGCTGCCTGGATAGCTGATGGAGCAGAAAAAATTTTTCAGCAAAAGGATGCCCGGACTATTGTGATTGATGAGATTGCCGGATTTTTGGTAACCATGCTGTGGATTCCTTTTACTTTAATCAATGTGGGAATAGGATTTTTAATCTTTCGAATATTGGATATCCTGAAACCATATCCTGCTGGTTGGATTGACCGCAACCTTTCCGGCGGATGGGGGATCGTTCTTGATGATGTGGCAGCAGGGATTTATGCCAACCTCATTCTTCAAGGGATAGTTCATTGGATGTAAAGGCAGAGATTATTACCATCGGAAATGAATTAATCACCGGGGTCCAGGTGGACACGAATGGCCCCTATCTGGCGCAGCGTCTTTTTGGTCAGGGAATCTCCGTTCAGCGAATTGTAAGTGTAGGCGATGATGCTGGG
>CAVTQE010000054.1:0-103792 GCA_963736755.1 uncultured delta proteobacterium | reverse complement strand
ACACTGAAGAGAGAAATCTGTAATTGCACATGAAAGGGAATGCCTATGAACGTTGTAGAACAAACCCGAGAAATTACAACAATAAATTTTCCAAAACTTAACACTGAACTGTGGCGTTACCGGGATGAGCCGGGAAGGCTCATCCCGCTTTTGCAAAGCGGGCAAGAAACGTACGGTTATATCTCAGAGACTACTATCAAGTACATTAGCGGAGTAACCAGAATACCGGAAAGCGAAATCTATAGTGTTATCACCTTTTATAAGCAGTTTCGTCTTCGCCCCCTTGGTAAACATCTTATCCGTCTCTGTGATGGCACTGCCTGCCATGTTAATAACGCAAAGGTATTGAAAGAAATTGTGGAAGATGAGTTACAGCTTGAGGGGAATGATACTACTGAAGATGGGTTATTTACCCTTGAAATGGTCGCCTGTCTCGGATGTTGTAGTCTGGCGCCGGTGATTATGATTGATGATCAAACCTACGGCAGGCTCACGCCGCAAAAACTGCGTAAGACACTCAGAAAATACCAAAAACAAGAAAAAACTGAAGCGAAGACTCAATAAAATCGGAGGATACTGAAGTGTATACAATCACCATTGGCACTGCAACGTGTGGAATATCAGCAGGGGCGGACAAGGTGCTGAATGAATTTCAGCTCCTCATCGCCGAAAAAGGATTAAAAGACATAAAACTTGCGGAAACTGGTTGTATGGGGATGTGTTACAAGGAAGTCCTTGTGGAAGTAAAGAATGGAGCGGGTAAATTCCTTTATGGCGACGTTACCCCGGAAAAAGCCCAGCGCATCTTCAATGAGCATGTACTGCAGGACAAGCCGGTAGACGAATTTCTTGCTCTTCTCGATTATCAAGAAGGAACAGAAAAAAATTTTTTGGCCAAACAAAAACGGATTGTCCTTCGCAACTGCGGTCATATTGATCCGATGTCCATAGACGATTACCTTGCCCGCGATGGGTACAAGGCTATAAAAAAAGTATTAACCACCATGACTCCGGACGAGGTGATAAAAGCGGTCACTGATTCTGGGATTCGTGGTCGCGGCGGAGCGGGTTTTCTTACCGGAGTCAAATGGAAATTCGCCGCCCAATCGCCCGGCGACATAAAATATGTGGTCTGTAACGCTGACGAAGGTGATCCGGGAGCATTTATGGATCGAAGCGTTCTCGAAGGCGACCCGAATTCGGTGCTTGAAGGAATGCTTATCTGCGGCTACGCTATCGGAGCTTCTGAAGGATATATCTATTGCCGAGCCGAATATCCCCGGGCTATTGTAAGACTTGTGAACGCAATCGGGGAAGCCACGAAAAGGGGCTTCCTTGGTGATAATATTTTCGGTACTAACTTTTCGTTCCACCTTAAAATAAAAGAGGGCGCGGGCGCTTTTGTCTGCGGCGAAGAAACTGCTCTCATTGCTTCGATTGAAGGTCATCGCGGAACCCCGCGCATCCGCCCACCGTATCCCGCAGTCAAAGGAATATGGGGCAAGCCGACAAATATCAACAACGTTGAAACCCTTGCCAATCTGCCCTGGATAATTTTGAACGGACCAGAAAAGTTTGCTGCAATGGGAACCGATGACAGCAAAGGCACCAAAGTTTTTGCCATGGCCGGCAAAATAAAGCGCAGCGGTCTGGTCGAGGTTCCTATGGGTATCACCATTAACGAGATAATCTTCGACATCTGTGGCGGAATTGTTAATGACAAAAAATTTAAGGGCGTCCAAATGGGGGGGCCTTCGGGCGGTTGTATCCCCGCTGCTTTGGGCAATACCCAGATAGACTATCAACAAATAAATAAAACCGGGGCGATTATGGGTTCAGGGGGGATGATTGTCGTTGACGAATCAACCTGTATGGTGGAACTGGCCCGGTTTTTTTTAGAATTCACCCAGAAAGAATCATGCGGCAAGTGCACAAGTTGTCGCATTGGAACCCTTCGCATGCTGGAAATACTTGAACGCATTGTCGCAGGCCAAGGAAAGGACGAGGATCTCGATGTGCTTAAGGAGTTGGGCGAGCAGATAAAAGCTACCGCCCAGTGTGGACTGGGACAAACTGCACCAAACCCAGCACTGACGACGATGAATTATTTCCGCGAAGAATACGAAGAACACATCAAAAACAAACGATGCCCGGCGCATAGCTGTTCTTCCCTGGTAATGTACCTCGTTGATGCAACAAAATGTACTGGCTGTACTCTTTGTGCCGGTAATTGTCCGGCAGGAGCAATAACGGGTGTTAAAAAGAAAGCCCATACTGTTGACCAGGATAAATGCATAAAATGTGGAAAATGTATTACAACCTGTAATTTTGATGCAATCTATAAAGAGTAAAGGATACGAATAAAATGGAAAAGAGAAATCAAATCAAACTTGCTATAGATGGAAAAGAGATAATATGCGAACCAGGAAAAACAATCCTCACGGTGGCTCGGGAAAATAATATAGAAATTCCCACGCTTTGTTACGACCCGCGCCTTGAGCCTTATGGCTCGTGTTTGCTTTGTGTGGTTGAAGTGGAAGGAATCGACAAACTGCTGCTGTCGTGTACCACCGAGGCCCGTGACGGGATGATAATTAAGACAAATAATGAAAAAATATATAAGGCCAGAAAAAACGCCCTGGAATTACTTCTTTCCAACCACTTTGCCGACTGCCGGGGACCCTGCTACGAAAAATGTCCCGCGGATGTCAACCCCCAGGGCTACCTCGCTTTAGCAAACGCAGGCAAATATAAGGAAGCGCTTGAACTTATCCGGGAAACAAATCCCTTTCCGCTTGTTTGCGGACGCATCTGTGTGCGGTATTGTGAGGGCGCCTGCCGAAGAAAAGATGTGGATTCTCCGGTAGCAATTAATTTTGTGAAGCGGTATGTCGCTGATCTTGAATCTGACCACCTTGAAAGGCCAATCATTCCACAGCACAATGGCCACAAAGTGGCAATTGTCGGAGGAGGTCCGGGAGGGCTTTCCTGCGCGTATTTTTTAGCCAAGCGCGGCTACAAAATAAAAATATTCGATGCCCACCCAAAGCTTGGAGGCATGTTGAGATATGGGATCCCTGACTATCGCCTCCCCCAAAATATGCTCGATAAAGAAATCCAGTACATCGTAGATCATGGAATTGACGTCCAGACCAACGCCCGGCTGGGTAAAGATTTTAGCCTGGACGATTTAAAGAAAGAAGGCTTTGACTCAATTTTTGTTGCGCTGGGTGCGCAAAAAGCCAAAAAGATGGGAATAGAAAAAGAAGAAACCGAAGGTGTTATTGGCGGTGTAGACTTTCTTGAAAGAGTTAAAAAACAAGGTCCTCCGGAATTTAAAGGACACGTAGTCGTTGTGGGAGGCGGTAATACCGCAATCGATGCTGCCCGGACAGCATTGCGCTGCAAGGCATCAAAGGTTTCGATCCTTTATCGCCGAACGCGTCACGAAATGCCTGCTGATGAAGTGGAAATCGAAGATGCACTGGCAGAAGGAGTGGAAATTGAATTTTTAGTGGCACCGCTGGAAGTGATCGCGGAAAACGGAAGAGTTAAATCACTGCGCTGCCAAAAGATGGAACTCGGCGAACCTGATGCGAGTGGGCGCCGCCGTCCCGTTCCCGTTGAGGGCTCCGAATATGACGTAATCTGTAATACCATCATTGCGGCCATCGGACAGGATAGCGATTTAACCGGCATCAAAGGAAATGCTCTCGGTGACCTTAAAGCAACAAAATGGGATACCATCGTTGCCGATGAAAAAACGTTCGCGACCACTATAAAAGGCGTTTTTGCCGGCGGTGATGTTGTCTCCGGACCAGCGGCCGCCATTGATGCTATCGGTGCAGGGCGCAAAGCGGCGATGGTTATTGACCGCTATATCCAAACCGGCGAGATTCTTCCTGCGGCATCGGAATTTCTGAGCAGTAAAACAAATCTGGGCGAAATTCCCAAAAGCTACTTTGAGAGTTTTGCAAAGATAGATAGGTCTTCTATGCAGCAAGTTGACGCGGAGATCCGCGTGAACAATTTTGATGAAGGTGATAAAGGTATCGCTCCAGGCGCTGTGCCCACCGAAACTTCACGCTGTCTTTTTTGTGGCTGCTCTGATCTTTTTACCTGCGAGCTAAAAAAGTTGGCCGGGGAATATGACGTCAATCAAAAAAGGTATGGGGGTACGGTGAAGAAACTCAAGGTTGATGATCGTCATCCGTATATTCTTCTCGACCCCAATAAATGCATTCTCTGCGGAAAATGCGTTCGTACCTGTGACATGCTTCTTGGGCTGTCTGCTCTGGGCTATATTAACCGGGGCTATGACATGGTTGTTCGCCCTTCCATGGAAAAACCGCTTCAGGATACTACCTGTATTGCGTGCGGAAATTGTATTGAGACATGTCCAACCGGGGCGATATCTTTCAACCATCCCTTTGAAAGACCGTGGCCTCAGAACCCCTTGCAGCTCGAATCGGTCTGTAACTATTGCGGTATTGGCTGCAATATTGTCTACAATAAAAAAGATGATGATTTTTGGAATGTCACCGCAAAAAAAGAATCTCGCTATATAAACGGCGAATTATGCATGCGGGGGCGTTTCGGCCATCGGCACATCATCAAAGAAAACCGTTTATCTGAGCCAAAGGTGCGGGACGGCAACAAGCAAAAAGCCACGAATCTTGAGTATGCTATCAACCATGCGGCCAGCGGACTGAAAGCGGTTTACGAAAAGTATGGGCCGGACGCGCTTGGATTTTTTGTTTCTCCCAAGGCAACAAACGAAGAGATTTTTATGGTGCAGAAACTTGCCCGCGACGTGTTTAACTCGAATAATATAGCCAGCTTGTACGATCTAACCAGCACTGACGATAACGGAGACTTGTATGCGGCGTTTGGAATTACGGCTTCAACGTTGCCTTTCCGGCACGTAAAAGATGCCGATGTGATCGTCATGCTCAATTCCAATGTTACTGAAGATAACCCGGTGCTGAGTTTCGATATCAAACGAGCGGCGCGCAAAGGCGCAGAACTTATTTCGATAAGCTCCATGGAACTCGAAATAAACAATTTTGCCACCCTGTGGCTCGATACCCGGCGGGGAACCAACACTATGCTTCTTAACGCCGCTATCTCGGAAATAATCAAACACGAAAGATTTGATGCTGCCGAGGTAAACAAACGTGCTGACAATTTTTCTGAATTTAAGAATCAACACTCGATTTCACTTTCACGAGCAGCAGAAATAACCGGGGTCGATAAATACAAAATCCAACGATTTGCCGACATTGTCTCTGACCCGGATAAAAACGTTGTCTTTGTTTACAACGGGGGCTCTTTGTTAGAAAAATCTCCCGGAGACCTTCAGGCTATCGCCAATCTCTTACTTTTGACCGGTAAAATCGGAAAGGATAATAACGGCCTGATTTTTACTCATGAGCACAGCAACTATCAGGGACATAGAGATCTCTGCGCCACTCCCTATGCGGCGCGAGAAAACAACAAACTTTCAAGAAAAAGCACTCTCCGGGGAGCACGATCGTTCCCTGAGCTGAGAGATTTAATGCTCAATGGCACAATCAAAGGATTTTTGATTTTCGGCGAGGATTTTGCTATTAATACAGAATATGCAGCGCTTCTAACTCAGGCCGAGCATGTTGTCGTGGTAGATATGTTTCAAACTGAGACGACTAATTTTGCCCATACAACCATTCCGGGATCAGCGTATGCAGAATCTGAGGGCAGCGTAACTTCGCAAGACCGGAGAGTTCAGGCTTTTACAAGAGTCTTTGATCCTCCGGCAGGAAAAACCGGGGTTGAAATTCTTTCCGCGCTCTACGCTCAGGCTTCAGGAAAACCGGCGCTGTCAATTGAAACAATTCGCAGCGAGATCGCTGAATTGAATCCACTCTACAAAAAAATTACGGAAGTCGGTGCGCGGGGCTCTTTTTGCTGGAACGAGACCGCAACCGGGGGTGCGCTGCTTTTTGCCACTGGTTTCTTAACGGAAAACCGAAAGGCAAACTTTATCGTGGGTACCCAAAGTCAAAAACCGATGAGAAGAGAGATGTTATGTTTTTCCCCCATTGACAAAATATATCAAATCAACCGCTATCAATTACTTTCTTCGACAAAAGGGGATAATCAAAATTCAACAGCTGCCCTTTAGCGGCATTGCATCTGAATATTTCTGCTATGGATGTTTTTAATCAAAGTTTCGAGATCCTTGATAAAATGTTTATGGACTTTTTTATCATGGATCTCGACTTTAATATCATTTGTATAAAACCAAACACTGCCGCTGCTCTTGGTTACGACCAAGAGGATCTAAAAAATAAAACCTTGCAAGATGTGGTCATTGAAAAGAACTATCCCCGTCTTAAATGGGCCTTTGAACAAACCCACCAAGAAGGAAATGAGTTTTTATTCAAACGGGTCTTCTTCAAAAAGAAAGACGGCGGATCACTTCGCTTGGATTTTACCATTTTTAATTTAACGAAAGAAGGCAAACAAATCTATGTAGGGATTGGCAATCGAAAAGTTTCGCCCGCTCGAACAATAGCGACCGAAAGAAGAAAGCGGGTAAAAGAGCTTACGGCTTTATACAACATTGACACGCTCTTGAACAAAGCCGGGGCCGGGGAAGAAACCCTCGTCGGCATTACCTCCATTTTAAATCAGTCTATGTCATTTCCGCAGCACGCACGGTCAAGGATCCTCTTCGACAACAAGGAATTTTGCGCCCTCCCTTTACCGTCTCAAAATCTCGACAACAAAATCGTCACTGATATCATTATTAATGGAAAGCAAAGAGGAGCGATCGAGATATATTATATTAAAAAACAGGGGAAATTTATTCCGGAAGAATCGGAAATGCTCTTTGAAGCCGGCAATATGGTGGCGAATGTTTTTGCACGAAAAGAAATAGCGGAAAAACTTGAGGAAAACTCGATGCGCCTCCAAGCCCTGTTCGGCGCCATCACTGATCTTGTCTATATGACTGACGGGGATTTCAACCTTCAGATAGTAAATAAAAAAATGGATATTGCCGGCAAAAAGTGTTACGAGGCTTTTTGGAATTATTCAACACCCTGCAAGGGGTGTATTGCCTTTAAGGTTAACGAAACCAAGAAACCAGCTCAATTGGAAACTTTACTTAAAAACAAGTTTTATCTCGTTTCCTGTTATCCGATTCTTGATAATAAAGGTAATGTAACCGGTTTAATTAATATTGTTCGAGAAACAACTAAAGAGTTAAAGAGATGGAGCAACAACTCATCCAAGTCGGACCGGCTCGCCTCTCTCGGGCAACTCGTCTCCGGCATCGCCCATGAAATCAACAACCCCAATACCTTCATACGAGGCAACATCGGGATTGTTGCCGAAGCGATGGAAACCATTCTTCCTATGTTGGACGACCATGCGGAAAAAAATACAGACTTCAAAATAGCGCGGTTACCCTACAAATATTTCAGAAAGAATATTCCGATACTTCTTTCCGATATGCAAAAAGGGGCCGATAGAATTATGAATATCGTTTCCGACTTAAGAAAATTCGCCCGTCGCGACGAAGGACATCTGGACGAAGACGTCGATATTAATCTCGTTATTGAAAGCAGCCTGCGGCTGGTGCACAATCAGGTTAAACGAACCGCAAACATTAACCTTGACTTAGCAGAAAAAATTCCTACGATTAAGGGCAATGTACAGAAACTCGAACAGGTGATGGTGAATATCATCATTAACGCTTCCCACGCTATTGAACAGAAAAATAATGGGGAAATGGGTAATATTTATATCAAAACTTTCCTTTACAGTAACAACAAGCTTTATGTGCAAATAAAAGATGATGGAACCGGGATGACAAACGATGTGAAAAAAAGAATTTTTGATCCCTTCTTCACCACCAAGAAGGCCCGACAAGGAACGGGGTTGGGGCTTTCCATTGCGTACGGCATTATTGAAGAACATGGGGGAACGATCATTGTTGATTCCTGGCCCGGTGAAGGAAGTGAATTTAAAATAGTATTGCCGCTCCAGCGGTTGGAAGACAGCAAAATAATCGCCCTCCCAATTACTCACGCGTGATATCATGACGTTTGAAATCAATTCTTCAATAAAAAGACAGGGATTAAACGGTGCATAAAATATTAATCATAGACGATGACCAGGCGATTCTCAATTATTTAGAAGTCTTTTTGATGCAAGCGGGCAAATTCGAGGTGCAATGCTTAAGCGAGAGCAAAAAAGCTTACGAAACTATTTTCGAATTTCAGCCGGAGCTGATTTTACTTGACATGGATATGCCCGAAGTTACCGGATTAGATATTTTACATTTTCTATCAGAGAGACCAGATGCGCCGGAAATTCTTATTCTCTCCGGAGTGGAAGACATTGAACTTGCCGTAAAGGCAATCAAGCTCGGAGCGTATGATTATCTGACCAAACCCCTTGACCGGGCTAAACTCCTTATCTCTATTGATCGAACCCTTGAGCGACGAACCCTCAAGTTGAAAGTTGAGGAGCTGAGAAGCCATCTTGAAGAAACAGAAGAGGACGACCCATTTGTCAAAATTATTAACTGCTCTCCCCAAATGCAAAAAGTTTTAAAATATATTGAAAGAATAGCACCGACCGACAACCCGGTGCTTATTTGGGGAGAATCCGGCACCGGTAAAGAGCTTATTGCCCGTGCGATCCATAAACTTTCAAAGCGCAAAGATAAACTCTTTGTTGCTATCAATGCCAGCATTCTCGCTTCAGAGCTCTTTGCTTCTGAATTTTTCGGACATACCAAAGGAGCCTTTACTGGCGCGGTTTCGGATAAAACGGGTATTTTGGAAAAAGCAGATCACGGCACACTTTTTCTGGATGAAATCGGCGATCTTTCCCTGTCCGTTCAAGTAAAGTTGCTTCGCGTTTTACAGGAAGGTGAATTTTTCCCCGTCGGTTCTACCAAAAGCCGCCGTGTGGACGTAAGACTTATTACTGCCACTAACAAAGACCTGCAGGAAGAAATTCAGCAGGGAAATTTTCGCACCGACCTTTTTTACCGCCTCAATGTTTCCTCAGTTTTTATTGAACCCCTTCGAAAAAGAGAAGGCGATATTGTTTTCCTGGCCCAATATTTTCTGAACAAATATGCCACTACCCACAACAAAAAAATTAACACCATTTCAGAAGATGTTTTGACATTGCTCCAGCGATATCACTATCCCGGAAATGTCCGAGAGTTGGAAAATATCATTAATAGTGCAGTCCTTCTTGAAAATAGCAAAGAATTAACCAGAAGATCACTACCCCAATATTTCCTTGAAGCAACGTTAAAGGCGAAATACTCTCTTGCCGATACCCAATGCAAATCTATGCTCCAAATAGAAAAAGAGCACATCGAGCGTATCCTTAAACACACCGGTGGAAATCGCACCATGGCATCTAAAATCCTTGGCCTCTCCAGAGTGTCACTCATCGCAAAAATCAAGCAATACAAAATCAATCTCTAATTGCACGTGATCTAATAATATCCTCGTGACCATTCTGTAAATCTATAGTATTGCAAAAAACTCCCTTGGTTTATCGATTAGGCAAGGCAATTTTCTAACATTGATTAAATGACAAAAAAATGCTAAAATACAAATACCTATGCTCTTCAAACAGACGATATGTTCTATGGTTCGATTGTTTATAAACCGTGAGGTCTCATAACTGATTCGAATAAAAGCGCTGCCCTCGCGGCTGAAATTTTATCGTGATGCTCATAGCGAGAGCGATATTTTAAGCAACGCGAAGAGCTGATATCCAGAACAAGCGTGCCAGAAATGAGCATCGGAGATGTGTCCATACGCGGAGGTTTTCCTGGGCATGCAGTTATAGTTGTAGACATGGCATAAGAGCAAAATCAACTGGCAGGACAAGTATTTCTCCTGGCACAAAGCTTCTTGCCGGCACAAGATATTCATGTTGTTAAAAAATCCGAACGACAAAATACTGTCCCTCGTGGTATGATCTCAACCTTCGGACACAAACCGTCTCTCGAAATTACGCCGCAGTGGACGTTTCAGCAATCACAGAGTTAAATCGGTGGGCATAGCTAAAACCCATGATTCAAAGCATCACTGTCTGACTCTATCGCAGGCTATCGGATTATCACCGAAACTCTGCGCTGCTAAACAGCATTCGATGGGCAATTATTTTTTTTAATTAAGAACAATATATTTACCTAAGACAAAAAATATCTATTGAAGCACGTTTTTTTCACCTATGAATAGACTGATTATTTTTACAGATTTTGCCTCACTCTCTATTCCCATGATCCTCACGAAAGCCATCCTCCAAGCGGTTTGCAAGCGAAGCGATGTGGAAATTGCAGGCTTATGTATTATCAACCCTCAAAAATATCGCGAGTCTGTTCCTCCGCTATGCACAGACCGTGATAAAAAAGAAGATTATCTCTTTCTTTGATCACAGCAAGAAATCAGCTATCCAAACCTTCCGTACCAATAAATAGTGAAAAGTTAGCACGGCACTATCACTTCCCGATCATCGTACCCCCGGATCACAACATCAATCATTCTGACTTCATAAGTGCATTAAAAACAATCATTAAACCTACCCTGGCTATTTCCTATTTCTATCCCCAAAAATTCAGCCCGTCGTTACTTGAAGCTTTGGGGCCGACCGTTAATTACCATAATGGTCTTCTGCCAAAGTACCGGGGACTTAAGGCCACATCCTGGTCGGTATACCAGGGAGAAAAGGAAACCGGTTACACTTTTCACTATATGAACGAAAACTTTGATGAAGGCAACGTATTACTTCAAGGAGCAATTCCCATCAAGCCCGATGCTATCCCTGTTGATCTTGAACATGCGAAGACGTTCAAAGCCGCGAATGATATTCCCCGTCTGTTAGAGATGATCATCAGCCGTGAAAAAGGCACGGCTCAAACCGGCGAAAGCGGTTACTTTTCAGAAAAATTTTTTTTTAGCAATTACAAAAATTGATGACCCCTCCGCCCATTCAAGTGTCGAATTAATACGGCGACTGAGGGCGTTCGGTCGCCTTCTCATGCACATACAGGGAAGATGGCATAGCGTTACAAAGCTGGTTGCAATGCCTGGGACACTATAACGTTCAGGGAACGTTTTCTTTTCGGACACGCGATGATATCATCATGCAGGCAATCCGATTCCATTATCTACCGCTCACCCTATATCAAATTTTAAAGTGGATCGAATGGCGGGTATCATCAAAAGAAGAAATCTCTAATGTCTCTGATCGTTGAGTGCGCTCGCCCAGATTGGCCAACACTATGCTCATCTGATCGAGTGATTCGCAAATGAGATTTTTTTTAAAGTAGGGGAGGAAACCTTATGAAACCAGCAACAACTATTTCAGCAATAGTGTTTGTGCTTATTGCCGTCGCACATCTATTGAGGCTCATGTTTCACGTGCAAATAATCGCGCAGCGGCATAACTATTCCAATGTGGCCAAGTGTTGTCGGTTGTATTATCCCTGCTTTTTTAGCAGTGATGTTATGGCGCGAAAACAGAGGTTGAAATATCAGTTCTATCTCTGGATATAACATTTTTCCCTTCGTAGACCACGATGCGTTCTCTCGTATCATTATGGTGAAGTTTGGCGATGGTTCCAGCCTCACGGTTCGATCGGCAGGTTATCACGTTCGTGTACATGAACAAAGTAATCGGGAACTCAAAAGCATACCTCAAATAGGCTTAAACAACATTTTGCCAGCATATTTCAATAGAGAACCTCAAAAGTGCCACCATGGTTACTCTTTAGCCATCAATGCGCTATGACGAAGAGAAAAATTCAAAACTTTTCTGGAGAATTAGCAGAGAAGTAGCCGCCTAAAAAAGCTTTGCTAAAAATTGTGCGGCAGGTGCGAAGAAATTAATACTGGTTACGATGTCGTGTTATCGCAATCCACAACATTGGTAGACAAACTCTTGAAAACGATTTTTGGGCAGCATAAGCAAACATAATCCATTGTTTAAAAAACTCCCACCAATAACCTAAGGGTTGCTTGATGTATCCCTCAGTTGAAACCCCTCTTCTCCGAACTACTCTATTTCGCCCACGGATATACTGACAGGTTTCCGTATAGTGATTGAGATAAAAAGACAGTACGTGCCGATCAAAACATACGTGACTCTTTACGGCTGGTAATAAACTTTTTTGCCCCGGGAAATCTTAATTTACCTCCCAATCGAGCTATATAATCAACCTGGTCACAGAGCGATTTTTTTCAAAAAAACAGTTAAGCAAACTCATAAGCCTATGCTTAAGCTTGTTTTTTTAAATTTTTCTACTTAAAATACTTCAAGATTTCTGGGGGATGCAATAGTAATTGAATTTTTCCTTTAATGTGCTTATAGTTAAAGAATAGAGAAAGTTACTACTGTTAACACGGTAAACAAAAAAAATGTCTTATCCGCCCAAGCCTCAAAAAATTTCTGAACTTGATCTCTTAGAAGCTTCGAATCTTTTCCAAACCATTGCGGAAATGGCCAATATCGGCATTTTGGTTTTAGATGATGATAATCGTATTGAGTTTGCTAACCGTATGATTGCCTATTTTATGGGTTACGAGGTTAACACCCTATTAGGCAAAAATTTTACCGATTTTTTAGACGAAAAAAATCAAAAAATCTTTCAGACCCTCAACGAAAAAATCGATACCTGTTCTAACAAGATATACCCTGGCATAGAGCTTATTACCGCGAATGCTACGAACGTCGTTACCGAAATGTGTTTAACGAGTTATTTAACCCATTCACGGGACAAAAAATATTTGATTTATCTTCGCGAGATATCAGTCGAGTGGCATCTCATAAGAGAATTACAAGAGTCAGGGAAAAGATACAATGAGCTATTTAACCGCGTCGATCAAGGAACTTTTGTTAGTAGTAAGGAGGGAAGATTTGTTGATTGCAATGCTGCGTTGCTGAAGATTTTGGGTTATACCAGTAAAGAAGAATTTCTCAAAATGGATATTATTAAGAATTTATATTTAAATCCCGAAGACCGAAAAAAATACCAGGAAATTATCGAGAGAGACGGATTTGTGAAAAATTATGAGGTGATCTGGAAAAAAAAGAACGGAGAAAAGATTCCGGTTTTATTAACCTCTCACGTGATTAGGGACGAAAACGATAAGGTGGTCGGCTATCAGGGTCTGACCATTGACATTTCTGATCGAATCAGGATGGAACGGGAACTGGAGGAAAAAAATCGGTTTTTTTCCAATCTTCTCGAAAGTTCGGTAGAGTGTATCGTCGCTGCCGACACCAGGGGGAACGTTATCTTTTTTAATAAGGCCGCCGAAAAATTAACCGGTTATAAAGCCGAAGAAGTTATCGGAAAATTTCACATTACCAGGTTTTACCCGATAGACGTAGCGAAAAACATTATGCGAAAATTGCGAAGCGATGAGTACGGCGGTCGTGGCAAATTAGAAAATTTTCGAATCACCTTGTATGGAAAAGACGGGATTGAGATACCTGTGAGCTGTTCGGCGTCTATTATTTACGAAGGAGATAAGGAGCTTGCCTCCCTCGGCCTGTTTACTGATTTGCGCGAGAAACTTAAGATGGAAAAAGAATTGCAAGATACCCAAATGCGCCTTATTCAAACGGAAAAAATGGCTTCACTGGGGAGTTTGGCGGCCGGAGTAGCCCATGAAATCAATAACCCTTTAGGAGGTATCCTGATCTATGCCAGTCTGCTTATGGAGGATTTTGCAGATCAAAACGATCCCCGGGTTCAGGATCTAAAAAGGATTGTTGAGGAAGGAACCCGTTGTAAAGATATTGTAAAAAATTTATTAGAATTTGCTCGCCAGACCGAATCAAAATTTGAATCCGTAGCTATTAACAAAGCGATTGATGATGTTTTATTTTTCTTAGAAAAACAGGCTCTTTTTCATAATATCAAGACGATAAAAGAGCTTAATCCTGACCTTCCGCTCATTCAAGTGCGATCCCAATCCAATAAAACAGGTACTTATGAACATGATGGTCAATGCTGCCGAAGCAATGAGTGAAAAAGGCGGCACGTTAACCATCACGACAGGAATAAATCCGGATGGGTCTTCAATTGTTATTTTTTTTAAAGATACAGGCCCGGGAATACCTCCGGCAATACAATCGAAAATTTTTGACCCCTTCTTTACTACCAAGGATGTTGGAAAAGGCACGGGCCTTGGTCTGAGCACTTCCTATGGGATTATCCAAAGTCACCACGGCAGCCATCGAGGTTGAGAGCGCGCCAGGAAAAGGAGCTACCTTTAAAATAATCCTTCCCATTACGTTCGAAAAATTTCAGGAATAAGCGCTGTGAAACAAAATTCAGAGGATACTATTCAAGTCCTGGTTGTTGATGACGAAAAGATCATGCAGGACAGCCTTTCCCGCATTTTAACCAAAGAAGGGTATGAAGTACAAACTGCTTCTTCGGGAGAGGAAGCAATTGAAAAGTTTGACCGTGAATCTTTCGATATTGTCCTGCTCGACATAAAAATGCCGGGCATCGGAGGCATTGAGACACTGAGACGCCTCAAAGAAATGGATCCAGCAATAACGATTTTAATCGTAACCGGGTACCCCTCAATTGATTCTGCCGTAAAGGCAATAAAACTGGGTGCTTATGATTATATCACCAAGCCTTTTACTCCTGATGTGCTCCGGGTAGCTATTAACCGGGCATTAGAAAGAAAAAGTCTTCTTTCTGAAAATCTTCAACTCCGCCGGCAATTAAAAGCAAAAAATGAAACGGACATAATTGTTGGTCAGGGTGAAGTGATGAGAAACATCTATGAACTGGTGCGGAGGACTGCTCCCACAGACAGTACGGTCTTAATTACCGGCGAAAGCGGCACAGGTAAAGAACTTATTGCTCGAGCAGTCCATACGTATAGTCTGAGGCAAGACAAGGAATTCATAACCGTTGACTGTTCGGCGCTCGTTGAAACTTTATTGGAAAGCGAACTTTTCGGCCATGTCAAAGGCTCTTTCACCGGCGCGATTCAGACCAAATATGGCAGTTTTGAGTTAGCAAACGGCGGGACATTTTTTTTTGATGAAATTGGAAATTTGAGCCTTGATACCCAAGCGAAACTACTCCGGGTAATCCAAGAGAAAGAAGTTAAACCAGTTGGGAGTGAAAAAACCCTCAAAGTAGATGTCCGAATAATTGCGGCTACCAATCAGGATCTCAAACCGGCCATTGCCCGAAAAACTTTTCGGGAGGACCTTTACTATCGCCTCAATGTTTTTCCCATCCATATTCCTCCCCTAAGAGAAAGAAAAGAAGACATTCCTTTGTTAGTAAACCATTTTTTGCAAAAATATAATAAAAAAAGGAAGATTCCAGTTACTCAGATTGAACCTGAGACTATGTCACTGTTGATGAGTTACGATTGGCCGGGCAATGTTCGGGAATTGGAAAACGCAATTGAAAGAGCACTTATTTTAGAGGACGGAGCAACCTTATTACCTCGAAGCTTTCCCTGGATAGAGGCGCAAAAGGCAACAAAGCCTTTGTCTTTCCGCTCAAAAGTTTATCCGCTTGAAGAAATGGAAAAACACCATATCATGATGGTACTTAACGAAACCAAAGGCCATAAGGGAAATGCAGCATCTTTGCTCGGAATCGACCGAAAGACCCTCTATACTAAAATAAAAAAATATGAATTAGAGTAAAAGTATGGGTAATTTTTCCTCATTGTTACTATTTTCCCTGTTTTTATTATTTGCAATTATTTCAATATATTAATTGATATTTACAATTTTATGGGGCTATTTTACCCTTATACCCAAATAAAATAGTGATCCCTTCTTCTTTTTATTTTTCTCTTCTCCCCGTTTAACATACTTAATCTCTTGCCTTTATTCCTCAATCCCCAGGTTTCATACTTATCTTAGGTGTTGGTATAATTCTTGATACTTTTTCTATCAAAAATTCCCCACTGATAAAAAACGCAAAACTCAAATTTTTCAAGAAATCGTCAATTGAGATGGGTGGGATGGAAAGAAAAAAAATTCTTATTGTTGAGCCTGACAAAAAACTGGCGAAAAAAATCTACTTGATCTTACGAAAGGATGGGTTGATCGCGAATACAACCGAGCAAGCCTTAGAATCTATTCGCACCATTCAAAAAGAACATATCTCCGTTTTGGTTTTTGACGTAGACGTGAAAGACATGGCCTGGGATGTAGCCGTAGCAATTATAAAAGAACTTGAGCCTGGTTTGCCGATTATCATTACGTCCACCCACAACACGCCTGATCTCGAAGCCCGTATCCTTCGTCAGAAACCTTTTTACTACCACGTAAAATCCTTTGGTACGGAAGAGTTATTATTAGCAGTACAAAATGCCATCGAAAAGCCCGTGGCTCGTTGATGGGTAATGCGTCCCACACAAAGGGAAGGAGCTATTATGCATTTTGAAAGCCTGTTAGATGCCAACCAGTTTTTAATCATCGCCCAGTTAGAACCACCCAAGGGGATCGACACCGCTCAACTCGTGAGATCCGCCGACTCCCTTAAAGGAAGAGTCCATGCTGTTTTAGTGCCAGAACTAAGCGGAGCTATCATGAGGATGGGTTCACTTGGTGCTTCCGTTCTCTTAAAACAAAAAGGTTTAGAACCCATCGTAAATTTCCATTGCCGCGATCGTAACCGTCTGGCGCTCCAAGCCGATCTTCTCAGCGCTTTTTCTTTAGGTTTAAAAAATCTTTTGATCAGTAAGGGAGATGAGATTACCAGTGGTGATCACATTGAGGCGAAGCCGGTACATGACCTCGATGAAATTGCTTTATTAGAGGCTATCAAGAAATTCCAGAAAGGGACCGACTTGATCGGCAATGAACTCTCAGGGATCCCTAATTTTTGCGTGGGATCAGAGGTAAATGCGGGATTACAAAGAGGAGCACTGGAATTAGAAATTCTCGGAATGGAAAAAAAAATCAAAGCTGGTGCAAATTATTTTTTTACCCCTCCTTTGTATGATTTGAACGTTTTTGAAAATTTCTTGAAAAAAGTATCCCCTTTTAAAGTCCCCGTCTTTCCCCAAGTCATTGTCCTCAAATCAGTGGGCATGGCCCGGTTTATGTCCCGCCATATAGAGGGTGTGGTGATTCCGGAAGAAATAATCGACCGCTTGGGGAAAGCCCCTGACAAGATCAAAGAAGGGATTGCTATCGCCGCGGAAACCATCCAAAAGCTGAAACACCTCTGTCGAGGTGTACTGCTTGTGGCCATTGGTGAGGAGGAAAGACTTGCACCAGTATTGGACCAGGTAGAAGGTTAATGGAGCCGTAAAAAGTTGAAGGACGGAAGAATGGAAACAAAGCTGATTTCTTTACCCGTTACCGTAAACCGAGATACCCGATTTCGAGATCTGGTCGTTGAAGCAGTAGGAGAAACAATCTTCAGCTGTTATCAATGCTACAAGTGCTCGGCAGGCTGCCCCGTAGCTTTTGCCATGGACCTTCTTCCCCATCAGGTCATAAGGTCAGTCTTGTTGCTCCAGAAGGAGAAAGCTTTGTCTTCCCGAACCATCTGGATCTGCGCTTCCTGTGAAACCTGTACCACCCGCTGCCCGAATGAGATTGATATTGCCAAAGTGATGGATGTCCTGAGACAAATCCAGGTCGAAAGCGGAACAGAGGCAAAAGAGCCAAAGGTTCCTGTTTTTCATAAAACATTCCTCAATACCATAAAAAAGTCCGGTCGAATCCATGAACTTTCTCTCCTGACAAATTTTCTCCGCAAAAGCGGTGGGATCGGTGATAATCTCAAGAGCGGAGAATGGAAAAACGACTTAAGGTTGGGGATAAAAATGTTTCTCCGGGGCAAGTTAAAATTATTGCCCCCCTCAAAAAAAGGGGTAGAAGAATTACGTAAGCTTTTTGACCAAGCCAAGGAACATAAGAAATCATGAAAGCTTCTTTCTTTCCTGGCTGCTCCCTGGAAGGAACAGCTCGAGAATACGGTGAATCAATTGATGCAGTTTCTTGTTTTCTCGGTATCAAATTCGAGGAACTACCCGGCTGGACCTGTTGCGGAGCAAGTGCTGCCCATTGCATTAATGAGTTTCTTTCTGTCACCCTTCCGGCAAGAAATTTATTATTAGCTGAAAAGCTTAACCACGATCTGGTTACTCCTTGCGCAGCTTGTTTTAGCCGTCTCAAAGCCGCAGAAAAAGCTCTCACCAAAGAATCTAAAGAAATAGATGCTTCTACTCCGTTTAGGGGAGAGATCAAAGTTCTTCACCTCCTGGAGTTTTTCTCCCGAGAAGATTTAATCAAGATGATAAAGGAGCAAATTAAGCGACCCCTTTCAAACTTAAAGGTAGTAAGTTATTACGGCTGCCTTATCGTCCGACCTCCCCAGATTACCGATGCCAAGAATTGGGAAGATCCTCAAGCTCTGGATAATTTAATCTCTTTAATGGGAGGAGAGACTATTTTTTGGCCGTATAAGACCGAATGCTGCGGCGGAAGTTTACTTTTAACCAACCTTGATATTGTTCGGCGATTGATTGGCCGGATTCTCGATATGGCGCGAGAGGCAGAAGCCGACTGCATTGTTACTGCCTGCCCGCTCTGCCAGGCTAACCTGGATACTCGTCAAGAAGAGATCGGAAAAGCTAAGGGAATCAACTATGACCTCCCAATCTTCTATTTTACTGAACTTTTAGGATTGGCATTTGGTCTCAAAGACACGCATAAATGGTTCCGGCGTCATCTCGTGGATCCTCGGCCTTTGTTGAAAGCAAAAAAATTGATCTAACGGGTTGAGTTTCGATTTTTAAGATTTTTAAGAGTTCAAACCTTAAAGAAAAGTGCTGCAAGGAATGAATCAAAAAATAGAAAACCAGCAAAATCAAAAAACTCCGGTCGGGGCAGTACTTGTGGTGGGGGGTGGTGTAGGTGGTATTCAAGCCTCACTCGATTTAGCCAATAGCGGATTTAAAGTCTATTTGGTTGAGGAAGAGTCGGCAATCGGGGGAAAGATGGCGCAGTTGGATAAAACCTTTCCCACCAATGATTGCTCCATGTGTATTATTTCTCCTAAATTGGTTGAAGTGGGTCGACATCTCAATATTGAGATCCTTTCCTATGCTGAGGTGGTAAAACTAGAAGGAGAACCAGGAAATTTTTCCATTCAGGTTAAACAAAAGCCAAGATTTATTGAACTGGATAAGTGTACTGGCTGCGGTGATTGCGCCAAGGTTTGTCCGGTGGAAGTTCCGAACGCATTTGATGCAAACCTGATACAACCGAAAGGCTGCTTATAAACGCTACCCTCAAGCTATACCCAATGCCTTTGCCATTGACAAGCTGGGTGTTTCTCCTTGTAAAGCCACCTGCCCGGCAGGAATTCATGTCCAAGGGTATGTGGCGCTCATTAAGCAGAAAAAGTTCAAGGAGGCTCTGGCCTTAATTAGAAAAAACAATCCCCTTCCGGCAATTTGTGGACGGGTCTGCACCCACCCGTGCGAAACCGCTTGCTCACGGAAAAAGGTTGATGACCCTCTTGCGATCATGTACCTAAAAAGGTTTGTTTCTGATTGGGAATATACCCAGGGAGAACCTGAAGTGCCAATTATTGAAAAGAAGCGGGAAGAGAAGGTGGCAATTGTGGGGGCCGGGCCAGCTGGTCTTTCAGCGGCTTATTATCTGTCATTAGAAGGCTATCCGGTAACGATTTTTGAGGCAACTTCAGAACCCGGGGGAATGATGGTTTGGGGGATTCCCGAATACCGGCTTCCCCGAGAAATTCTCAAGAAAGATATCGATTTTATTAAACGGTTAGGAGTCGAAATCAAAACCAACACCCCCATTGGACCTGACCTCACTCTCGATGATCTTTTTAACCAAGGGTTTAAAGCCGCTTTCTTGGGAGTGGGAGCCCAAAAAAGCATGAAACTGGGTGTAGAGGGAGAAGACCTTAAGGGAGTAATCCACGGAATTGACTATTTGAAAGTGATCAATGCTGGCAAAGAACTCCGCCTCGGTGACCGTGTTGCCGTGATTGGCGGAGGAAATGTAGCGATTGATGTGGTTCGCACCGCGCTTCGCAAGGGTTCCAAGGAAGTCTTTATCCTCTATCGTCGCACCCGGGAGGAGATGCCCGCATTACCGGAAGAAATTAAAGAAGCAGAAGAAGAAGGGGTTAAAATCCATTATCTTGTTGCCCCCAAAAAGATTCTCGGTAAAGAGGGAAAAGTCACCGGGCTTGAATGTCTGCGCATGGAATTGGGAGACCCCGATGAAAGCGGAAGACGTCGGCCAATCCCAATCGCCGGATCCGAATTTACTCTTGACGTAGATTCAGTTGTTCCCGCCATCGGTCAATCGATTGACCTGTCGTTTCTTCCCCAGGAAAGAGAATGGAATGTTGCTAAAAAAGGAACGTTGGTTATCGATCCCGTTACCTGTGCGACGAATGTCGCAGGAATATTCGCGGGTGGAGATATGGTAACCGGACCGGCAACCGTGGTTGAGGCTATCGGTGCTGGTCGAGAAGCTGCTATCTCCATTGCTCGTTATCTCCAAGGAATTGATCTCTACGAAGGCAGAGGGAAAAAGCTTCCGATCGCCGAGGTAACCCCTGAGGGCGTAAAAAAACATCCTCGGTCATCACCCGGACCAGGTTCCCGTAGCCGAAAGAATTAAAGACTTTCAGGAAGTACAAAAAGGTTTTTCCGAGGAAGAAGCACTAACCGAGGCTTCCCGTTGTCTTAACTGTGGAATCTGCAGCGAGTGCCTCCAATGTGTGGAGGCCTGCTTGGCTAAGGCAGTAAACCACTCGATGACCGAAAAGTATCTTAACCTCACCGTTGGCTCGATTGTCGTTGCTCCTGGTTTTGAGCTCACTGATCCTTCACTCCGGAAAGAATACGGGTATGGACACTATCCGAATGTGATTACCAGCCTGGAGTTTGAAAGGATCCTCTCTGCCTCCGGCCCTTTTCAAGGACATATCTGTCGGCCTTCGGATCACTCGGAGCCTAAGCGTATTGCCTGGATACAGTGTGTAGGCTCCCGGGACCCTTCCATCAACAAAGGTTACTGTTCTTCGGTATGCTGCATGTATGCCACCAAAGAAGCCATCATTGCCCGAGAGCATGACTCTGAGGTTAGACCCACCATTTTCTATATGGATATTAGGGCACATGGCAAAGGGTTCGACCAGTACTATGAAAGAGCCCGGGATGATTACGGCGTCCGTTTTATTAGGTGTCAGATATCAAAAATCATAGAACGTCCTAAATCCAAAAACCTTCTGATTACCTATGTTGATGAAGACGGAAAAATAGTTGAAGAAGAGTTTGACCTGGTGGTGCTTTCTCTCGGAATGAGTGCTTCAGAAAAATCCCGAAGCTTGGCACGAACACTCGGTATAAAACTCACTCCGTATAGCTTCTGCCAAACTGCCTCTTTAAGTCCCATGGAGACGTCACGACCGGGGGTTTATGTTTGCGGGGCCTTCCAGTCGCCCAAGGATATTCCGGAAACAGTCTCCCAGGCAAGTGGTGCGGCTGCCTTTGCCTCGGAGATTATCTCCCCTGCCCGGGGGGAATTAGTGACCAAAAAGGAGTTACCCCCTGAACAAAGTATTGCCGGCGAAGAACCAAGAATCGGAGTTTTTATCTGCCATTGCGGAATCAACATTGGTGGAGTCGTAGATGTCCCTGCAGTGAAGGAATACGCAAAAACCCTTCCCCATATTGTCTATGTGGATGAAAACCTTTATACCTGCTCGCAAGACACGCAAACTAAAATCAAAGAAGTAATTCGGGAAAACCAGCTTAACCGGGTGGTGGTTGCCTCCTGTTCACCCCGGACGCATGAACCCCTCTTTCAAGAAACAATACGGGACGCGGGGCTCAATAAATACCTTTTTGAAATGGCGAATATCCGGGATCAGTGCTCGTGGGTGCACATGGATAAAAAGAAGGAAGCTACCGAAAAAGCCAAAAATCTGGTGCGGATGGCAATCGCCAAAGCCAGCTTAACGGAACCATTGCATGAACAAGAACTGAAAATTAATAAACGAGCACTCGTGGTTGGAGGTGGTGCTGCGGGAATGACCGCAGCATTAGGGTTGGCCGATCAGGGTTTTGAAGTTGTTCTGGTCGAAAAAGAAAAACAACTGGGAGGCAACCTCCGTGATCTCTACTACACCATCCACGGAAATAATATTCAGGAGTTTATGCATTCGCTGATCGAAAAGGTACACAGTCATCCTCTCATTCAGGTGATCCTGAATGGGGTGATTGTGGATGCCGGGGGTTTTAAGGGAAATTTTAAAACCGGTATTATGTCCGGCCCCGGAATGGCTTACCGTAAAGTAGAACACGGGGTAACGATCATTGCTACCGGTGGAGAAGAATATAAGCCGAAAGAATACCTGTATGGTCAAGATAAGCGCATTATGACCCAACACGAACTCGAAGGGAAAATTGCTCATAAGGAGATTGACCCTAAAGACCTCCAAGAAATAGTAATGATTCAATGTGTGGGTTCGCGAATCCCCGAGCGACCCTATTGTAGTCGGATTTGTTGCAGCAGCGCGATTAAAAATGCCCTCAAAATCAAAGAAATAAATCCGACTGCCCATATTTATATTATCTATCGAGATATTCGTACCTATGGTTTTTTGGAGGACTACTACACAAAAGCCCGGAAAGCAGGAGTAATCTTTATCCGGTATGACTTAGAAAATAAGCCTGAGGTAAGCCTCGAAAAAGAGGGCCTTCGTGTCTCTGTCTATGATCCTTCATTACAGGAAACCATTGTTATCAATTCTGATCTGCTCATCTTAAGCAGTGGCATTATCCCCCGGGACAATGAAGAACTCGCCAGCTTAATGAAGTTACAGCGCACGCAGGAAAATTTCTTTCTTGAAGCCCACATGAAATTGAGACCCGTTGATTTTGCTACTGAAGGAATGTTCTTGTGTGGTCTGGCCCATTCGCCTCAAATCACTGGATGAAAGCCTTTCTCAGGCCAAGGCTGCAGTGTCGCGGGCCTGTACCATTCTCGCTCACGATACGATTATGGTAGGAGGAATTGTGGCTCACGTCGAGGACGAAAAATGTGCGGCGTGCCTTACCTGTGTTCGCGTTTGTCCCTATAACGTGCCTTTTATCAATGAGCAGGGAGTGGCGCACATTGATGTAGCCATATGTCAGGGCTGTGGATCCTGTGCTGCTGAATGTCCGGGAAAGGCAATCCAACTGCAGCATTTTAAGGATGAGCAGATTATTACTAAATCAAGCGCGCTGTTTAAGGAGAATGTCGCATGAGCGAATTTCAACCGGAGATCTTAGCTTTCTGCTGCAAGTACTGAGCGTATTCAGCTGCGGACCTGGCAGGTTCCATGAGACTTTCTTACCCAACAAACATAAAAATTATTCAGGTCCCTTGTACGGGAAAAGTTGATGTGCTTTACCTTTTAAAGTCTTTCCAGCGCGGGGCTGATGGAGTGTATGTGGCAGGATGTATGGAAGGAGAACTGCCATTACCTTACCGGAAATCTCCGTGCCCGAAAACGGGTCGAATATACCAAAAAGATTTTAGATGAAATTGGGATCGGAGGGGAACGGCTGGAAATGTACAATATGTCCGCAGCGCAAGGTCCCCGGTTTGTTGAAATCGCCAATGAAATGACCGAAAGGATTAAAAAACTGGGCCCCAATCCAATAAAACTTGCAGCATCCACTAAATCAGAGGAAGGTGCGCAAAAGGAAAGAGAAGAATGTTTTGTTTAAACGCTGTCCCCTTGGTCGAAACAAGTTTTGAGGAGGTATTACCATGATTATCGGTAAGGGTAAATCCATTAAAGACATCCTGGCTATGATTGAAAACCATTCAAAAATAATTGTCGCAGGATGTCGAGGCTGTGTAACGGTCTGTGCTGCCGGGGGAGAAAAAGAGGTAGGAATCCTTTCCGCTGCCCTTTCACTGGCGAGAGGAAAAGACGGCAAGCCCATCGAGATTAAAGAAGTAACCCTGGAAAGGCAGTGCGACTCCGAATACCTCGAATCGATCCGCAGTTTTGTGGACGAATATGAGGCGGTTGTCTCCATTGCCTGCGGGGCTGGAGTTCAGTTTATGGCGGAAAAGTTTCGGAAGATCCCTCTATATCCGGGGATAGACACCAATTTCATCGGCGTAACCGAAGCGCAAGGGGTGTGGACCGAACGGTGCCAAGCCTGCGGCGACTGTAAACTCCATATTACCGGAGGGATTTGTCCCATTAGTCGTTGCGCCAAGAGTCTTTTTAACGGCCCGTGTGGGGGTTCTGCAAAAGGAAAGTGCGAGGTAAACCCGGAGGTTGACTGTGGGTGGCAGCTTATCTATGACCGGCTTAAAGAGCTGGGCAAGTTAGATCAATTAGAGATTATTATTCCCATTAATGATTGGTCTACCAGTCGGGATGGAGGACCTCGGAAAATTATCAGGGAGGACTTAACGCTATGACGTCCGACAGTCGTTTAGAAAAAATTCTATCGCGAGGAGACTTTGCCGTAACCTCAGAATGCGGTCCTCCCCGAGGAGCAGACCCAGAGATCATCCGAAAAAAGGGAACGCTTATTAAGGACTTCGTTGATGCGATCAATGTCACCGATAACCAGACGTCGGTAGTACGGATGTCAAGTTTTTCTTCCTGTGTTATACTAAAGCAGATGGGTATCAATCCGGTTTTACAGATGGTAACCCGGGACCGTAACCGGATTGCTATCCAAAGCGATATTTTAGGGGCGGCTGCCTTAGGAATCAATAACATCCTCTGCCTTTCGGGCGACCATCAGAAATTTGGAGATCATGCTAAGGCAAAAAATGTCTATGACCTTGATTCCATCCATTTAATCCAAACCGTGAAGCAGATGCGCGATGAAGGAAAATTTTTGGGGGGGGATGACATTAAAGGGAAGCCCCGATTTTTTATTGGTGCTGCGGCGAATCCTTTTGCCGACCCCTTCGAATTTCGGGTTATTCGGTTAGCAAAAAAGGTCGCGGCCGGAGCTCAGTTTATTCAGACGCAATGTATCTATAACCTGGATCGTTTTAAGAAGTGGATGCAGCTGGTAAGAGATCGTGGACTCCATGAAAAAGTCCATATCCTGGGTGGAGTAACTCCCATGAAATCTTTAGGTATGGCGAACTATATGAAAAAAATGGTTCCCGGCATGGATGTTCCCGATGAATTGATTGCCCGCATAAAAGGAGTACCCAAAGAAAAACAAGCCGAAGAAGGAATAAAAATGTGCGTTGAAACTATCCAGCACCTGAGAGAAATAGAGGGCGTGCACGGTGTTCATATCATGGCGATCGAATGGGAGGAGATGGTTCCTCATATTGTACAAAACGCTGGGCTTTTGCCACGGCCTAAGATAGAGTGAAAATATCTTCTGACTGCCCTTGATGAGAGAAAAAACTTTTTCCTCTCATCAAGAAGGCTGAGGGGGATTGTAATGTTTTATTAAAAAAGGAGGTACTCCATGGCAAAGATATTGGTTGTTGATGATGATCCTGATCTGGTAGAATCGGTAACGGTCTCACTGGAAAAGAAAAATCATGTTGTCATTCCCGCTTACGGTGGAATTGAAGGCCTCGAAAAGGCCAAAAAGGAAAAACCCGACGCCATCATCCTGGATGTGATGATGCCGGATAAAAATGGTTATGAGGTATGCAAGGAGTTGAAGGCTGATCCGGTATGCCAGAACATCCCCATTTTACTTTTGACTGCGGTGGCTTCAAAGATTTCCACTACCACTTATACCCATAGGATGGGAATGGAGACTGAAGCCGACGACTATGTGGACAAGCCAGTAGAACCAAAAGAGCTGGTCCGCTTAGTAGAACGTTTGTTAAAGAAATAGGGAAATTAACATTTCTCATGAATCACGGTGAAGACGTGCATATCTTAGTAGTAGATGACGAAAAGATTATCCGGGATGGTTCCGAACGGATCCTCACCAAAGAGGGCTGGAAGGTAGAAACTGCCGAGAATGGTGAGGTAGGCTTGGGATTACTTCAAAGGGGGAATTTTCAGATCCTCCTTCTTGACCTTATGATGCCCGGGATCAGGGGAATGGAGGTATTAAAAAAGGTCAGAGACGATTATCCCAAGCTTATCGTGATCGTCATTACCGGATACGCCACCATTGACAACGCCGTGGAGGCATTGAAAAATGGCGCCTATGATTTTATCTCCAAACCCTTCACTCCGGACCAACTGCGGATCGTTGTCCGGAGAGCAGAAGATAAGTTAAAACTGGAGCATGAAGCCGAACTGCTTCGGCGCGAGCGGGAAAGAAGCCTTAAGGACATTGCTTATGAGAAAAGCCGGACGCTCACTATCATCAATCAAATGGCTGATGGAGTCCTGGTCACTGACAAAAATGGCTTTCTTGTCCTTCATAACCCCGCAGCCACCCGCGTGTTCGGATTGGAGAAAGACCCTCCGCTGGGTAAGCATATTTTCGACTGGACCAAAAGTAAAGAGCTCACGCAGATGGTCGAAAGTGTGCTCAGTATGGAAGGCTCCAATCCTCCCCAGGGAATGACCCAAGAACTGAGTTGGGGGAACCCACCCAATATTTTTTTTATGGCCCATGCTGCTCCCGTTCGAAATGAAGAAGGCGAAGTTCTCGGTTCTGTCACTATCTTTAATGATGTAACCTGGTTTAAAAAGCTCGACCAGATGAAATCTGATTTCGTGGAAATGGTCTCCCACGAACTCCGTTCACCTTTAAGCTCCGTTCGGCAACTAATCTCTCTCATCACCGATAGATTTGTAGGAGAAATCAACGAAAAGCAGCAGGAACTATTAAATAAGGTCCTCGCTCGGCTTGACGGCTTACTCCTGATGATCAATAATTTACTCGACCTATCCCGCATTGAAGCCGGAGGTCTCATCCAACAAACAGAAAAAATCTTCCTTCCGGAAATCATTCAAAGTGCCATTGAAGTAATGACTCCGGAGGCAGAAAAGAAAAATCTTCATTTTGAGGTAACGTGTGACCGGCAGTTATGCACGATCCATGCTGATCGCCAAGGCATGGAAACAATTTGTACTAATTTGTTAAGCAATGCCGTAAAATATAATCAAGAAGGCGGAAAGGTTATCATCAATGCCCAAAACCGAGGAGAGTTCGTTGAGATAAAAATAGCCGATACTGGCGTGGGGGTCTCTAAAGTTGACTTGCCTCGTATCTTTGACAAATTTTTCCGCATCCGCACCGAATACACCCGCAAAGTGATAGGGAGCGGTCTGGGCCTTCCTTTAGTAAAAGCGATTATTGAAGCCCACCTTGGCACCATCACGGTAGAAAGCGAATCAGGAAAAGGGACCACTTTTATCATCCTTCTCCCCCGGGGTATATAAATCCACTGTCAGTGGCCCTGACAGACGTGCTCTGAGGAGGCAAACTTCCTGGGCAGAATATTATAACGTGCTCATGGTTTAGTAACCCCTCTCTTACCGTCCAATCTGTCTGGTCTGACGTTTTGCCGGTACAAGCAATGCTCCTAAAAATAATCACGTCTTGATACACCATAGCAATACCACTACTTAGTTTTTTTGATGTAGCTCGTACGCGATCTCCTGACCCAACTGAATCCTTTCCTCAAAACTAAGCGATTCCCTATCCCCGTGGTCACCTGCTCCCAATCGTGAAATAAGTCCGGATTGGTTAGCGATCTGAATACTCAGACCGGGTCGGGCATTGAATTCAAGGACCATTGGTCCTTTTCCCGCAGTCACAATCTACCCCGATATACCCAAGCTTGGTCATATCGTAAGCGCGGGTGACGACACTGAGGATCTCATCCCAGAAAGGAATCTGAATTCCTTCACATGCACAACCCATAGACGGCTCCACCACAAACTGTTGCTTTACGCCAGCTATCTTTAGGACATCGGGAATCTGGTGATGGTAGTTGATCACCCCATAGAGTTGAGGAACTTTTATTCCATTTTGAATCGCAAGCCGTTTGGTAAAAAATTTATCGTCAACCAGAGGATAAAATTTCCTTTGATTGACCACAAGAGTATAGTTGGCATTTCTTTGGTTTATGCCTAAAATTCCTAAACTGCGCAACCGATCAAACCACATTTATTTTTCACAGTTTTTAAAATCCACTTTTGTCCCTCATGCAATAGACAGGGAATTGTTATTGAATGATATAAGAATCAAAACAAAAAATGGAAACCTCCCCAAAAAAAATAGAAATTTTTTCTATCCTTTTTCCCAAGAAATTCTTAAACAAATAACTTATTAAATTTAAAAAAAATTTTAACAAAGAAAATAATAACTGCTCTTCGAATTTCTCCTATTTAGATAATGAACAGGAGAGGGGAAAAAACACCATTTACAAATCCTGTTTTTTAATGATAATTGTCATAAAATCAGTGAACAATAAATAACCAAACAATTTTATTATTTTTCTTTTTGATGTCCCGTCCGGGAAATAATTCGTATGCTTTTACGAGGAGCACGTAAAAATTAAGAATCATTTACAGAAAAGATTAAAGTTTCTGACAAAAAACATAATACTAACTGACAATAATCATTTTTTAATGCCAAAATTCATGTCATATAGTCCCGAATTAATTGGTCTTTTTTTCAAAAAATGTAATGGTTTTTTATTCTCTCCCTTTTACTTCACGCTAAGGGGCGTGCGCAGTGAAAATTAAAGAAATTTTATCCCAACACAAATCAACTCTCCTGAAAAAATGGTTTCACCTTGTTCTGCAAACCTATCCAGAGGAAACCGCAACGTTTTTAAAAAATGAAAATGACCCCTTTGCGAATCCGGTTGGCTCAACTATTCTGAAGGGGATAGAGGATTTGTTTGAAGGACTTATTAAGGAAGGTGAGCATAAACAAATTTCTTCCTTTTTGGATCGCATTATTCATATTCGAGCCGTCCAAGAATTCACCCCCGACCAGGCACTTTCCTTCATCTTCATGCTCAAAAAGGTGATTAGAGATGAGTTAAAAAAAGAGCTTAAAGAAAAAGAATTGTTCGATGAGCTTTTGGCCTTTGAGTCTAAAATAGATGAACTGGCCTTGGCGGCTTTTAATCGGTATGTGGAATGTCGAGAAAAAGTATATGAACTGAGGGCCAATGAGGTAAAAAATAGGTATTCGGGTCTCGTAAGAAGATTAAACCGGGTATACGATACACCAGAAGAAGAAGCTAAAATAAATCATACAAAAAGTGAGGCACAATAATATGATTTTTATTATGAGCATCATGTTCCCGCTTGCTATTATTTTGCTCCTTTTACTCTTTGTGTTAGGAGGCGTTAGTTATACTCATCTGGAGAATGTTTTTGGGATTTTTATACCCTACCTTGCTCTAGCGATATTTTTAATGGGATTTATTTATCGCATCCTAAGCTGGGCAAAATCCCCGGTCCCGTTCCGGATCACCACAGTCTGCGGGCAGGAAAAATCCCTTGACTGGATAAAAGCCAACCGCTTGGAAAGCCCTTTTAACACGCTTGATGTCCTCAAAAGGATGGCGCTTGAAGTACTTCTTTTTCGCTCTCTTTTTCGAAACACAAATACTGAGCTAAAGGAAGAACCCAAATTAATCCATTGGTCTGCAAAATGGCTTTGGCTGGCTGGGTTAACATTTCATTGGTCATTTTTTATCATTCTTACCCGTCACCTTAGATTTTTTACTGAGCCAGTGCCCTTTGCAATACAACTCATTGACAAATTAGATAACCTCTTTGAAATCGGTGTTCCCGCGCTTTATTTAACTGATGCTCTTATTGTGGCAGCAATAACCCATCTTTTCCTTCGAAGAGTTTTAATTCCTAAAATTCGTTACATCTCGCTTCCCGCGGATTATTTCCCGCTTTTTCTTCTCTTTAGCATCATCGGATCAGGCATGCTCATGCGCCACATTTATAAAGTGGACCTCATCAAGGTAAAGGAATTAGCTTTAAGCCTCGTGAGCTTTCGTCCCGCAATTTCCGAAGGGATTGGCGCTCTATTTTATGTCCATCTCTTTTTTGTTTGTCTTTTGATTGCCTATTTTCCGTTCAGCAAGTTGATGCATCTGGGCGGAGTCTTCTTAAGTCCAACCCGAAATTTGGCTAATAACAACCGGTCCAAAAGACACATCAACCCTTGGAACTATCCCGTAAAAGTTCATACCTACGAGGAATATGAGGATGAATTTAGGGAAAAGATGAAAACCGCGGAAATCCCGGTGGATAAGGAGTAAAAAATGTCCGAATTAGCAGGTGTTCCAAAACCAGAAGAGCTTTTAAAGATTGATTATCAACCACCCCGAAAGGGCTGGATGGATACGCCGGTGAAATTTAAACCCGGCACGTATTGTTATCCGGCAGCTCCTAAAAACCACAAAATCCTTGATCTGCCTTTCCCGAGGGAGTGGTCGCCTACGGAGGAAGACTGGAAGCTACCGGAAAACTGGAAAGAAATCGTCCTAAATGGCATTGCGGAGCGCTTAAGCAAATATCGATCTTTTAAAGTTTTTATGGACATCTGCGTCCGGTGCGGAGCCTGTGCAGACAAGTGCCATTTCTTTCTTGGCTCCGGCGACCCCAAAAATATGCCGGTCTTAAGAGCAGAACTCCTCCGATCAATTTATCGTAAAGAGTTCACTGCTGCGGGAAAGGTTCTGGGTAAACTCGCCGGCGCACGAGAATTAACTCCCGCAGTCATTAAAGAATGGTTTTATTATTTCTATCAGTGCACCGAATGCCGGCGCTGTTCCGTCTTTTGCCCTTATGGCATTGACACCGCGGAAATCACCATGATCGGACGAGAGCTTCTCTATCTCCTTGGTTTAGGTATAAACTGGGCGCTCGAACCAGCGGCAAAATGTTTTATGACCGGAAATCACCTTGGTATCCAGCCCCATACCCTAAAAGATACCCTCGATTTTTTTGCCGATGACATCGAAGATATTACCGGAGTTCGGGTTGAGGTACCCATCAACAAAAAGGGGGCGGATATTTTATTTGTCACTCCTTCAGGTGATTACTTTGCCGACCCCGGAACCTATACCTGCATGGGCTATCTCATGCTTTTCCATGAACTTGGACTTAACTATACCTGGAGCACCTATGCTTCGGAAGGAGGAAATTTTGGCCTCTTCACTTCTCACGAGATGATCAAACGACTCAACGCCAAGATCTACGCGGAAGCTAAGCGGCTGGGAGTAAAATGGATCCTGGGCGGAGAATGCGGCCATATGTGGAGAGTAATTCATCAATACATGGACACCATGAATGGACCGGCTGATTTTCTTGAAGAACCGGTTTCTCCCATCACCGGAACCAAATTTGAAAATGCCAAGGCAACCAAGATGGTCCACATCATGGAATTTACTGCGGACCTCATCAAACACAATAAATTGAAGCTCGACCCCAGCCGAAATGACAAGCTGAAAGTTACCTTCCATGATTCCTGTAATCCAGCCCGAGCGATGGGCATTTTTGAAGAACCCCGGTATGTCATCAAAAATGTTTGCAAGCACTTCTATGATATGCCGGAAAATACCATTAAAGAGAAAACCTTCTGTTGTGCCGGGGGTGCCGGTTTAGGCAATGATGAAAACATGGAAATGCGTCTCAGGGGAGGACTTCCTCGAGGAAATGCCGTCAAGTATGTACAAGAAAAGCATGAGGTAAATCGCCTTGCGTGTATGTGCGCCATTGACCGTGCCACGCTCGTCCCCCTTTGTGACTACTGGGCTCCCGGGGTCCAGGTCATTGGAATCCATGAGATGGTTGCTAATGCCTTAGTGATGAAAGGGGAAAAAGAAAGAGAAACTGATTTGCGGGGTGAACCGCTTAAAGAAGTGGAGGAATAATTGCATGTATGACACTGGCAAGATCATAACCGGGCTCATTATTTTTCTCTGTCTGATAACTTTTCCTCTATGGTATGATGCGATTACCGGAAAGGCGGCCACGAAACCAGAGCTAAAAATCATAACCAAGGAAAAGCAGTGTGTCGAGGCTACTCCCTATATGAGAGACTCCCACATGAAGCTTCTTATCCAGTGGAGAGACCAGGTGGTGAGAGAAAATATGCGGCTCTATAAAGGCAGTGACGGAAAAACCTATACGATGAGTCTTACCAACACCTGCCTTAACTGCCATTCAAATAAAAAGCAATTCTGTGACCAGTGCCATAACTATGTTGGCGTAACACCAACCTGCTGGAACTGCCATATTATCCCTGAGGAGAAAAGTTAATGGATAACAGTAAACGAACTTTTTTAAAGGTTGCCGGGTTTTCTCTTTTAGGAATTGGCTCTAAGCCCATACAAAAAGCTTTGGCCGGCAATGAAGAACCAAAAATTTTTCCCAGTCCAGAGGCTCTCAACCGGAAAACGCTGGGCCATGGTGGTTGACATGAAAAAATGTAAAGAGGACTGCCATGACTGTATCAAAGCGTGTCACCAGGTCCATAATGTCCCTGATTTGGGTAATCCCAAAGATGAGGTGAAGTGGATCTGGAAAGAACCTTATGAAAAAACATTTCCCGGCGAGGAAAACGAGTATATCGCAGGAGTATATTGATCAGACCCTGAAGGGAAGTCAGTTTATTATGCTCTGTAACCACTGTGATAACCCGCCGTGTGTCCGGGTTTGTCCTACTAAAGCTACCTGGAAACGGGAGAAGATGGGATTGTCATGATGGATTATCACCGGTGCATTGGTTGTCGTTTCTGCATGGCGGGTTGTCCTTATGGATCAAGAAGCATGAACTGGAGGGACCCCCGACCCTTCATCCAGGAAACCAATAAAGAATTTCCCACCCGGACGAGAGGGGTGGTAGAAAAATGTAATTTTTGCAGCGAAAGGCTCGCTAAAGGCCTCATCCCTGCTTGTGTTGAAGCGTGCAAGGAAAAGGCTTTGGTTTTTGGTGATCTGGAAGACCCAAACTCTGAAGTACGGGGGCTTCTCCGTTCTCATCATACCATTCGACGAAAACCACAGCTGGGGACAATGCCTCAAATTTATTACATTGCGTGAGGAGACTATGTTAGAAAAAGCATTAACCGGAAGCAAAAAATATTGGGCTTTACTATCTCTTTTAGGTGGCATTATTGTTGTCGGCTTTTTTTGTTACTTAAAACAATTAAGCTATGGTTTGGGCATAACCGGAATGAGCCGCGATGTATCGTGGGGACTCTACATTGCCCAATTTACCTTCTTGGTAGGGGTTGCCGCGTCCGCGGTTATGGTGGTCTTACCTTACTATTTGCATCACTATAAGACTCTTTGGAAGGATCACCATCTTAGGTGAGTTCCTCGCGGTAGCTTCAGTTACGATGTGTTTAACTTTCATCATCGCTGACCTGGGACGACCTGACCGCGCTTTTAATGTTTTGCTCTACCCTACTCCAAATTCGATCCTCTTCTGGGATATGGTCGTGCTCAATGGTTATTTAGTGTTGAATATCGTAATCGGCTGGACGGTGCTTGCAGCGGAGCGGGCGGACGTACCTCCTCCCAAATGGGTTAAACCTTTTATCTATCTTTCCATTCCCTGGGCGGTCAGCATCCATACCGTGACTGCCTTTATTTACGCTGGGCTTCCCGGAAGGGGGTTCTGGCTCACCGCGATTATGGCGCCTCGTTTTTTAGCATCAGCCTTTGCTTCTGGTCCCGCGCTCCTTATCCTTTTAGGCCTTATCGTAAGAAAATTTTCCAAGTTTGATCCCGGAAAAGAAGCCTTCCAGACCTTAGCTAAGATTGTAACCTATGCGATGCTCATCAGTATCTTTTTTGTTCTCATGGAGCTTTTCACCGCATTTTACAGCCAAATACCCGAACACATGAGCCACTTTCAATATCTCTTTGTCGGTCTTCACGGCCATACTAAACTCGTCCCGTGGATGTGGTCTTTTGTGATCCTGGCAGTAGGCGCAACCTTTCTTTTGATTAATCCGAGCACCCGGAAAAACGAGAAGACCTTGGCGTTGGCGTGTGTGGCAGTATTTATTTCACTGTGGATTGAAAAGGGGCTTGGCTTAGTCGTTACCGGGTTTATTCCCTCACCCTTGGAAGAAATAACCGAATATACCCCCACCGCACCGGAAGTGTTAATCACTCTCGGGATCTGGGCGATAGGTTTTTCGATCCTTACCGTGCTTTATAAAATTGCGGTCTCAATAAAAGAAGAGGCCGGGAGTTAACCAGCTTTATACCAAGTTGCATTCAAAAGCAGATCGAGGCGACGACGAGGAATCGACGCAGGCGTACATTTTAGTACGTCGAGGAGTATGACGAGGAGACAACAAAGATATGCAAATGAAGGCGACTTGGTATTAGCCTTTTTTCTCCTCCCGATAGAAGTTGATTAGAAATTCAGAATCACCGGGAGAAAGATCAAAACGAAGGATCGCCTCGTTGATAAGTTTTTTAAGCGATTGTTCCGGATCTTCTTTCAGGTTTTCCGAAATCCATTTAACCGCTTTCCTTATATGTTCGCCGTGGGGTAAAGCCTCAGACATAAATTAAACCTCCTTTTAAAATTTTTACAATCCTCAACATATTAGTACCTCATCTCAATAAAGAAAACAAGCCACTTCATGTCCCGACTCTTTCATCTCTAAAGGGGGGTATTTCTCTTTACAAATCGGCATTACGTATGGACACCGGGGATGAAAATGACAACCTGCGGGTGGGTTGGATGGGTCAGGCACATCTCCGGATACCGTAAGACGGACTTTTTTAGTTTCGGGGTCGGGTATGGGAACTGCCGCAAGAAGAGCTTTCGTATAGGGATGGAGGGGCTTATGATAAAGCGTCTCACAGTCAGAAAATTCAACAATCCTACCAAGGTACATTACTGCTATCCGGTCGCTAAAATGATGGACCAAATGGAGGTCATGAGAGATAAAGAGGTAGGTTAAGTGAAACTTTTCCCTAAGGTCAATAAGGAGATTAATTATCTGGCCCTGTATGGAAACATCGAGCGCGGAAACTGGCTCATCCGCTACAATTAATTTTGGATGCAAGCTTATTGCTCTCGCTATCCCTATCCGTTGGCGTTGCCCTCCACTAAACTCATGAGGATACCGTTCCGCATCCTGAGCACGAAGTCCAACCATTTCGAGGAGGTCACTGACCCGTTGTCGCCTTTCTTTGGTGCTCATGTGGTCATGAATTTTAAGCGGTTCCTCAATAATGCTCCCGGCCTTCATCCGGGGGTTAAGCGAGCCATAGGGGTCTTGAAAAATAATTTGCATATTCTTCCGTAAACCCCGAAGTTCTTTTTTACTCAAGGCAAGAATGTTTTTCCCTTCAAAGAGAATTTCTCCTTCCGTTGGTTCTATGAGGCGAAGGACCACCCTTCCCAAGGTAGTTTTTCCGCACCCACTCTCCCCTACTAATCCTAAGGTCTCTTCCTGGACAAGAGTGAAGCTCACGCCATCCACTGCTTTGACGGGGTTACCCCTCTGAGCTATGAGTCCTCCCTGAGCCGGAAAGTATTTTTTTATATTTATAACTTCGAGAAGATAATCCATTACTTGCTCATCCGATAATTAAACCGAAAAAATTTAAACACTAAGCAACTCTACATCTCTCGACTTCGATGGCACTTTGACCAATGGCCAGGACTTACTTCCTCAAATTCAGGTTCTACATCCCGGCATATATCTATAACCATATCACAACGAGGATGAAATTTACACCCCGCAGGTAGGTTGAGAGGGTCTGGAACTTGTCCCGGTATGGTTTTAAAGCGTGTTTTTGGCTTTTGGTGATAGGGAAGTGATTTTAAAAGTCCACGAGTATATGGATTGCGCGAATGACGAAAAATTTCTGAAACCGGGGCATATTCCATGATGGAACCGCCATACATAACCGCAATCCGATCTGCCATCTCAGCAATCACACCTAAATCGTGACTAATAAGAATCAACGCCATGTTCAATGTTTGTTTTAAATCCCGAAGCAGATCTAAAATCTGCGCCTGGATGGTAACGTCAAGCGCCGTCGTGGGTTCATCTGCAATAAGGAGCGCCGGCTCACAAGAGATTGCCATCGCAATCATCACCCGTTGCCGCATGCCTCCACTCATCTGGTGGGGATAATGTTTAATGCGCTCCTCTGGTCCGGGCATTCCTACCATACGAAGAGCCTCGATCGTTTTCTCGTAAGCTTCTTTTCTTTTTAAACCCTGGTGAAGGGTTATCGCCTCCGCAATCTGATTGCCGATTGTAAAAACGGGATTAAGCGATGTCATGGGCTCCTGGAAGATCATAGAAATTTTGTTCCCTCTAATTTTCCGCATCTCTTTTTCGCTTAATGAAAGAAGGTCTTTTCCCTGAAAAATAATTTCTCCCTCAACAATTTTTCCGGGTGGAGAAGGGATCAGACGAAGCAAAGAAAGGCCGGTTACACTTTTACCGGAACCAGACTCTCCCACAATACCGAGCGTCTCTTTCTCTCCTACCTGGAGATTAATCCCGTCTACTGCCTTGACAACCCCGTAGTCAGTGTAAAAATAGGTCTTCAGATTTTTGATAGTAAGAAGCAGATTGTTGTCCATGTGATTCCTGAATGTCTATTGGTTCATAGGGTTCAGAGATGGAGGTCAGGAGTCAGCAATTGTGTAAACCGATCCCCGACCCTGATGACCCCTACCTCAGCCGGGGATCAATCGCGTCCCGTATCCCTTCACCCAGCATATTATATCCCATAACCGTGATGAAAATTGCAAATCCTGGGAAAAAAGAAAGCCACCACGCAATCTCAATATTATCCTTTCCCGCGGTGAGCATATTGCCCCAGCTCGGATCAGGTGGCTGAATGCCGATGCCCAAAAAGCTGAGAGCAGATTCGATCAATATAGCTCCTGCTATTCCCAAGGTAGCATTAACCAATACCGGGGCTAAGCTGTTGGGGAGGATATGTCGAAAAATAATTCGAACGTCTTTTCCGCCTAAAGCGCGAGCGGCTTGGATAAAATCTCTTTCTTTCAAGGATAAGAATTCTGCTCGCACCAGCCGGGCCACTCCCATCCAGCTGGTAAGACCAATCACCAGCATAATTTTCCAGATACTCGGTTCCCAGAAAGCGATCACTGCTAAAATCAGGAAAAAAGTGGGAAAGCAAAGCATCACATCTACAAACCGCATAATCAAACCGTCAGCTGATCTTCCGTAATATCCTGCCAATGCTCCAAGGGGTATTCCAATTATCGTAGCAATCCCTACCGCAACAAACCCGACCAGCAATGAAACCCGGGAACCCCAAATTATCCGGGTCAAAACATCCCGCCCCAATTCATCGGTTCCCATGAGATGGATTTTTGAAGGGGGAGTAAGAATCTCTTTGGTATTGATGGCATCCTGATCATACGGCGCTATGACCGGAGCAAAAATAGCGATGATAAAGAGCGCCGTAATAATAATAGTCCCGCACACTGCCAGCTTGTTTTTCTTAAACCCTTTCCAAAAAATCCGCCAGGGGGATTCCGGAGTGTTATTTTTTATAGTTTCGAGTTTCACGTTTTCAGTTACACGTTTTGGGTTTTTAATTTTTAGCCTTTGATATTGTTTCGAATGTCAAACTTAGACTTTCAAATTTTGTTACCCAATTATCTCATCCTGATCCGTGGATCCACTAAAGCATAAGAAATATCTGCTAACAGGTTGCCCAACATAGTCAAAAGTGCTCCGATGACCAGTTCACCCATAATCACGGGGTAATCTCGCATCATGACCGCACTATAAAACAACTGGCCCATTCCCGGAATGGCATAGATGGTCTCAAAAATAACGCTCCCTCCGATAAGCCCGGGCACTGAAAGACCTAAAATAGTAACTACAGGTAAAAGCGCATTCCGAAGAGCATGCTTGTATATCACCTTTGATTCCGAAAGCCCTTTTGCCCGCGCAGTGGTAATGTAGTCCTGGCGAATAATTTCCAGCATGTTCGATCGTGAATACCGGGAAAGTCCGGCTAATCCACCAAAAGCAGAAATAAGCACCGGCATAAGCAAATGAGCAGCCCGGTCTTTCAGCTGATTTAAGGGGGAGAGATATTCATAGTTAATAGACTTCAATCCAGAAATAGGGAGCCAGCCGAGATGGATGCCAAAAAGGATCATCAAAAGCAAAGCCAGCCAGAAAGTAGGAATGGCAAACCCGATAAAAACAAAGACTGTCGTGGAACGATCAAAAAGAGAGTTCTGGTAAACCGCAGAGAATATTCCCAGCGGAATAGCAACAAGGAGAATTAAAAGTAAAGAGAGACATGTTAATAAAAATGGTAATGGGAAGACGTTCTTTGATCTTATCAATGACCGGACGGTTATCCGTGGCAAAAGAGCGGCCCAAGTCAAGCGTGACCAGGTGTTTCACCCAGTTATAGTATTGGATATGAAGCGGTTTGTCCAAACCGTAAAACTTACGAAGCCGCTCGCGGGCTTCAGCCGTCATCTTGGGATTGAGGTCAGTCTGGATAGTCACGGGTGAGCCCGGGGCAAGATGAATCACTAAAAACGAAACAATAGTGATCCCGAAAAAAAGTGGAATCATACCGAAAAGTCTTCTCAGGATATACTGTACCATTAGGATTTTGTTCTCACTGTTTAAGCAACCACTACGTTAAACCGTTAACGGTAAAGCGTAAACAGTAAGAGGGTAAAGTTTTAAGTTTTAAGGTTTAAGTGACCCCTCACCTATTTCATTTTTCCTAATTTCTAAAATCTTAACCTAACCTTAACCCTTAAAACTTTAAACATAACATTTCACTTTTCACGTAGTTTTTCCTCGCTCCTCGTTCCGTTTTCCCAAGTCCTCAAGGTTGAATTGTATACTTTTGCTCTGGTTTAGGAACATACCACTTAACAAAGTTATAACTTATTCCTGCTGGTGCTGGCTCAATGCCCCGGAATCTTTTGTGGATAATCGGAAGCGCGTAAGGAACATAAAGAAACACATAGGGCTGATCTTCCGCTAATATCTCTTGAATCCGGAAGTAGGCCTTCTTTCGTTTTTCAAGATCAAAGGTGTGGCGGCCTTCCATGATCAGACGGTCTACTTCTTCGTTTTTATACGATATAAAGTTTAGCTCTTTATAGTGAGTTTTGCTCGAATGCCACACATCAAAAAGATCAGGATCCTGTCCCATGGTCCAGCCCAAAATAGTAGCTTCAAAGTTTTTCTTGTCAATGTATTCATTAATAAAGGTGGCCCATTCAAGAGTCTCGAAGTTTTATTTTGATCCCAACGTCCGCAAGTCGGCGCTGAATAATTTCCGCGGTCTTCCTTCGCTCGTTGTTCCCCTGGTTAAGAATGACCGTAAATTCAAAATGCTTGCCATCCTTTTCTAAAATTCCATCCCCATCAGTATCAACCCAGCCGGCCTCTTTTAACAAAGCTTTCGCTTTTTCAGGATCGTAAGGAAAAGCTTTTACCTTCGGGTTATACTGCCAGGTCCCCGGCTTGTAAGGCCCGGTTGCGACCTCACCCAAACCCAGAAGAACGCCTTCAAGGATTTCATTCTTATTAATCGCATAAGAAATCGCCTGACGAACCCGTTTGTCCTGAAACAGGGGGTTTAAAAGGTTAAATCCCATATAGGTGTAAGCAAAGGACAAATATTTATATTTCCGAAAATTCTCCTGAAACGCTTTTGTTTCTGTTTGGCGCAGGTATTGGAGCGGAGAAAGACCCATAAAATCAATATTGCCGGCCTGCAGTTCCAAAAACATCGTCGCAGTATCCGGAATTATTTTATAAATAAATCCATCAAGAAAAGGCCGGCCTTCAAAATAATTATGATATGAAACCAGCTCAATCTTTTCCCCGGCTTTCCATTCCTTAAGCTTGTAGGCACCATTGCCCATCGGTGATCTTGTTAAAGGAGATTTGGTGATGTCTTGTCCTTCCAAAATATGTTTGGGCAAAACCACCACATAACCCCAGGAGGCTAAACCCGGGGCAAACGGTTTTTTGTATGTGACTCTGAAGGTGTATTTATCGATCACCTCAGCCTTGTCTACCTCCTGAAAGTCTCCGGCATAGGCAGTCGGCGTATTGGGGTTGACGATCGTCTGATAACCAAACATAACATCATCAGCAGTAAATTCCACCCCATCCTGCCATTTCACCCCTTTTCGCAGGTGAAAGGTAATCGTGAGGTTGTCCTGAGAGATATCCCAGGACTCGGCCAGGTCACCCACCAGATTGAGGTTCTTATCATACTTAACTAACCCATTGTAACAAAGGCTCGCGATATCATGCGAGGCGCTGTCTGCAGCAAGCATGGCGATAAGGTTACTGGCATCGCCAATCGAGCCTTCAATAATAGCATCTCCATAGGCTGGAGGAGCGGGAGTTAAGTCTTGTGCCGTTTCCTTTCGAGCATCGGGCTGGTTCGAAGTTTTCTCGCAGGCGGTAAATAAAATACCAAAGATAAAACACAAAAATATGTTTCTCATTAATTTTAAACGTATCATACTTTCTCCGATGCTATTTTCACTCATCTAATTAAATTCTACCTTTAAAGATCATCTTGAAACACGTCCTATACCAAGCCTTACCCCTGTTGACTTTTCCACTTTGCGATTCAGTAAAAGCTCATGCTGGCAAAGGTCACCGCTCCATTTCCATCCGGATCCCTCCATTGACTATAGTTGAGGAGCTTTCCCGAACTGTTTTCAAGGAGACGGAGAAGAGCATAAATCGGTGGAAGGCCGCAGATGTTCCGCTGATCACGTTCCTTTAAGATGTGCTCGAAAAATCCATCTGCATCACGCTTTATAACACACGTTAACATCTCCAGGTCTTTCTTCTTAATATCCTCCATGACAGACGCAGATACCACAAACTCATGCCCAAACTGTCGCCCCACATGAGCCAGGTCTGCACTGGCCATAAGGCATATCTTGCGGTCATCTTCGCGAATTATCTTACCCAAGGTTTCGATAAAAACATTGATCTCCTCGCTTTCGTCGGGATAACCCCCGCGAGAAATAATTTCACAAAAAGATCCGCAGAGAATGGGGACAATGCGCAGATTCGGGTTCTTCTCAAACAGATAGTGGAGATAAACCGCCTGCAACTCGAGAGAGTGTTCGCTCCGATGAACAAATTCATCAATAAAGAAATCCCTCCCCAAATCATTTTCCAGCCGACTCAAAATACCCTGGTCGGTTTTGAGGATACCGAACGGGGTTTCAAAATCTTTTTTGGTGAGCACAAAATACTTTTGCGTTGCCAGATGTGAAGTGCCTAAAAGAATAAAAACATCATGGTCAGAATGTTCCGCTACCTCCTTATAAGCCCAGGCATAACAGGAACCTCCCCGCAAATAGTCTATATGCGGAGCAATGAATCCCTGCAGACCATTTGATGAAACCTGAGGGATCGGACCTTGCCCTGGTCCCCCTTCCAAAAAATAAAAGCTCTCGATCTGCATGCGCAATTTTTCGGGAACAATTTCATACCCACCGCCAGCAAGCATGGGTTTACGAATTGATGTTTGAAAAAATTCCTTCTCAACATTTTTTCGGTATTCTCGAAAATGGTCACTGTCAAGAAGTAAAGAGCGATCCAGTTTTTCCATTACCTCAATGATCTGGTCACTGTAAATGAGTTCCCCAAACATCCGCATATACTCTGCCTGGATATCCCGGGTAGAATGCGCGCCATCAAAAAGACTGACTATAAAATAAGCACTCCGAGGAAGAAAAACTACATTTTCAGTAATCCTCTGAGGATCGCGAAAACAGATGAGGTCCTGCCCTTGCATTTTTACGGGAAATGCATCAATGTTCCTGAGCTTTGGATAGTCCATTACCAGAACCTCTTATTATGTGGTACTGGATGCTTATTTTTTATTCTGGCTTCAATAAAAAAATCGAGAATCCAGAATCAGAACAATTAAAAAACATCGGCTGAAAAAAGATAAATTTCCGTGTCCTTTTCTTTCCAAGCATCTTTGGGGAGACCCGCCTTATTGCAGGTATGTTCCAAAAAGGTAACCCTATCCCACCCATATTCTGTGGCCACCTGAGGGAGAAGAAGCCCGGAGTAGAAACCCTTTACAATATAGATCCCGTGCTTGCCCACCTCGATTGCATTAATGTCGGTAATTTTTTTAAAAGGGGTCAGCACAGAAATTTCAATATCTACTTTGTCAAACTCTTTCCGACTGAGGGGAGGAAACCGGGGATCTTCAAACGCTGCCGCAATCGCCATGTCTTTTATGGTTGCGTGGAGAGGATGGTCAGCGCGGATATGTCCGATACATCCTCGAAGCATGCCTTCCTTGTGGAGTGTTACAAAAGCGCCGCGCGGTTCTTGCAAGGTTGAAGAATCTACATTAAACGCAGGAACGGGTTTGCCCTCCAAATGATTTTTGATCGTTTCCTTTACAATCCGGTGGAGAAGCTCTTTTTCTTTTTCATTCAACCCCAGGTCAATACCCACTTCTTTTTTCCCCGCTTTTTTGGCATCCTTCTTGTCTTCTTTGTATATAACCCCTGCCGCGTACCCCACAACTCCGCTATAGTCTCCACTGACATCTCCGGAGTTAGCATACTTTACCACCTTGGCTTTATTTGCTCCGAGATATCCGCCAAGAAGTAACGCAGTGATGATTGGGCCACCGCCGCAAGCCTCAGTCTTATGAAGCTTTAAGTCTGACGCTAAACCCTGGAAGTCAAAGGCGTTGATCCGGTCTATTACTTTCTGGTCCAAATCTTGCGCCATAGCGTGGGGGTGATAATGAGAAAGGTCAGAGCTGGCAACAACCAAAATATCATGGTTCTTAATAACGTCAGATAATGCGCGGGCAACCGCCTCACATGTCTCAATAGCTTGGTCTCCCATAACAATCGGAATGAGCTTAAAGTCCTTGAGAACTGTTTGAAGAAAAGGAAGTTGAACCTCTAAAGAATGCTCTTGGATGTGAGCCTGAGGATAATGAGTGATCAGGGAAGTTTTTCCTATAATCTGATTAACAATCTCGTGGGCGACCGGCACAATTCCTAAAGGAGTGCGGTATCCCTCTTTTGTGTCAACCGATGCGCCCGGAAAATAAGCCCGGTGGCTCGGAGCAAGGATCATGATCGTTTCATAGTGCCTTCCCTCTACCTGTTTATAGGCAAAAGCAGCAACTTGTCCCGAATACATGTATCCTGCATGAGGAGCAATGAGGCCGATCGGTTTTTCAGAAATAATGTGACCAGCTGGGCACATTATTAAAATAGCCCTTAATTTCCTGAGCTAAAGCTTTTGGGTTAGCAGTGTAAAATGACCCCGCCACTACCGGCTGCCGGATATCTTTTTCGGGTATCTCGTTAGGCTTCATGTTATCCTCTCCTTTGTTAAAAAGGTGAGTTACCTGAGATCAGTTTACCGTCTTACCATAATCCACATAGACCCTGACTCTTGCCCCTGATCTCTCCCACTAAACCCTTATTATTTTAAAGATACCATTATCCAGGGGGGAAAAAAAGTTAATTTAATTTTCTCCCAGCTCCTTAAAAACATTGTTTTCCATGGGTTATTTACAAATTTTCTTTTAAGTTCCCAATAATAAAGTTTGGATTCGTCAAAAGGTAGTGCAATGGGGAAAAATCTTACACGATCCTCCGGGCAAACTTTTGAAATCCCCTCCGCAGAGAGCCCTTGAAAAAAATGAAGGAAAGCAAACAGCCTCCCTCATCTGTTTCAATAAAAGGACGGTAAAGGGGAAAAAGTAATGACCCGGGGACAAATAATCCTGGAATAAAGTTATTCAAACAACGCTTCCACAAATTCCTGAGCATTAAACTCCCGAAGATCTTCCATCTTCTCCCCAATGCCGATAAAACGGATAGGGATTTTAAGCTCATTGCTTATCCCTACAATCACCCCCCCTTTGGCCGAACCATCGAGTTTGGTCAGCACAATCCCCGTATAGCCGAGGGCTTCCTTAAACATCGTGGCTTGCGCAATCGCATTTTGTCCGGTAGTAGAATCTAACACCAGTAATACCTCATGAGGAGAACCCGGATACTCCCTTCCCATAATCCTTTTTATCTTCTTGAGCTCTTCCATAAGGTTTACTTTGGTATGTAACCTTCCTGCAGTATCCACAATCAGCACATCAACATTCCGGGCTAAGGCCGCGTGGATCGCATCATAGGCAACCGCTGAAGGGTCGGAACCTTTCTTCTGCTTTATCGTTTCGCATCCCACCCGTTCTCCCCATATCTCCAGCTGTTCGATCCCTGCCGCCCGAAAGGTGTCTGCTGCCGCTAAAAGGACTTTTTTTCCTTGCGAGTGCATCTGATGAGCAAGCTTGGCAATGGTGGTTGTCTTTCCCGATCCATTTACCCCGATCACCATGATGACAAAGGGTTGAGACTGAGAAATATCGAGAGGATCCTGCCGCTCTGCAAGGATGGCAAGAATTTCTTCTTTTAAATACTCTCGCAGGAGATTCTCTTTATCATATTCCCCATACCCTACCTTTTTTTGAACTTTCTGAATCAAACTTAAGGCAGTCTGCGGCCCCACATCAGAAGTAAGCAGAATTTCCTCAATCCCTTCAAAAGTATCTTCATCAATTTTTTTCCGGCCCAGAATCAGCTCATCAACCGGAGTTACCAGAATCTCATGAGTTTTTCTGAGGCTTGATTTGAGCCTTTGAAAAAAACCCACCTTCTCCTTCCCGGCTTGGTCATGGTCTTTATTATTTTCTTCTGCATTGTTTTCCTTTTTTTCAAAAGAAAACCGTCCCAAAAAACCTTTTGACTTCGAATTCTTATCCATTAACCCTCCCGGGTCGCAAAGCCGATAGCCTCATGGTAGTAGTATTCCTTCAATAAACGAGCTCTATCATGCCAAAAGTATGGTGTTACTTTTTCTATTCTTATGAAATTTGGTGTAGTTTTGGTTTACCAAATAGGAGAAATTGGGTCAAGACATTTGTGATCCTTCGAAGAGGTAAGCAGATGGGTTCAGGAAGTGGTTTTCTTTATATTTGTATCGTTATGCTCAGTTGTTTTCTTGACCCGACTCTGATGAGCCTCCATTAAAACATGAAGCAGGGTATCCAGGAGACAGGGTTTGTGGAGATAGCTAAAAACCCCTTGCTCTGTGCTTCGGATTGCTGAATCACTTGAGCTGTGACCAGTGAGAATTGATTACTTCTAAAAAGGGGGCTTCTTTTATTAATAAATTGAGCAGTTCTTCACCATTAATCCCGGGCATTTTTAAATCTATGCGGGCGACTTCATATCCGCATTTTTGTACCTCCGCTATCGCTTCCGTTCCGTTATCCACTGGAGTAACAGTGAATTCGCGGAATTCGAGACGTTGGCAAAGGGCTTCAAGAAATTACTTTTCATCATCAACAAGTAATAGTTTTATCTTATCTCCCCTATCTTCATTCCTTTTCCCGTTCATCCTTTTCTGCTGCAGAACGGGTTCAATTATTTTTTACTGAAGTCTCGATTTTGATCTTATACTTTTCAATTTTAGACTGGAGAGTCGGTCGAGAAAGGCCGAGAAGTTTAGCCGCCCGGACACGATTACCACTCGTGATCGAGAGAGCTTCGCTTATAAGGATGCTCGCAAAGTGATCCATACAATAATCAAACATATTCTCATTCATGCCAGAAACCAGGTTTTGCCGCACCCATTGTCGAATCGTCTCCATCGCCGATTGGTCAGCGACATCCTTTTTCATGCCCTCACCATGAAGGGCCTGAGAGATTTCTTCCTGCCGGATCGGCCCGCCCCGATTAAATATCAATGCCTTTTGGATAGTATTGCTCAACTCCCGAACATTTCCCGGCCACTGGTAGTTGGCCAGAGCATTTTTTACCTCATCCCCCAAGCCTAAGTTCTCAATGTTCATTCCTTTGGCAAACCGGGAAAGAAAATATTCCGCAAGCAAAGGAACATCGCTTTTCCGATCCCGAAGCGGCGGGAGCCACAAGGTAACCACTTTAAGACGATAATAAAGATCTTCCCGGAAACGACCCTCGGTCAGAGCCGCCTCTAAATCCCTATTGGTAGCAGCAATGATCCGAACATCCACCGGAATAGGTTCTCGACCCCCCAGACGTTCGATGCTTCGCTCTTGGAGAAGACGCAATATTTTAGCCTGAATGCTTAAAGGCATATCGCCGATCTCATCAAGAAACAGAGTTCCACCATGGGCCTGTTCAATCTTCCCAACCCGGCGATTGATCGCCCCGGTGAACGCTCCTTTTTCATATCCAAAAAGCTCACTTTCGAGCAGTGTTTCCGGTATGGCCACACAATTAATAACCAAAAAAGGTTTATTGACCCGAAGGCTGTGCTGGTAAATAGCGCGCGCAACCAGCTCCTTGCCCGTTCCTGATTCACCGCGGATTAAAACGGTGGCATCGGTTGAGGCCACCCGGCCAATCGCTTTATATAAATCCTGCATCAGACTATGTTTCCCAACGATAGCCTCTGAAGCTCCGGGGGCTGGGTAACCATCCATCTCCACTTTAGAACGAACAAACTTCCCTGCCTCAAGCGCCTGATCAATTAAATTAAGCATGGCGGGAATTTCAAACGGTTTGAGCATATAGTCGAATGCCCCCAGTTTGGTAGCTTCAATCGCTGTCTCAGTGGTCCCAAAGGCAGTCATAACAATCACCGGAATCTTGGAATCAATATCCCGAATTGTCCGGAACGCTTCCAGGCCGTTCATTCCGGGCAGGCGTATATCCATGATCACTAAGTCAGGGATACGTTTTTTAATCACCTCAATTCCCGCTTCACCCGTACAGGCAGACAAGACCACATGGCCTTCTTCTGTCAGAATCTTCTCAAAACTCTGTCGCAAATTAAAATCATCGTCAACGATCAATATATTGCTCATTGTTCCCCTTTGCCTATTGGGAGGTTAATGATGAACGTTGCCCCTTCCCCTTCGCGAGATTGCAAATCCAGCCATCCTCCATGTTCAGTCACAATCCTTTCTGCAATGGTTAATCCCAGCCCCGTACCTTCTTCTTTACAACTAAAAAACGGCTGAAATATTTTTTCCTGGATTGATGTCGGGATGCCTGGTCCATTATCACTCAGGGTAAGCACCAACATTCGCCCCATATCCTTCTTTTCAATTTCTTCCTCGGAAATCATAATGGAACCACCACTCACCATAGCCTCACAGGCATTGACAATTAAGTTAACCATGACCTCTTTTAATTGTTCCGGGTCAGCCAGGATCTCCGGTAATTTTTTTTGCCGATTCACTGTAATGGTCACCTCATAAGCTTCGACCCGGTGACGGAGAAGTTGGAGAGCGTTGTCCACGATATCAGAGGGGCTCACCATTTGCATTTTGAGTTTCGGTGGACGCGAAAATTCAAGAAAATTTTGAACGATGGTGTCAATATGGCGAATCTCCTCGGAAACAACTGCGAAATCTTCTTTTTGGGTTAGAGAAAGTTCGAGGTTGCGCTCCAAAGAAAAAAGGCGCATTTTCACGGAAGTAAGGGGATTGCGAATACTGTGAGCCACCCCAGCAGCGAGATTACCCACTAAAGCAAATTTTTCCATGTCTTTAATGAGCCCCCGAACCTGATGACTGAGGGCCACCACCTCATTTTCTGGTTTCCCCCACTCGCCTGACCGGTCGGTTTCTAAGGCCAGCTCTCGAAGCGGATCAAGGATCTGGGTCATTAAGATAATGGTTAAGGTAACACTGAGAATAACCGCTATCGACATAGCGGTTACCGCAATAACGCGCAGACGCTCTGCCTGAGTGCGGCTCTCATTTTGGGTTGAATTTATTCTGGCCTCACAGAAAATTTTATATTGAGTGAGCAAATCCATTATTTTAAAGAATTGTAAGCGGGCATCTTTGTTAAGTTTTAAAGCCGCCTCCTTTTCCTGGGCCATGAAAAGTTTAATCACGTGGTCTTTAATCTTTATGTAGCTATTATATTCAAGCTCGATTTGTTCAATATACCCCTTATCAAGGTCACTAAAAATGTATTGTTTTGCCTTGATGAGCTGGGTTTTAAAATTCTGGCGATATCGGTTGAGTTGGTTAAGCCATTCCGGATCTCCGTCAAGAAAATAATAAGAGACTAATCCCTTTTGGTTCGCTAAATCTGATTCTAAAGCTTCTACTGCCTGCAGTGCCCCCACATCCTTATCAATAACATTGGTAAAGAGCGTCTCTATACTATAGGTATACCAAATCATCACCAGGCCGCCCCCTAATATTATACCTAGTAAAACTATTAAAGTTGAAAAAACCCGGGCACGCAAACTAATCTTGTTTAAAATCATTGTATGCGCCTTAAATGCAACTATTTTTCATTAAAAAGTTACCCCCGGCAAAGTCTATCATAAGAGAGGCCGAGGGTAAAGTTTTCTGTCCGTATTTTTCGGAGATAGTATATCTCCTTTATTTTAATGTTTGTTTGTCTTCTTTGCTTTCGTGAAAAATAAGCCTTTGTTTTTTATATGAGTCTACAAGTTAAAACCGATGGGGATAATGTTTACGTAATACTTGAGTTATCGTATTTTTAAGATTTGTTAAATTATTTCCGTCTTTTTCTATAAACCCGGCCGCCTTTTGAATAAAAGAGTTAATTGTGTCACCAGGGAGCAAGGTATGCACGAGCAAGGGGATAAACTGATTTGCGTTTTGAAGGTTGTTCCAATACCCTTAATTCATCCGCATAGGGGATGTCCGGATCAATGACCAAAAGATCTGGAGCTTCCTTCTCTATGATCTTCAATACTTGCCGGCCATCGCAGGCCAAAAAAATTCGGTAGCAATCCGCAATGAGTTCTCGTTGTAAAAATTCCCGGATATTTCGATTGCGGTCGGCAATTAAAAGGGTAAAATTTTCTTTCATTGGCATCACCTTCAAAAACTCACTTAAAAGGAAAGCAAAGGTTATGCCAACCTAAAGCGACACGATATTCAGAGGTTAATTATTCACTAATTTTTTCGTTAATCCCTTTTCGGTCATCTTTTAACAGAAAATAATAAATTACCCATGTTTTTCAAGTGGCAATAAGAAAAAACCGGTTTATTTTTTGAAAATTCTAAAGTTATTTTTTATTCCCTAAATCTTGCAACAATTTTTTTAAAGAAAGAAAGAAAAATTTTTCTTAACTTTTACAGCCTGTAAAAACTTTTTATCTTTTTTTCAAAAGAAAACCCGCTTGGTTTAGGCCGCTTTTCCGTATTAATGGTGAGACTGTTGTTCTGAGGGACGAATGAGAAGATCATAGAAACCGATAAAGACCAAAAATTCACCACCAGGGAGGAAATAAAAACCAAGGATTAGCAAATTTTGTCTCAAACGGAGTAAGTATGAGGGGATTATTTTTGCTTAAATTATAGGAAGGGTTACCATAAATTCTGTTCCCTGCCCTTTTTCGCTTTCCACTCGGATCGTACCACCAAGGGATTCCACAATTTTTTTCACAAAAGGCAATCCCAAACCACTTCCGTCCGGATCGATCACCTTTGCTTCCTTGGTACGGAAAAATTCATTAAATATCTTCGGCACATCCTCGGAGGAAATCCCAATCCCGTTATCCTTAACGCGAAGGGTCACCTGCTTATCCACCAGTCTAAGGACAACGGAGATATTCCCTCCGGTAGGCGTATATTTTATAGCGTTACTGATCAAGTTATTGAGCACCTTCTCCAGCTCTTCCTCTCCAGCTTTTACATTTACCTGCTCTTCGGGCACTTCGTAAGATATTGTTATGCTTTTTTTCTGAGCAATGAGTTTAAAAAGATCTTCTGCTTTTTGAATCTGATCTTTTAGGGATACCGACCTCCAGACTTTATCAATGATCCCCTTTGACTGCCATTGGTAAATGTCAAGCAATTCAGCCGAGACTCCTAAAACTGAGTCAATTCGCTTTTGCATCCGTTCAATCAGTTCTTTTTGTTTATCAGTAATGGCTCCCACGTAACCTTTAAGCATGACATCCAGAAGGCCCTGAATCGCGGCTTAAGGGAGCTTTTAACTCATGGGTCATTAAAATAATAAAATCATTTTTTGCCTCATCCTGCCGCTTCAATGCATCGTAAAACCTTGCATTTTCGATGGAAATAGCTCCTTGGCTGGCCAAAGCAGCAACGAAGTCCATTTCTTCTTGGGTAAATTCTCTCCTTTCACTGGTAAAAAGACGCAACGTGCCGATGACTTTTTCCCTCCCCTTCAAGGGAAAGGCAGAGCATGCTCACAATCCCTTCTTTCTTAGTCTCTTCCGGATACTGTAATGAAGGGTCAGAAGCAACATCTAACACTGCGTGCGGTTCTCCGCTTAATGTTCGTGCTAAAGCTTTTGTCCGCATCCACAGGGCCTTTTTTCATATAAGTATTGCTCAAACCACAGGATGACACTATTTCAAGCCGATTCGTCCTCTCGTCCAACAGTCGAATAACAACTCCTTTAACCCCCATGAGGTACCTAATGCTTCCACAGATAAAATCCAGTCTCGGAGTAAGTCCGAGGGTGGTGGCAGTATTTATAGCAATCTGATTAAGAATTTCCAGTCTCTGGTTGGTATCCTCCAATTTTTCTTCAAGTTCTGTGAGCTGCGATATTCTTTCTCGCAAACGCTTAAGCAAGAGTAGATACCAGGGAGCTGGAAATAAAAAGCACCATGAGAAAGAAAAAAAGAAGTAAAAGCACAAAGAAAGGATTATCCTGGAGTTCTTTGGATATAAACGAAGCACTGTAAACATGGGGGACAAAACCGATAAATTCAAAGAAGGCCAAGGTGAGAATCATAAGGGCCACCAAACTGACATAAAGGAAGCAGGCCCACTGCTCTAATAAAACCCCACTGAGGATAACATGGAAAAGGAAGTAAAATAATAATGGGCTGGCAATTCCTCCCGTATAGTTAAAAATTCCAGCAATAAAGACGAGATCGGTTCCAAACTGGATATAGGTGATCCGGTCAACGAGATTAAACTCCAAGGAAGGAGCTTTTTTAAGGGTGAAGAGTTGATAATGGAGAAGCGCATTCAAAAAAGCAACCGGGAGGCAAAGAAATAAGATGTAGAGCAAGAGGAAGATTTAAATTAAGGAGAAAGTTGCTTGTAAGGCTGGCAAGAATGGTCACGCCCAGCAAAACCCACCTCAGCAGGATCCACCAACCAACTTTAGAAAGTGGTTCTTCCCTTCCCTTCTCATAAAAAAAGGCTTTTATTTCCTGCTGCTCATCCATTGTGTTATTAGCCAATTTTTTTAGTAAACAATTAAGATATGCATTTGATGAGCGCGGTGCGTTTTATTATCAACGATATGTGTTCTGCGATATAAGGAAGGCGAATATTACTCGCAGGTTTGCGCAACCATCCCACATTTTATTTATCTTTATCGTTTCAGTAACTTTTTGATCTTTTCCAATAACGAATCAACCCGGACAGGTTTTTCTAAAAATTCGTCTACCGGAAGATAATCGCCATCTTGCTCTGGAGAAAACTTCATATGCAATTTTTGAGATACTCCGGTCATCATAATAATCGGTGTCTGAGAGAACTCTCGGTATTCAGATTTTGGGTCTTTACTCCTGAGCTGATAGGAAACTTGAAAACCTTCAGTGGCAGTATCCATCATTACGTCAAGAATAATAAGGTCCGGACGGATTTCCTTAACCAACTTGAGGCCCTCGGTCCCATTCCCCGCACTAAAAACATCATAATTATTGGCTTCCAAGGTAATTCGGATGAGCTCAACGGCATCGAGCGTCGTCATCGATAATGAGAATTTTTGGCTTATCCATGACTTACCTCCTCTTTTTTTTCGATAAGAGTAAAAATTATTTGTGAAATATTTTCGATTAATGGGTGGAGCAAGAAATACAGGGATCATAAGCCCGCACAAGCATCTCCACCATTAATTCAATTTCTTCCTGTGGACGATCTTTAATTTCCTCCACAAAAGCTTCCATGTCCTTTTGGATATTTCCATGGTTCTGGTTGGTGGGGATTACGCAATTAGCCCAGACAATCTCTCCGTCTTTGTTATATCCATATTCATGGAAGAGGATTCCTCTTGGTACCTCAACAGCCCCGGCTCCAAATCCTGCTTTAACGGAAACAACCGGTTTTTCTTCTTTGTCCCATTTCTGTACAAGTTTCTTTATTAATTGGATTGAGTCTTCGAAGGCATGAGCTATTTCCACAAGCTGAGCCACATTATTCATGAACGGATTGCAATTGATAGGTTTCAGACCCACAGCCTCAGCAAGTTTCTTGGCTCCCGGGAGCAGCTTGTCATAATTTAAGTTTAGGCGCGCAAGAGCACCCACCATATAAGTGTCCCGTTTGTGCCGGGCAAACTTGGCGGTGGAATGGGGAACTAAGTATTCATTAACAACGCCCTTATATTGATCAACCGGCCATGTTCCTCCGTCGGTGGATCCAATATCTCCTTCATAGAATGCATATTCAGTCGGATGAGTAAGCCCAATATATTCAGTCTCCCGAGAAAATTTCGGAAAATTTGGAGCGAGACTCTTGACAAAATCCACCAGCGTCATTACATCAGACGACGCTGATTCTAATTTTTTACCTAAGTCCTCCAGCTCGGCCACGCTCGGCCACTTGGCAAATCCACCTACCACCGGACGCTGCGGATGAATCGTGCGACCTCCGATCAGGTCAGACATTTCATTCGCCAGGCGATGAAGCCGGACAACAAGAAGTACCTCCTCACGATGTGTGGAGGCAAGAGGAATAACACTGGGTTGCCTTACGAGATCGGGAAGCACCAGGTACCCTAAGTGAAGAATGTGGCTCTGAAGGGTCTCACCATTAATCAGCAGTTTGCGGAGTTTAACTGTCTGGTCGGAGACCGTGATGCCCATCGCCGCTTCAGTGGCTTTTAAGGAGCAGAGAGTATGCCCAATGGAGCAAATTCCACAGATCCTCGAAGTAATGTGCGCGACTTCATACCATTTCCGCCCTCGGAGCGCGGCTTCGAAAAAACGGGGAGCCTCCACCACCTGCCACTGACACTTCTCAACCTTACCATCTTTTATTTGGATATCGGCATTTCCATGCCCCTCTACACGGGTCACATGGTGAATCTGGATGACCTTTGTAGCATTCATTTTGACACCTCCGAAAAACCAGTGTAAAGTCGAAATTTTTTAAGAATGTCGGCTACACTCAGCCCATACTTAGCCAGGACCTCCCTTTCTGAGTCCGCATTGGGATGATCAACAAAACCCCGGCAGCCCCAGCACACGCTTCCTTCTCCAACACAACAAGCCCCGCAGCCCGCCCGGGTAACCGGTCCCATACAGGTCATTCCCAACTCGAAAACACATATATTTTCAGCCATCTTACATTCTTCGCAGACCGGGTAATTGGGAATTTCCGGTTTCTTTCCCATCAGCAGCGCTTTGAACGCCATAACGAATTCATTTCGATTTATCGGACACCCATGGATCTCGAGATCCACCGGAACTACCGCTTTGATAGGCCGCGCCGGGTATGTCTCATAGTTGTAAAATTTATCTCCATAAACAAATTTCCTTACACTTTCCAGCTCCTGAAAATTTTTAAGCAGGTTGACCCCGCCTATCGTAGCGCAGGCGCCGAGTGCAACCAGGATTTTAGCATTTTTACGAATTTCCATAAGCCTCGGCTCATCGGAACGACGAGTAATTGAACCTTCAACAAAGGCGATGTCATAATTATCCGAGTGTCCTTTCATGGCTTCCCTGAAACTCACAATATCAACCGCCCCAACCACCTTCAAGAGATCTTCTTCTAAGTTTACGATCTGGAGCTGATCTCCTTCGCAGCTTGCAAAGTCAAAAAAAGCTACTCTTGGTTTATCCATCACAGCGCCTCCTCTAAGTCAAAGATATCCGAATACCTTAACACCGGGCCATCCTGGCAGACATAAATCTTATTGATCTGGCAATGGCCGCACTTTCCTAATCCGCACTTCATTCTTCTTTCGAGGGAAAGGAAGATTTGTGTATCGGGTATGCCCTTTGCTTTTGTCTCCATTATAACAAACCGATACATTACCGGAGGGCCAACCACAACACAGATGGTTTTAGAAGGATCAACGTGAACCTTGGAGAAAAGCGTGGTGATCACGCCGACGTTGCCTTTCCAATTTGCATCGGCTCGATCCACTGTCTCCAGGTACCGGATATCCTTTCTCCCTCTCCATTCCTCAAGTTCGCTGAGAAAAAGCTGTTCCGAGGGATTCCGGGCACCAAATAAGATAGTAACCTCTCCATAATCCTTTCTGTGTTCTAACACAAATTTAATGAAGGAACGTAATGGAACTAACCCGATTCCACCAGCAACGAATAATACATCTTTTCCTTTAGCCTCTTCGGTCGGGAAATTGGTGCCGAAGGGGCCCCGAATCCCGAGCTTATCTCCAACCCCGAGGCGGTGCATCGCATTGGTAAGATTCCCTACCTTTCGAACCGCCAGCTCAAAGGAATTATCATTTACCGGAGGAGAGGAAATTGATATGGGAGCTTCACCAATCCCCATAACAGATACCTCTACAAACTGTCCAGGCTGGTGGCCCAACGGCTTCCCGTTCGAGAGGCGTAATTGAAAAAGTTTTTCACTTTCAGTAAGTTTCTCGATTCGGGAGATCTCCGCCCACTTGGGTAGATAAGGAGAACCGTCTAACGTAGGTTGATTCATCATGGATTCCCTCCTTATTTTACATCTTCCTTTAATCTATTAAAGACATCCACCGGGTCAGCGATGTCGGGGAGACAATATGCAGCACATCGGCCACACCCCACACACGCCGCATCATTTAATTTAGAAAACAGATATTGTCCTTTGCGGTAAAAACGATGTCGGTATCTTGCGGTCCGGCTCTCACGGAAATTCTCTCCGGTGGCAACTTTGGCGAAATCGGAAAATAAACATCCATCCCAGCGACGAAGGCGCTGGCCATGGGTAAGATCCAGATCTACATCATCCCACACATCAAAGCAGTAGCAGGTCGGACAGACCATATTACAGGTCCCGCAACTTAGACATTTACTCGCTTTTTCATCCCAAAGGGAACTGCCGAGGGAATTATGGAGCAAAGAAGGTAGCTCTCGCATAGGAAAGGTCAGAGCCCTTTTTTTGCACATATCCAGCATCTTAGATCGGATTTCAATTCGCTTTCGTTCTTCTTCTTTGGTGGCTGGGCGAGCCTTTGCGTATTTTTTTAGAAGATTGCTCCCCTTATCAGTTCCTATCTCTACCAGATAGCTCTCTCCGATATCCGTGAGCATCAAGTCGAAGCCTGAGGACACTGAAGCCGCCTCCATGGAACTCCAGAAAGAACGCGGGGAAACCCTTGTCGGATCAACCCCTATGAGTAAAATTCCTTCTCTTCGCCTCAGATAGTTTGGATCAGGGTTTCCTTCGCTAAAGATTTTATCCATTTGGCCTACGGCTTTAAGATCATAAGGATGTACACCAAAGATAATAAAGGGCTTGCTCTCGATCACTTCAGCAACTTCCGACTTAGGGCCGATGGTAAATTTAAGAAGTTCTTCCTTGGGAGGGAAAAAATACTTTTTCGGGGGCATAGTCGTGCAGTCGAAATCCAAGCACAACTCATCAGGAGCATTAATGGAACCATAAAAAAACGACTTACCATAAACAGACTGCCCTTTTTTCTTAACCCCTTCCACCTGAAAGTTATTGATAAGGTTCTGGACAAAGAGACCTAGATCATGCTTATCAATTTTCTGTAATTCCATAATCTGCCTCCTACTAAGCTCACCTTTTTTCTTTTATTAAAATTCACCTATAAACTTATTTTATTTTTTTTCAAATTTCTCACCTGATCTTTATCAGCATGAGGCTTTTGTAAAAAATGTAAAGATTAATTATCAGGCTGATTTAAAGTTTCAAATTTTATATTTAGTTTCCTCTTTTCTTCGAAATTGTTTTTATTCTAACGCAAATATCTATTACAAATTTTTTTGTCAAAAATTTATCCTTCGTAGCCACAATTGGTTAAAAAGCAAGCATAAATTGTGCCCACGATCAAAATTTATTCGATTACCTATGAATTTTAAAATGAAAAATTTAAGGAGGTAATTAACCTTTTAATTAATGTAAATTTTGATGGGTGAAATAATACAAAAAAATAAAGAAAAAATCAATATTTTTTTTATTACAATACCATGCAAAACATTTTCTTTTTATAAAAAAACTCAACGAGTGAAGAATTATTCAAGTACTTCAATAACCAATAATTTGACAATCTGTAAAAAAACTCGACACTTTGAACGAAAAATTTTTTTTCTGGTTCTCAAATTAAAAATTTATACAATTATAATGTTAGCAAATTCGGGGTAACAACTCTCCTGCAAGCATACTTATAATCCGCGAGGAACCAAACTGGGTTTTCATGACCACTTTTCCAGGGTGGTCGGCCACAACTTCACCAATTATTGCTGCTTGAGTTCCCTGCTCATTTTTTTGCATCTTAGACAAAACTTTTTCCGCAGCTTGAGAATCAACCACTGCCACCAATTTTCCTTCATTGGCTACGTAAAGCGGGTCAAATCCTAAAAGTTCACAAGCTGCCCGAACGGTATCCCTAACCGGTATTTTATCTTCTTCAATTGTTATTCCCACTTTGGAACTCTCGGCAAACTCATTGAGCGTGCTTGCTAACCCTCCCCGCGTAGGGTCACGAAGAGCATGAATTTTGTTCGAGGCTTCTAACATATCCGCAACTAATTTATTTAAGGGGGCACAATCACTTTCGAGGGAAGTTTCAAACTTAAGTCCCTCCCGTTGGCAAAGAATTGCGATCCCATGATCCCCAATGGGGCCGCTCAGGATTATTTTATCACCAGTCTTGGCATGTGAACCAGAGATTTCCACCCCGTCGGGAATAATCCCGATACCCGCGGTATTGATAAAAAGCTTATCGGCTGACCCGCGATTTACTACTTTTGTATCGCCGGTAACCACTTTCACTCCTGCTTCTTGTGCGGTAGTGTGAATGGAGAAAATTATTTTTTTTAAATCAGGTAATAAAAACCCTTCCTCAATGATCAGCGAAAGGCTCACATACTTTGGGATTGCCCCCACCATAGAGAGGTCATTGACCGTTCCACAGACAGCCAGTTTCCCAATGTCCCCTCCGGGGAAAAAAAGAGGACTCACCACATAGCTATCCGTGGTAAAGGCAATACGACCATTCAGCGTAAAGGTGGCTGCATCATCTAAAAGGTTCAGACAAGGGTTTCCTAATTCTTTCAGTAATAAATTTTTTATTAAGTCGTGGGTAAGTTTTCCACCGCTGCCGTGAGCAAGAAGAATTTTATCGTCCATTGTTTTCACCACCATAAAGATAATAGGCCGCGCACGAACCTTCGGACGAGACCATGCAGGGTCCGACCGGCTGTTCAGGAGTACAATACGAACCAAAAAGCTTACAATTGAGCGGCGTTTTAATGCCCCGTAGAATTTCGCCGCACACGCATCCTTCGGGTTCTTTTGCTGGAATTGCTTCCAGAACAAAAGAAGCTTCAGCATTAAAGTCTTGATATTCCCTCTTGAGCGTAAGGCCGCTTGCCGGCACCCGGCCAAGCCCCCGCCAGTTAGCCTCGGTAATCTCAAATACCGTTTCCATTATTTCCCGTGCTTTTTTATTTCCTTCTGGTTTAACTCCTCTTCGGTAAGCGATCTCGATCGTGGGTTTTCTGTTTTCGATCTGGGCGATAAGCATTTCCACTGTCAGCAGAATGTCCAAAGGTTCAAACCCGGCAACAACACCACCAATACCATAATCGCGCGGGATAAATTCATAAGGATAGGAGCCGATAATAGCGCTTACGTGTCCGGGCAGGATGATACCATCGAGCTTAATCTCTCCTGAATCAAGCAGTGCTTTGATCACCGGAGGGCAGAGTTTATGCAAGGACAGGACATAATAGTTTTTGATCTCCCGGTTTTTAGCCTCAAGGATTGAGGCCGCGATCGTAGGGGCAGTGGTCTCAAACCCGATACCCAAAAAGACAACTTTTTTGTCTCGGATTTCCCTGAGCGATCTCTAAAGCATCCTGCGCTGAGTAAACGATCCGCACGTCACCGCCGTCAGCCCTCACTTTTTGGAGGCTGGAATAACTGCCCGGCACTTTGAGCATATCGCCAAAGGTGGTCAGAATTATTTCTGGTTTTTTGGCCAAAGCGATTGCTTTATCAATGTCTGCATTGGCCGTAACACAGACCGGACAACCCGGACCCGAAAGCAATTCCACCTGAGGAAAAAGAAGCTGGCGAAGACCGTACTTCATGATCGCTACGGTATGACCGCCGCAGAACTCCATGAGCCTCAAACCCTGAAGAGAATGGTTACGGATTTTTTCCACTAAACGCTGAGCCAATTCGGGATCGCGGTACTCATCAAGAAATTTCATTCTTTTCAACCACTTCCAAACATTCATCAAAAAGTTTCATCGTTTCTTGAGCTTCAGCTTCATCAATTTTAGCTATGGCGTATCCCGTGTGAACAAGGATATAATCCCCAACCGTAACCTCCGGGGTGAGCATAATGCTTACTTTACGAGAGACCCCGCTTATTTCCACGTGAGCATAGTCTCCCTCGATTGACTTAACCTGAAAGGGTACCGCAAGACACATAACCTATATTCCTCGTTAATCAATTAAAAAATGACTTCTTTTGCGTATCTCTTTTATTCGCCGTCTCTCTTTATACCCAAGAAACTTAAGAAACCAAAGAATTTATTTTAATCGCCCTCAGTATTAAAATTGGCAATCACCGCCTGCCCGAGGGAAATCCCCCCGTCATTACTGGGAACCTCCCGGTGGGTAATAACATGCATTCCCGCTTTCTCCAGATAATGACGGGTTAGCCTTAAAAGCAGTCGATTCTGAAATACTCCCCCACTGAACGCTACCCTCGTGATACCCGTATCCCTTGCAAGCATCTGACACATCTGAGCGATCATGTGCGCGATAGAGTGGTGAAACGTGGAAGCAATCTCGGCCCGGGATACTCCGTGTCCAAGGTCATCAAAAATCCCGGCAAAAATATTCTTCAGGCGTACTACTCTTACACCATTTTCTTCAGTGATGTCGCAAAAATATTTCTTTTCCACTGCGTTGCCTTGAGCGGCAACCATTTCCAGTTCAATCGCGGCTTGCCCTTCGTACTCAACCACATTCCTAATTCCTAATAACGCTGAGACGCCATCAAACAAACGGCCACAGCTTGAAGTCAAAGGAGTATTGATCCTCTTCTCAAGCTGATTTTTGATAAGTTCGAATTCCGTTTCCTCGACTTCCTCAAAAAAAGCAGCCTGTCCCGGTAAATTGTTCGCGCCGAAAAGGTTAAGAAGATAGCTTATGGTCATTCGGTACGGTTTTTTGATCGCAGTTTCTCCCCCGGGCATAGGTATATATTCGAGATGTCCGAGCCGTCTGTAGTTTTTACAATTAACCCAAAGAAATTCTCCGCCCCAGATGCAGCCATCCTCGCCATAACCTGTCCCGTCAAACGCAACCCCTAAAACCGGTGAATCAACTTTGTTCTCAGTCATACAGCTTACAATGTGGGCATGATGATGCTGGACCGGAATTAAAGTGAGATCATTATTCTTAGCCTTAAGCTCGTGAGCGTATCGCGTGGAAAAATAATCCGGGTGTTTATCGCAAGCGATGATACGCGGGTCTAACCGAAAAAGCTTTTTATAATGATCGAGCACTTTCTCAAAATGAATTAACGTATCAAGATTATCCAGATCTCCGATGTGCTGGCTGATAAAAGCGTACTCGTCTTTGGTAATGCAGAAAGTATTTTTTTGTTCAGCGACCGCACGCTAACACGTCTTTAGCCTTAAAAGGAAGTTGGATTGGATCCGGAGCATAGCTTCGCGCGCGCCTTAAGACCTGGGGTTTATTATTTTCAATCATCGTCACACTATCATCAAACTGGACATGGATATCCCGGTTATGCACGAGAAAATAATCGGCAATCCCCGAGAGTCTTCTCAACGCTTCATCATTATCCTTGGCGATCGGTTCTTCACTGAGATTACCGCTCGTCATCACCAAAGGCAATGAAACCTCGTGCATCAGTAAATGATGAAGGGGCGTGTAGGGTAACATCACACCTAAGTAGTTGAGATTTGGCGCCACAGCGGCGGATACTTTTTTATTGTCTTTTAATTGCAATAACACGATCGGTGCTTTCACAGAAGTAAGGAGTTTTTCTTCCTCCGGTGAGACCACACATAACTTCTTTACTTCATCAAGCGAAGCTCATCATGACCGCAAAAGGTTTAAAGGGCCTTTTTTTCCTTTGTCTTAAGTTTGTTACCGCCTGTTCATTCGTCGCATCACAAGCAAGCAAAAATCCGCCCAGCCCCTTTAAAGCAAGTATCTTCCCTTGCTTCAGTAAGGCACAAACATCACGAACAGGATCCTGAGAAGCAATCGTCTTTCCAGCCTGATCAGTAATTTCAAGTTTCGGCCCGCACGTGGGACAGCAGTTGGGCTGAGCGTGAAAGCGCCGGTCAACAGGGTCGTCATACTCCGTTTGACATTCCGGGCACATTTTAAATGTTCGCATAGTTGTTTCAGGGCGGTCGTAAGGAATGTCCTTGATGATAGTAAACCGGGGCCCACAGTTGGTACAGTTGGTAAAAGGATAGCGATACCGTCGGTCGTTTCTATCCAGTATTTCTTTTAGGCACAAAGGGCACGTAGCAATGTCCGGAGAAATGCGCTGGTATTTTCCTTTTTCCGGCTTGCTCTCTCGTATCTCAAAAGTCTGATCCCCATCCGAAGCAACATAGAGGTGGTTTATTTCTTCAATCAGAGCAAGCGGCGGCGCCTCGGTTTTAAGCTGATCCAAAAACAATTGAAGAGAATCACTCGATCCTTCCACTTCAATTTTTACATCACCCGAAGTATTACACACCCACCCTTTTAGCCCGTGTTTGAAGGCAAGTTGATAGACAAAAGGCCGAAACCCCACCCCCTGCACAATTCCCCGCACACTAATCTTTGCCCGCTTTATTGGTTCAATGGGGAGTGAAGCATCCTTTATCAACGTCATAACCGTAGCATTCCAAATTTATTTTTTAATGGTGTTCTTCGACTTTTTCCAAGGAAACAAAATGACACCATTCTATGCAAATATTATACCGAACCACAGCCAAATTCTCAAGCAATCTTCAACCAAACTTGACAGGAGATAGATATGGTTATTTATCAATATATTTTATGGACTTAGTATAAAACATAATGGTATGCGCAGGGAGCATTGCATCATATCCGTTTGCCGGAGAACCGAGACAAGGAAGGTTTTTACAGGTAATATGGCTCGGGGAAATTTTTTCATCGGCTCGCAAAGTTTTCTTCACGGAAAAGCGTTTCGATTAGAAAATCATTAACGCCCTCATGCCGTTCTGCTCAATCACTAACCTTGATCCTATTTTGTTGACTTTTATCCTCGTTAGGATTAAAAAGGGGAATAATATCAAACCCACATAAAGATAATCACGCTACAGGGAAAAGGTGTCTTTAATGGGATGGGTTTTTAAGATTGATAAAAATAATAAGGCCGAATCGCCGGATATAAAGGTGTTGGGCTTTTTTTGTTTTGTGGCAGGATACATTTTTTTATTATTGACCGCTAACACACTTACACTGAAGCACTAAAGTTTTTTATACGGATCAATATAATCATTGTTAGAAAGCTGTAGATACAGAATGAAAAATAGTGCAAAATCAATTTCGTATGAAGTATCATTGCAAAGGTTCGAAGATGGCGAAATGCACTTTGGGTAATTTCTATTCTATACTTACCAGTAGTGGGTGGTATTGGGTTGGACCTTGGATATTATATTAGAAATATAAAAATTATAATTATTCCATTGTTCTGTATCTGGGGAATTACATTTTTGATTTCAATAAATGTTCTTCAAAGCTGGCGATGTCCACCGTGCAACAATTCGGTTTTTTGTATAGATCACCGTTTCTTAGAGGTGATCCTCTTTGTCTGGTTAAGTCGTGCAGCCATTGTGGCTTACCGAAATATGCAAGGCATGGATAAAGCATTTCTAACCTGTCGCCGGTGGAGACGGCGAGGAGCATCCCGCCCCACAGCTTTTCGTTAGGCGTAAAATCAGAAGAGATAATCGAAAGTTAGAAAAATGTCCTACTCTGTCTTCCCGAACTGTGAGATCGGCACCCCTTTAAAGAGAGCGACTAGTGAAGAGCATTACACGGGATAAAATTTCGACGGTTCTCTCGCATTACAGGATGTTCGGTTTCTTTGACACGCTCAGATATTGCCTGGTCCATCTCCTGACTCGGACACGAGATGAGGAGTTTGACCTGAAGCACGGGACCAACACCACCGCGTCCCTGTCCATGAGGTATGACGAGCAACCCAAGCCCGGCCAAATAGTCCGATCCCTGCCAACTCACCCAAGAGTTCTGAGGTACATCCTAAAAAACCTTCGGGTCGATTACCGCGAGTTCACTTTCATCGATTTCGGGTGCGGCAAAGGCCGAGCGCTTCTGTGCGCTGCGGACTTCCCTTTCAAACGGATCATCGGGGTCGAGTGGTCCAAAGACCTCAGTGCCATCGCAATACGCAACTTCGAGATATATCGTTCGTACAGACAGAAGTGCACGGCGTTGGAAGTGCATTGCATGAACGTAGTGAACTATAAATTTCCGGCCTCAAATATAGTACTATATATGTACAACCCCTTCGGCCCAAAGATCATCACACAGGTGTTTGAAAATGTCCAAAGAAGCGCACTTGTTTCCTCCCTACAGATTCTTGGTCGTTTACTCCGGCCTCGGAAGCTATGAAAATACGGTGGTAATGGAATGTTTTGATCGGTTCTGCATTGAAGTCGTCCGAAAATGTCTCGCACTCAATTCACAGGGTTCATGGATCTTGGGTGAGGTGCGTCGTCCCCTTTCGGGAGTGCCGATTACAGATATTCGCTAGCACCTGATAGACACCCGCAAAGTTCATGCAGGGATAGCAATAATCGGTTTTCATGTGAGGGACACGGGCAAGACTAAAGTCTTCGCCCGTGGCACCCGGCATAGAACCATTTCTTTGGTCCTTGCCAAGGTCACCCCCCGGCCTTGCCGCTGTCCTCTGCGTTTAGGTAGAAGCTTGCAAAACAACTATTCAATCGTGAATACGGATAAAACAAATGTCGCCAATGAACATCATACAAAAAGAAGGGTTTGACTTCGGTTTTGACCCCAGTGCCTGTGAGAGCTGTCCTGGCCACTGTTGCCACGGAGAGTCCGGTAATATTTGGGTTAACCACGAGGACATTCTTAGAATGTGCCGGTTTCTGCAAACCAACCCCGTTGATTTCATCCCCCAATATCTCAATCGCATTAACAACCGTCTCTCCATCAAAGAACGAGTTGGAGAGTACGGCTTGGAGTGTGTATTTTTCGATAGTCCCCAAAGATGCTGTTCAATCTATACGGTAAGGCCACGTCAATGCCGCACATTTCCGTTTTGGGAACATTTCAAAAGACACAAGGATGAACTCATCAAAGAATGTCCTGGCGTAAGGGATCGTTAGCTCATAGCTCATTGTTTTTTAGCGGGCACGTTACCACTTTATTGTGAGGGAACTCGAATCACCTGAGGATCAGTCCTCACCAATTCCAAGAGCATATCCTCGGCATAACCTGCTTTCGCGTAGTCACCGGCCAACCTTATTGTTGTTATAATCCATCCGGTGGTCAGCTTCAGTATTAGGCTTCACGGCGCCGATTTCATGGGCATCGGTTACTTGCTTCGCAAACTCCGGTCCGAACTCTTTGGTGAGCAGAAAACTCCATAACACATGGCGATATGCCTTTTCCGGAACTGTGGCATCCTTTGCATAGGCAGCTTCCGACTTGAGTGCGGGCGTAGTTGCGGATTTTAAAAAGCGCCGGCGCCAGAAACGGGTGGGTAGAAACCAGACGGATTTCCGTCTCAGTAAGCTCTTCGTTCAACATTTTACTAATCCGTCGCACATCGTCAGGCGACATGACGAGAAAATAGTAACCGCTTTCCATTTTGGTCGTGATATCTGCCTTCACCGCGGATTCGCCGATCTTAAAACTACTCTCCGCTCGAAAATCGAAAGGAATCTGAGTCGTGCCTTGCTGCAGAAACTGCAATACCCTCTTAGGAATCTCGGCCAGTGCAGTAGCTGAGATTCCTTTTTCGTCTCCCTTGAGGGGAAATTCTACCCTTAATTCTCCATTGTCCAGGCCTTCTTGCGGCTCCTTTGAAGTTTCTTTTGAAGACCGTCCGCCTTCCACTCTGAGGGCAATATCATGCGCGGTGATTGCGGCAACGCCTTTAAGAAGTCTTGTGAGACCAAGGTTTATTTCCTCTATTGATACGACGATATCCTCCCCCGGAGCGAGAGCAATATACCTGGGCGCATTGATAACCGCGACGAACTTTCTCCACCTAACCGCGTTAAAACCATTTAACCCCACATCTCCAAATCGGGCAAAATCCACGTTGATTCCTCGCGCCTTGCTTTCTGCCACTAAATATTCGAGGGCCTTCGTGGAGACTTTCTCCAGGACAAAGTCCCCAACCATAATCCCACCAACAATCAAAAGAGCGAGAACCAGGATTACAGCAAGAAGAAATTTTTTCATGTTATCCCCTGTGTCGACATGCTTGGACAGATGCTCTAACCAAATGAGAAAAAAGTCACTAAATTTCTTGTGTCCAATAACGGTTAACGGTCAGCCAGGCTTTGTTTAAGAATCTTGACTATCTCTTCCGGTTCCAGTCGTTTGGTGTAGTCAGTGTCAACAAAGGCATATCTGATAATCCCGTCCACAGCAATCACGTAGGTGGCAGCCAGTGGTAGTTCATAGCGTTCATCGCCGTTTGCTGCCGCAACATCAGCGCCGAATTGCTTATAGATCGTACGCAGTCGCTCGGGTAAGGTGAAGACCAGGCCGAACTGACGTGCCACCTTATTACCGACGTCACTCAGCACCTCGAATGACACCTTGTTTTCTTCGGCAGTCGCAAGCGACTTTTCCGGCACTTGCGGCGAAATCGCAACCAGTGTCGCCCCTAATGACTTAATTTCAGAGATCATGAGCTGCAATGACCGCAGCTCTAAGTTACAATAGGGTCACCAGCCGCCGCGGTAGAAACTCACTACCAGTGGACCACGGGCCAGAAGCGCCTGGGAAGAAATATCCTTACCAAAGATATTGGGAAGAGAAAACGTCGGAGCCTTGTCCCCTGCCTTGAGACTTTTTTCGGCAATGCCGGACTGGGCAAGGCGTTCGGCCTCTTCTTGCATTACCTTCTGTATGTCTTTCGGCACCTGTTTAAGAAATTGCGCCATGAAGTTTTGAATGTCTTCTCGTAAACTCATCTTCACACTCCTTTCCATGTTTTGTGGTTACTACTCTGAGGGGAGAAATGTTCGACAACCACACGCATACCTCTCCCTCACTCTATAACCTTGATAATGCATTATATCACATGGCTTTTCACTCTATCAAGTCATTATATGGCACCGGAGATATAATGACAATTTCCGGTTCGGTTAGCCAAAGAGAGCGTAAGGGCACAAAGATCTAAACATCCTGCCTTCTTACGTGTCGCTCAGCCGTTACGGGAAAATGATGGAGGTCATCAATAAAAAACAGAAGCGGTGATAAACTGAACAAGTTATGGCATTTTGGCTGATGTGTTTTGATGGTAACCCCTGCCAGTCCTCCTCATTACATCTTATCAATTTTGTGTTTTATTACTTTTCCTTCAACCATAAAAATAACATCCTCGCAGATGTTCGTCGACAAATCAGCAATCCGCTCTATGTTCCGGGCGATTCGCAAAATATCCAGCCCTACCTCCATTATGGAACACTCAGCGCACATAGACCCGATTATCTCCCTTCGGTTCACCCTTCTTAAATCATCAACCACGTCGTCTCTTTTACAAACATCCTGAGCTAATGCGGAATCTTCATGAACAAATGAGTCAATGCTATCCTTTAGCATACCACGGGTAATTTCTGCCATTTTTAAAACGTCCTTCACATATTCAGTCATGGGCGGAACTTCAATTAACGTAAGAGCCGTTTCCGCGATATTCACCGCGTGATCTGCCATTCTTTCCAAATCGTTATTAATTTTGTAGGACATAAGAATAGTACGCAATCCCTTTCCCTTGGGTTGGTACTGAGCAATTAATGCCATACAGATCTCGTCTACCTTGATTTCGAATTCGTTCGCTTGCCGTTCATCCTTCTCCATCACCTCAATAAGCAACCCTTTATTTTTATTGATCAGCCCTTTGATGCTCTTATCAATCATCCCTTCTACCAAGGTAGCATACTCGATAAGCTCGCGCTTGAGACTGGTAATTTTTTCTTCCACTAACATATATTCTCCTTCCCTTAACCAAATTTTCCGGTTAAATATTCTTCGGTCATTTTTTGTTTGGGTACCGTAAATATTTTTTCAGTAAGACCGAATTCGATCAACTCGCCCAAATAAAGAAAAGCGGTAAAATCAGAAATACGAGCAGCTTGTTGCATGTTATGGGTTACAATCACAATAGTATAATACTTTTTTAGGTCCAGGATGAGTTCTTCAATACTTCTGGTGGAAATGGGATCTAAGCTTGCGCACGGTTCGTCAAATAAAATTACGTGCGGCTCAACCGCTAAACAGCGCGCAATACAAAGCCGTTGCTGCTGCCCCCCGGAAAGCCCCAAAGCACTGTCATGGAGCCGGTCTTTTACCTCTTTCCATAACGCTGCCTGGTTGAGTGATGCGATTACTTTTTCTTCAATTGTTTGTTTGTCCCTTATCCCCTTGACTTCCAGTCCGTAGCTCACATTCTCGAAAATCGTCTTTGGGAAAGGGGTTTGGTTTTTGAAAAACCATACCTACCCGTCGCCGGAGACTTACGACATCAACATTTTCTTCAAAGATGTTTTGTCCCTCAAAATAGATTTTCCCTTCTACCCGGGTATGGGGAATAAGGTCGTTCATCCGATTTAACAATCGGATAAACGTTGATTTTCCACACCCCGAAGGACCTATAAGAGCGGTTACCTGTTTTTCATAGATTTCTAAATTAATATTTTTGAGCGCCTGTTTAGTTCCGTAATAGAAATTAATCTCTTCGGCTTTGATTTCGATACTATTTTCCATAAAAGCTCCTCTGCCGCTGACGAAGGAAGATTGCTAATGCCGACATTAATAAGACCAACAGCATAAGAATTAAAGCGCACCCGTATGCAATCGCCGTCTGCTTTTCCGGATGGGTCCCTTCGGTCATAAGAGCATAAATATGATACGGTAAAGCCATCACCTCAGAAAAAATCGAGTCCGGATATCCCCGGGTATAAAAAGTTGCCGCGGTAAAGAGAATCGGAGCTGTCTCACCCGCTGCCCTGCCGATACTTAAAATGACTCCCGTCAGGATGCCCGGTAAAGCAGAAGGCAGGACCATTTTCTTTATCGTCTGCCAGTGGGTTGCTCCGAGGGCAAGAGAGGCTTCCCGGTAAGATTGCGGGACCGCTATGAGCGCTTCCTGAGAGGCAGAGATAATTTGCGGAAGAACCATGATCCCGAGGGTAAGGCTTCCGGAAAGGATTGAAACTCCAAAACCAAAAAACTTGACAAACACTGCCAACCCGAAAAGTCCGAACACCACTGAGGGAACGCCCGCTAAGTTATTGATGCTCATTCGGATGATATTGACCACATAACCCGCTGGGCTATATTCACAAAGGTAGATCGCGCAGGCCAACCCGAGCGGAAGGGAAAATAAAATGGCTCCCATGGTAAGATACAACGTTCCCACGATGGCTGGAGCAATGCCTCCTGCGGTCATCCCTCTTCGCGGCACCTCAGTCAAAAACTCCCAGGAGATTATGCTGATCCCCTTAACACAAACAAAATAAATTATGGTCCCAAGGAAAAACAGGGTAGAGAATGATGGAGATCCATAAAAGCAAAAATCCAAGATACTGAGTGAGTTTATTTTTCATCCGCTTAATCCCAGCTTTATTCTAAATCTTCGACTGACCATCTCAGCAAGGACGTTAAAGAAAAACGTGATTAAAAACAGGATGAGACCAATGGCAAACAAAGCGTGGTAATGAGCGCCTCCCATCACTGCTTCTCCCATCTCCGCTGCAATCGTAGCGGTCATGGGCCTAACCGGCTCAAAAAAGGAATGGGGAATCACGGCTGCCCCGCCGGTAACCATAAGAACGGTCATGGTTTCTCCTACCGCCCGGCTCATTCCCAGTATAATCGCCGTCGAAATGCCTGACCCCGCCGCCGGTATCACCACTTTAACTAAAGTCTGCCACCGGTTTGCCCCTAAGGCCAGGGATGCCTCCCGAAAGCTTTTGGGCACAAAGCTCAAAGCATCCTCAGCAATACTGCAGACCGTCGGGAGAGCCATGATGCCCAGAAGCAAACTGCCGGTAAACGCACAAAGACCGGTGGGAATGCCCAGAAGTTTTTGCAAAAAGGGAGCGACAATAACCATGCCAAAAAAACCGAAAACAATTGACGGAATGGCCGCCAGAATTTCAATCAACGGCTTTAAAATGGCTTTTATCTTTGGTCCTGCTAATTCATTGATGAAAAGTGCGCTTCCCACCCCCAAAGGCACACATACCAGCAACGCTCCCAAGGTTACCCAAAAGGAAGCTACCATTAAAGGCAAAATACCGAACTCCGGGGGATCATAGGTGGGATACCAGGACTTTCCGAAAATAAAAGCCCCAACCCCGGTCTCGTGAAAAATCGGCAACCCTTCAGTAAAAAGGATGACGGTAATCCCCACTAAAAACAATAAGGAGGAAAGCGCTAAAATACTAAAGATAATTTTGTAAAGTTTTTCCCTTAACATAATCGAAAAAGAGGTAATGCTTTGTTTGTGAATAATATCAATTCAGACCAGCGGAACAGCATTGCGCACCTTTTCTCTGCCGTCGTATAAGTTTTTCAATCTCCACCGCAAAAAAAACTATGGATGACAATGCAAGAGTGAATATCAGTTCATTGAAAGTCAAAGGTTCCGTCTTGAAAATCGGATTTAAGGCCGGCACATAGATCGTTGCCATCTGAAAGATAAAGGTCAATACGACGGCGCCAAAAAGATATTTATTGGAGAATAATCCCATTTTGAACAAAGATTCTTTCTCCGATCGTATGGCAAGGACATGGCCAAGCTGGGTAAGACAAAGCACCGTAAACGCCATTGTTTGCCAATGAGCATGACCAGTCTTAATTGACCAGGCCTGGACAAAAAGAACAATGCCGCCCATCAGAAGACCAACCCACAGGACATGAGCGCCCAGTCCGTGGGCAAAGATACTTTCTTGTGGATGTCGTGGGGGCCTGCTCATAACGTCTCCCTCAGCAGGTTCAACAGAAAGAGCAAGCGCAGGAAGTCCGTCTGTCACCAGGTTTATCCAGAGTATATGGATCGGCAGAAGGGGTATCGGCAGACCCACCAGCGGCGCAAGGAAAAGAGTCCATATTTCTCCTGAATTTGTTGTGAGGAGATATTTTATAAATTTTCTGATATTGTCATATATCTTTCTGCCTTCTCTCACTGCCTTTATGATGGTGGCAAAATTATCGTCAAGGAGTATCATATGGGCTGCTTCTTTTGACACGTCTGTCCCGGTAATGCCCATGGCAACACCAATGTCAGCCCTTTTTAATGCGGGCGCATCGTTTACCCCATCGCCGGTCATGGCAACAAACTGTCCCTTATCCTGAAGCGCCTTAACTATCTTCAGCTTTTGTTCGGGAGCTACTCGTGCATAGACCCTTATATGCTCAACCCTCTCCTCAAATTCCTCCAATGATAATTTATCGAGCTCTCTTCCGGTAATAATTGCTCGTGAATCATCGTCAAGTATTCCAAGTCTTTTGGCGATTGCCCTGGCGGTAAAGGGATGATCACCGGTTATCATCACCGGCTTTATCCCCGCTGTTTTGCACAGTGAGACCGCCCCTTTTGCCTCTTCCCTCGGCGGGTCCATCATGCCTACAAAACCCAAAATGGTAAGCCCTGTTTCTACCTGTTCCGGAGAAATGTCTTCAGGCATCACATCCCATTTCCTGGTGGCTATGCAAAGAACCCTCAAACCGTCAGCGGCCATCCTTTCATTAACCCGCTGCATTTCCACCGTATCAAGCGGCGCTAATCCTTCAGATGTCAGAATAGTATGTGCTTTTTCAAGCAATGCATCGGTCGCGCCCTTGGTAAATGAAACATACCCTTCTTCACAGGCATGAAAGGTAGTCATGCACTTTCTTTCAGAATCAAACGGGAATTTCAGCCACCCGCCGGTACTTTTTTTCAAGTTCTTTTTTGTCAAAACCATGTCTGTCAGCAACACTGTAGAGCACCGTTTCCGTGGGATCACCGATAAGGTTGCCGTCTGCATCCATCCGGGCATCGTTACTGAGGGCAAGAGCAGTCATAAAAGTCTGGCCGGAAGTTCCTGTGTCTTTCGTAAAATCTGAGTCCGGATCACGAACAATTCTCCCATCAATAAATATCTCCTCCACCGTCATCTTGTTTAACGTAAGCGTTCCTGTCTTATCGGAGCAAATATAGGTTACTGAGCCGAGGGTCTCTACCGCGGGGAGCTTTCTTATGAGAGCGTTCTGTTTTGCCAGCTTCTTTGCGCCAAGGGCAAGGGATATGGTTACTACTGCAGGAAGCGCTTCGGGGATTGCAGCTACAGCAAGGGAAATAGCGGTAAGGAGCATCAATAAAAGCGGCTCTCCTCTCATAACCCCAATACCAAAAACAATGGCGCATATAGCGAGCACAACCATGGCAAGTTTCTGTCCAAAAGTCGCGAGTCTTTTCTGAAGAGGGGTTTTTACCTCTTCCTCTTCCTGGAGCATGGTGGCGATCTTGCCGAGCTCCGTATTCATTCCTGTTGCCACAACAACACCAATCCCGCGGCCATAGGAAACGATTGTTCCTTTGAATGCCATATTTTTCCTGTCTCCAAGGGGCACCGCCTCGTCGTGTAACGCATTGGTATGCTTTTCTACGGGCACCGATTCACCGGTAAGGGCAGCCTCCTCAACCTTAAGCTGTGCTGTCTCGGTAAGCCTCATGTCAGCAGGCACAATTTTTCCGGCCTCAAGAATCACTACATCGCCGGGAACAAGCTCGGATGTGGAGATAGTGGCAGGCATCCCATCTCGTATAACGGTTGCGGTAAGCCCTGCCATTGTTTTAAGGGCTTCCATTGCTTTTTCTGCCCTATATTCCTGTGTAAAACCGATACCTGCATTAAGGACAACAATGACGATGATGGCTATGGTATCTGACAACTCACCTATGAAACCCGAAATAACAGCAGCGGCAATGAGGACAAGGATCATAAAATCCCTGAATTGATCGAAAAACATGGCGAACGCTGTCTTCTTCTTTTTCTCGATCAACTCATTGGGGCCGTATCGCGCCAGGCGCGGTCCGGCCTCGACGCTGGAAATTCCCTGCAAAGAGGTTTCGAGTTCGGACAAGATTTCTGCAACGTTCTGCTGATAGGGACGCAATGGTTCCTCCAAAAAATAAACAATATCCCGGGGGCACGGACCGCGGTAGTCATTTGACAAAAGAGATAGATGAAACGAACGCACCTCTCATCACGCCGGGTCTGCTTCCAATCTGTTTTCGTGGCAGTTTCTTCTCTGCCGGTCACTTGGTAAAAATACTGAACAGCTTGTCGATGCCCGACTTGTCCATCTTCGCAACCGCCTCAAGCTCTCCCGCGTCGAGCCAGACGCCGTCACATTCTGAGCATTTATCCACTTTTAAACCCTTATAATCGACCTCGATAATCTCCATCCCGCACTTCGGACATTTCATAAAATGCAGTTCTTTAAGCCTGCGCTTTTCCTCCTCTTTAAGCGTCTTATGTTTCTCCATCTCAATCTTCTTCAGTTTTTCAAACTCCATCCTTGCAAAATACTCTTCTTCTTTTTCAGTCGGTTTCATTGCCATTGATATTATTCCTTTCATTTAATCGTTAATGTTTTTTAAACGTCCGGTTTTTTACAAATAGCATCTTTCCCTTCATAAGAAAAATAAAAAATCACGTTACCCTTCAAATCTTTGCTCCTCTATTTTAATTTCGAAAAAACGCGGCAGGAAACTCCCGCCGCGTTTACTAAGGAGGAGAGAGGAGGATAAAGGATGAGACTATTATTTAAGGCCAACAAACCCTGCTTCCTCAACCAATTTTTGGCCTTCTTCGCTTAAAACAAAATCTAAAAAGTCTTTTACCACACCTTGCGGTGAACCATTGGTGTACATAAAAAGGGGAGCGACCTAATTTATATTTATTACTAAGAACAGTTGTCCTTGCATTGAGGGCATAACTCCATCAAGAGCTAATGCCTTAACCTGGGAAGAAAGATAACCCAATCCCACATACTACCGATAGCTCCCTTCTCCTGGAGATACCCACCCACATACCAATTGCCCGGAGTCTTAGCTACGGTAGAAGCAACCGCCTGATTCGATGCCTGCATTAAGGCATCGGCTGCCTAACCTTTTCTTTATCCAAAGCCATTTCTCCAAACGATTCGAAGGTGCCGCTGGCAGAATCACGGGAGACAACCACAATTTTTTGACTTTCACCCCCTAATGCTGACCAATCCGAAATTTTGCCCGTATAAATATCTTTGACCTGATTTTTGGTGAGACCGGTAAGTTTGTTCGACGGATGAACAATCACCGCAATGCCGTCCATGGCAACGAAATTGGCTTTGGGGTTGACGCCTTTGCTGACCGCATTGCTCAGCTCCTGCTCTTTCATGGAGCGGGAGGAATCGCCAATATCGCAGGTTCCATCAATAATCGCGGCAATTCCTATCCCTGAGCCGCCACCCTGAACGGAAATTTTTACATCAGGATGTCGCTCCATAAACACTTCGGCAGTAATCTGGGCTATGGGCAAAACCGTGGTGGAACCTTTAATCGTAATATTCTCTTAGCCAAAGCCTCTCCCTGAAGACCTATACCCATCACAGAGAGCGCCAGCAAAATCAAAGCTGTTTTTGTAAATTTTTTAAAAATCGTTATGAACTGTTTCATCTCTGTTCCCTCCATTTTGTGAAAAGTGTGTTTTTCTTATTATTTTACTAAAATTTCAGGTTCCAATCAAGTTGCAAAAGATGCTCGTTTTTATTTTCTCGTCCTGCTGCATGGAGCCTTCGATTATTATAATAATCCAATGATACACTCACATTTTTATAAATTCCGTACTCAAATATCCCCTCATGACCTCTAACATCCGTAGCGCCGCCGTAAAAATCCGAATCCGGCAAACAATCGAGAACCGCGTCTCTTCCTAAGCGGCGATACATATATTTTAACTGCCACTGACCTTTTTCCGTAACCTTTTCAGCGCCAAACATTCCGCCCAAAAGCCATCCCGTATTGCCTTTCGGCGGATCAGGGTTATACACAAATTCGCCAAGCACTCCGAGATAGGGAACGATAAATCCCTGGGGCATGAATCCTAACTGAAAATTCGTATTAAAGGCATTATAATCATATTTTAACACTTTATTAACAAGGGTGTTGGTTGCCGCTTCCATCCTCATAGCATTGTGTTTCACGTGGGAAAATCCGTAATACGCAACGGCTGCCTTCAGTTTGGCAATATCCTTGAGGTCGGCGTCTCGGAATTTCCATTCAAACCCCGGTTGAACAACATACATTAAAGGGATCCTGTCCCTGTGTGCTCGGGTAGCTTTGTAGAAGAAGGCTGTCGCTCATCGAGAATGAAAAAACCGACATTCGTAAATAACCCGAGGCTATCACACACATTATAATTAAATTGGGCGGCTCCGCCTTCAGGGGTAATGTCTGTATCCCAGATAAGATCATCAGGGCTAAATAGAGGGTTTTTAAATTTTCCTCCCGCCAGGGTTAACCACTTGAAGGGAGTGTATTGCCCGTAGGCATAATCGATCCAGATTGACTTGTCGTTGAAGAAATCCCGTAAAGTCTGATTGGTCGAACGAGCATCATTTTTGTCGCCTGAGGCTATGCCAAAACCGACCTTAAACTTATCGACCACTTGTGTTTCTAATCCTAACCGCAAGCGAAATCGGGTTCTCCAACGCTCATCTTTGTCTGACGATCCTCATACTGCTCCCGCAGTCTAAAATCCCCGGTGAGTTTAGTCTTTTGAATCCATTCCGGAAGAATGTCGTGTTTTACCTGAGCAATTTTTTTCCGCTCTTCCTCCCGCGTTTCCACCAAAACCTGCTGAGCTTCCGCGCCGGTTAAAACTCCTTTTTCCACCAGTTTGTTGAGCAAGGTCTCAATTTCATTCGCATGCGAGAGGCGGGTGGTTACAATAAAAACAAAAAGAATAGTGCTTATCATTATCGCAATTAAAAACCACATATCCAAAATACTTTTTGTTCTAATGCTATTTTTCCCATTTCTAACCATTATCTTCTCCTTTCTTTTCATAAAATAATATTCCGTTAAAATTATTCTTTTCTTCCCATTCCGGTTCTAACTCCTTCACCTCCTTCTTTTTCGTTTTTTATCAACACCTTATTCTGTTGGGCTGGTATCTCACTTTAAAAATCTGGTCGTAAAATTATCGGTGCTTTATAAACTGCAAATAAAGGTTCTGTTAATTTTTGGTTAATTTTTTCGATCATCCTGAAAAGTTTTTTCAGAATCCTCATCTAAAAGTACCTATCGTAATCTTCAGAGAAAATTACTTCAAAAACCGGTTGATCAGCTCAATAATAAACGCGTGGTTAGGATTAATCCTGGTTTTAAAATTCAGATAGAAACTACAAAACTAAGACAACCAGAAGATAATTAGAAGTTCTGAGGCCATTTCAAAAGTTCCTTCCAGTACCCTTCTAGGTTTGTCCAAAGACCGGACGGATGGGTACTCCAAAATTTCTACTCACTGCTCCAACGTTATGTGAAGGAGGAGCATAGAGTTCAAATTTCGAAATATAGTGGTATGCGGTATAGGGCAACAAGGCCAGGGTTTCTTTTTCATGGTTATCCTGTAAGGCTTCTCGAATCATGGTTGACGATGCTTCAAAAGGCATCGCCGGAAGAAAATAAACCGGAAAGAAATGTGTTAACCTGTCGCTCCCTTTCTCCCCTCTCAATAAAAACGGCAGAGACCTGGTGGAAATTGTCATTACCTCGGTAACAAGTATTCATAATGTTATTCTCCATTTTTTGAATGGTATCCGGCAGATTGTTTTTTGGATTGATCCGATGGTAATGATCTCCGCCGGCAATATAAAAAGCCTCAATTCTCTGCTCGGGGTTTAGGCTCAGAAGGCGGAAAAGGTTGCTCTCGCCATCAACATCGTTTCCTGACCGCGATGGAGGAATAACCGAAAAGGGGATCAAAAATTTTGAGTACTTCTTTTCCCATGGCATGTCGGATTGCCACCGGGACAAGATCGGGTTTCCTTGGGTCAAAACCAGCGATTGCGAAGATACTTTATCAAGTTTAAATTCTGTCAAAGCCGATAATCCGATGAGAAGATGTGCCCAGTGAAAAGGATTCGCGGCAACCGGATAAAATCCAATCCGATGAACTTTCTTAACCGCTTTTTTGGGCTTATCATAAAGGGAGGTGCGAATTTGAATCTCAGGATTAATCTCTTTGCTTTTCCAAAGATGAGCAATATGCGACAAACTGGTTTCGGCAAAATCCAGGATATCCTTAAACGGCTGGTCATAGAGGGATCGGCTTAAGGTGCTTGCCATCTTTACCAGTTCTCCTTTCACCCTTCTTCTGATCCCTTCGGTTAAACAATGATTGCGAAAAGGTTTCATGATTATCCTCTGAAAATTATTGTTTCTTACCATTGGTTGCGCCGTAATCTAACCGGCTGTTTAGGTTTCACGCCCCAACTCTCATGCCAAGTTGCATTCAAAAGCAGATCGAGGCGTCGACGAGGAATTGACGTCGAGGAGAATGACGAGAGACAACAAAGATATGCAAATGAAGGCGACTTGGCATCAGAGAATAATGTAGGGGTAATTTATTAAGGGAGAAAAAAGAAAAAATGAATTTTTGGTGAAGAATAACAGGAGAGAACAAAGCAGTAGGGGCACGGCGCGCTCGTGCCCCTACTCATGACAAGCCGACTTTCTAACAGGGTAAACTGATAGTAAATGTGGTGCCCTTGGTAAGAGAACTTTCTACTGCTATGGTTCCCTTATGGGAAAGCACAATGTGTTTGACAATGGAAAGCCCTAAGCCGGTTCCACCAAGTTTTTTCGAGCGTGATTTATCAACCACATAGAACCGTTCAAAAATTCTCGCCAGGTGTTCCTGGGGAATACCAATACCGGTATCTTCAACGATAATTTCTACGGTTTCATCTTTTCGTTTTAATGCCAAGACGATCTTGCCTTTTTCGGTGTATTTGATGGCATTATCAAGAAGGTTAATGAGCATCTGTTCCAGCTTAAAAGAATCGCCCTTAAGAACAGGAAGACCATTTTCCACACTCAGCTGGAAGTCAAGGCCTTTCTCAGTTAAGCGTGATTTAAATATGCGGATAACATTGTCTACCAGGTGTTTTAGGTTAACATCTTCGCTTTCCAGTTTACTGCCCTTTTCCTCAAGTTCTGAAAGCAGCAGCAAATCCTGAACAATGTTTATGAGTCGGTCGGTATTTCTCTTTATCACCCCGGCATAGGTTTTTGCGTTTTCATCAACCTCTTCTTCTAACGTCTCGGCAAAGCCCTTTATTGCCGTAAGCGGGGTACGAAGTTCGTGGGATACATTCACCACAAAATCTCTTTTGATCTTTTCCATATTTTTTGTCTCCGTGATATCGGAGAAAACAATGACGATTTGTTCCCGGAGCGTGAGAAACGTGGCGCTGCACAAATAAAACTTTCCACTCAACTCAAGTTCTTCACTCAGATTTCGCTTGTTTTCGCGTACCTTCTTAACCAATTCTCCGAATTTCACATCCCGGATTACTTCCCAATACAATTTTCCATCTGCCACTTTATTCTGAGTGATCTTTTTAAAACTCTCGTTGCTCAGGATTATTCTTCCTTTATCATCCAATACGGCAAACCCCTCCTGGATGGAAGCAAAAATACTATTCAAGTTGTCTTTTTGGAATGACAACTCTTCAAAAAGAGTTTTGATCTGGTCAGTCATCAGATTAAAACTGTCCGCCAGTTGTTTCACTTCGTCATTTCTTTTTAAAAAGACTTTAGTCTCAAAGTCACCCGAAGCGACTTTTTGAAAAGCGATATTCAGTTTTTTGATGGGCCGGGTTAAACTTTTTAAAAAAATAAAGGCACCAAGAAGGCAGATCACTATGATGATCAATGCACTTTTTAAAATCTCCTTTTGTAACATCGCCAGCAGACTATGTAAATCTTTCAGCAGAACACTTAACCGTACTATGCCGACAGTCTTTCCGTTCTCGCGGACGGCAAGCGACATAAAGCATATCTTCTTTTAGGGTTGTGCTGTAACGGGAAAAAGAACCAACGCCATTGGTTAACGCCTGGAATATCTCGGGTCGGTTTCTATGGTTTTCCATGAGCTTCGGATCCTTTTGAGAATCAGCGAGCACGACCCCCTGGGGATCAATAATCGTTATTCGGGTTTTAATCTTTCTTCCCAAATCCTTTACCAGCGCGTCTAACGCTTGGAAGCGTTTTTCTTTCAGGAAAGGGGTGACTTCCGGTTCTAATGCATTGCCCAGAAGTTTCAGCTCATCAGTAATCGAACTAATATAAAAATTTTTGAACACCCGAAAAGAGAAAAACAGGATTAACGTCGAAAGCAATAAAACGATGAGAACAGAGCCGCCGAATAGTTTTGAAAAAAGTGAATGCTTCATTCTTCCACCTTATATCCGATTCCCCGAACGTTTTTAATCATATTTTTTGCTTTTCCTAATTTTTCACGCAAATTTTTAACATGCACATCTACCGTGCGATCTAAAACTAATTTCTCATTGCCCCAAAGATGATCTAATATTTTATCGCGGGTAAAGACCCAGCCTTTTTTGGAAGCCAGAAGCTCTAAGATTCTAAACTCGGTGGAGGTTAATTCTATTTTTTGTCCTTCTACCATAGCCTCAAATTTATCGGGATTGATGGAAAGAATTTGACCTATCTCAATAACCTTGGCGTGTTCGTTTTTCGTTTTTCTCCTCAACACTGCTTTTACGCGCGCCACCAGTTCCTTAGGCGAAAAAGGCTTGGTGACATAATCATCCGCTCCCAATTCTAACCCCAAAATTCTATCCGTCTCTTCTCCCTTGGCAGTCACCATGATGATCGGGATTGCCGAAAACTCATCTTTCTTTTTAAGGAACTTGCAGATTTCCAAGCCATCAGCATCCGGCAGCATTAAATCAAGGATCACCAGATCCGGTATTCTTTTATGGAGAAATTTCAAAAAACCATCTCCGGTCTCAAAACCTTCCACCCGAAACCCCGCTTTCTTAAGATGAAGGGAGATCAGTTCGATGATATCTGGCTCATCTTCAATGATGGCAATTAATTCATTCATTTCCGGCAATCCTGTTAAGTTGATAATGGTAACCGAATTCTATCTGGTAGTGCCTGGTTTTGCAACAAGTTAAATCCCCTTCCCTTTTATGATTTATTTGTTATACTTTAGGGAACCTTTAATAATTCCCCATCTGTCACTCCCGCGAAGGCGGGAGTCCAGCAGATTCAATTGGTTATGGATTCCTGCTTTCGCAGAATGACGTTTTTAGAGGAACCCTTTATTATTCTGGTCCAAATGCTTAATTTGGTACTATTGATACTTTATTAAAATTAATAACCAAATTTTGCAATCACGCTCCACCGTATGGGGTATGCTGCATCTATCTGAATACCTTCACGATAAGGTTGACCTAACACATGAAAGTGATCAACAAGTGGAAAGAGTGGGCAAAGCGACTCAAACTGGAGGTGCACGCAATTTATTTGGCTCAAAAGGATCCGCGGGTTCCGTGGTACGCGAAGTTGCTGGCAGCCTGTGTCGTCGGTTATGCACTGAACCCCATAGACCTCATTCCTGATCCAATTCCGGTCCTAGGGTATCTCGACGATCTTATTTTGGTGCCTCTGGGAATTGCGCTCGTGGTGAAAATGATACCCCCAGAAGTGATGGCAGAGTGCCGGGAAAAAGCTCAAGCGCACGCAAATCAAAATAAAACCAAAAACTGGTTTGCAGCGGTAATCATCATTGCCATCTGGGTTCTTTTGGCAGTATGGGCAGTAATTCTTATTGCACGAGCGGTTAGGAATTATTAGTGAATATGGGGTCAACGTGACGAGTAGTTTTTTCAATGCCCAAATCAATGCGAAACCAAGTGTTCATCTCTCACTCTGACGATATTTCGATAGGAAGTGACGTATGTCAAATCTCGTGATCGGACTGAAGGGTACAAAAGAGATGATCGTACACCGACATCATCTGTCCAGCATTACCGGAAATGTTGGTGCTTCGGTGCTTTCAACCCACCATGTAGTGCTTCTCATGGAGTTGGCAGCACGCAATGCTATCGAAGGCCGGCTACCAGAAGGAAAAATAACCGTGGGGACGGCGATAAAGATTAACCACTTCGCTGCAGCTCCTCTCGGGGCAAAGGTTCGTGCCGAAGGGTATCTGAAATTGATCGAGGGGCGTAAACTGGTCTTTGATGTGGTGGCATACGTCGATTCTGAAAAAATCTCGGAGGGGGAAAATGAACAGCTCATCGTTTCAGCAGATAATTTTCTTAACAAGGTAATACGGAAACAGGTGAAGCTCAGAAAAGACTGGGACGTTTAACATCCAAACGATTATACCGTTACCGTTTGAGGGAAAAAGAGGGTCAGGTCTTGCATTATCATTTTCTCGCCTTGCGAGAGATCCCGCCCACTTGACTATCCTGCAGCGCAACAATCAGCAACCGCTTTTCTCACTTCCTCCCAAACTGTTTTTCCAGATCATTATTGGTAAGGGTTATGCAGGTAGGCCGGCCATGAGGACAGGTGAAGGGCTGTTTAGTTTGAAAAAGACTCTTGACCAGATGCTCCATCTTTTCGGGAAGAAGATGAGAAGACCCTTTTATTGATTTAGTCTTACAGGCAATGCTTGCTGCCAGTGACTTCATCTTATCATCAAAAGCCTTCCCGGAAAACTGTCTTTCCATAGCATCATGAACGAAATCTAAAAGAAGCTGTTTGGGTTCAACGCCCTCTAAAAAAGAAGGAGCAGCATCCACACTGAACGTATTGCGGCCAAGGTTGTTGATTCCGAACCCCATCTTCTCCAGCAAAGGAAGGTATTCCTCCATCACTTCCTGCTCACGATAATCAAGCGCAAAAGTAATGGGGATAAGGTGACGTTGCGAGGGGGAAGGGGAGTTCATCAGAATGTCCAGAATTTTTTCATACATAATCCGCTCATGGGCCGCGTGCTGGTCAATGATTAACAATTTTCCTTCACATTCAGCAACAATATAGGTTGCCTGAAATTGACCCAGAATTTTTGGGTTTTTCATTTCGAAAGTCTTTTCCTCTTTTGCTGCCTGGTCAGACACTAAAAACGGAAAAGCCGGAAGTGTGTTTGTAAACTCAACCGAAAAGGGGTCCGCAGGCACTTCGCGAATGAGACTAAGCGCAGGAGAAGCAGTATATTCTGGATAATGAACACTACGTTCTCTCCCCAAAGGAGATCCGTTTTCAGCATGTCTGCGAGCTCCCATTACCTGAACTGTGGGAAATTTATTTTTTGTGTGGAGTGCTTGCTGGACAGCCTCAATTAAAAGCGTTTGGACCTCCCGCTCATTTTCTATCCGCACCTCCTTTTTATTGGGATGCACATTCACATCCACGCGGGATAACGCTATGCTAAAAAAGAGGAACGCTAAGGGATAGCGTCCTCGGGGAAGCATCTCCTCATATCCGTGAAGGAGAGAAAAACTTAACGCAGGACTTTTGATGGGACGACCATTAATAAAAAAATACTGCCCGGTTCGGTTAACCCGATTTACTTCCGGAGCAGTAATAAAGCCCGAAATCTTTATCTCGGGAGTGTTGGCCTGAAGAGGAATCAAGGCCTCCACCACATCTTCATCATGGATTTGCGCGATCCTTTCCCGGAGGCTTACACAAGAAGGGAACTCCGCTGCCAGCTTATTATCTTTATAAAGCCTGAAGTCAACCGCAGGGTTCCCCAGGGCAAAAACAGTGAGCGTATCAAGGATGGCAACAAACTCTGATCGTTCGGAGCGAAGAAATTTTTTCCGGGCGGGGATATTAAAAAAAAGGTCAGCCGCCTCGACCGTAGTGCCCAACCCTACTCCCGCTTCTCGAACTGATTCAATCTCGCCTCCGGTTACATTAATCTCCGTGCCTGATTCCGCCTCCGAAAGTCTTGTTAAAAGCGTAAGACGTGAAACCGCAGCAATGCTCGGTAAGGCCTCTCCCCGAAAGCCAAAGCTTCTGATGCGAAAGATATCCTCCAAATTTTCAATTTTACTGGTCGCATGTCTTTGCAAAGAAGAAATCGCATCCTCAGGGCCCATGCCTTCGCCGTTGTCGGTTACCCGGATAAGTTGTTTGCCTCCGTGTTTAACCGTAACGGAAATATTTTTTGCATTGGCATCCAAACTATTTTCAACCAGCTCCTTTACCACCGAAGCCGGCTTCTCGATTACCTCGCCTGCAGCAATTTTATTAATAAGCATTTCAGGGAGGACTTTTATTTTTCCCATGGTCGTTTTCCCTTATTATACTGCTGAAGCGAAATCGGCTGAGTGTGAGAAACAGACACTCTGGCTTTTTCTTTGAGTTGATTCAAGCGATTGAGCGCTTCCAACGGTGTCAGATTTTGAATGTCAAGATCTTTGATCTCCTGGAGCAACGGATGTTCGGGTCTCAAAGAACCAAAAAGAGGCAAATCATAGAGATCGTTAGGTTGCTTCTCCTTCATCTTTTCAGGAGAAGGAACCACCGAGAACTTCACCTTTCTCCGTTTTACCTCTTCTCCAGCATCGTCATTTCCATTCTCTAACCCCGTGAGAATTTTCTGGGCAGATAAAATCACCTCTTCCGGAAGTCCCGCCAACTTGCCGACATGGATACCATAACTCCGGTCCGCTCCTCCGGCAGCAATCTTACGGATGAACACAATCTCGTCCTTATACTCTTTTACCACGACATTATAATTTTTAACACCCGGGATCGTGTCCTCAAGAGCAGTCAGTTCGTGGTAATGAGTGGCAAAGAGAGTCTTCGGCCGGGGGCCCGTTAGTCTGCCAAGGTACTCGCACACTGCCCAGGCGATGCTTACGCCGTCGTAGGTGGACGTTCCCCGACCAATTTCATCAAGGATAACCAGGCTTCGCTCCGAGGCGTTATTGAGGATGTGGGCGGTTTCAATCATCTCCACCATAAAGGTGCTTTCTCCTCGCGCCAGGTTGTCCGAGGCCCCGATGCGCGTAAAAATTTTATCCACCACACCAATACGAGCGGAAGTAGCCGGAACAAAACTTCCGATTTGAGCCATGAGCACAATCAAAGCCACCTGCCTGAGATAGGTGGATTTTCCCGCCATATTTGGGCCGGTAATGATAAGGAGTTGATGATCGTCTTGGTTTACATAGGTATCGTTTTCTACAAATGCGCCTTCTTCCAGCACCCTTTCCACTACCGGATGTCGGCCATTGGTGATGCAGATCTCTGTCCCACTGTCAATAACCGGTCGGACATAATTGTGGTGCGAGGCAAGCACCGCAAAAGCGGAGAGCACATCCAGCGTAGCCACTGCTTCCGCGACCTCTTGAATCTCGGTGGTATTATTCAGCACGTGATTTTTTATTTCTTCAAAAATTTCCAATTCTATTTGAAAAGCCCGTTCTTCGGCACCGAGAATTTTTTCTTCGTATTCCTTTAATTCGGGAATGATAAACCGCTCCGCATTTACCAATGTCTGGCGCCGGATATAATAATCCGGGACCTGATTGAGATTAGCTTTGGTTATTTCAATATAATAGCCAAAGACTTTGTTATAGCGGACTTTCAGAGACTTAATTCCCGTCCGGGCAACCTCTCGTTGCTGAAGCTCAGCGAGAAAGTTCTTCCCATGGCGGGAGATCTGGTAAAGCTCATCAAGTTCTTGATTATATCCTGAACTGTATCATCCCTCCTTCTTTGGTACTCAACGGCGGACAATCAACAATCGCTCGATTGATCAGATCAACCAGCGTATTCAGCTCATGGAGATTTTTCTTCTGCTCATTAATCAGGGGACTGGTAAAATTCGATAACAGGCTCTTTAATCCCGGCACCTTCTCAAGGGATTCTCTCAACGCGACCAGGTCCCGGGCTGACCCTACTTCACAGCTTAAGCGTCCTAAAATCCGCTCCAGGTCACGGACCTCTTTCATTGCTTCCCGTAAATCTGAAAGCGTGGGCCGAGAGCGCAACATCTCTTCTCCTGCCTCCAGTCGGGAATTGATCAGGGAAGGAACAACCAGGGGTTTACTTATCCAGCGTCTCAGTAAACGGGCACCCAGGGGTGTTACCGTTTTATTTAAAACCTTAAAGAGGGTGATCTCACCTTTCTGCCCTGAAAGTGATTCAACTATTTCCAAATTTTTCTGGGTCTTTCGGTCCAGGATCATAAATTCACTGGAAGAATACGGGCTGGGCCGTTTGAGATGCTTGAGGGAGCTGTGGAGGTTGTCTTTAAGGAAATAGATAATTGCTCCGGCCGCAGCAATCCCCGCAGAATATCCTTCCAATCCCAAACCTTCCAACGAGACAAGGTTAAATTGTTCCTTCAGGAGCCGCGAAGCATGATCAAGTTCAAAAACCCATTCTTCATAAGGGTTAAGCATTACCTTTTGTTCTTTGTTTAAGAAACGGTAGAGCGCTGAATTTTTGTCCATGCCTTCGGATACAACACATTCACTGGGATGTATCCGGGTAAACTCTCCCATTAAATCCTCGTGGTTACTGATTTCCGTAATCCGAAAATAACCCGTCCCCAAATTGAGATAAGCAAGTCCGATTAAACCATGCTGCGGGTAAACCGCAGCAATAAAATTTTCTCCTTGTACGTCAGCAACTTCATCCTCAATGTTAGTCCCGGGTGTAATAACCCGAATCACTTCCCGCTTCACAATATCCTTGCAGAGCTTGGGGTCCTCGACCTGCTCGCAGATGGCCACTCTCAGCCCTTCACGGTTAAGCCGGTTAATGTACCCCTGAGCAGCATGATAAGGTATTCCGCACATGGGAATCCGGTTTCCTTTTCCACTTACCCGTGACGTGAGCGTAATATCCAAAATAACCGACGCCCTTTTGGCATCTTCGAAAAACATCTCATAGAAATCCCCGAGACGGAAAAAGAGGACAGCGTCCGGATATTGTTCTTTTACCGACAGGTACTGTTTTAGCATCGGGGTCATATTTAGCCCTTTGATAAACCTGGATTTTTCGTGAATGATTTCTATATTTGGTGTCTATTTTTTTATATACCCCAATATATGGTATGTCAAGGATAAAAATTGTTTTCTTTAAAATTGATAACCTTTGACAATCTATAATAATTTAAGTAAATTGATTTAAAAAAGGAGACACGTGTGAATGATCATCTGTAAATCGCTAAAAGAAATTGAAATTTTGAAAAAAAGTAACCAGGTCGTGGCATTTATTTTGAAGGAGCTTAAAAAAAACTGCCACCCAGGGGTTACTACTCTCGAATTAGATCAAATAGCTGACCAATTGATAAGGAAAAACAATTGTATCCCTGCGTTCAAAGGCTACCGAAATTACCCAGCCTCGCTTTGCATTTCAATAAACGAGGAGATTGTCCATGGAATCCCGGGGGAAAGAAAATTAAAAAACGGGGATATTGTGAGTCTGGACATTGGTGTAAAATTGGAGGGGTTGTATGGAGACGCGGCGATTACCGTGCCGGTGGGAGAAATAGACTCTGAATCTCAAAAGTTATTACAGGTAACTGAGGAAGCGCTTTACAAGGGGAATTGAAAAGGCTCATGCGGGAAACCGGCTCTCTGATATTTCCCACGCCATCCAGACCTGGGTAGAAAAACACCATTTTTCCGTCGTGCGGGACTTTGTTGGCCATGGCATCGGAAAAAATCTTCACGAGGAGCCTCAGATCCCTAATTTTGGAAAACCTGGTTTTGGTCCCCGGTTAAGAGAAGGGATGGTTTTAGCTTTAGAGCCGATGGTCAATGTCGGAACGTATGAAATAAAAATTTTAAGTGATGGGTGGACCGCAGTTACTGCGGATGGAAGCCGCTCAGCTCATTTTGAGCACTCTGTCGCCATCACCAATAATGGCCCGGTTATTTTAAGTCAACTTTAAAAAGGAAATACTCATGACCCTCCAGATCAGAACGTATCCTGATGAGGTCCTTCGGAACAAATCAAAGGTTGTAAAAGATATCAATGGAAAGCTTATCAAACTGGCAGAACAAATGGCTGAAACCATGTACCTCTCTCGAGGTATAGGTCTTGCCGCTCCTCAGGTGGGAGAACCGTGCTGCCTCATTGTCATGGATGTTGGAGAAGGCCTCATAGAACTCTTTAACCCCACCATCATTGGTTCTGAGGGATTAGCACCTTTTAAAGAAGGCTGCCTGAGTTTGCCGGAAATAACGCTTGAGATTAAACGACCTGACACAGTGGTTGTAAAAGGGATTAACCGGAATGGCAAAGAAATAACGATCGAAGCCCACGATCTTATGGCCAGGGTAGTGCAACATGAAATTGATCATTTACAGGGTACCCTCATCATTGACCGCATCTCCAAAGCCCACCGCCAGCTCATACGCGGTAAATTAAAAAAGCTTCGACAGGAAAATACTTAAATTGATCCTCCCATGCCTGAATACCAAACCACAGCCGTAATACTTACCATCCGTGATTACGGTGATATTGACCGCATTGTAACGTTTTATACCAGTGACTTTGGAAAGGTTTCCGGAATTGCCAAGGGAGCCAAAAAGAGCCTGAAACGATTCGGGGCCGCCTTAGACCTTTTTTCCCACGTGGCTCTTTCCTTCTTTACCAAAGAAACACTTTCCTTAGTAAGGATTAATCATTGCCACTTAAAACAATCGTTCCCTTCCCTCCATAAAGATATTACGAGCATGGGCTATGGAAGCTATATGGCAGAACTCATAAATGAACTGACCGCGGAACGGGTTTCCCACCGGGAACTGTTCCAAACATTACTCAAACTTTTCTCCCTGATTGATTCTTCCCCTCTTAAGGAAGATTATCTCCGAATTTTTGAAATGCGCTTCCTGGTAGCATCGGGGTTTCGTCCTACCCTCACCCATTGCCTTGACTGCAAACGAAAGCTGGAAAAAGGGCCGCGTTTCTGGTTTAATATTCCCCGCGGAGGAGTAGTGTGTTCCTCTTGCGCTTTAAACAAAAATAATTTATACCCTGTTTCCTTAGGGACATTAAAATTATTAGAGCAAGCAGGAAATTTAACCCTTGATAAAATTGAGCGGCTGATTTTTTCTTCCCAGGCTTTGGAAGAAAGCCGGGAGATTATGCCTCACTTTGTCCAGTACCATTTGGGAAAAGAACTAAAAAGTTTAAAGTTTTTGGAGAAAATGCGATCGGGGTTTTGATGTAATATTAAAAATGACGACAAAATACCCCCTGTCTGTAAAAGTAAAGCGTAAAAGGTAAAAGGATTAAGGATCGAGGGACGAGGCGCGAGGTTTAAGCTACGAGCTCATAGTTTATAGCTCATAGCTGATAGCTAAAAACCATGAGCCATGAGCTAAGAGCTAACAACTTTAAACTTAACATTTCACGTTTCACTTTTCACGTTTCACGTGGGGAAAGACAAAAAAAGTTCGAAGGAGCAATCAATGAATTTTCAAGAACTGATCTTGGCACTGCAAAATTTTTGGGCAAAACAAAACTGTGTGCTTCAACAGCCTTATGATATTGAGGTAGGCGCAGGCACCTTTAACCCGGCGACATTCCTCCGAGTCCTCGGACCGGAGCCCTGGAATGTGGCTTACGTTGAGCCATCCCGTCGTCCTACTGACGGGCGCTACGGAGATAACCCGAATCGGCTCCAGCATTACTATCAGTTTCAGGTCATCATGAAACCATCTCCGCGTGATATCCAGGATATTTATTTAAAAAGTCTGGCGACCTTAGGAATCAACTCGCAGGACCATGATATCCGGTTTGTGGAGGATGACTGGGAGTCCCCAACCCTGGGCGCCTGGGGTTTGGGCTGGGAGGTTTGGCTCGACGGCATGGAGATAACCCAATTCACCTACTTCCAGCAGGCCGGCGGGATTGACCTGAAACCCATTTCGGTTGAAATTACCTATGGCCTGGAGCGGATTGCCATGTACCTTCAGGGAAAAGATAATGTTTATGACATTGAATGGGCCAAAGGAATTCAGTACCGGGACATCCATCACCACAGTGAGGTGGAATTTTCCACCTACAACTTTGAAGAAGCGGATATTGAGATGCTTTTTAAATTATTTGACATGTACGAGCAGGAATCGCTCCGCATGAGCAAAAGGGGGCTTATCCTTCCGGCCTATGATTATTGTCTGAAGTGTTCTCATACCTTTAATCTTCTCGATGCGCGTAAAGCCATCAGTGTAACCGAACGGGTCGGCTACATCGGCCGGGTCCGCAACCTGGCTCGTGTTTGCGCTGAAGGATACGTAAAGCAACGGGAGGAAATGGGATTTCCGCTTCTGAAAAAAGTTTAAGGGAGAGTTTCGCCCAACCATGTTCATGGTATTATTGTGATTTATGGTAGGGGCGACCGGCCGGTCGCCCCAGAGATATCACCAAAAATCAGCCTGTTCCCTTTTCTTTTTTTATTAAAAAATTTCTCTTGACTTTTAGAGCCGAAAAGACGATATTTAAGTCAGCTTTCTAAAAAGAAATTGAAAAAAGGTTCCACCCTGGTGAAAAGAGCCCATGGGGCCCTTCGAAAGAGTAGCCGGGGTGGTCACGTTTAATAATGGTACGTTTTTCCGGTCTGGAATATATCAAACTCACTTTTGATGGCCGATCTTAAAGCTTTGTAAAACATTTCATCACCCCTATCCCATTTTCGATATACAGCCCAATTACAATAATCAGCAATTTGCAGATCCATGTTTGACTTGGACGCATGGTGAAATATTCTGTATCGAACCTCCTTGGGTAGATGCTTCGCAAGCGTCATCTTGACGGCTTTTTCAATGGCTTTTCGTTTTTTATTGATCGGAATTCTGTCCGTGAATACGATGATTTCTGAATATAGAGACAGATTGTAGCCTTTCAAAATATACTTCAGCAAGTAACCCAGCATTTCCGGATAGAAGCGCTCTTCACCGCATAATGCCGGACCGGTTTTTCTTTTTTCAATAATAAGCGAATCGATACGAATATCATTCAGTTTATCAACGATGATTTCGAACATTTTCTTCCGTATAATAGGCGAATCTTCGGATGCGTGAAAATATTCAATATCAAGACCTTGCTCGACAAGATCGTATTTCAACTCGGTCATTTCTCTATAAGCGAGAAAAGGTCTTTCCTTGGTTACGCTCGTCAATAGAAAATACTTTGTGCCGTTAGGCGAAAAATCTAAATTACCTGCTTCATCTAAAAATATGTAGAGAAAACGCTTCATGCAGTTATTCCTCTTCCCTTTTTTATTAAGTTGGTTACGCTTAAAGCTTAACCCTTAAAACTCATCCTTTCATTTTTATTAACAAGTTTAGCTAGTCAAGTATCTCCTAAGGTTTCCTATTAAATTTACCCCTCAAGCGTATGGCGGCATTTCCAGATTTGTTCGGCATAAATTATTTATAATATGCTCTCGTTAATCGCTGCTCACTTATTTTGATTTTTCGCAAGCTCTTTTTTGTATCCTGCGCAAGATTCCCAAAACGAATCAACGTTGATGCAGACGAACTTGCATACTATTACCAGTAGATTGGCACTTGTCCGACAGGATCTTCAGTGCCCAGTTTAATGGTAATGCTCTTATCTTTAATAGCCGAGGAATTCAAAACAAAAAAGACCCATCGCACCGTTTATACTCGGCAATTCGGCCCTTTTTTATGCTCATTCAATTCCTTCTCCTCGCAGTCATCCCAATTATATTTCCTTTTTCAGGTCAAATAATTCTTTTTGTTTTTAACCGTTAAGAGAAAAAAAGTCAAGGAAAAGGCTTGATTTTTTTTAGGTCGCAATTTGCGCCGGACTACTTACAAGCTTATATCGACAACCTAATCGACAACTCTACTTCAGAACATAATAGCTTGCTCTGGCCTGACCTTCACGCTTGACAATTCCAAGCTTAACCATTTTGCCAATTTCCTTACAATGCCGCCTGTCTCGATATCTTAAACAACAATGTCATGTCATTAGTGTTTATCTGGCTGTTTTTATTGATATACTCTACAATGCGCATTTGCCGTTCCGTTAAAGCTATTTGTCCTTTCTTCTTTATTCTTGCGCGTTCGCTGCTTAAACGCACGACTCTTTCACGGACAGAGTCAATACTTACCGCTACCCCTTCCACAAAATATTCCAGCCATTTTGTAATATCACGCTTCTTAGGATCAACCGTTCTCAACGCCTGATAATACTCAGTTCTATCCATATCATAATAATCGTCAAGACAGAAAAACTGTTTTGTGTCAAAGCCGCGGATACGCAGTATAAACGCAGCAATTACACGTGCGGTTCTGCCATTACCATCAACAAACGGATGAATTCGAACAAATTCATAGTGGGCTATGCCTGCAAAAATAACAGGATCAAGTTTTTGCGTATTGACTGAATTAAGCCATTCTGCATAATCTTGCATAAGCTGGGGAAGCTCTTTATTTGTCGGCGGCCTGAACGATATTTCACCTGTCAACCTGTTCCCCACTACTACATGTTTGTTTCTTTCACTGCGGTAGGCTCCGCAGTCTTGCGGATCTTCGAGACGTATTGACTGTCAGCATTTGATGGATATTTTTTATGGTTTTTTCAGTTACTTCACCGTCTTTGGCCAGCACATCAAGTTTTTCAAGGACTTTTATATAATTGAGCACTTCCTCTTTGTCTCTCCTTTTGGCCATTATTTTGCGACCGGCGGCAAGTTCGCTTACTTGTTCCAGAGAAAGGTTGTTGCCTTCTATGCTGGTTGAAGAATGTGCACTTCTTATAATCGCATCTTTGCGCAAAGACACTTCCCAGCGTGGAATAAGCGAAGAATTCAGGATGATCTCTCTGGCAGCAGCTATTTTTGTCAACAATTCGATAATTTTATCTGTATATTTATATTTTGGTTTAAACATATGGTTCTCCCTGGAGACGAGGCCTTTTGCTTCATCCGATTCACCATCAAGAAGCGCGATATTACCTAACAACCACCCCGTTTCTTGAAGCGTGCGAATTTTGCCCTCATAGGGCATGAGTCTTTTTTTGTTGAGCTATTTTCTTGCGGGAATTAAAACAAAAAAGGCCTATCACCTTATTTTGGCAATGCGGCCCTTTTTTATGCTCATTCAATGCATTCTCCTCGCAGTCATCCCAATTATATTTCCTTTTTCAGGTCAAATAATTCTTTTTGTTTTTACCCTTTAAGATAAAAAAAGTCAAGAAAAGAAACTATTCCGGGAAATAAAAAACCCCTGCCGAATAGGGGAGGAATCTGGGTTTTACCTTTTATAATTTCCCTTGATTTTCAGAGGCCGAAATTTTATTATACCGTATTCTTGAGGATCGGCTGGTTTCCCGCTTTCTCGAAAAAAGAGTCTAACACTTTTTTTGAGGTTTCTTCCTTTTTTCTCATCATCCCTTCAGAGGTTTTTCTCAAACTGAAAAAAGCTTTCTCCTGCGACAGCCCTAAAACCAAATCAACCCATGCAGGGACATCCTCGGGCTTGTCCGATGTTATCAACGCGTCTTTCGCTTTCCCCGTTCCTTGAGAACGTGAAAAAGTTCCTTCCCCGTCATTCCGTCATCAATTTCTTTCTCAGCCATCTTTCCTTTAATAAAGTTTATCACCCGGGTGAGGCGGAAAAGGGTTACCAGATCAAGGCGGGTGAAATCTTTTGTCTCAAGGGGAAAAGCGCTGGAACGCCACTGCATTGGATGAGGTGGAAGTAAGTTTTCTTTTTTACAGACCTCAAAAAGAGGAGTACCGGGAGTAGGATAGTAGATGCTTGGCCCGATAAGCACCCTTTTCCCCATAAGGTAGATGATTGTTTCTACCATCTCCTCAAGCGTTTGACCCGGCATCCCTAAAATTGCGTAGGCAATAACCTGTAAGCCTAATTTTTCTGCCTCACTCACAATCGAATCAAAATCGATTAACCCCCGGGGCCGCTTCATTCTCTCCCTGGTTAAAGTATCTGTGCTCACGAACGAGAGGTTGATCGTTCTAAAACCTGCTCTTTTCATCAATCCGAGCAGTTCTCCATCCAACGAGGCAAAAGAAACGCCGTTCATGGCCGAGAGTTCAAGGTTCCCTTCCCCAAAGGTTTCGATAATCAGGCTAAGCAGCTGTTTTGCCCGTTTAAGATCAAAGGTGAAATTATCATCTTCAATATCAAAGGCCTGAATATCAAATTTTTCTCGGCACTCCATCATCTCGTGAATAATATTTTCAGGAGACCGCCTCCTGAAAGCAGTGCCCATAACCAGATGAGCTGAACAGTAGGCGCACCCATGAGGACAACCCCGGCTGGTGATGATCATGGTTGATCGTTTCCTTTTTATCCGGTAGCAATCCAGATCGAGAAGTTTCCTTGCCGGATAAGGAAGAAAGTCCAGGTCCTCAATAAAACTCTTCACCGGGTTAATCCGCACGTCCCCGTCACAATGGAAGCCGATCCCATCATAATCACCAATTTTTTTTCTTCCTTTTTTCTCAATCTGATCCAAAAGCCACGGGAACCGGACTTCTCCCTCCCCTAAAATAATGTAATCAACAAAAGGATTTTTCAGCATTCCCTCAGGATCACCGCTTACGTGGGCCCCTCCCATTACCACGATTTTCCTCTCATCCCATTCTTTAATGATCCGGGCAACCTCCAAAGCCTCTCCGTGATACGGGGTAAAGGAAGCAGAAATCCCAAACACATCAGCGCGAGAATCTTTAATTTTTTCCTTTATCTCCTCCCATCCCCTGCCAAAATGGTAATAGCCGGAATAAAGTTTAAAGGGACTCCGGTCATTAAAGGGATAAAAATTACGAAGATAGGAGAGTTCCGGCGGGATGGGGATCATTTTTTTCTTTTCCGCCTGACAGTCGAAGATTTCAACCTCGTGACCGTGAGCGTGGAGGGAAGCCGCCAGATACGCCAGCCCGATTGGCTGAGTCCGTATCGTGGTCTGATAAAAGTCCTGGATGGGCGGTTGAATAAGAAGAATCTTCATTGGTTTTTAAAAAATAATTTAAATTAATATCTTTTATTGAAAATACCTATTCTTTATATTATAACAGATATGTTTTAATTTTTGTTGACTTATTTACCCCGTTAGAAATGCCCTGCAATATCACGGGTAAAGCACGGGGTAAGCTTAAAAATTCTTACACTTTTTCACACGGGGTAAATGCCCCGTGTGAAAGTCTTCTAACGGGGTTTACTCAAAATTTTTAGACTTTTATATAACTTCAACCCACGAAAGCAGGACCTCACAAGGCCCCTTATTTGTTAGAGCCCTTCAAGCACGCCTAATGGTAACAGGACAGAAGGATTTAACAGTTTGTTTTTTTGTTTAAATAAACGAAAAGCTTTTTGAAGCAGGACATGGTAATGACTGGAGAACTTTTATTAGAAATTGGCACTGAGGAAATACCAGCCGGATTTTTATCCCCCGCTCTGGAAGGAATGAAAAATCTCCTCCAAACCGAGTTGGAAAATCAAAGAATTCATTGTGAAAAGATTATTACCCTCGGCACGCCCCGGCGTTTAGTCCTGGCGCCCAAGGCATGGCTGAAAAACAAACTGACACTGTTGTCGACACAATGGGACCTCCGGCAAAAGTCGCCTTTGATGCTAAAGGCAACCCTACCAAAGCCGCCGAAAGTTTCGCCCTTCGGCAGGGAGTAGCCCTCTCTGACCTTGGGGTCGTGGATACGCCAAAAGGGAAATATATTCAGGTAACCAAAAAAATTATCGGAAAAGAAACGGTTTCGCTTCTGCCCGAGTTTTTAGAAAAAGTTATTTTCACTATTCCTTTTCCCAAGTCCATGCGCTGGGCAAATTCTGATGTGCGGTTTGTCCGGCCAATTAAATGGATTCTCGCCCTGTTTAATAACACGATTATCCCCCTGAGTATTGATACGGTGAAAAGCTCAAATCAATCCTGGGGGCATCGCTTTCTGAGCAACAAGCCTTTTACTGTTCTTGACGTTGCGTCCTACCTCCAACAGACTGAAGAAAATTTTGTCATGCCGGAGATCGAAAAAAGAAAAGCACGGATACAAAAAGACGCCCGGCAATTAGCAGAAGAGGTGGGAGGAAAAGTACTGGAGGATGAAGATCTCCTGGATGAGGTGGCCAACTTGATCGAGTATCCGGTTACCCTGCGAGGCTCTTTCGCTCCCGCATTTCTGGAATTGCCGCGCGATGTGCTCATCAGTTCCATGCGCGAGCATCAAAAGTACTTTGCTCTCATTGACGCACAAGGCGCGCTCCTTCCCTATTTCATTGTGGTTTCCAACAACCAGGCGCGCGATCCTCAGGTCGTGATTAAGGGAAATGAGCGGGTTCTTTCGGCCCGGCTTACTGATGCCCAGTTTTTCTTTCGGGAAGATCGTAAAAAAACTCTCGTTGACCGGGTGGATGCGTTAAAGCACGTTGTGTATCAGGTTAAACTCGGCTCCATGTATGACAAGGTGGTAAGGCTCACGGAGATCACCTCTCATCTTGTGCAAGCAGTAAACCCCGCGCTTGCTCAAAAAACCCAGCGGGCAGCCCTGCTCTGTAAAACCGACCTTTTAACCGCCATGGTAGGTGAGTTTCCTTCCTTACAAGGAACCATGGGCCGGGAATACGCTCTTTTAGAAGGTGAGGACCCGGACGTAGCCCAGGCACTGTATGAACATTACCTTCCCACGACGCGAAAAGGGATCCTCCCCGCGTCGGTTATTGGCTCGCTTTTAAGTATCGCGGAAAAAATGGATAACATCGTCGGCTGTTTCAGCATCGGACTTATTCCTACCGGAACCGCGGATCCCTATGCTCTCAGACGCCAAGCATTAGGCATTATCAATATCATCCTTGAAAAATCTTTTCACCTTCATCTGCCTAACCTCCTCAGCCGAAGCATCGAGCTTTTTGCCGCTAAAGCAAACCGCGGTCTGGATGCGATCCGGGATGAGGTGTTAGAATTCATCCGCGTTCGTTTCCTTAACCAGCTCACCGCTCAAGGATTTGATCATGATGTGGTCGAGGCAGCTTCCTCGGCAGGTTTTGTGGATATGGTTGAGGTGTTCGAACGGATCAAAGCCTTACAGGAATTGAAAAAGCAACCGGACTTTCAGCCCCTGGCTATCACCTTCAAACGGGTAGTGAATATCATCGCTTCCCATGCGTATGAAGAAGTCAATCCTTCGTTATTGGCAGAGGAAGCGGAAAAAAACCTGTATGATGCTTACCAAAAACGGTGCAATAAAAATTAATCACCTCATTGAAACCCGGGATTACCCGGCAGCATTAAACCATCTGGCACGTTTAAAGCCAACGGTGGATAATTTTTTTGACGGAGTCATGGTCATGTGCGACGATCAGGCGGTAAAGGCAAACCGACTGGCTTTATTAGGCAAGGTTGCTGCGCTTTTCCGGGGGATGGCTGATTTTGCAAAGATTATCACCGAATGATATGAGGTAACCGTTAGAAGATTTTCATACGGGGCATTTATCCCCTGCGTCTTACCCTTTGAATTAACAGAGCAGGTGGGCTTACCGTGAATCGGACGCGTATGCGGTTGTCTGATGATTTAAGCCCGGCAATTATATATTTTTATTAAATAGAATAGGAGTTGTATATGGCTAAGAAAAAATATGTCTATTTCTTTGGAGCAGGGAAAGCTGAAGGAAAAGGGGAGATGAAAAACCTCCTGGGTGGCAAGGGAGCCAATCTGGCGGAAATGACCAACTTGAAGATACCGGTTCCCGCAGGCTTCACCATTACTACTGAGGTCTGTACTGCCTACTACAAAAACAATAAAAAGTATCCTCCTGAGCTAAAAAGCGAGGTGGAAAATGCGCTGAAAAAGGTGGAAAAAGTGATGGGGAAAAATTTCGGTGATCCCCAAGATCCCCTGCTGGTCTCAGTCCGTTCGGGTGCACGAAGCTCCATGCCCGGGATGATGGAAACGGTTCTCAATGTCGGGCTGACCAGCAAGACCATTCCCGGTCTCATTGCCAAAACCAATAATGCGCGGTTTGTTTATGATGCCTATCGCCGGCTGATGATGATGTATGCGGATGTGGTCATGGAAAAAGCCGCCGGGTTAGAGCCTGCGGAAGGAAAAGGTATCCGCCTCCAGTTAGAGCATGCGATGGAAAAGATGAAACGGGAACGAAACGTGACCCAGGATACTGAATTGACGGTTGATGATCTCAAAAAGCTGTGTGAGATCTTCAAAACAAAAATCAAGGAAGTCATCGGAAAACCTTTCCCGGATGATGCGTACGAGCAGCTCTGGGGCGGCATTGGAGCCGTTTTTCAGTCCTGGAACGGAAAGCGGGCCATAAGCTACCGCAGGATTGAAAGAATCCCGGATGAGTGGGGAACCGCGGTTAATGTCCAGTCCATGGTGTTTGGCAATACCGGAGACAATTCCGCTACCGGCGTTGGTTTTACGCGTAATCCCGCTACCGGAGAAAATAAATTTTACGGCGAATGGCTCCCCAATGCTCAAGGCGAAGATGTGGTCGCCGGCATCAGAACCCCTCTGCCGATCAATAAAGCAGGCAAGACGGAAGCCACGCAACACCTATCCTCCCTCGAAGAAGCAATGTCCAAGGCTTACAAAGACCTTAATGCCATTCGTTTGAAACTGGAAAAACACTACCGCGACATGCAGGACATCGAGTTCACCATTCAGGAAGGACGGCTCTGGATGCTCCAGACCCGGGTGGGCAAGCGCAATGGCGTCGCCGCAATCCAAATGGCAGTGGATATGTGCAAGTCGGGTTTGATTTCTAAAAAAGAAGCCATCATGCGGGTAAAACCCCAGCAGATCGATGAACTTCTCCACCCCATGATTGATCCCAAGGCCGAAGCCCAGAAGCACAGTTCTCGCCAAAGGGCTTCCCGCTGGTCCGGGCGCAGGAACCGGCAAGATTGTATTTACTGCTGATGATGCGGAAGCATGGGGCAAGCGAGGAGAAAAAGTCATCCTGGTCCGCAATGAGACCTCTCCTGAAGATGTCCACGGCATGCATGCGGCGGAAGCGATTTTAACCGCCAAAGGCGGCATGACCAGTCACGCTGCCCTGGTTGCCCGCGGCTGGGGAAAGTGCTGTATCGTGGGCTGCGCGGCCTTGAATATAAAACTGGAATCTAAAACCGTATCCGTTGATGGGATTACCTTAAACGAAGGCGACTGGATAACCCTTAACGGAACCAAAGGCAATGTTTATCAGGGATCGCTTCCCCTGCTTCCGGCTGATCCGGAACAAAACAAGGCGTATAAGCAGCTTATGAAATGGGCGGATGAGGTGCGAACACTGGGCATCCGCACCAATGCCGACACCCCGCGGGATGCCTCGATTGCCCGGTCGTTCGGAGCCGAAGGGATTGGCCTCACCCGGACTGAACACATGTTTTTTGATCCCCAGCGCATCAAGGCCATGCGGGAGATGATTGTAGCGGAAAATGAAGAAGGGCGACGTAAAGCGGTGATGAAACTTCTCCCCTTCCAGAGAGAAGACTTCACCGGAATCCTTGAGGCCATGAAAGGGCTTCCGGTTACCATCCGGCTGCTTGACCCGCCGCTCCATGAATTTGTGGGCCTCAATGAGGCTCAGACCGCTGAACTGGCCGCGGAACTGGGAATACCCAAAGCCAAATTAGAAGGCCGCATTGCTCAGCTCCATGAGCTTAACCCCATGCTCGGCCATCGTGGCTGCCGCTTGGGAATAACCTATCCGGAGATTTCCGAAATGCAGGCCCGGGCGATTTTTGAAGCCGCGGCTGCACTCACCAAAAAGAAGATCAAGGTGTTTCCTGAAGTCATGATCCCTCTGGTTGGGTCAGTCAATGAACTGGCGCACCAAAAAGCGATCGTTGCCCGAGTGGCCCAGGAAGTGCAGAAAGAAATGAAGGTGAAGTTTCCTTACATGATCGGGACCATGATCGAGCTTCCGCGCGCCTGTGTGGTTGCCGACAAAATCGCCGGCGAAGCAGAGTTCTTCTCCTTTGGAACCAATGACCTTACCCAGACCACCTTTGGCTTTTCCCGGGATGATATCGGATCCTTTTTGCCTGACTACTTAAAGCAAAATATCCTTCCCCAGGACCCGTTCCAGATGCTGGATCAGGAAGGTGTGGGTGAATTGGTGGCCATGGGCGTGAAAAAAGGACGGTCAACACGACCGAATCTCAAGATCGGTATCTGCGGCGAGCACGGAGGAGACCCCTCTTCCATCGAGTTCTGCCACCGGGTGGGAATGAACTACGTGAGCTGTTCACCTTTCCGGGTACCCATTGCCCGACTGGCCGCTGCCCAGGCAGCAGTTACCAATGAGAAGAAGACGAAGAAGAAAAAATAAGCCAAGCTTTGCAAATATCTTTTGAGCATAAGACCCCGATCTTTAAAAAATGATTGGGGTCTTTCCTTTCTCCCCTTCCCCATTTTTCCCTTGACTTTTCTCTCACTTAGGATTACAAAGATAAAAATTATCAAACCCCAAAAAAGATAATCGCAGTACAAAAAAGGGGTGGCTATTGGAAGGGGCTTCCATGAATGATGAAAATAAAATAAGGCCGAATCGCCAGATAAAAAAGGTGATTGGCCTTTTTTGCTTTGCGACCCAGCCTCGAAGGAACGCCATATAATCAATAGCTTGAGGGATCAATAATGAACCCTAAAGATATAATAGAAACTATCAAGGCAGACATCATCTTGGCAAAAAATAATGGTGCCCCTGCCATAGAGATTGAGAGGCTTATTAAATATCTTGATGCCTTATCAAATGAGGTAAAAGAAGCTGGAAAAAACTTAGACAGAGACGCAGAATTAGAGCACATTCGTGCATACTACGCTAATAATCTTGCACATTATAACTGGCAAAAAGAACAAGATATTGAGCTTTTCAAATCTGTCATACTAAGTGGGCAAAATGCACTTAAAGCAAGCATGTTGCTTCATGGTGGGGCTGCTGTGGCATTATTGGCATTTATCGGCCACCTCGTCTCTAACCCCAACACCAAGCATTTAGGTTGGCCAATTTGACTCCTATAACTTGACTTGCTTCTTAATAGGAGTACTTATTGTCGTTAGATATGTCACGGAATTACATATTTGACTCAATATTGTTATCACCATGAAAAAAATAGGTGAGCGTCATTTTTGTTAATATTTCCTCTTCAGGATTATCAGTATTTGGAATATGGTCTTTTCGCATACGCCTGTATACTTTAAGCTGATCAAGTATTAAAAACCATCGGATGCCATCATTAGGGACTAAGTTGACTATGGAAGGGAATGGGTTGAAAAATAACACCTTACTAAGTTCGCCACGCTCCTCAGGGATTATAAATAGCAAAATGTTTGTATTTATATCCACAGCAACTGTCTGCCTTTTTATACAGGCAGTATAATCTTCGTTAGGTTCACAGGATGGATTATAAAACTCGAGCAAAAAAAGAAAAAAGTTTATTCGATGCCGGAGCTATTAAGCGAGATAACTTCATTAAATATTTAGCTCATGCCAATATTTTTCTTTTCAACCACCAAATACTCAAGGATGTGACGAGATATTTAGTACACGCCAACAGGAAAAATATTCTTGAGATAGGATGTTACCGCTGGAAAAGTTGGATTGATAATCTTGGAATAAGCCCTCATGAGTTGCATTGTGTAAACATTTCGGAATCTGAGATCGAACATGCTTCAGGTCTTGCAATAAATAGCAGGATAAAACCAGTTTTCCATCTTATGGATGTTCACAAATTGGGATTCCCAGATGAATACTTCGACTTTGTTTTTGGTAGTGCGATATTACACCATCTTGATTTTTCCATAGCCATACCTGAGATTAGTCGCATCCTAAAACCCGACGGTTTAATCATCTTTGCTGAGCCCTTAGATATAAATCCCTTTGCGAAATTCATTAGATATTTGACACCAAAAGCCAGAACGCCCGATGAACAGGCACTGAGGTTTAAAGAACTGCGCGCCATCGGCAACTATTTCGAGTTATCAATTATTTCTTATCAGCTGTGCTCTGTGCCATTAAGCGGTATTTCTGCGCTTTTATTTGACGATGTGATAAACCCGATAATGAAATTTGCTGATTTTGTGGATAGGGGCATACAACGCCTTATCCCCTTTTTAAAATATTATTACCGGTACGCATTAATTACTGGTGTTAAAAAAAAATAACACCTTGCCAAGTTCGCCATACACACTGAAAAATGCCCAACGAGCTTAAGGGGAATCCCCTCAAGAGGGGAATTGAGGCTATTTTTTTTTAAAGGAGGGTATACAATGGATACAGTATCATTAAGTCGTGTTTTACTGTGGTGTATAATTTTTGATTTTTGTTTCTTGTTGATATGGTTCCTTATGTTTATGAGCGCCCGAAATTGGATATACCGGATGCATACGCGGTGGTTTAAGATCAGCGAGGAACAGTTTGATAGCATCCACTATGCGGGAATGGCAATCTTTAAGCTGGCAACCTGGCTATTTTTCATTATCCCTTACCTGGCGATAAAGGTCGCATTGTAAGCCATTAGGCATTTCTTCATGATTTTGAGTAGAAGAAAACATTTTGTTCAAAAGATAACTTAAATAAGATTTCCTGTCCCCATGACAAGAGAAAAAATATACCCAACTCTTTGGCTTATAATTTTTTTTGCTGTTTTTATCTGGTCAGTAATTAAGCCGCACGACTATTTTACCTGGCTCCTCGAAGTCTTTCCTGCCATGATCGCTTTTGTGATTTTGGTGAGCACCTACCGAGCGTTCCAATTTACTCATCTCGTTTACTGGCTTATCCTGATCCATGCCATAATCCTGATGATTGGGGGACACTATACCTATGCCGAGGTCCCCCTCTTCACCTGGCTCAAGGACATCTTTGATCTCAGCCGCAACAATTATGATAAGGTAGGACACTTTGCCCAAGGGTTTGTCCCGGCAATGGTGGCGAGAGAAATCCTGATCAGAAAATCTCCCCTCAAGCCCGGAAAGTGGCTTTTCTTTATCGTGGTGTGCATTTGTCTGGCAATCAGCGCGTTCTATGAGTTGGTTGAGTGGTGGATGGCAGTAGCGACCGGAGAAGCCGCGGAATCTTTTTTAGGCACTCAAGGTGATATCTGGGATAGTCAGTCGGATATGTTCTTGGCTCTGATCGGAGCGGTAGCCGCTTTGGTCCTGTTGGGGAAACATCACAATACCCTTCTTATAAAACTGCACGCAATTGAGAACCAGAAAGAAAATAATCATCCTCCCCATCATAAGAACCTTACGCAATCATAATCTTCTGCTTGTTTCGCGTAACAAACCCCTCTTCCTGCAACTGCAAAAGAATTCTCTTTATCCGATCCGGGTCACTTCCTACGCGCCGGATAATTTCCGGTACACTCTTTGACTTGCCAACAGCAAGCGCCCGGAGAATGGCGCCCCGGATCTGGCGGTCTGATCCCTCAAACCGGCTCTGCCTGGTGTAGTGAGCGCTCTTTCTTCCCGGATTAGGCATGTTTTTTTTGAGCATGACGCCATAATCCATGAGCGCGTTATACCATCGCCGGGGATTTGATCGGTCGAGGGTCTTTTCAATAAAAGGAATAATTTCTTGATCGGTTACTGTGTTTTGATCGGAGAAAAAGAAACGGATAAAAACCGTTCGGACATTTGTTTCCAGCAAAACCACGGGATGATTAAAAGCAAAGACAGAAATCGCCGCCGCCGTATACTTCCCCACACCCGGAAGGGTTAAAAGCTCTTTTTCTGCTTCTGGAAGCTTTCCCTTAAATTTCTTCACTACTATCTCCGCACTTTTTTTAAGAGCAATGGCTCGTCGGTTATAGCCCAACCCCAGCCAGGCTTTGAGCACTTTCTCAAGCGGAGCACGGGCAAGCGAAAAAACGTCGGGGAATACGACGATAAACTTCTCATATTTTTCTATCACCCGGTCAACCTGGGTTTGTTGAAGCATAATTTCTGAGACAAAAATCTGATAAGGCTCACGAGTCCGACGCCAGGGAAAAGCCCGCGCGTGTTTTTCATAGTGCTGGAGAATAATCTTTTGGAATTTTCTAATAAGGATGGGGCTGAATCCCTTGGTTGCCCATTCCTCCATGAACCCCGTTAGAGGGCTTTCACACGGGACATTTACCCCGCGTGAAAAAGTGTAGAAATTTTTAAGCTTACCCCGTGTTTTCGCACGGGACATTTCTAACGGGGTGAACCTATTCCCGGAAGAGGGTTTGCCTGTCTTTTCCTGGTTGGATGGAGCGGTTTTTGCGGAAAGTTTTTCTTTCATATTCGTGTTGATTTGTACCACTTTTTTCCTTACCTTTTTCCTCAGAGTTCTTTTCGAGATAAGTGCTGTTTACTCTGTTTACACCATACGTGAAAAAAAGATAAATTTAAATACCTTTTGGCAATTTTTTTTATCCCTCAGGGAAAACCAAACCTGTGCTTGACAGCAGGCAAACTTTCGGCCATACTTTTTATAAAATATCCTTAGAGAATTCAAATAAAGGGATAAAGATGAAACCAAAAATTCTGGGTGAGCTAAAAGAATCGGGTTTTCACAACCTCTCTGTCCGCCAGGAGATCCGCAAAAATTTAGTTTCTCACTTAAAGGTGGGCGAAACCATTTTCCCCGGCATTGTTGGGTATGACCAAACCGTGATTCCTCAAATCATCAATGCTGTCTTAGCGGGCCATGACATCATCTTCTTGGGGGAGCGGGGACAGGCAAAGACCCGGTTGATGAGAAGTTTTGTCAACTTGCTCGATGAGGAGATCCCTTTTATCGAGGGGTGCGAAATCAACGACCATCCGTATCACCCGGTCTGCCGACGGTGCAAAGAGTTGCTCAAAGAAAAAGGGGATGCGCTCGCGATTGCCTGGAAAAACCGCTCCGAGCGGTACACGGAAAAACTGGCTACCCCTGATGTGACCATTGCTGACCTCATTGGCGAAGTTGACCCGATAAAGGTTGCTGAAGGTCGTTATCTGGCGGACGAACTCACGATCCATTTTGGTCTTATTCCCCGGAGTCATCGGGGCATCTTTGCCATCAATGAACTTCCGGACTTAGCCGAAAAAATCCAGGTAGGTCTTTTCAATCTCATGCAGGAACGCGACATCCAGATTCGCGGCTTTAATCTCCGTCTCCCGGTGGAGGTCTTTCTCCTTGCCAGTGCGAATCCGGAAGACTATACCAACCGAGGAAGGATTATCACTCCTTTAAAAGACAGGTTTGGCAGTGAGGTGAGGACCCACTATCCGGTAAACTGGACGGATGAGATTACCATCATCGACCAGGAGCAGAAATTAGTCTCCTTCGATGGCTACCAGATGATAACCCCGCGATTTATGAAGGAGATCATCGCCTCCATAAGCCACGGCGCCCGCAGTCATCCGGAGATTGATCAACGGTCAGGAGTCAGCGTCCGCATGAGCATTGCCAACTATGAAACCATCGTCAGCAATGCCTTCCGACGCTCTCTCCGCCTGAATGAGCACGAAGTAGTCCCGAGAATAACCGACCTCTCCGCTGCCTTTGCTTCCAGCTTAGGAAAAATCGAATGGTTCGGATTAGAAGAAAAAAGAGAAGATCAAACTTTCCGCATCATCGTCCGCGAAGCTATCCGGAAGGTGTTTGCGTCTTATTTTTCTGATTCCGCGATCGAAGACATCCTTGCGAATTTTGATCACCATAAAAAGATACGCGTCTCCGAAGATATGCCCGCAAAAAAATACGGGGAACAAATAAAGGCGATCCCGAGTCTCCACAGAAGCGTGGAGCGAATACTCGAAAAACCCTCGCCGGCATTAATCGCCTCGGCTCTCGAATTTATCCTCGAAGGTCTCCATCTAAAAGGAAGACTGCACAAAGAGGAAGTCGGAAACGAAGGAGTCTATCGGAGTTAAGATGCGAACCTTCCAATATGCTCTTGCTTCCGAAAACAAGCCGGTTACCCTACCCTCTCCTGAAGAGCTTTTGCTCTCGTTATCCGAACCCTTGCTGGAAACCGGTGATATTAAAAAAGCTCTCCAAAAAATTATTAACTGGGGTGAGGGGGAAAAACTAAAAGGCCTCGAAGGCCTCTTGGCAGAGGCACGGAATATCAAGGCTTCTTTCCTTAAATCGTATAATCCAAAATCAGCTTTGGAAGCGCTCCAAAAGGACCTGCAGAAACAAAAGGGATGGGGCGGCTGGTCGGACCCGGACCGAAAGGGCGGAGCGCGCCTCCTGGATAT
>CAVTQE010000053.1:0-60347 GCA_963736755.1 uncultured delta proteobacterium | reverse complement strand
TGGAGATCCTTTTACGGCATGAGGATACCGAAGAAGTAACTTTGGTAACTCACAATGCTCCTTGGTTATGGGAGTTTGATTTACAAAGAACGCGTTAAAAGGAAATAAATGGGTTTCAAATGCGGGATAGTTGGCTTGCCCAATGCGGGCAAGTCAACTATTTTCAACGCCCTCACTGCTGCTAAAGCAGAAGTTGCTTCGTATCCCTTTTCCACCATAAAGCCTCATCAGGGAATTGTCTCGGTTCCTGACCCCCGCCTTCAGACGATCAGTCGCCTTATCCAGCCGAAAAAGATAACTCCGGCAACTTTAGAGGTTTGGGATATTGCCGGTTTAGTGAAAGGAGCAAGCAAAGGTGAAGGACTGGGAAATCAGTTCTTAAGTCATATTCGAAATGTTGATGCCCTTATTCATGTGGTTCGATGCTTTGAAGATGAAAACGTTGCCTATGAAGGAGAAACAATTGAACCTCGCAGGGATATAGATATTGTGAATACCGAACTTATACTCGCGGACCTTGAGACTCTATCCCGAAGGATAACCAAAATCGCAAAAATGACTCGAATGGGAGAAAAACAGTACCGGGAAGAGTTAGAAATATTAAAACAAATCGAATCCGGTTTAAACAACGGGATGCCGGTCAGACATATGCTCACGCTCGAGGGAGAGGTAAAAGGGTTACACGACGTACAGCTTCTTACTTCCAAGCCGGTTTTATATGTTGCCAATGTGTCCGAAAAGGAAAGCAAAGGGGAAGAAATATTCCGGGAGAAAGTGATTCAAGTCGCTTCCGAGGAAAAAGCACCGGTTGTTATTATTTGTGGAAAATTAGAAGCTGAACTTGAGGATCTGGACGACGAGGAAAGAAAGGCGTTTCTCAAGGAATACGGTCTGAAACAGTCGGGGTTAGAAATACTCGTGGCAGAAGGATATCATCTGCTTAACCTTATTGTTTTTTATACCGTAGTGAGTAAGGAATTAAGAGCGTGGACCGTGGTGCAGGGAACGAAGGCACCCGAAGCGGCGGGTAAAATTCATTCTGATATGGAAAAGGGTTTTATAAAGGCCGAGGTAATATCATACCAAAATTTTCTTTCAGCAGGTTCGTTGACGATTGCAAAAGAGAAGGGGATGATTGCCCAGGAAGGCAGAGATTATGAGGTCAAAGACGGCGATATAATCACCTTTAAATTTAATGTTTAAATTGTCGTTTTTATACTCGCCTGCCAATATTATTTACACATGTAAAAAAATTTCTAAATCAAAATCCTGAGATCAGGTGTGAAGTCAGTAAAGGGACTATAGCTTTCCGGCTAAGCTTTATAAATTAAAGATTTTTTTGAGACCACAAATACTTCTGAAAACCGAGGGGCGATCATTTTTTGGCATATTTAATGCATTTTTAAAAGCAGGTCAGATTGTAAACAACGCGAAAATTTTTTTGGTGGTTTTTCTAATGAGTGAATGCTCGTTCGGTTGTACATGAAATTGTTTAACGCGCAAGCGTGGTTTTTAATTTTTAGTTAATAAGAAGTGAAAAGGAGGCATTAATTATGGAGATGGATAAAGTAACTTTTGGTATTACCATGCTCATCTGTGGGATGGGAGGCACCTTGCTCACGCTGTGGATTATGAGCCTTATCATGGGTGTTTTACGGAAGGTCTTCCCTTATAAAAAAGAAGAAGAAAATTAGTAAGAAAAGGAGGAATGAAAAATGTTAGAGGCAATTCTCAACGGATTAGGTGGTCTTATTGCGGGATTTCAATCTCTTGAATGGCGGAGCCTGTTAATGCTGGTGGTTGGCGGTGTGCTCCTTTATCTGGGGATTAAAAAAGACTGCGAGCCTTTGTTGCTTGTCCCCATTGGTTTTGGATGCATTTTGGTTAATATTCCCGTTGCCGATATCATGGGAAAAGAAGGATTTCTTCGAGTTATTTATAACATGGGTGTTGATACGGAATTATACCCGCTTTTAATTTTCGTCGGCATTGGCGCCATGACCGACTTTTCACCGGTCTTGGCGAACCCGGTGACTTTTCTGCTCGGAGCTGCGGGTCAGTGCGGAATATTTTTAACCTTGCTCCTCGCTTTGGGCTTGGGGTTTGACAAACTGGACGCGGTTGCTATCGGAATCATCGGCGCTTGTGACGGCCCGACCGCAATTTATGTTACCTCCAAGTATGCGCCGCATCTTTTAGGAGCAGTATCAGTCGCGGCATACTCCTACATGTCTTTAGTGCCGGTTATTCAGCCCCCGATTATGCGGTTGCTCACCACTGATAAAGAACGAAAAATTGTCATGGGATCAGTTGCCGGACAGGTTTCCAAAACCACCCGAATTTTATTTCCCTTGGTCATAACGATTCTGGGTGGTTTCATCGCGCCCAAAGGGCTACCGCTTCTGGGAACCATCATGCTGGGAAACCTTATGAGAGAGTGTGGTGTGGTACAGCGGCTCACTAAGGCGTCGGAAAACGAAATCGCTAATATCGTGACGCTTTTTCTTGGGCTTTGCATTGGCGCAACCATGGCGGGGGGTGCGTTTCTTAATCCTAAAACTTTACTTATTCTCGGGCTCGGTTTTGTGGCGATTTGCCTGGATACGGTCTGCGGAGTTTTGCTTGGCAAAGTGATGTGCTTCCTAAGCGGTGGCAAGGTTAATCCGCTCATTGGCGCAGCAGGAATCTCCGCTTTTCCGATGTCTGCCCGGGTGGTACAACGGGAAGGACAAAAGTATAACAAGAAAAATTTTCTCCTGATGCATGCTATGGGAGCCAATGCGGGTGGTCAGGTGGGTTCGGTGCTCGCGGCTGCAGTCATGCTCTCGGTATTGAGCGGCATGGGCGTTATTCCTCATTAAGAGAAGAGAAACTTTATCCTCGAGGTTGAAAAGCGCAGGCAACCAAAGGTGAGAGAGAAAAAAAGTTAGAGAAGCCAGAATTTTGGAGCATTGCGCTGGTCATTGTGAGTGCCATCCTTCTCTCTGTTCTCCTTTTTACCTTGGTTGGCGGATGAGAACCGGCGGGGGGAAAGAAAAATTAATTTTAATGTATTATCCCGGGATATAAAAAAACCCGGCTGATACATAGCAAGGGAGGTTACAGGTGGATTTAGGATCATGCGGCCGGGCTCCCATGAGTTATGGCATTTTCCGGAAATAGCAAAGCCTCCTGTGTGTGAACCGCTCAAAGTTCACTCCAAAGGAGGCTACCAATGTACGATATTGAAAGATTAAACCATACAACGTGGGACTGCAAGTACCATCTTATATGGATTCCGAAATACCGGAGAAAATTGTTATACGGAGAACTCCGAAAACATCTGGGGGAGGTTTTTAGAGAATTATCTTTGCAAAAGGAGAGTAAAGTCATAGAAGGTCACCTCATGTCAGACCATGTTCATATACTGCTCTCTATTCCCCCAAAATATGCGGTGTCACAAGTGTTGGATCATTGGTAGTCATATTACGTGGGACCTGCATTTTTTAACGGGTATTTTGAGCATTGTTTTAATTGATTTGGTTTTAGCCGGAGACAATGCGGTCGTTATCGCCATGGCGGTACGGATGCTTCCCAAAAGCCAGCGGTTTAAAGGGATCGCTTTTGGGGCAGGAGCTGCTGTTGTGCTGCGAGTAGTACTAACCTTCTTTGTCTCCCAGCTTCTTCAAATAAAGTTTTTAAAACTTATTGGAGGGGCAGTCATTTTATGGATCGCGGTAAAACTTTTTGTTGAGGGGGGGGGAGAAGAAGGAGCAGACAACGAAGCGAAGAATATCTGGCAGGCGATAAAGCTTATCGTGATTGCTGATATCACCATGTCCACGGACAATGTGCTGGCAGTGGCCGGAGCATCACACGGCAATCTGTTTTTGCTTCTGTTTGGACTCGCGCTCAGTATCCCCTTTGTGGTTTTTACCAGCAACCTTCTTGCCATGCTCATGGATAAATACCCGATTATTATTCTTCTTGGTGCAGCGGTACTTGGGAGAGTGGGGGGCGAGATGATGATTACTGACCCCTGGGTGGAAAATCTCCTTCATCCGGGTAAGGTGGTAGAGTATGCTGTACAAATTTTCTTTACCGTGGGAGTGGTTGTGTTGGGAAAATACTTGGTGAAACGAAATGTCGCTAAAGAGCAAAAAAAAGAAGAGTAGTTTATTTAAGAAAAATGTTCCTTAAGGAGGAATTATGGCAATTATTACCATTTCGAGAGAGTTTGGGAGCATTGGAAAAGAGATTGGCCAGATGTTGGCCGCAAGCTTAGGCTATGAGTATGTTGACCGAGAAAAGATTATGCATGATGTTAAGGCCATCGGCGGTAACCAATGGGAAAAATTGGGAGAGGAATTTGACGAGCACTATCCCAATGTTTGGGAGCGGCATGACTGGTCTTTTAGGGGTTTCGTGGCTTTAGCCCAGAGCATTTTTTTGGATTACGCGTTAAAAGATAAGGTGGTACTTTTGGGCCGAGGGGGGAACTTTCTCCTTAAGGAGATCCCTTATGCCCTGAGAGTTCGAATTGTGATGTCTAAAGAAGCACGCATTGAAAGAGTCATGAAAGACCAAGACATTCCTCGCGACACCGCCCGCTGGCTTGTTGAAAAAGCTGATCACGAGATGGCACGGTCAGTGCAATTTATTTACGGAAAAAAGTGGGATGATTCGGCGGAATATGATTTGATCCTTGATTTGGATTCCCAAAAACCGGAAGAGGTTATAAAGATAATAACAACCGCTCTTACCGAGAAACAGAACAAATATTCAGAAGAAGCAAAAAAACCCCTCCGCCTGAGGGCAACAGCGGCCAAAGTGAAAGCGGGAATTGTCACCAACTCACGCTTTTTAATTCCTATTTTAGATGTTGAACCTCAAGAGGAAGGAATTATCTTTCGGGGTGTTATCCATAACCCCAAGGAACAGAAACGCCTTGAGGAAGAAGCTAAGAAGTTGGCCGGAAATGTGCCGATAAAGTTTGAACTGCATTATCGAGGATTGATACGATCCTAACGTTGTAAGTGGACCGTAGTCAGTTGGATTCTTGCTGAGTGGAAGGCGGAATAAAGGAAAACAGAAACCTGACAACTGACAACGGTCTACGGTAAACGGTTAATCGTTGACGGATATATTTTTATTTGAGTTTTTCTGCCAGCGCCCACACCGTATCCACATAATAGAAACTCCGGTTATAACGAAGCAGAACCTTCTTTTTCTCCTCAACCTTCCGGGCTTTTTTCCATTTGTGAGCATTGAGAAAGCAAGCAATACTGGCGATAGCATCAGCGTGGTTAAAGAGATCAACAATGCCATCCCCATCCCCGTCTTGCCCGTAGTGATCAATATTAGAGGGCAAAAATTGAGGGATACCGATAGCACCTTCGACCGACCCTTTTATGCTCAAAGGGTCCAGGCGGTTTTTCCCCAGGTAAGTTAAAAGAAATTTTAGTTCGCGGTATCCGCGCTCGCTCTCGCTGTTTAAGAGAAGAGAGAATTTGCTTTTGGATGTCGGGCGCGCTGAATTCATTGCCAAAAAAAGAAAATATTTTTTCCTGGACCTGAGGGTCACCCGCTACCGCCATAGTGGAGAGCACGTTGATTGTGGGGTATTTGCCGGTATAGGATCCCAGCCAGGTCTCTACGGTTAAAATGGCTACAACAATCGAAGGTGGCGCACCAAACTTTTTAAAAGCTTTTTTAAGCGAAACGCGATGTTCGTTCAGATAGTTCTTGGCTTTTAAAACCGAAGCGTCCGTAAGATATTGGCTATAATCTAAGATCTTTTTCACTCCGCTTGAGATTCCCGGCAATAATATGAGGTTCCAGTTTAACGGCAGGATTCTGGAAAACACTCTGAACGAGATTGAGCATCCATGCCATCAGCAATAAGCTGATTTTCTAAAGAAGAAAAAAGAGGTTCGGCTGCATAGGAGTGTGAGAACATTAGAGCCGAGAAATAAATAATGGTGAAAGTAAAGATTATTTTTTTTTGCATTGATACACGTTTTAAACCGCAGGAGTTTGCGGTCGTTCTCATGTGGGAATGGTGGAAACAATTTTTAAAAGAGATCAGGATAACCATTGGAACATTAGTCAAAAAGTTGTTTAAAATTTTGCAAGGTCTTTTAGATTTCCGCAAGTCACTTTGAATTCGTCTCTATAAATCAGACATCACTGTGCGGTTTTCCGGCGGAGGGTGGATAATCAACTTTTAAAAGAGATGTAGATAAATGCTGAGATATTAGTCAAAAAAAAGTTTTAAACTTTCCAAGGCGCTTTTCAATAAATAGGGTCTTTACCAATTCTATTGGTTGAAGCAGAAAAGAAACCTGAGGCTTTGTCAACGCAATATCACCTTCTGGTCACCACGTTGTTTGGGATGGGTCACGCAGGGAAAGAGACAAAATGATAAAATTGAGTAATCAAGTGAGCTTTTGCTGTGACCAAAACTCACACCCGTTTTTTCACGCCTTCGAGAATCATTTCCATTGCCACCCCTGCTTTTTCCTGGACCACCACATCTGCCTGGTGATCATAAGGGGTAGGGGCCAGGTTGATAATAGCGAGCTTGGCTCCTCCTTGTTTGGCATAAAGAGGCACATAGGCTGCCGGATACACGACCAATGAGGAACCGATGGCTAAGAAAACCTCGGCATTAGTTGAGCGCGTTTCTGCTTCTTTCATTTCTTTGAAAGGCATGGGCTGGCCAAAGGCGATGGTGGCTGGTTTGAGAAGGCCCTTACAGTCATCACACCGGAGGTCACCTTCGCCCCCTTCAACTCTTTGCTGAATCGCTTTGCGGTCGTATTCTTTTTTACAGGTAAGACACGTGACCCTCAGGGCATTTCCGTGAAGCTCGATTACTTTCTCCCGGGGAAGCCCGGCATTCTGGTGGAGGTTATCAATGTTTTGGGTGATCACACAGTCTAACTTTCCCATCTGGTCTAACGCCACACAGGCAAGGTGGGCGGGGTTTGGTTTTGCTTTTAGAATGGTGTAATAAATCTCGGTATGAAACTGCCAGTATTTTTCCCGGACTTTTTCACTGGCTAAAAAATTATCAAAAAGAAATTCATTGGGATCAAAACGCTCCCAAATTCCTCCCGGACTTCTAAAATCCGGAATCCCCGATTCCGTGCTCACGCCCGCGCCGGTGAAAATGACTACCCGGTCATGGTCCTTTATCCATTGCGCGATGAGACTTGTTTTTTCCTCTACGTCAAAGGTCATAAGTTCCTCCGGTAACAATAGTACCCAAATCGATTTACCCAATGTCCGGTTTTTCACTCAAAAGTATTGTAGCCTTTTATTTGTCGATCTTCCAGTTTTAATTTTTTACGTGTCAGGATCGTTTGCAAGATTCTTATTATTACCGCTTGTTATGTCACCTATTTTTACTGCTTTTCCGGCCAGGCGAATTGTTTTTGCCTGCCACTGTATCTTCCTGGTTGCATCATACGGAGCACGTTCCCGGTGGAGTTCTACAATCGCATTTGCCCCCTTTTCCTCAGCCTTAAGCATCAAAGCGATCAGCGCTTTTTTTTCTGCTACCCTGTAATAGCTGCCACTTACCGCACTTTCCGCTGATATCTCCCCCAATTCCTGTTCTATCTTTTTATCCGGTACGGTTGGTGTGGAGACAACGAGAATGTCTTGCTTAAGTTCTTCTAAGCGCCGGCTTAATTCATGGAGCGCGGCCCATTTCCTTTTTTGTCTCCGTATTTCCTTAAAAACCAGGCTGAAGACCAGCACAAACGGAACTATTACCAGTAAAGCAGAAGCCATTGATTTCAAAGATTCCATTTTATCCTTTTTCTCCTACGGATTAACTTTCCAGCACCTTTAATGCCTCCGGCACGGTGTCGAGGGGGCTGATTTTGTACCAGAGCGCCATTATTTTTCCGGTTTCATCAATAAGAAAGGATGAGCGGGTAACTACCTAAAAGTTTTTTAAAAAAATTATCTTCCCGGTTCCAGACGCCGTATTGTTCCGCAACCTCATGGTTAGGGTCGGAGAGAAGTGGAAAACCCAGGTCATTTTTTTCATCAAATTTCTTTTGGGTATTCGGCTTATCCGGGCTGATTCCCAGAATCGCCACGTTCAGTTTCGCGAGATGCTGACCAGCATCCCTCAGGCTCACCGCCTGTTTCTTTCAGCCGGGAGTTCCGGCTTTGGGATAAAAGAATAGAAGGACTTTTCGTCCCCGAAAAGTAGAAAGGGAAACTTTCTTGTTGCCTTGGTTTAACAAATCAAAATCCGGAGCTTTATCTTGTGGTTTAAGGTTCATGGTATTCCTCCTCTTTTGTTGGTGGATTCTTTCTTTTTCCAGGTTTTAGCGGAGGGCTTTCAGAGACAAAAAACCTTCGCCCTTCGGTGGGGGAAAAAGAGCTTTTTAATTCCTCCTTGATTTAATTAGCCAAAAATAGAATAATAATTCTAACTAAATTTATCCTGGATTACAAATCAAAGACCTTTGAAAAAGTATTTTTTGGTCACCCTGAACTCGTTTCAGGGTCTCAGAACATGTTGATTTTATTAGATGCTGAAACAAGTTCAGCATGACATCACACATTATTTTATGACTTTTGCAAGGGTCTCAATCAGAAAAGATTAGATAATTTTATAATTTCACCAATAAATGCTCCAGAGGAAAATATTTTTCCCAGCTTGCCTCACGGAGTAAGCCACTCTGAACGGAAGGACCTTAATCATGGACCTCGGGATAAAGGAAAGGAGCAAAATCCTCAGTGAAGTTGCTTTGGGGATTACGCCTCCGGAAAAAGTAATAACCAATGCTACTGTCTTTAATGTTTTCACCCGGGAGTTTATAAAGGAGCAGTCAGTCTGGATAAAAGATGGAATGATCGCCTACGTGGGGCCGGAAAATGATTTCAGCCGGGATCAGAAGACCAGTATCCTTGATGCGCAGGGGATGGTTCTTATCCCTGGCCTTATTGAAGGGCACACGCACCTAATGAATCGCTGTGGTATCGAAGAGTTTGTACGGCATGTCATCCCTACTGGCGTTACCACCGTTATTACCGAAACCATTGAACTTGGCACTATCGCTGGAAAGGAGGGCATTGAGTATTTAGCAAAAGGGCTCGAAGGCCAGCCAATACGGTTTTACTATACGGTCAGTCCGCTCTGTGGCCTCACGCCCTCTGAGGAAACGAACGTTCCTTCGAATGAAGAGCTCCTGCCACTTTTGAAGAGAACCCAATGTGTTGGAGTGGGAGAAATTTATTGGGGCAATCTGTTTTTAGATGGCCCACAGGGAGAGCGGGTGAGAGAACTGGCGGCTCAAGGATTGGCTCTGGGGAAGCTGATTGAGGGGCATACTGCAGGAGCCAAAGGAGAAAAGGCTTCAGGCCTATACCGATTTTGGCGTCTCTGCCTGTCATGAACCGACCACAGAAGAGGAGGTTTTGGAAAGACTACGGCTTGGGTATTGGGTAATGATCCGGGAAGGTGCGGTAAGGGAAGAACTCGAGGCAATAAAAAATATTTTCACCAAGGATATTGATTTTCGAAGATTAACCTTAACCACTGACGGCACGGACCCCGCAGGATTCATGAGTAAAAGGTTTCTCGATGGCCGTGCTGAAAAAAGCCCTCAACCTTGGTGTTCCGCCAGAAGTGGCTTTTCAGATGGTAACGATCAATGTAGCTGAACACTTCCATCTGGATAATCTTATTGGGTCTCTTGCTCCCGGAAAAATGGCTGATATGGTGCTCATACCTTCACCAAAGGAATATTCACCCCAACTGGTTATGGTAAATGGGAAAATAATTTTTCAGGATGGCCGCAACCTGACGGAACCCAAAAAGGTTTTCTTCCCTGAGTATATGTTTCACACGGTTACCCTGAAGGACTTTGACTTTCCCGTGATACCTCAAGAAGGGAAGGTTCGGGTTATGGAGCTTGTTACTCGGTTAGTTACCAGAGAAGGGGTGGTGGATTTGAAGGACCCGAAAGCAAGCCGGGAGGTCATCATGCTTCTTGCCTTAAACCGGCTGGGAAGCGGAGAAAAATTCCTGGGTTTTCTCAAGGGCTTTGGTCTTAAACGAGGGGCATGTGGTTCCACCATGTGCTGGGATTCAGTTGATATGATCATTGCCGGATGTGATCGGCAATCCATGGAGACCGTCATGGGAAGATTACAGGAAATTGGTGGCGGAGCAGTGTATGCCATTGGCACTGAAGTGATTGCCGAATTTCCGGCTCCCCTGTGCGGTGTGGTTTCTTTAAAGCCCATGGGGGTGTTACGGGAAGAGATTAAAAAACTTGAAGCAGCTTTGCGGGGAAACGGGGTGCCCTGGGAAAGCCCGCTCCTTACGATTGATATCCTTGGGACTGCTGCTATTCCCCATCTGCGCATTACCCATAGCGGGTATGTGCGATTTAAAGACCGGGAACTTCTTTCGGTCGCGGTCTGATTATTTTTATGAAGCGAAGATGAAATCTAAAAAAATAATCCATCTGGATATGGATGCCTTTTATGCCGCAGTGGAGGTTTTGGATAATCCGAGCTTGAAAGGGAAACCGGTTATTGTCGGCGGAAGCAAGCGGCGGGGAGTGGTGTCCTCTGCTTCCTACGAAGCCCGGAAGTGTGGCGTGCATTCGGCTCAGCCGATAGCAACAGCCATGAGGCTTTGTCCGCAGGGAGTATTTTTGCCGGTACGGATGTCCCGCTACCAGGAGGTATCGGAGCAAATATTTGAAATTTTCCGTCGTTTCACGCCGTTAGTTGAGCCGCTTTCTATCGACGAAGCGTTTCTTGATGTGACTGGCTCTACCCGCATGTTTGGCGAGCCGGAAGAAATAGCCCGGAAGATCAAAAGCCTGGTGAAAAAAGAAATCGGGCTTACGGTTTCCGCTGGGGTTGCTTCGCTTAAGTTTGTCGCCAAGATCGCCTCGGGCCTGAATAAACCGGATGGGCTTACCGTTGTCCCTCCGGGAAAAGTGCAGGAGTTTCTGGATCCGCTTCCGATTGACATGCTCTGGGGAGTTGGCAAGGCAACCGAAAAAGTTTTTGCCACCCTTGGAGTGAAGACCATTGGTGACCTGAGGCATATCCCGGTAGATATTTTAATTGCGAAGCTGGGGAAAAACGGACTCCACCTCCACCTGCTTGCCCAGGGAATAGATGAACGGGAGGTTGAGATTGAAGACGAGGTTAAATCAATCGGCCAGGAAGAGACCTTTGCGGAAGATGTCATTGATGATGAAATACGCCCAGCGAGAAATCCTTTCCCTATCTACCAAGGTGGGTCGGCGCTTGCGAAAAGAAGGAGTGCGGGGAAAGACCATTACGTTAAAGGTAAAGTACCATGACTTTGTCCAGATAACGCGTTCCCTGACCATACCTGAACCCACGGACGACGGCGGAGAAATCACGAAGGTTTGCTATCTTCTTCTGAAAAAAACTGAAGTTGGGAGAAGGCCGATAAGGCTTTTGGGGGTATCGGTTTCTCATTTAACGAGTTCGAAAGCCAAACAGCTCGCCCTTTTTTCTCACCACCCTGGTGCGCAGAAAACACAAGCGGGTTAATAAGGCGCTGGATACGATCCAAGAAAAATTCGGTGAGGGCGCAATCCTTCCCGGGACCCTGTTGAAAAAGTAGATGGGGCTAAGATAAAATTTTAGGAGAAAAACGTCTGATCTTTATCGAGGATATCAAGCCTTGCTGTTTCTTTTTTGTATGATTAATGCTGAAAATTATGTATAGTGCAGAGAAGGTTTTCTCGGTAAGAGCAGAACAGGGAATGGTATTTCTTTGTAAAAACTTGCTTTGGAAAACATATGCCCCAGGTAAGCGTCATAATACCTACCTATAATCGACCAGCGGAATTGACAAATTGTATCCAGTCTATTTTGACGCAATCGGAAAAACCCGATGAAGTGATTATTATTGATGATGGCGCTCTTCCTGCACCCCCCTTACAAAAGGAGTGTACTGAACGCGGGATCTATTACCTTTATATAAAGAAAGAAAAACCTGGTCTGGCCGAATCAAGAAACGTTGGCGCAAAGGTTGCTCAGGGGGATATCATTTTTTATTTTGATGATGATGTCATTCTATCATCTGAGTATATTGAGGAGGTCTTAAAAGTTTATGAGGAGGACCAAGAAAAGTCGTTTGGCGGGGTAGAAGGTGTCATGTCAAATATTACGCCTTTAAGTGCTTTTCAGCATTTTAGAAAAATATCCCATATGATTTTTCTCACGGTGGGTTTAAAAGAAGGGAAAGTTTTACCTTCCGGGTTTGTTACTGACTTTGGTACACAAGGAGTTCCTTTGGAAAAAGTTCAAGAGGTTGACTTTTTTCATGGTTACGCGATGTCTTTTCGCAAGAAAATATTTCAGGAGTTTTCTTTTGATGAAAAAAAATATCAGCGTTATGGGCTGGGTGAAGACCAGGATTTTTCCTACCGGGTTTCAAAAAAGTATAAACTCATCGTAACGCCGCGGGCCAGAGTTTGGCATTTGGAGTCGGAGAAGATGCGTCCTGATCAGGAACGCATAGGAATGAATTTAATGATTCACCGTTTCCTTTTTTTTAGAGACCAGGTTAAGAAGGGGTGGTGGAGCTGGGTTTTGTTTTGGTACGCGCTCATTGGATTTGTGCTCTTGAGAGTTATCCTCATTCCTCTTTCATTAGACAAGAGAAAACTTCGCCGTGCAAAAGGAATTCTAAAAGGGATAAAAAATATTCTTCTGGGAAAGGCTAAGGGGTACCAAGACCATTAGTTTTTATGAGTGAAAAAATATTTGGTGAGGACTTCCAGATTTTTTCCAAGATGATTTACTGATTGATTGTTTTGACTTCCAGTTTTTTTTGCTCCGGGGAAAAGAAGGAATCTAAGGACTTCCCGAAAAAACGAGCAATTTGGATAAACAGAGGCAAGGAGGGTAGGCTTCGGTTGTTTTCGATTTGAGATAAGGCACTGGGGGTTATGCTAAGTTTTTGGGCTAATTCTACCTGAGAAAGGTTTTTTGCCAAACGGGAATCCCGGATACGGCCGCCGATCCGTATCGGCTCCTTAGTTTCTAAAAAACTGGGGAGAGTTGTCGGCTCTTGCTCCTGCTTCGGTATTCTCTGGGTGTCAGATTTATGTGCAATTTCTGCCTGTTCTAAGGGATTAAGAAAATCTATATTTTTCTCTTGAACATTATAATAATGGGTTGTATTAAGCAGCTTCGATGGTCTTCCCTCAAGTTTTAAAAATCTGAGTGAACAGGGTTTATCCTCTTCAAAACTCAAACTGATTACAACCTGGGTAATATAGCTTATGTTTGCTAAAAATGATTTGCTATGCGCCTCTTTTACCAAAGGCCAGTATGCTAACGCCTTTAGTTCAAAAAGTTTAGGGCAAGCAAAGGTAAAAAAATGAAGGGTATCTCGCTCACCCCAAAGTTCTTGCATTCCGTTCAAGCTACCAAAGAAATATTTGCAGGCAATGCCCGTTTTGCACTCCTCCTGGAGACTGCTCATGGTTCTGATAAATTCACTCGGCTCAGTTAAATCCTTTATGCAATAGATCCGAAAGGGTTTTGATTGGATAGTTTCACCCTGATAAAACGATTGGAAAAATCTATCACCATTTCCTTTTCCAAAAGTAAAGGCATCTACCAAAATGAAGTCTTCAGGTTTAAAAAGTTTTTCGTATCGGTTTAAAATTTTTTGGGGAGGAAAATCAAAGCTGACATAAACAATTTTAAAATGAGGACCATCTTTTTTTGTAAGAAAGGCTTCTAAAAAGATATCAAAGTCGGTTCCGGGTGTTAAAACCCAGACTATGTTATCGCCGAGGAAGTATCCCCCCATGATTTTATCTAAGTATGGTATCCCACAACTTAGCACTTCTCCCATTATTTTCTTTCTATAAATGTGGTTAGAGAATATTTAATTTTACTTAATTATTTTTATTTTTTTAAAAATTCTTTATTTTTGCTTGACTTAATAATTAATTCTTATTAAATATTTTAATATAGCTTAATTTAATTTTCAAGAAAAAAATGGTAAAATATTAATATATATTCGGGCAAGAGCAAATAGGATGAGCATTTATGAGGTAACGTATTATTAAATAACGGTTAATTAATATTACAAGTTACTTAGGGATTCCCCCGCCTCCTCATTTTTTTCATATTTTGATGCTGAAGTACGTTTTTTGGGTCAAGAAAAGTGGGGTGGTTCTCGGCAAATCATGGACGTAGATTTTCAGGTACGCAATATATTCAAGGTGATTTTTCAGGAGTTTTCTTTTTATGAAAAAAAATATCAGCGATATGGGATGCGTTAGCCCAGCATTTTTCCTACCGGGTATCATCAAAGTATTAACTCATCATAACTCCGCGGGCCAGAGTTTGGCATTTGGAGTCGGAGAAGATGCGTCCTGATCAGGAACGCATAGGAAGGAATTTAATCATTCACCGTTTTCTTTTTTTTAGAGATCAGGTTAAGAAGGGGTGGTGGAGCTGGGTTTTGTTTTGGTACGCGCTCATTGGATTTGTGCTCTTGAGAGTTATCCTCAGCCCTCTTTCATTAGACAAGGGAAAACTTCGCCGTGCAAAAGGAATTCTAAAAGGGATAAAAGATATTCTTCTGGGAAAGGCTAAGAGGTACCAAGACCATTAGTTTTGTAGTGGGTGAAAAAATTTTAGCTGAGGACTTCCAGAATTTTTTCACAGATGGCTTTACTGATTGATTGTTTTGACTTCCATTTTTTTTTGCTCGGGGGAAAAGAAGGAATCTAAAGACTTCCCGAAAAAACGCGCAATTTGGATAAACAGAGGCAAGGAGGGTAGGCTTTGGTTGTTTTCGATTTGAGATAAGGCGCTCGGGGTTATGTTAAGTTTCTGGGCTAATTCTACCTGAGAAAGGTTTTTTGCCAAACGGAAATCCCGGATACGGCCGCCGATCCGTATCGGCTCCTTAGTTTCTAAAAAACTGGGGAGAGTTGCCGGCTCTTGCTTCTGCTTCGGTATTCTCTGAGTGTCAAATTTATGTGCAGTTTCTGCCTGTTCTAAGGGATTAAGAAAATCTATATTTTTCTCTTGAACATTATAATAATGAGTTGTATTAAGCAGCTTCGATGGTCTTCCCTCAAGTTTTAAGAATCTGAGTGAACAGGGATTATCCTCTTCAAAACTCAAGCTGATGACAATCTGGGTAATATAGCTTATGTTTGCTAAAAATGATTTGCCATGCGCCTCTTTTACCAAAGGCCAGTAAGCTAACGCCTTGAGTTCAAAAAGTTTAGGACAGGCAAAGGTAAAAAAATGAAGGGTATCTCGCTCACCCCAAAGTTCTTGCATTCCGTTCAAGCTACCAAAGAAATATTTGCAGGCAATGCCCGTTTTGCACTCTTCCTGGAGACTGCTCATGGTTCTGATAAATTCACTCGGATCAGTTAAATCCTTTATGCAGTAAATCCGAAATGGTTTTGATTGGATTGTTTCACTCTGATAAAATGATTGGAAAAATCTATCACCATTTCCTTTCCCAAAAGTAAAAGCATCTACCAAAATGAAGTCTTCAGGTTTAAAAAGTTTTTCGTATCGGTTTAAGATTTTTTGGGGAGGAAAATCAAAGCTGACATAAACAATTTTAAAAGAGGATCCATCTTTTTTTGTAAGAAAGGCTTCTAAAAAGATATCAAAGTCGGTTCCGGGTGTTAAAACCCAGACTATGTTATCGCCGAGGAAGTATCCCCCCATGATTTTATCTAAGTACGGTATCCCACAGCTTATCACTTCTCCCATTATTCCCTTCCTATAAATATGGTTAGAGAATATTTAATTTTACTTAATTATTTTTATTTTTTTAAAAAAATTCTTTATTTTTACTTGACTTAATAATTAATTCTTATTAAATATTTTAATATAGCTTAATTTAATTTTCAACAAAAAAATGGTAAAATATTAATTAGGTATATGAATATAGTTAGAATAAGTAGCTTCTTGTTACTAATAATATTGATGCAGTGAAGTACAAGAGGTATATTAATTAACACTATTGTATTACGGTGTAAATTTTAAATTTTTCCTTTACCGTGCATTAAATTGTTTTGAATAAAAATGAATAGTGAAAGAATACGACAACTTTTGAATTCAAAAAAACGACTCGTCAATGAGCTTAATCTTCTCGCAGGCTGTAAAGAAAGGCGAAGAAGAAGGCGGGTGCGGCGTTGTTGGTTTTTGTTGTACCGAACCGGTTCCGGGACGCCATATTTATGAGCCTTCCTGCCTGATGCACAACCGGGGTAACGGAAAAGGCGGAGGCGTTGCAGCGGTCGGGTTTGTTCCTGAGCAGCTGGGAGTGAGCCGGGAAGTACTGGATGAGTATTATATGCTCCACGTGGCTTTTCTCCTGCCGGGTGTTCGGACAGAGCTGGAAAAACGTTTTATCACCCCGTATTTTGATGTTGCTGCTTCCAGCGAACTTGAGTCAGTTGATGATTGGCACTCAGTGGAAGGCCTGGAAGTAAAGCCACCCGATGTGTGGCGTTACTTTGTGCGGGTAAAGAGAAGCGTGCTCGACGCATTTATTGTCGAAAACCAGCTCACCGCAATCGACCGCCGCGAAGCGGAAGATGAGTTTGTAAACCAAAACAGCTTCCGACTTAATCAGGAATACTATGCTTCCCTGGGGGATCAAAAGGCTTTTGTCTTGTCTCACGGCCGGGATATCATGATTCTCAAGGTGGTTGGTTATGCAGAGGCAATAGTAAAATATTACCAGATTGAGGACCTTTGCAGCCCACGCATGGATCGCACACCAGCGTTATCCGACCAAGGGACGGGTATGGCATCCGGGTGGCGCCCATCCTTTTGCCGGCATCAATATGGCCCTGGTTCACAACGGTGATTTTGCAAATTATCACTCGGTTACTGAGTATCTTAAACAACGGCATATTTACCCGCAGTTTCTCACCGACACCGAGGTGTCTGCGCTTTTATTCGACCTTTTGAGCAGGACGTATCATTATCCTCTTGAATACATAATCGAGGCGATTGCGCCCACAACCGAACTCGACTTTGATCGTCTTCCTCAGGATAAGCAAGAGATCTACCGATCAATACAGGCGAGCCATATCCATGGTTCCCCAGATGGGCCCTGGTTTTTCATCATTACCCGCACTATTCCTGAACAAAAAACATTCCAACTTCTGGGCATAACCGACACCGCGATGTTGCGACCCCAGGTATTCTCTTTTTCCGACGGTGAGGTCCAGGTGGGGCTGATCTGCTCGGAAAAACAAGCGATTGACGCAACCCTTATCAGCCTCTCCAAGCATGATAAGCGGATTTGTCCGGTTGCTGACCGGTACTGGAACGCCCGGGGCGGAAGCCACACTGACGGCGGAGCATTTATCTTTAATGTTACCCCCGACGCTGCCGGGAAGATGCGAATGACCTGTACGGACAAATTCGGGACGCCGGTGCCCATGCCGAAGAAAACTGAATCGTGCGATTTTACTCGGGAACGGATTTTTACGGCCCCGAAAGATAGCGAGGTGGAAAAGGAGTTGCGGCTCTGCCTTGAAACCGGTAACCCCGTCACTCTCTTTGAGTATGTTCGCGACAAAATTCCCGCCTGGTCTTTTGACGATATCTGGACAGCGTGTGAAATAATTACTGGTCTGGCAAAAGACCCAAACAATACGGCCACTGCAATTCAGGGTCTTACGCTCCTTAATGACCGCAAATACCCTACGGGTGAAAAAAAGCGAAATCACCTTATCCACATCGTGCGCAGTGAGCTAGATCGGTTCTTCAGCAGCCTCCCCGGCTTGGATAACCACGAAGGTGAGCCAAAGCTGTATCGCCGCATCGACTTTGAAACCCGCAAGACCTTGAGGCCGCCGCGCCGTGAGGAGAAGACGCTGGTAATAAACGCAAAACATTTCCCTCCAGAAGGCAATGAGTCTGATGCATCGCTTCTTATGGATGCTTATATGAAAGGGTGGCGGCATTTTATCTGTTTTGGCTGTTCCGGCCAGCGGTTTATCGGCTGTGGTCTGGGACCGGAAACCGAAGATGTCACCATAGACGTGTACGGCAGCTCAGGAGATTATCTGGGCTCGGGCATCGATGGGTTGACGATCACCGTTCACGGCAATGCCCAGGACCAGCTTGGTCAGATCATAAAAGCCGGGAAACTGGTTGTCCACGGCGATGTTGGCCAGACATTCATGTATGGTGCCAAGGGCGGCGAGGTCTATGTGTTAGGGAACGCAGCCGGTCGGCCCCTTATTAATTCAGTGGGAAGACCACGGGTCGTTATTAATCAAACCTGCCTTGATTTTCTGGGCGAGTCCTTTATGGCTGGTGACCCCCATAATGGCGGAGGATTTGTTATTCTGAACGCTGTTACTTTTGATGACGAGGGACAGATTATCCCTTTGGCGGAACCCTATCCGGGGAGCAACCTCTTTTCGTTATCATCAGGGGGTGCTGCTTTTATTCGTGATCCTAATAAAATACTTGTGGAGGAGCAATTAAACGGAGGGGTGTTTCTTCCGCTCACCAGGAAGGACTGGGATTTGATCCTTCCTTACCTTGTGGAAAATGAGCGTCTTTTTGGAATCAATGTTGACGAGCTATTGACGGTTGATGGGGAGCGCCGATCACCAGAACGAGTTTATCGCAAAGTCGCCCCCAGTACGGGGGCTCATTCAGCTTCTGAAACAATAGAAGTGTACTGGGATGATGAAGGTCCGGCAGAGCCAGAGACCACTTAGTGATTAGGAAAAATATGCATCATGACAATCAGAATTAAAAAAGACAAAACAGCTCAAGGACTCCTCCGCACGGTGGAAAAAATGGCGGATGTAGATCTGAGTGTCTGTTTTCAATGTAAGAAGTGTGACAGTGGTTGTCCCGTGTCCAACCTTACCGGGTCTCCACCTTCAGAGATCCTAAGACGGTTACACCTGGGCGCAGGAAATGAGTTGCTTGAAAGCGATCTTGTGTGGATGTGTGTATCCTGTGAAACCTGTTTTGCCCGCTGCCCCATGGGAATAGATATTCCCTCGGCAATCGACGCCTTGCGGGTCCTGGCAGTGGAGCAGAAAACACCAACCCCGGAAGGCAACATGCCGCTTTTTAACCGGGTCTTTCTTAAAACCGTGAAAATTTTTGGACGTACCTATGACCTTGGTATGATCACTGCTCATAAGATCGGCACGAAGTCATACATGAAAGACGCTGACAAATTCCCTGTCATGCTCAAGAAGAGAAAAATTGCGCTTCTGCCTCCCCGGGGGGCTGACCGGAAAATGGCAAAACGCATTTTTGATTCAGTGAGGCGAAAGAAGGAAAACCAAAAATGAAATACGCATATTATCCTGGATGCGCATCAGATTCCACTGCCCGGGATCAGCATGCATCATGTCTAGCAGTTGCCCGCTCCCTGGGGATTGATTTGGCCGAGATCGAAGGATGGATCTGTTGCGGCACCACCCCTGCTCACCAGACTGACCGGGTGCTGGCAGCCTTCTTGCCGGCCGCCAATCTGGTTCGTGCGCAGAAAATGGGACTTGATATTGTTGTTACCTGCGCTGCCTGTTACAGCATGCTGAAGATGGCGAACCACGAGGTTCTGCACCATCCCAATGTCCGTGAGCAGGTAAGCGAAGTGCTTGGTCAGGATTATGACGGCTCGGTGCGTGTGCGCCATTTCGTCGAAGTGCTTCTTGAAGATGTGGAGATTGACAGGATCCGCAAAGCTCTCAAGCGCTCTCTCAACGGGCTTAAGGTGGCGTGCTACTATGGTTGTCTGCTTGTCCGCCCCCCGGAAGTAAATCAGTTTGATGATCCGGAAAACCCCATGTCCCTGGATCGTCTGGTTACTGCCATGGGAGGAGAAAGCCTTGATTGGCCTCACAAGGTTGAATGCTGTGGAGGAGCTCTTTCGCTCACCCGGACCGATGTGGTGGTAAAGCTCTCTGATGCTGTTTTGACTATGGCCCGGGCTGCGGGTGCAGATTGCGTGGCGGTGGCCTGTCCCATGTGCCAGATAAATCTGGACCTGCGACAGAGTGACATTAAAAAAGAAACCGGCAAAGACCATAACCTGCCGATTATCTATATTACCCAATTACTTGGACTTTGTCTCGGTATTTCTGCCGAGGAACTTGGATTAGAGAAACTCATGGTTTCTCCGGAGAGCGTTGTGAAGCGCCTCACGTGAGTGGAGGAGCTTGTTTGACTGATCGCAGGTGAAATGAGAATAAGGCAAAAGAACTGACTATGAATAACAATAATAACAATAACAACAATAAAAAGATCGGTGCAGTACTGGTAGAAGGCGGCGGCATTGCCGGCGTGCAGGCAGCGCTCGATCTGGCCAACTCCGGTTTCAAGGTCTACCTCATTGAGCGATCGGCTGCCATCGGCGGTATGATGGCTCAACTGGATAAGACTTTCCCCACTGGTGATTGCGCTACCTGCATTGTTTCACCTAAGCTGGTTGAATGTGCCCGCAATCTGAACATTGAGATTCTGACTCTGTCGGAACTTTATAGCATCGAGGGAGAACCCGGCCGATTTACTGTTACCATCAAAAAATCTCCCCGTTATGTGGATGAGAAAATCTGTAATGCCTGCGGAGACTGCACCGCAGTTTGTCCGGTTGCCATTTCTGACCGGTTCAATCGCGGTTTAGGGACTCGTAAAGCGATTGCCAAACAGTATGTTCAGGCGGTGCCCAACCTTCCCGGCATTCTTAAGCTGGGGCATGCGCCTTGTAAGACGACGTGTCCGGCAAACATTAATGTGCAGGGCTATATTCAACTTATCAAGAAAAAAGAGTATATCAAGGCAGTAAACCTGATCAGGGAAAGAAATCCCCTTTCTGCTATCTGCGGACGCGTCTGTACTCATCCCTGCGAAACCGCGTGCACCCGGGGTAAGGTTGATGCACCGGTTGCTATCAGGCAACTGAAACGCTTTGCCTCGGACAAGGAAATGGAAATGGTGGCGTCAGGTCAGCTTGCCCTTCCAGCGGAAAAAACACCCTCACCGGATGCCCGGAAAGTTGCCATTGTCGGGGCTGGCCCTTCCGGCCTTACTGCCGCCCAGGACCTCGCTGATCGTGGTTATGCCGTGACTGTTTACGAAGCGCGCCCTGCTGCGGGCGGGATGCTTCGCTGGGGGATTCCTGAATACCGCCTTCCCGAGAAGGTCCTGGATTATGAAATCGAGCTTATTCGGCGCAAGGGAGTTACCTTTGTGTTTAACTGCCAGGTGGGCAAAGACATCACCATTGATAAACTCCGTGAAGACCATGATGCGGTCTTTATCGGCATGGGCTTACAGAAAGGCAGCACCCTGAATGTGGAAGGTGAGAATCTTAACGGAGTCGTTCAGGGTCTCGATTTTCTGAAGGCCATCAAAGATGGAACAGCGGACATTAAAGATAGCGTGTTTGTCATCGGCGGTGGAAACGTGGCGATTGACGTGGCGTTAAGCGCCAAGAGACTTGGAGCTCAAAGAAGTGCAGATGGCCTGCCTTGAATCGTGGGAAGAGATGCCCGCCAATGAAGAAGAAAAAAAACAAGCGCTTGAAGAAGGGATTACGATCCACACCTCCTGGGGACCAAAAAGAATTAAAGGTTCGGAAGGGATGGTGAACGGTATTGAACTGAAAAAATGCACGGCAGTGTTTGATGACCAAAAAAGATTTAATCCGACCTATGATGAAACCAAAACAGCGGATTTTGAAACGGCCATGGTTATTTTGGCTATCGGGAGTCGTTCTGATCCGTCTCTCTTCGGCACTACGCCGGATTTACCGGTAAACCAGAGGGGGAACATCATTGTTGACCAATACGGCCTCACTGAGAAAGACGGGGTTTTTGCCGGCGGAGAGATTGTCACCGGACCCGCGACGGTCATTGAAGCGGTTGCTGCCGGCAAGCGTGCGGCTGAATCGATTGATCGGTATGTGAGAAAGGAAGATCAGAGGACTGCTCGTTTTGAAAATACGATCGCTCCGGTTGCAGAGGAACTTCTTCCCTCAACAGCAGAGGTGGGAAAAAGACCGCGCGCTCAGGCCCCAGAACTGCCGGTGGAACAACGAATCAACAACTTTGCTGAGATAGAAGCAGCCTTTTCCGAAGAAGATGCCCTTGCCGAAACTGAGCGATGTCTCAACTGCGCTTTGTGCTCCGAATGCCGGGAGTGCGTGGCCGCCTGTGAGAAGAACGCGATCAATCATGCCATGGAAGAGCAGATGATCGAACTTGAGGTGGGCTCGGTTATCCTTACCCCTGGTTTTGAGGAGTTTCCCGCTGCCAAGAAAGGAGAGTTTGGCTTTGGTCGCTATGGTAACGTGATTACCAATGTGCAGTTTGAACGCATGCTTTCTGCTGCGGGACCCTTTGAAGGGCATATTGTGCGTCCGGCAGGCGGTGGCGAAGCTAAACGCATTGCTTTTATTCAGTGCGTGGGTTCCCGTGACAGTAACTGTGGCAATGACTACTGTTCATCGGTTTGCTGCATGGCGACGATCAAACAAGCTATGGTTGCACGCGAGCATGTAGAAGGTCTGGACGCGACCATTTTTTATATGGATATTCGGGCCCACGGAAAAGATTTTGACCAGTATTATGAACGTGCCCGAAGTGAAACGAGCATCCATTTTGTCCACAGTATGCCGTCACGGATTGTGCAGGTCCCGGAAACCAAGGATCTTCGGGTGCGATTTGCTCATGAAAACCGGAAATTTGAAGAACGTGAATTTGATCTTGTGGTGCTGGCCACGGGTATTGATCCGAAAACATCGGTCACGGAAAGCGTATCCCGCTTGGGGATAGAGCTTAACCGTTTCGGCTTTTGCGCGACGAACCGCCTTCTTCCGCTGACAACATCCCGGCCCGGGGTTTTTGTTGCCGGAGCGTTTCAGGAGCCCAAGGATATTCCGGAAACGGTTACCCAGGCAAGTGGTGCAGCATCCCTGGCCATGGAACTGCTGGCAGACTCCCGCAATACTCTGGTTACCAAGAAAAGCTATCCTAACGAACGAGACATTACCGATGAGGAGCCGAGGATTGGGGTGTTCGTGTGTCACTGCGGAATAAACATTGCCTCAGTCGTGGATGTTACGCACGTAGTGGATAGTGTTACGTCGCAGCCGGGAGTTGTTTTTGCCAAAGATAGCATGTTTACCTGTTCGGACACAAGCCTGTCAGAAATCAAGGAGAAAATTCGTGAATACCGACTGAACCGGATTGTTGTTGCTTCGTGCACTCCCCGAACCCACGAACCTTTGTTTCGGGAAACACTACGCGAAGCAGGTCTCAATCCCTATTTGTTCGAGCTCGCCAACATTCGGGACCAGTGCTCATGGGTTCACCCATTAAATCCGAAGGAGGCCACGAACAAAGCCATTGACCTGGTGCGCATGTCCATTGCCCGGGCACATTCACTTGCTCCGCTGGGAGGAGAATCGCTTGAAATTAATCAAACCGGCATGGTCATCGGAGGAGGAATGAGCGGAATGACGGCGGCCCTTTCACTAGCGGACCAGGGTTTTAAAACCAGTCTCGTTGAGCGCACTGATCGTCTGGGAGGAAATCTTCTTAATTTATACAGCACCCTGGAAAAGGATGACATCTTCAGCTTTTACCGCTGCTCTCATCCAGCGGGTTGAGAATCATCCCAATATAACTGTTTACTTGGAGACGGAGATTGCACGTGTTGCCGGGCACATCGGTAATTTTCTGATCACCCTTTCCCGGAAGGAGGAAAAGACCGACGTTTCCTGCGGTGCCGTGATCGTGGCCACGGGAGCTAAGCCGGCCGAGACCTCAGAGTTCCTGTATGGTAAAGCAAAACAGGTGCTGACCCAAGTTGAATTGGAGAAGCAGATCCATGAACAAACATTTTCATCCGGCGGTGGGAACGTGGTCATGATCCAGTGCGTGGGCTCCCGTAATCCCGAACGTCCCTATTGCAGCCGGCTGTGCTGTTCCATGGCGGTTAAAAATGCGCTGAGCATCAAGGAGAAGGATCCTGATGCACAGGTCTTTGTCCTTTACCGGGATGTGAGGACGTACGGGTTTCGGGAAACCTACTACAAAAAAGCGCGGGAAGCCGGGGTTATCTTTATCCGCTACGATCAGGACTCCCCCCCGAAAATTTCTGATGCGCATGGTCTCGTTGTCACCCTTGACAGTCCTGACTTTCCAGAGTCTCTTGAGATTGAAGCTGATCATGTCGTGCTCAGCACTGGTGTTATACCGGGTGAAGATAACAAGGCTCTCTGCCGACATGCTTAAGGTGCCTCTTAACGCCGATGGTTTCTACGTGGAGGCTCATATGAAGCTGCGGCCGGTGGATTTTGCCAGTGAGGGTATTTTCCTGTGCGGACTCGCGCACTCGCCGAAATTCGTTGACGAAAATATTTCTCAAGCCCGGGCTGCTGCTGCGCGGGCGGCCACCGTGCTTTCAAAGACGCATCTTGATGTAGGTGCTCAGGTCTCGCACGTCAACCAGAATAAATGTATCTCGTGCATGACCTGTGTGAAGGTATGTCCTTATGGGGCGCCTCTGGTAAACCGGGATCAAAAGGCGGAGATTGTCGGGGCCAAATGCATGGGATGTGGTATTTGTGCCGCAGAGTGCCCGGCTCGCGCAATCCAGCTGAGTCATTTTGAGACCGGTCAGTTTTGTATGATGCTTGATAACTTATTAGCAGTTGGAAATTCATCATGAATGCACATGCTTTTGAACCATTGATTGTGGGTTTTTTTTGTCACTACTGTGCCTATGCTTCCGCGGACCTGGCTGGATCGATGCGGCTTCAGTATCCGCCGAATATTCGCATTATTCGCACGCCGTGTACGGGCAGACTGGAGGTTGAGTATTATTTAAGGGCGTTTGAAAACGGGGCGGACGGGGTGCTGGTTGCGGGATGTCTTGAGGGCGGATGCCATTTTATCGAAGGAAATCTGGTGGCGAAACGCCGGGTCAATCAGACCCGGGATCTTTTGGCTGAAATTGGAATTGAAAAGGAGCGCTTGCGAATGGTTAATATTTCTGCCGCCATGGGGCGCCCTTTGGCGGATATTATTACCGACATGATCAAAACTGTTCGCGAGCTTGGCCCGAACCCCTTAAAGTCAACGAGCGGAAACAAAAAAGAGCAGAAGGACTTTGTTCAGACATAAGCGCTGGTTTGTGATTACATTTAACATCCGGTGTAGCACAATCCGATGATGGTGCTACACGGAAATTTTTAAAACGTCATTTATAGAGCGGAGGCCCTCGCATGATCGTTGCAGAAAGAAAAACCATACCTGAACTTATTGAGATATTACAAGGGCACAAAAAGATTTTAGTGCTGGGATGCGGCACCTGTGTTACCGTCTGCCTTGCTGGTGGTGAGCGTGAGGTGAGTATTATTTCTTCAGCACTACGAATAGCTTCGCGATTAGCCGGCTCTCCTCTCGAGATTGAGGAGCTTACCATTGAGCGTCAGTGCGACAATGTATTCATCGAGAAGGCTGCCGAAGCAATCGAAAGAAACGATGCGGTGCTTTCTCTCGGGTGCGGTGCCGGCGTTCAGGCCATTGCGGAACGGTATCCTGAAAAGCCGGTTTATGCCGGATTGAACACCGCCTTCCTTGGTATTCTCGAAGAGAGAGCGGTCTGGACCGAGAAATGCGTTGCCTGCGGCGCCTGTGTGCTGCACGAATACGGCGGTATCTGTCCGATTACCCGGTGCGCCAAGCATATGCTCAATGGCCCCTGCGGTGGTTCCCGGGAAGACCGTTGTGAGGTCATGCCCGACCGTCCCTGCGCCTGGCAACTTATCTATCAGCGGCTAAAAGGCATTGGTCAGCTTGACCGGCTCAAACAAATCAAGCCGCCGAAAAACTGGAACGCGAGCATTCATGGCGGTCTTCGTGTCATCGTCCGGGAAGACCACAGGATCTAAGTGTTATGGATAATCGACCGTTGAAGATATATTTATTTTTTTGTTCTAATAGTTTCGATACCGATACAGCACGACGTTACTGTGCTGGACAAAAAGGAGAAGAACTGAAGGCAATCAGTTTGCCTTGCTCCGGAAAGGTAGATCTGCTCTATTTGATTAAGGCGTTTGAAACCGGAGCAGATGGTGTGATGGTGATAACCTGCAAACAGGATGCTTGTCGTTACCTTGAGGGGAATCTGCGGGCGGCGCGGAGAGTGGAGGCAGTAGATTCACTTCTCGAGGAGATCGGGCTGGGCAGAGGAAGAATAAAGGTTATTAAACCACAAGAAGAAGGTGACGTAGAGCACATTATTCGTGAAGTAGACAATTTTCGCGCCAAGATTAGCAGCCTTGGTTCGTTCAAATTCTCAATGAAACGTTTCGAAAGTTTTTTTGCCTCCGGCTTTGTCCGGGTGGGGAGATGACAGTATGACACAGGACAGTAAATTTGCACAGGCGATAGAGAAGGGAACTTTTATTGTTACCGCAGAGCTTCTGCCATACGCTACCGCGGAGCCCGCGGTAATTGAAAAAGCAGTAGGTGCCCTGAAAGATGGCCCGGTAGCAGTAAATGTGGCTGACAACCCGCATGGCCCGGTTATGTCAAGCCTGGCAGGATCAATTGCTTTGTATCGGGCGAATATAGAACCAGTCTATCAGCTTGTAACCCGCGACCGAAACCGCATTGCTCTCCAGTCCGACCTCCTGGGGGCAGCCTATTTAGGGATCAGAAACGTGCTCTGCCTGTCCGGGTATCATCAAACCCTGACTACCTCATATGAAGCCGGCAATGCCTTTGACATTGATTCAATTCAACTCATTGCTGCGATAAAGAAAATGAATGAACAAGGAATCCTGATGGACGGAACCACAATTGAGGGAGCATTTTCCTTGCTTGTAGGCGCGGTGGCAAATCCTTATCTGACTCCTCTGGAACTCAATATTCTTCGGGTTACCAAAAAGGTGGCGGCGGGTGCGCGATTTATCCAGACCCAGGCAGTATTTGATACCGAGCGCTTTCAGCAGTGGCTCGAAGCAGCCCGTGGGGAGGGTATCACTGAAAAAGCCGCTATCCTGGCAGGAGTGCGACCAATAGAAAGCGCTGCGGAAGCAGAGAACTTGCGCGACACCTTAACTGATTTCTCTATTCCAGACGAGGTGATCACACGATTGAAAGCAGCAGGTGATGAGGAAGCCCAGAAAAAAGAAGGGCTTGCCATTTGTACGGAAGTAATTAAAAAAATTAGAGGAATGAAAGGCCTTCGAGGGATACATATTCTTTCCGGCGGGAAAGAATCTACCGTGCCCGAACTGATGGCCGCAACAAAATAACACGAACAAAAAATTACCAATATAAGATAACCGATTCGAAACTATGCCAGAAAAATACCACATTAATACCACTCCGGTTCCACCGCGGCTTCCGCGCATTGGAAAGCACGGCATTGTGGACTGGCGGGAAGACTGCGCCCGGTGTCATAACTGCGTAAAAAAAGCCTGTGTTTACGATCGCCACCGACAGGAAACCGAATACATCAGAAATCTCAAGGACGTGGATAGCCTGTTTTTTGATTGCATGGGCTGTTTCTCCTGCGTGCAAGATTGCACCAAGGGTCTTCTATGCCTCACCATCAATCCCGTATACGAACAGCTGGGAAACAGTTACTGGACTCCTGATATTATTTTATCAACCTGGCTACAGGCGGAGACCGGTAAGGTACCGGTTTCAGGGGCTGGGTACAAAGGGAGATTCTCCGGTCCGGGTTTTGATTCCATGTGGACAGATATGTCTGAAATTGTCCGTCCCACGCGAGATGGGATCCACGGCCGCGAATATATCAGCACATCAGTTGATCTTGGGAGAAAACCGGCAGTCCTATCTTTCGACGAAAAAAATCTGGTCAATGTTTCACCGCCACTGCTTTCCATGCCTCTACCATTGATTATTGATAAGAAGCCAAAAGGATACAACTTGCCAAAGCTTGAGCCTATTTTTGTGGAGACCGCAGCTCGAACTGATTTAATTACTATCATTGACGCCGACCAATGGCCTCTTGAAAATATTGATGAAGATCGGCATTTGCCTCACGTGGCATTCTTTTTGCGCCCGGACTCACCTGGCGTGCCCAAGGAAGTGCTGAAGAAAACAAGGCTGGTGGAAATAGCAGACCATGATGGCGTGACCACGCGGATGAAGAAGCTCAAGGACATACACCCGGAGATCGTTGTGGCAGTGAGGCTTAAATTAGATTCCCATGGTGTAGAGCGGGCTGTCGCGCTTGCTCAGGAAGAAGACATGGAGGTGATCCATGTGGTTGCTGATCTTAACGGCAACGAGATTGGAGCAGAAAAACCGCGTTTCATTAAAGATATGATCCGTCAGATCCACACCACGCTCATAGAAATCGGTAAAAGGGATGAAGTCACGATCATGGCTGGTGGAGGAATAGCCTTGGCAGAGCATATGGCAAAGGCGATAATCTGCGGTGCCGATCTGGTGACCACCAACCTGCCCTTTATGATCGCTCTTGAATGCCATCTGTGTGAATCCTGTGAGACTGGTTTTTCGTGCCCGGCGAAACTTGAGCATATTCCATTCGATTACAGCGTGGGCCGGATGACTAATTTGGCTTCAGCCTGGCATTTGCAGCTGATTGAAGTTATGGGCGCAATGGGAATGCGTGAAGTCCGTCGTCTTCGTGGAGATGTGGGACGGGCAATGTTTTTTGAAGAACTTGAGGAGCAAACCTTTGGAAAACTTTTCGGAACCAGAAAATAAGTTTGATAATATCCTACCGGAGAATACGCGGAAAACCTTTGTACCGCAGGTTAAAATCAGCCGTGAAATCAAGCCAGCTCCGTCGCGATACCGTAATGAAATTGCGAAATACATTATCCGGCGCAGCAATGATGATTGCATACAGTGCGGTAAATGCGAAAACGTTTGTCCTTATGATGTCCATGTGCTGAAGCCGGGTTACAAATATTTCGCTGCTGCTCAAAGCCATCTCTGCAAAGGTCCGGCCTGCGAAAAGACCGATCATTATTGTGTGGCGTTATGCCCCCAGGGTGCACTGCGGATGGTTGAGAACCCCATGATGAAAGCACTTGGAGATTATCGCTGGACCGCGGACATGATTTTGGCTACCTGGAGGATGGCGACAACCGGTGATATTCCATCAGAAGATTTTGGTTTTGACTATCAGTGCGGCAATTCCGGCGGGGGATTTGATCGTCTCAGATTCAAGTTTCCTGATAAGCCTCCGGTGGAGCTGAGCGAAGATGACATCGATATAGGCATCGAACTCAATCGCCGCAATGACGGTCGACCTCGCATTAGAATCGATGTCCCGTGGTATGGCGGAGGGATGTCTTTCGGTTCAGTGAGCAATGTAACACAACTGGCAAAGGTGCGTGGTGCTGCCGCATGGAACACCTTTTCCTGCACCGGTGAAGGTGGGTACATGGAGCGCATGAAGCCTTACGATGATTATATGATTACCCAGGTTGCTACCGGTTTATTCGGGGTCAGGGAAGAAACGATTCAGCGGGTGCCGATTGTAGAATTTAAGTATGCACAAGGAGCCAAGCCTGGTCTTGGGGGACACTTGCTGGGTGATAAGAACACACCAGCGGTAGCACGCATGCGCGAGGCAGTGGTCGGGATCCCGCTTTTTTCTCCCTTTCCGTTTCACAGTGTTTATTCCATTGAAGATCACATGAAACACATTGACTGGATCAAACACATCAACCGGAGAGCTCTGGTATCTACCAAGGTATCAACTCCCACGGATGTCGATATGGTTGCGGTGGGAAGTTGTGCAGCAGGAACGCACATTATCCACCTGGACGGAGCTTACGGAGGCACCGGCGCTGCACCTGACATTGCAAAGAAAAATATTGCCATGCCGATTGAATATGCCATACCCAAAGTACACGATTTTCTGACCTCCGAAGGGGTGCGAGAGAAAGTCACCCTCATGGCCAGCGGTGGAGTGCGCACTGCTCATGACGTAGCAAAATCGATCGCTCTTGGTGCCGACGGCGTTGTAATCGGCACGGCTGAGCTGGTAGCGCTCGAGTGCGTACGGTGCGGTCGCTGCGAAAGCGGACGCGGCTGCCCCCGCGGCATTGCAACGACCGATACTGAATTGGCAGCTAAAATGAACGTAGAATGGGCCACCCAGCGAATTATCAACCTTTATAATGCCTGGCGAAAAGAATTGATCGGAATCCTTCAGCGCTTTGGAATGCGGAGTATCACCGAACTTCGTGGACGCACAGACCTTCTCATTCATCTTGACTATTCTCATGATGGCGCACAAAAAACATAACTGCTGGAATTTGTAGGCAGTATGATGGGCGGGTAATGACATGGCTGCATAACCCCTTGAAAGACGAAGGGGAGAAGTTTTGTTGCATGATATTGTTTATGGGGAAGGTGGGCCTACACTGTTGCTTGTAAGGGAGCATTATTGAGATGGTGTCTCGATTGATCGGTTTTCGATAAGGTCACACATTTTATTTCCTGTCCGGTATGATAAGGGAAATGAAAGTAGTCATAATTATGCATGATCCATCTGAAGGGCCGGGGACCATTGAAGACTATTTGGTGCTTAGGGGAATTGATGTTTATACGGTGAGGCTCTATGCTCGTGACTTGCTGCCGCAAGCTTTTGATGACTACGATGCTGTAGTCACTATGGGCGGTCCGATGAATGTTTATGAAGATGAAAAATATCCGTTTCTTCGTGACGAGGTAAACTTTCTAAAACAAACAATGGATCGTGGTGTACCCGTGCTTGGCATTTGCCTTGGTGCTCAGATGATAGCGCGGGCATGCGGTGCCTCTGTGTTTAAGGCTTCTCAGAAGGAAGTAGGCTGGAGCGAGGTTTTTCTTACCGATACGGGGAAAAAAGATATGCTTTTCCGTGGTCTTTCGGAAACACTGCCTGTATTCCAGTGGCACGAGGACACATTCGAACTTCCTGTCGGAGGGCATCTTCTCGCGACTTCGGCAGTATGTCCTAACCAGGCATTTCGGTACTCCAATGCTTACGGATTGCAGTTTCATGTGGAGGTTACCCCGCAGATTCTTTCTGACTGGTTTGGTTTATCACCGGATGGAGAAAAGCTGATTCGTTACATGGAAACAGTGGAGGTGGATTTTAAGCGACACGCTCAAAGACTTTATAGTAACTTTGTTGATTGGGTGAAGGCACAAGGGTTGTCATGAGTCCTCGCATACACAACAAAGCGGAAATAGATATTGACTGATAACAGAGTATTCTACACGCACATTATTTTTTGTATGCACCAGGAGGTGGAATGATGTCTTATAATTGGGGCCCTTTTTTTATTGTGCCTTCGGAAAAGCTGAAAACCTTTTCCGGAAGGATTGTTTTACGGGAAAAGTATGACGAGGACCTCTTGATAAAGGAGTTGGATGCGCTTGGATTTTCCGGGGTGCCTTTCAAGGCAACCAATCCTTGGTATTACCGGAAAAAAGGTACTGGGACGTGGGTTAAAATTGGAGAATCAGATGATCGGGCAAACTGGTTTTCTGTTCCTTGGGATACCGCAAGTTTAAGAAACGGGACATATCAAATTCTTGGTCTTATGCATGTGATGATTAAAGAGGGGGATAGGGAATTTGTTATTTTTAGGCAGAATATTGCGGATGTTAAGGTTGAGAATTAGTTTTCCTGACCGGTTGAACTGATGAAGTAGAAAATTATAGCCCCAGAATCTTAACTTTTTGAATCTGTAGCACTGTGAGTTTGTTTCCAATTTCGAGCCACAGTAAATTTAAGGTTATGCGACAACGCCCAAGAATACAAAACCCACTAAATTGTAGGATTTATGGTAAATAAGATACAATTTAGTAAGATAAACGATAAAGTAAAAACCGGGAATAAATGAAAAAGTTTTTGAATTATCAGATGATAAGAATTTGTATTTTTTTGGCATACGATTTGCCGAGTTTTAATGCACGGGAAAAAATATTGAATTGCGTGTGCACTTCTAAAAGTATTAGTCAGTAACGTTTTTGTCTTATAAACCTCAAAAAAAATAAGGAGGTCATGGTCATGGAAAAGTTAGGTCGCGAGGATGTGCTGAGAATCGTAAACGATAAAAAGATTAAGTTTATCCGAATATGGTTTACCGACATTCTTGGTATGTTAAAGAGTTTCTCCATCACTGCTGAGGAGTTGGAAGGTGCATTTGAGGAAGGGATGGGTTTTGATGGTTCTTCAATCGAAGGCTATGCCCGGATTGAGGAAAGCGATATGGTAGCCAAGCCTGACCCGAACACCTTTGCCATTTTACCGTGGCGGCCCCAGGATGGTGCGGGTGTGGCACGGATGTTTTGCGATGTGCTTAACCCTGATGGGACTCACTATATTGGTGATCCTCGTTGGGCGCTCAAGCGTAATTTAAAGAAAGCAGCAGATCTTGGCTACACTTTTTATGTTGGGCCAGAGCTTGAGTTCTTTTACTTTAAAAGCTCTGATGGCGCTCCTCAGGTATTGGATCAGGGTGGTTATTTTGACCTTACCCCCTTGGATGCTGCCAGTGATCTGCGGCGAGAAACCGTTCTGTCGCTCGAGAGCATGGGGGTCAAAGTTGAATACAGTCACCACGAAGTTGCCCCTAGTCAGCATGAAATTGATATGCGATACAATGAAGCGTTATCCATGGCGGATTCCGCCATGACCTTTCGTTTGACGGTCAAAGAAATAGCTATGAAACACGGTGTGTATGCTACCTTTATGCCCAAGCCGCTCTTCGGCCAGAACGGCAGTGGTATGCACGTGCATCAATCCTTGTTCAAAGGAAAAGAAAACTCATTTTTTGATCCCAACGATAAGTATCACCTTTCCAAGGTAGCAAAGGGATACATTGCCGGTATCCTTAAGCATGCCCGGGAAATATCTTCAGTAGTCGCGCAATGGGTGAATTCCTACAAACGGTTGGTGCCGGGATACGAAGCGCCGGTTTACATCTCCTGGGCGCGGAGAAACCGGTCAGCCCTGGTTCGGGTGCCGATGTATAAGCCTGGTAAGGCTAACGCAACGCGCATTGAAGTGCGCTTCCCTGATCCTGCATGTAATCCCTATTTGGCTTTTGCAGTCATGCTGGCAGCAGGGCTGAAAGGTATACAGGAAGGTTATGCGCTGCCCGAACCGGTTGAGGAGGACATTTTTGAACTTTCTCCTGAGGAACGCGCAAAGAAAGGTATTGACTCTTTGCCCGGAAGCTTAGATGAGGCGATTGCGGAAACGGAAAAAAGCGCGCTGGTGCGCGAAGCGCTCGGTGATCACATTTTTGAGAAGTTCATTGCCAATAAGAAAATTGAATGGGATAAGTATCGGATCCACATAAGCCAGTTCGAACTGGAAAAATATCTGCCGATATTATAACCAGTTAAAAGCTATTAAAAGTAAATTTACGGATAAAAAAAGCCGGTCGTTTGACCGGCTTTTGCTTTTTTTGCTTCCTTATGGTATTATTATGCATATTTTTTAAAGAGGCAATGGTTTTATAATCATCTTAAGTGCAGAGAGGTATGTTAGGCTATGGCCAAAGAAATGATGGATACCAGGGAGGTGGCAGAGTATCTCAATATAAATGAAAAGCTGGTTTATAAGCTTTTAAAGGAAAAGAAAATACCGGGAACCAGGGTTACGGGCAAGTGGACTTTCCCAAGACGATTAATTGATGAGTGGGTAATCGAAAGCGCTAAGGAAAATATCGGCCTCAAAAACAAACCGAAAGAGCTGAAAGATCATATCGTGATCATGGGAAGTAATGATTTTACGGTCGAACTTCTCTCGCATGAATTAAGTAGACAAGTTTCCCGAATATAGTCTTTCTTTTTCCAACGTCGGAAGTTTGGCCGGACTTATTGCCTTGAGCAGGGGGAACAGCCACATAGCCGGCTGCCATCTTTTTGATCCTGACACCGGCCAATACAATGTCCCGTACATCTCCCGTTATCTCCCGGGGATTAGAACCACGGTCATCAATTTAGCCTATCGTGATATTGGTTTAATGGTAAAGCCGGGAAATCCTTTAAACATTGTTTCCATTAAGGACTTGTCCCGGCCGGCAATCAAAATCATTAACCGGCAACAAGGGTCCGGCACGAGAGTGCTTTTTGATTATGAACTCAAGAAAATGGGTATTGAACCAAATCAGGTTGACGGGTACGAAAAAGAAGTCAATACTCATTTTGAGGTGGCTATGGCAGTTGTAAGCGGCAGTGCAGATGTGGGCTTAGGAATCTTATCAGCTGCCAAGATGTTAAATCTAACCTTTATTCACCTGACAAACGAACAATATGATTTCGTTATTCCCAGAGAAAATTTATCTGCTCAGCCTATAGTTTCATTGGTTGACAGTAATACGATCTCCGGAGTTCAAACAAAGCATAAACCAAATGGGCGGATACGATACAAAAGATACCGGCAAGGTAATGGCAGAATTTTAGCACCATTTATATTGCCTTCAAACGCTCCCCAAAAATTATAAAACTCTTACCTTGAATGCCTTCCACACCAACCCACGTTCCAGCAGGGATGAAATAATCATCAAGTAGTTGAAAAAACTAAAATTATTATCCTTCTCTCCTGTTTTACTCCAACCTTCAGGGATCCCTTAGTGATAAATTCCCCCTAATGGCAAGCAAAAATGTATTTTTTAGTTATTTAATAATATTATTTGTAATTATTAGTAATTATTTTCTTGACAAAAGATTATTTTAACTGATAAATAATCAATTTTCTTAAAAAGAGAGAAATGATTTTGGAAAATTGAAAAGGATTAAAAAAAGGAGGAGTATCATGAAGGTAAAAGTTTTATTATTATTAGTTAGTTTTAGTTTGTTGTTTTCTTTTTCCCTCCCGGCATGGTCAGCAAGAAAAGGACGAAGAGGCTGATTTTACCGCCTATGACCTCGGGGAAATAGTTGTCTCCGGGGAAAAGCCGGCGGCGGTGACCGAAATGGCCATCACTAACGAAATTACGGCAGAGCAGATTAAAGCCACCCACAGCACAAATGTGGCTGAAGCTTTGGCTCATGTTCCGGGAGTGCGGGTTTCCACCGGCAAGAAAAACCAACCTGACGTTCAGATTCAGGGGTTTGACCAGGACCGGATCCTGGTGCTCATTGACGGTGTCCCCTATTACGAGCAGAACTACCATAAACTCGACCTTTCCTCCATACCGACGGACAACATCGCCAAAATCGTGGTTACCAAGGGAGCTCCTTCGGTCATCTATGGCGCGGGCGCCATGGGCGGGGTTATCAACATCATTACCAAAAAAGCCACTACCAAACTTGCGGCTTCAGCCACCTTTGAGATGGGGGAAAACGATACTAACCGGGAGTCTTTTTCCACTGGCTGGAAAAAAGGTATTTTCAGCTACTGGTTAAACTACACCCATGAAGAGACCGCAGGCTGGCGGCTTTCGGATGATTTTAAGCCGGTCCTGGGGACAATTAGTAGGAAAACCTGGTACTTATGAAATGGAAAATGGGGGATATCGCAATAATTCGGACTCCGAAAAAGACGCAGTCTGGGCCAAACTTGGTCTCGAATTTAACCCGGATTCCGAATACTATGTAAATTTTTATTATATTGACCGTGAAAAGGGGGTGCCTCCCAGCATAAGGGAAGTTAAGCAGATGTTCACCTCCCGACCAGCGTTCACCGGGTTTAATACGTTGGCCAAATATGATGACTGGGCTCTTGATTTGAGCGGGAAACAAAAAATTTTTGATCAATTGACCTTAAGGGGCAAACTTTTTTATCACAATCACGAGGATATATTTGAATCCTATGATTGGTATGACTTTAAAAATGACATTGCTAACAGCAAGTACAAGGATTCAAGCCTGGGAGGAAAACTTTTTGCGGATTATCAGCCGGTTTCCTGGGACATCCTGCGGTTTTCCTATCATTTGACCAAAGACATCCACAAAGAAAAAAATGACGACATATCTGCCCTTTTCGAAATCCTATGGCTACACCGGTTCAATAGGCATGGAAAATGAGTTTACCCTGCATTAAAAACCTTGCGGTGGTTGCCGGGGTGAGCTACGACTGGTTCGATATTAAAGGGTCAAATTATAATACTAAACCGATAAAGATACAGGAAATTTTACCGGACAATTTGATAACAAAACAGCGCCAATTCACCCATTCGTTCAATCCCATGGGAGGCCTTACCTATCAGATTGATAAAGATACCAAGCTCTTTACCTCAGTTGCTAAAAAGACCCGCTTTCCTACCTTGCAGGAACTCTATTCGAGCAAGGGAGGAAATCCCGATTTAAAAGCAGAGCAAAGCGTTAACACCACCTTTGGGGTAAATCATGCTTTTGGTAATCTCGCCTGGGCAGAACTTGCCTATTTTTATCACGACATATCAGACTGGATTACCCGCGAGTTCCTCCGATCCAAGGCGGTCTATATTTGAATTTCGGGGACATCAGGATGGCTGGTTTTGAACTCAATACCGAATTTTATCCACCGTGGGTAAAGAACCTGGTGCTGAGCTTTGACTACATGTACAATCGCGCCAAAGATCACAGCGAAGGCCGTGTAACGGATAAGGTTCTCAATACTCCGCTCCATAAATTTGATGTTGGACTTCGGTATACTGTGCCGAGGATTGGCACCCGGCTCGATTTCAACGCTATTTATGTAGCCCAAACGTATGACCAGGCTTCCTACGCCAACGTATCCGACGATCCTACGATCGAAAGCGACTCGCAAATGACGTTTGACTGCCGGATTTCGCAGAATTTCATGCAAGTATTTTGAAGCCTACATGGCGATGAACAACATGTTTGACCGGGACTATGAGCCTGAGTATGGTTTTCCGGCAATGGGAAGAACCGTCTGGTTCGGGTTAACGGCGAAATACTAAGGTAGTTGTTAGTGTTAGTTGATAGTGCATAGTGTTATCGTGGTATGCAACGTTACAAGGAACGATGGATCATGGTTTATCAATTGTGAGCGATAAAAAGAAAAGGAAACTGTCTGATGTTTAAAAAAATACTACTTGTCGTTGTTTTGATTGCAGTAAGCTGCTTTTTCAATGCGCAAGGCTGGGCGGATGCGCAATCCGTGATCAGCATCACCGGTGAGGTGAAACAGCCGCTCTATATGAGCACGGATGATCTCAAAAAGTTTGACAGCGCTTGTGTGCGGCTCAATGAGGTCTCCAAAGACAAAAGTTTTCACGGGGTGTTTTATTTTCACGGGCCTTCACTCCAAACCCTTCTTGATCTTGCGGGAGTCAGAAAAGAGGAATCTGGTTTTCCCAAGCTCGTTGACCTGGCGATTGTGGTGCGAAACAAGAAAGGCGAGCAGGTTGTGCTTTCCTGGGGAGAGATATTTTACCGGAACCCGGCGGATATCATCCTCGGCATTGAAGCTACGCCGATCATGCCTAAAAAATTAGGCGACCCTGCTTTTGCTCAGGAAATCTCCCCGAGCATGGTGGATCAGTTGAAACGAAACGTTGGCCTTCCCACGCTGGTGGTGGCCAATGATTTTTACACTGACCGGTGTATTGAGGAAGTTACCAACATTGAGGTGGTAAACCTCCACCTGCCACTTCAGGGGAAAAAGGGAGAAAGCATTTTTTCGCCGCAATTTACGGTGATCGCAGATAAAGGTAAGCCGTTAGACGTTAAAGAACTCTCCTCCTATCCCCAGACCGCATTGTTCGCCAAACAGGTTGGCGAAGGGAAAGGGTTTTCACGGATTTAATAAGTATCAAAGGGGTTTCACTGTCGCCTTCTGCTCGAAAAGGCGGAATCAAGCCTGATCTGAATTCCGTCATCATTGCTTCTGCTCCTGATGGATACCGGTCGCTTCTGTCTTACGGAGAGCTTTTCCTCGCGCATTCAGGCGAGGAGATTATGATTGCGGATAGTGCGGATAATCAGCCCTTAAAAAAAGAAGGTAAGTTTTGTCTGGTGTTGCCCAATGATCTTTCGGCGGACCGGTGGGTTAAGTCAGTCGATAGGATAGAGGTAATCACGCCTCAAAAAAGAACCTAAGGTTTACATCATCAGTATTGGGTGCTCGGAAACAAAACTGATTACTCTCGAAGCGCTTTCCTGTCTGTCCAAGGCTGATGCTTTTGTGTGTTCCGATGAGCTAAAAAACAGCCTTGCCAGTTATATCGGCGACAAGCCGGTGCTTTTTAATCCGATCCACTCATTGGAACAGATCATTCACAAGCCTAATCCAAACCTTACGCAAGAGGAAAAGGAAAAACTTCTCAAAGAACAGCGTGCCAAGGAAGTTCAAAAAGTTATTGCCGCTTTGAACGAAGGGAAAACCGTTGCCTATCTGGAGTATGGTGATCCCGGAGTATTTGGAAGCGGGCGTTTTTTAAAAGACTATGTGAGCGAAGATAAAATTGAGATTGTTCCCGGCATCAGCGCTTTTAATGTTTCCAATGCGCTCCTTAAAAGAGATCCGACCTGCAAGGGATCCCTGGTGATTTCAGCGCCCCGGGGGCTAAAGAGCAACGAGCCTTTGGTCAAGGCGATTGCCGAAAATGGTGAAACCCTCGTTATCTTTATGGGCCTGAAGGAATTGCCCACCCTGGTGCCGTTTTTGCAAAAGTACTATGCCGGCACTACGCCAATAAGTCTGGTTTATAATGCTGGTTACACGGAAAAGGAAAAAGTAGTCAGGTCCACGCTCCAAGAGGTATTGAAAGCGACTGAAAAAGAAAGCGAACAATGGCTGGGACTGATTTATGTTGGCCCCTGCCTTAATTAAATCGAAAAATGGTGGCTGTACCGCCTTCGTAAAAAAATTGATACTAATCTGTTTCTCTGCTCCATTACCTAGGCCCCCTGGTGCTCTGAATACGAAAGGGCGGCTCTTGTCCAACTGAAGGATTCCGGCATGGACGAGAGTAATCAGAGCACCAGGGGGTATCTCCTAAAAGAATACTGCGGAGGATAGGGCTCCTTCCAAACAGATGTTGCTCACGTGTAGTTGCCTTAATGAGGGATGATCTCATATAAAATCCTGATCGGAACAAGGGAGGATTCATGTCGAATGCTGAGCTTTCTTTAATCAGCTTTTATCTTGCTTTTGGCGGGTATCTCGTTAGTGTTTTTTCTTGTCTTCTGAAAAAGGAACGGGTGGCCGAGGTGTTTTTTGTTGTTGGGTTTGTCTCCCATACGGTGAGTCAAATAACCCGCGGCTGGTACCTGGGCTTCTTTTTTGCAAACCCCATGTTTAATGAAATTTCTTTCCTCCCCTGGTGCCTGGCTTTCTTGGGGTTGTTATTGCTGCGTTTTAAAGAAGACATTAAATTATTTCCCCACATACTCATTCCCGTCTTCTTGTTTGCATTGATTGCCCTGCTTTACCCTAAAGGGGTTCTGCCTCCGTTTGCCAAAAATCAGTCGGTGTTTTCACCGCTCTTTTTCGGCTCGGAAGTTCTGGCCCATGCTTGTTTTGTTTTGGGAGCCTGGTTTGCCGTTTTCTATGTGACCCAAAAAAACGGAAGTCGAATTTTTAATGACCTGGTGATTTGGGGCTTTGTGTTCTACAGCCTCTCGCAGGTTTCCGGAGCTATCTGGGCTTATTTAGGCTGGGGAAGTCCTTTTCATTGGGCTGACCGGCATCTCGGCTCCGCCGCAATATGGTGCTACTACGCTGCCTACATCCACTTGAGCTTTGTCGCCAAATGGGATTTGCGAAGAAGAGCCGGGGTGGCGATTGCCGGGATTGTGTTGGTTCTCGTGTTTACCTTTCAATACCAGTTGTCGGAACTGGTATTGATGATCGGAGGGAAAAATGGTTAAAGCGCTGTGGCGGTTTTTGGCCAGTGTAAACCTGAGCATTTATCTTTTGTTTCTTATTGCGCTTAATCTGACCATCGGGGCTTATTATATAAAGTATTATCCCGACATCTTTCGTCCTTTGAACCAAATGCTTTTCCAGGAATGGTTCAAAATTTTTGGTGACGGAAAAAGCTGGTGGATTTTCTCGCTTTTTTTTCTTCTAATCTTCTTAGGCATTAACACCGGCGCCTGCACCCTGGAGCGGCTGGCCGGCCTGTGGCCCAAAAGACGGGGGTCTGCTTTTGGTCAATTTTTCTTAAAGCTTTCTCCTTCGCTCATGCATATTTTTTTCCTCATAGCATTATCCGGCCACGCCTTGAGCGTCTTTACCGGTACCCAGAAGGTGATTCCGATTAAAGCCGGCGATATTATTTCGGTTGCACTTCGGAACCATGGAGGTAAAAGAGGTACGGCCGACTTTCTGGAACAATTCTCTCTTAAAGAATCCCCTTCGCCAGTGCGCGGTCGCCTTAGATCTCAAGACCGCTTCTCAGACCTATCCAAAAGAGATCAGCTTTTTGCACCCGTGTTGGTTTCAGGGCTGGAGTTTGCATTTAGATGTTGACCAGAAAAGCAAGGAGCAACTTCCCTTGCGAATCATCATGAAAAAGGACCCGGGCACCCGATTGATTTTATTGGGCGGAGCGTTCATGTCGGTCTTGATGCTTTGGTATTTTTTTCAACTTAACACAAATAATAAGAAGGACTAATAACTATGCGAAAAAAAATAATGATGCTTTTCTCACTGGGGTTTCTCTTGCTTGTCGGTGTAAAAGGATGGGCAGGCGGACTGCCGGTTTTGTCTATTACCGGCATGGTGCAACAGCCTCTGTTTGTAACCTTACAGGACCTTGAAAACATGCAGTCACTTATCGTGCGGAATAATGAAGTCGCCAATAGCGAAGGACATTCCGAAGGTGACGTGTATTTCCGGGGCGTGCCTTTGAAGAACTTACTTGAACTGGCCTGCGTGCAGAAAGACGAAGATGCAAATTTTTTCAAACCCATAGATTTAGCGATTGTGGTTAAGAATAAAAAAGGGAGCCAGACGGTTCTTTCGTGGGGAGAGGTGCTGGACCGTAATCCCGGTGACGTGGTGATTGCGCTATCAACTATTCACACTAAGAATCCTAAGGTTGATACCGGCGCTGAAGGCGCCGAACCCCAGATGGGGTTTCCCAAGCTGGTTATTGCCAATGATGTTTTTCCTGATCGCTCCTTAACTGAAGTAAGCCAGATTGAGGTCCTCAGCGTGGCTTCCGGACTTGTTTTCAAAAAGACAGAAACGCTCTCATCTTCGGAGGTGACGGTCACGGGAGCAGTAAAGAATACCTTTACCCTCAAAAAATTATCTGATTTTCCCCGGATTGACGTGGACGTGAAGCAATGGGGCGAGGGAAAGGGAACGCCAAAACTAAAAAAATTTAGCGGGGTGTCTGTAAAGAAACTCATTGAAAAAGCAGGAGTCGCTTCGGATACAAACACGGTCTTCTTGGTCTCAGCTCCGGACGGATATCGTTCCCTTATATCCTATGGAGAGCTTTTCTTCAATCTGCTGGGAGAGCGCCTGATCATTGCCGATACCGCTGATAACCATCCTTTAGAAAAACCTGGCAAATTCGCATTTGTCGCCCCTGATGGCCTCTCTGCTGGCCGCTGGGTAAAAGCCGTGTCGAAAATAGAGGCCATAACCATTAAGCCTCATGCAAAACTCTACATCATGGGCATGGGCTGTGGTGACACGAGCCTCCTCACCATGGATACCTTGTTTTACCTTGCCCGGGCAGATGCTTTTATCTGTCCGGATGAGATGAAAACGCGATTTTCTCGTTATATCGGAGAAAAACCGATCCTGTTTAACCAAAAGGACTACATGGAGTGGGTCTTTAAAAAGAACCATCCTGAGCTCTCTCAAGACGAGCTCCACAAATCACTGAAGGCCGAGCGGGAAAAGGTGCTCACAATGGTCAAGGACGCCCTGGCGCAAGGGAAGAACGTGGCGTTTTTGGACTATGGCGATCCTACTATCTATGGCACCTGCTGGCGATGGTTGAAAGCTTCGTTGCCCGAAGAGGACGCGAAGATTGTGCCGGGCTTAAGCGCTTTCAACGCTTCCAATGCTCTTACGGGAAAGGATGTAGCCTGCAAGGGCACGGTGGTGATTATCGCGCCGGATGGCTTTAAAAATAATGAAGCGTTAATTAAGGCAATTGCCGATAAGGGTGAAACAATGGCGCTCTTCATGGGACTGATGGAGATCCCGAACCTGATGCCCACATTGCAGAAGTATTATCCGGACGCCACGCCGGTGGCGATTGCCTATAACTCAGGCCGTAAAGAAAAAGAAAAGCTTGTACGAACTACCTTGGGCGACCTTCCGAAGGTGGTGGAAAAAGAGAGTGAAAAATTCATGGGCGTGATCTATATCGGGGGTTGTTTGGAAAACGACGTTAAGGGGTATCATTTCAATTAAAAAGTATCAGGCAAAATGAACCATAACGATGTCGGCAATGGGTTAAAACGCGAGATCGGTTTTTTCTCCGCCACGATTCTGGTGGTGGCCAACATGATCGGCACCGGGATTTTTACCACCTCAGGATTTATTATTCAAGAACTCGGAAGTCCTGGGGTCCATGCTTCTATGCTGGATCGTCGGCGGCATTTTCGCTCTTTCCGGCGCTCTCTGCTACGGAGAGCTGGGAGCAATGTTTCCCCTCGCCGGGGGAGAATACGTCTATCTGCGGGAAAGCTTCGGAAAATTGATGGCCTTCCTTTCCGGTTGGATATCATTGATAGTTGGATTTTCAGCGCCCATAGCCGCAGCCACCATCGCCTTTGCCACCTATTTTTTTCGCGCGTTCCCCAACCTCTTGCCTATGGACATGAACGCCTCGCTTTGCAACAGTTCAATCCTGATTGTCACGCCCGTCACAATGCTTGCCTCAGTGATCATCATTATTTTTTCCCTGATCCATTCCCACAGTCTTTGGTTCGGAAGCCGGGTGCAAAATGTGTTGACTACCTTCAAGCTCCTGTTGATTGTGAGCTTTGTGGCCGGTGGGTTTTTTCTGGGAAAAGGCTCAATGCCGCGCCTGTTTGATACTTCGCAAACCGCTTCGGTTTTTTCGGGCTCGTTCGCGGTTTCGCTGATCTTTATCTCTTTTGCCTACAGTGGCTGGAATGCGGCCGCCTATTTGGGAAGCGAAATTAAAAACCCGGCCCGCAACATCCCGTTTTCGCTTTTAACCGGGACTTTTTTGGTAATGATTCTTTATTTCCTCTTAAACCTGACCTACCTCTACGCGCTCAGCGTGCCGGAGATGAGCGGGGTATTAGAAGTGGGAGCAAAGGCCGCGGTATCGCTCTTCGGTGAAAAGGTGAGCTACTTTGTTGCTGGAGCAATCGCGATCGGTCTGCTCTCGGTAATCAGCGCCATGATTCTGGCAGGGCCCAGAGTATATTACGCCATGGCGCGGGATGGAGTGTTTATTAAGACGTTAGCAAAGCTCAGAGAAAAACATCAGACTCCTGCCTATGCTATTGTTTTGCAGGGGGCCCTCGCTATTGTCATGGCGATAACTTTTTCCTTTGATAAACTTCTTATTTATATCGGCTTCACCTTATCCCTTTTTGCCGTGCTCACGGTCTGCGGCCTGATTATCCTCAGGAGGAGAAACCATCGCCGGCATTCGGCTTACAAGACCTGGGGATACCCACTGACACCGATCGTATTCATTGTGGGTAACCTCTGGATCATCTTTTATTCTATAAAAAATAAACCGCTTACCTCTGGTTTTGGTTTAGGAACCATTGCCCTGGGTGGGCTTATATACATTGTTATAAGTCGCCTGGCAAAATCAAAGCAGAGGAGTCACGATAGATAAGAAAAGAACTCCTCCCTGGTAACGTACAAGGACATACTGAAAGGAGTACAAAAAAATCAATGGACTGGCTTAAAGTAATAGTTGATTACGGAATAATCGGAGTTTTAGTTTTTATGAGTGTGCTATCAGTGGGTATCGCCATTGAGCGGTTTCTGGTGTACCGGCACATTAAGGTAAGAGATTTTTCTGACCCAAAGACCCTGGAACTTAAACTCACCGCGAAACTTCATATTATCGCCACCGTGGGAAGTAATGCTCCGTATATCGGGTTGTTGGGAACCGTCCTCGGTATCATGCTCACCTTTTACACCATGGGCAAAGAAGGCTTTATGGATACCGGTAAAATCATGATTGGACTGGCTCTGGCCTTAAAGGCGACGGCAGTGGGGTTACTGGTGGCCATACCGTCGGTGGTTCTTTATAACGTGCTGTTGAGACGGGTAAAGGTGATCATGATGAAATGGGAGATACGGCATGGAAGAAAAGGAATTTGATTATATCAACGTTATCCCCTTAGTTGATGTGATGCTGGTGCTTTTAACGATTGTGCTTACCACCTCCACGTTTATTGCCACCGGAGTTATTCCGGTTGATCTTCCCCGGGCGTCCCATAAGCAGGAAATGACCCTGAAAATTCAGACCGTTGAGATAGATAAAAACGGATTGATCTATTTCAATTCCCGCCCCATGACCATACAAAGCCTCCAAGACTCAATGCAGAACTTGGATAAAAACATCCCTGTTCTTATCAAGGCGGATCGGGAAATTGCGCTCCAGGTGTTTGTGGATGTGCTTGATTTAGTAAAAAATTTGGGATTTACCAAGGTAAGCCTTCAAACCGAGATTAAGCGATGAACCGCCAGGCGTGCGGGTTTTTAATTTCTTTAATTATCCATACCGTGGTTATTGTTTTGGCCGTGGTTATCGGAACAACCAGCGCCTCGATGAATACTAAACCGGTGGTCATTGATTTAAGCATCCTGGAATCAGTAATTAATTCGCCCGGTCCTGAAGCCTTGCCTGCCCCCAAAGTGTCGGAACCGGAAAAACCAAAACCAGTAGAGAAACCAAAAATAGTGCAGAGAATAAGACAACTGGAAAAGAAGGTGGATACGAATCTTCGGAGCCTAAAATTGTGACCCCCGTTGAGCAGCAAGGTCCAGTCCCGATAGCTTCAGCCGAGGTTCCGAAGACTCAACCGCTGACGGAAACACTTCCCGGTACAGGCGACCAGTCTGCTCGCGGCACGGGCATTGGAGAAGGGGGAGGTTTGGGGGGTTCGGGTAATGGTACGGGAGGGATTTCGGCAGATGCACTCAGAAAAAAGTATTTGAGCGAACATTTCGCTTATATCAAAAACATCATCCAGGAAAATATTACCTACCCGGCGAGGGCGCAGCGAATGGGATGGCAAGGGAAAGTAATCATAGACTTTATCATCCTGGAGAATGGAAACGCTACTAACATAAAAATTGCCCAGAGTTCAGGGTTTGAGGTGCTGGATGATAATGTGATTAAAACGGTGGAGGCAGTTGCACCCTTCCCCAAGCCGCCGGTTAAGGCCGAACTGCGCGTGCCGATAATCTACCGACTTGAGTGAGCTTAGCAAAAGCTTTTCTTTGCCCATAAGGGCACATCGTTTTGACGCATATAAAAAACATTTTTATAACAAGGAGGACAGAGTATGAAACACTACAGAAAAGTTTACTTGGGCATTACCATTGCTTTTATCGCCTTACTATCCTTCTGCTTCCTGCCATGGGTGACAAAAGCACTTGCGGGCGGCTGTGGCACGTGGGAGGGCATTCCTACCATTACCTTGAAACTGCCAGGGCAAGAAAAGCCACAGCATAAATGTGAGAAGGGCAAAGAAGGCGCGCAACCTCATGTGCCAAAGATGCAAAGGGTAAAGAAGGACACCAAACCTGCATGAAAGAAAGGTGCCAGGGCTGTGCCTCCATCGAAAATGTCACTCTCGGATTTGGCGATCTGGAAAAATATCACGGCCACGTCTGCCCGGGGATAGCTCTGGGTTACCGCGCTACGCAGGTTGCCTTAGCACAGCTTTATCCGGGAGAGATTCCTCTGCGGGGGGATCAATTTGTGGTGAGCGGAATTCCGCGGGCATGTCCTGCTGATGCGATCAGTTATTTGACCGGCGCCCGTTACGGCAAGGGGTCAGAAGGGGCATTTAACGGCAATCTGGCGTTTGATAAAACCATTGGGGCGTCATCCTATATTTTTGCCAGCATGACGACGGGCAAAGCGATAAAGCTTACCACCACCTTTCAATTTCCCAAGGAAATGGAAGCGTTAAAAGCCAAAAAAGATACCGACCCTGAAGCCAACGCTCAGTATGAGGCAATGTCCCGGTGCGTGACGATCCGTATCCTTACTGCTCCGGAAAAAGAAGTCTTCGCAGTGACACCGGTCAGCGACTTTTCCTGGAAAGAGTATAAAGAAAAATACCTTAAATAAAAACTTATGACGATGAGTTCCGCTCTGGATTGAGGAGACTTCGATGAGATGGGTTCGAACATTTATACTTTTTCTTTTACTGATGCTTTTTATAGTGCCTTCTTCTCTTTTTGCAACCACCTTACGCTTGGCGACTGGCTCGCCCTATGAATTAGGGTTAGTGGATGCTCTTTTTGCCGAGTTTAAAAAAGAAGTTCCTTGCGAACTGAACGTGACCAAGGCGGGTTCAGGCGAGTCTTTGCAGATGCTTAAGACCGGAGCAGTGGATGTGATCATGGTGCATGCGCCGGCTGAAGAGGCAAAGGCGATTGAAGAAGGCTGGGCGCTTAACCGGACGTATATTGGCGGTAATGACTTTGTTATTCTCGGGCCCATTGAAGATCCAGCGGCAATCAAGGAATGTAAGGATGTTCTCTGCGCATATAAGAAAATCGCTGAGAAAGAAGCGGTCTTCATTACCCGCGGGGATAATTCGGGCACCCACAAAAAGGAACTGAGTATCTGGGAAAAGACAGGAATAAAACCAGAGGGTGGCTGGTATCGAACCTCAAAAGATTTTATGATGGCTTCGCTTCAGAAGGCAGCGAGTGAAAACGGCTACTTCATGGTGGATCGGTCAACCTATATTGTGGCGCGCAAGGAAAATCCCGCCTTAAACCTTGCAGTCCTTTTCGAAGGTGACCCGATGCTTATCAATCAGTACCATGCGCTCACAACTAACCCGACAATGTATCCTCAAGCGAACTATGAGCTGGCAAAAAAATTTGTTGAATTTTTGAAAAGCGCACCAAGGGCAGAAAATCATTGCTACTTTTGGGAAGGAGAAATTTGGTGAACCCCTGTATTTTTCTGCTTGCTCAGAAGTCCGGAAAAGTAAATGATTGTGACGAACGTCTTGACGTGCGACAGATCAGTATGGTAAAAAAACGTATCTGTTTGAACGGACAAAGGCAACGGACATTATAACAATTTATAAACCTTTTTTTGCGAGGTTGAAACATGGTAAAAAAATTGCGATTGATTATTTTATTATTACTACTCAGTGTTATCAGCTCTGGGGGAATAGTCCAGGCTGAGGAACTGCGGCTTCGTTTAGCCACCACCACGAGCACTGAGGATACCGGAATTTTACCAGTTCTTAATGCTCCCTTTGAAAAGATGATGAATATTAAGGTGGACGTGATTTCCGTGGGAACCGGAAAAGCCTTGGAACTGGGCGCACGGGGAGATGTGGATGTTGTTCTGGTGCACGCTCGCGAGGCAGAAGATAAGTTTGTCGCGAATGGTTCGGGTGTTAACCGGCGGGATGTTATGTACAATGATTTTATTATCATTGGGCCGGAAAAAGATCCAGCCAAGATCAAAGGCATGACGGATGCTCAAGAAGCCTTGAAAAAAATCGCGCTTACCCAGGCACCCTTTATATCCCGGGGAGACGATTCGGGTACGCATAAAAAAGAATTAAAGCTCTGGGAAAAGGCGGGGATCAAGCCAGAAGGAAAATGGTATTTTGAGGCAGGCCAGGGAATGGGACCGGTTCTGACCATGGCGAATGAGAAGCAGGCGTATGCTTTATCAGACCGGGGAACGTATTTGGCCTATGGAGAAAAAATCGGATTAAAAATTCTCTGTGAAAAAGACCCGGTTTTAAATAACCCTTACGGAGTCATTGCCGTTAATCCAGCCAAATTTCCTCATGTTAAGTATATTTATGCTATGGCATATATTGGCTGGCTGACCTCTTCGGAAGGCCAGACGATAATCCGAGAGTTTGGAAAAGATAAGTTTGGTCAACCACTTTTTATCCCCACCGCTATCCCCGAAGCAGTTGAAAAAAAAGATTGATTCCTGATTTTTGAGCGAATATAATAGCCCAAATTTGCCTCCAAACGTGAGGCTAAGTTTGCGCTATGTAAAATTAACCCTTACGGTCATTGCTGTTAATCCCGCCACAATTCCCGTCATGTTGAATGTGTTAATGCATATGGCTTTATTAGTGACTGACGTTATCGGAACAAGAAGATAATTCTGAGTTTGGAAAAAAAAGCGGAAAGGAAAAGGAATGAGGAAACGAAACTATTTTTGGGTATTACAAATTTGTTTGGCTGTTTGTTTAATGAGTTTTTGTGGAACAGCTTTGGGTGCCGGGAATATAGGGCTTTTCCCTACATCTCTTAAAGAATTAAAACTGGATAATGTCAAGATCACCTGGGGGGGTGATTATCCGTCTTCGCTATGAGTACAAGCAAGATTTTGATTTTGACGATGACCGTTAATGACAAGGACGGTTACTGGTATGCCCGCACCAGGTTCAACATGGGTGCAAATATCAATGACAAGGTTTTGTTTTTTTTTGAAGGATTGGATGGCCGGGAGTGGGACTCAGATGTGAGCCCCAAACCACAGAAAGACGATTTCGATCTCCACCAATTATATTTTTTATTATCTAAGCCCAATGACCTTCCCGTGAGTCTGAAGATTGGAAGGCAAGAATTAAGTTACGGTGCTAAACGCCTGGTGCATTGTTCTGCGTGGCCGAATGTAGATTCGTGCCTTTGACGCTGTCAAGCTCACCTATAACCCAAAGTTGTTTGATGTTGACCTGTTTTGGGGAAACGTGGTTCAATATTTTGATAGACACTTTAATGATGGCAAGTTTGGCGAACACTTTTTCGGTCTCTATACCACCTTTAAAGGAATTCAAGGGATCGGTGTTTGATCTTTATACCTTAAACCTCATTGATAAACATCGCTTTGTGACCGGGGAGGACAAACAAGAAGGGGATTCAGAACGCTACACTGTGGGAACGCGAGGCGAGGGGAAGCTACCGCGCTATGATGCGTGGGGTTATGGTTACGAGTTTGCCTATCAGTTTGGTGATAAAGCATCCGATAAAATTAAGGCATATGCCTATCATGGGGATATCAATTACACCTTTAAAAACTGTTTTGCACAACCGGTCGTGAAGATTGAATACAACTATGCCAGCGGCGACGACAATCCGAACGATGGTGATTCTGAAACCTTTATTCCGTTGTTTCAATCTACCCACGAGCCTTATGGCATCATTGACTTCTTTCGCTGGCAAAACGTAAAGAGACTTTGCTGTATCCTGGATTTTATGCCGTTGAAAGATCGCATAAAATGCTCTCTCGAGTACCATAGATTTTATCTGGCTGAAACTGAAGACGCCTGGTATAACTCTTCGGGCAAGAAGATACGGAAAGGCACCTCGGCGGATGTATCGGATTATGTTGGTGACGAAGTGGACCTGGTTATGAAATATAAAGTTCTGAGCTTTTTGGAGCTTGAAGGCGGTTACGCGCACTTTTTTTGCGGAGATTATGTTAAGGATACCGGCAGCTCTGATGATGCTGATTGGTTTTATTTTCAGACGGCGATTACTTTTTAGAAATAAAGGGAGCGAAACAGCCTTCATTTTAATGCCGGAAGGAACTTATGTTCCACCATCTCACAAGCAAATAAATAAGTCTTATATACGCCAATTCAAAGTCAAATCAGCAGCCGCTTAATTATACATAGTTTAGAAACTCTGCCCCGCTCCTTCTCATAGATCGAGCGGGGTTTTTTATTCGCCTTGGTCGGAGAAAGGGGAGAATCTTTTTAGTTCCTCCATTTCCTATCCCCCCCCTTAATCTCCGGCTGGGGGTTTATTTCTCTTTATAATCAATGTAGGTTGCTAAATTCATTGATTTGGAATTAACATAGGAAGAAGAGACGGAACTTAAATAAAAAAATCTCGTTTTGTTAAGGGAAAGGTGGGGTTTTGGAGGTCTAAAAGCCTCTAAAATTTTCGGGTAAGGGTTTTATACCCTATTTTTTTGTCTTGACACTGGGGAGAACCTCAATCTGCCACAAAAAAGGCTGGCACATCGACAACATTGGATGCTTGGAGCACAGGATGCTTTTTGAGCAAAGGATGCGGACAAAATGAATATGGATCAGCGCCCGTGTAGGTACCAATTGACCGTACGTCCTTTTTTATGAAACTAAATCACAACCAGTATAGTAAGACACCGAGTAAGAGCAACCCCGCCAGCACAACAAAACTTCTCTTTATAACCCGCCGTATTTTTTTTCTTTTCGTTTTTCTCGCTCTGTCTACGCCCTTATTTGCATGGGGAAATTCAATATTAGGAACATCTTTGTGTAAAAACTGGCACAGTTTTTCCCATCCATCCCCTTCCATCAATCGTAACACAAGAAGATCGTCTGGCCTGTCTTTAAAATACTCCAAAACCTCTTTGTTATGACGCTCGTACCTCGCTATATAGATATCTTCATTACCTTTCGGATAACCAACGCCATAAATCCACACTCTTATTGGTCTTGTTTTTATGCCCCAATGATCACATACACTCTTAATCCATTTCTCTGTTGGCCGTAAAGTCAATATAAATTTGCTTCCGGGATATTTTTTATCCAGTTCCTTAAAAATAACACACCACGGATGATCTTCGAATGCATCGTATTGCTCAACAAAACGAAATGCCCTTTCGTAGACGTTCCGGCTAATGTCAGGGTCATTCAACCCAAAAAAACTTTTAACCTTATATCCAAGGGTAGTAAGTGCACTATTAAGGGACTTTGTGCCGGTTTTAGGAAAACCAATGCCGAATACCTTTTTCTCATTCATTCAATTTTTAAACCTCCTAAGTTCATTTAAAACTCTGCCCCGCAGGCCTGGACCCGCGAAACAATATAAATTTATATAAACCGACATTCCCCATATCAAAATCATTAGGGCTAATACCCCTCCATAATTTAGCTGTAAAGCTCACATTAATATATTTAATCACTTGAAACAAGTTTTTCTTTCAATGGAGTCGAAGTGTTAATGAGAAATTACATCTTATCGCAATGAAAAACGTCAAGGAGAGACAGGTATCCCTCATTTCCATCCTTAAATTAAACAGATCGAGAAGGCAGTATTCCAGACCATATTTGAAAATACGGTAGACGCTCCGGCCTTTGAACAAGCCGTTGCTGAAAGCTTGCCTGATGAGAAGCTGATAAAATTTTTGCAAAATAAAATCCAGGCCGGAGAAAAAGAACTAAAACGCATTGAAAAGGAACTTGATAAGCTGGTAGAACTTGCCTTATCCGGTACATTGAGAAAGGAAACCATCAGTGAAAAAGAAAAGTCCTTGCTGGAAGCCAAGGCAAAGGTAACCGAGGAATTGGAAGCTAACCGGAATAATTTGCGCTTCATGCCGGATATTCACCAAGTAAAGCAGGAAGCTGAAAAAATACGGCGGCGACTGTTAGAAAGATTCAGCGGCAAAGGCCAATTAGAAAAGATGACTTTTGGCGAAAAGAAAGCCCTACTCCATTGGCTGTTTGACGGCAGGTCAAAAAGGTACTCGATACGGTATCTATGTTGCAAAAGCAGATCGAGGCGGCGACGAGGAATCGACGTCGAGGAGTATGACGAGGAGACAACAAAGATATGCAAATGAAGGCGACTTGGTATTAATGGGATATATAAGAATGATCTTGAACCTCACCGTCAATGAGATGAGTAACCGTATGAGCGATCCGGGAGGCTTGGTTTTCGTCGTGAGTGACTAAGAAAATAGTGATATTTTTTTGCCGAAAAACATCCTGGATTACCCCTTCTATGATCTTGACGTAGTTTCGGTCCACATTGGCAGTGAATTCATCCAAGATTAATACTTCCGGATCAATTGCCAGAGCTCTCGCCACTGCTACCCGCTGAGTCTCTCCGCCCGAAAGACGGGTTCCTTGTTGGTGCCGAAGATGCTCTATTCCCATGAGCTTAAGGAATGCTTCGACTTTTTGTTTCCGCTGAGAACGGGGATAGTTACGCACTTTGAGACCATACGCCAAATTTTTTCCTACCGTGGTATGGAAAAGAAAAGGGCTTTGATGGACCATGGTAATTTTTTTTCGAAGTCTCTCAGGAAGGCCTCCATTTTCATAAACCATCTCCCCCTGATACCAAATCTTACCGGTGGTAGGTTTTAAAAGCAGACCCAGGATATTACAGAGGGTTGTTTTTCCTGAACCATTGGGCCCGGTTATGGCGTGGATTTTTTTTTCTTCAAAGGCAAGGGAGGAAATATTGAGAATAGTACGGTCCTCATATACATGAGTGAGATGCTCAATTTTGAAAAGATATTTTTCCATTAGTCTAATTCTATCGAGAATAACGAGAAAAGATACTGAATAAACATCTTGTTCTCTCAATGCATGACCAGGTCTTATTTTTTTTGTACTGCCTGATAGTGATTAATAAAGGTAGTTAAATTTTTAGCCTGTCCTTTCATATATTCGATCCAGACCCCGAGTAATTCTTTGCCTTCAGGGGTTATCCAATAGACGCGTTTTGCTGGGCCGGTCCCCTCGGTCTTCCATTCCGAAGATACTAACCCATCCTCTTCCATCTGACGTAAATGACGATAAATCATTCCCGGCGGCGCCTGCCCCTCCACAAAACCAAACCTTTGAATATTCTGAATCAATTCATATCCGTAAGATGACTTGAAAAAAAGGCCCATCAAAATGGACGGCTGGATATAACGCTCCTGTTTTCCTTGTGACGGATGCTTTGAGGTCGGTTTATTTATTGGTATTTTTTTACTTGACATATATCCTTGAAGAATATATATTCTAATTAAAGAAGCTTAGAGTGTTTGACAAATCCCTAACTTTATTCCCACGCCAAAGGAGGTCGCCGTGGATACAAAAATTTTTGTCCGAGAAAGACGCAAAAGCCAAGAAGGTGAAAAAAAACCTCGATTTCGCGTCGTTGGGGTGAGCGGTAGCGATTTAAAGATCCACCTTACTCACATTCGTCAACAAGAACTCGATGAAATTGCCAAAATCACTGGAGCTACCATAGTCTACCTCACTCATCAAGGTGACAAGACCGGGAAGCAGACATAAACAGCTCACGTCCGTAGGACTTTCAGCATACGTATTAATCCTGGTAAATAATGGTACCTACATGCTTTCCTTCAAGGGCCGCAAGAATATGCTCCGGATGCCGGAGCGCATCAATAATCTGAAGTTCCTTGATGGATTGAGCCCTTTGGAGAAAATGAAGGATGGGACGTTCAATCACCAGGTCGTCGAGATCCAACTTAAGAAGCTCACGGGCTGAGATGCGATCAAAATACCTGAGCCTTTTACGTTCTGATTTTTTTACCTTCTTGGGATCGCTTTCATAGAGCCCGGCTTCGTCCTTGAGATAAATCAATGATCGTGCGCCGATATTTTCCGCTAAAAGAAAAGCCCCGCAGTCGGTTCGATGCGGAGGAATAGAACCATGCTCAGGTGGATGTTCGAATAATCCATAAGGCGGTATCCCTTCGGTGATCGGGATATATCCCAGTTGGCAGTACATGGTTAGCTGTTGCAGATCGTCCCCGGTCGAAATCTTTATTCCACCGTATTTAGACAAAACCACCGAAAGCATAATCGCGTTCTGCCAGGCTACTCTATCTCCCAGCTTAGAAAGAATACCCGGAGACATTCCCAGATCAATACCGATATGATATACATGGCGAGCCCGGGTGCCGCCGCCGGTCATCAATAAGAGTTTATACTTCTCTTTAGCCTGCACCAGCACGTCAATGATCGGGAGCAGAGCTTTACGCCCACGGTCGATAATGCTTTGCCCCCCGATTTTTAATACATTAATATCCGGATGCATCCGGAACTGTTCTTTGGCTTTGGTCCGCTGGAGAAACTCCTTACTTACGAGAGATTCTCCCAGGAGGGGGGAATCAATATGAAGTCTCCCCTTTTCGTTTTTTTCCTTTATCAACCGTGCCATGGAATTTTTTTTTGAAGGAAACTACCTTTTTGTTAATTTTGCTTGGGTCATAGTGTCGGAATACTCTTTTGTTCTGTGATGATAAGTCTGAATGAAAGGTATGTCAAGGGCATTTTTCTTTTTCTCGTGGTCAGGAAAAGGCCTTCCAATCGGTGGTGTCATTACCTGCATGCTTATTCATTAACTTCCTCTTTGTTGAAAATAGCGAAACAGGATATTGACCGCAAACGAGACAATCATCAAAATTATTCCCAGAGCGATAGCGAAGCCGAACTCACCTTTGCTGGTTTCCAGGGCAATCGCCGTGGTTATCGTTCGGGTATAATTCCGGATGTTGCCCCCCAGCATTATTGCTGCGCCCACCTCGCCAACGATTCGGCCGAATCCCGCGATAATGGCTGCCATGAGGGCAAAACGGGCTTCGTTCAAGACAGTAATGCTGGTCTGAATTCGGTTAGCACCGAGAGTAAGAGCGGTCAGTCGTACTCTCCGGTCAACCCCCTGCACGGCCGCAATAGTAAGCGCGGTTATTATGGGAATAGCCAGGATAAACTGACCAATAATCATCGCGGTTGGCGAAAAAAGAATGCCCAAAAAACCGAGGGGCCCTGTCGGGAAATAAAAGCAAAAACCAAAAGCCCTACTACCACCGTGGGAAACGACAAGAGGGTATTGAAAAAAGTAATGGTCATGTGCTTTCCCGGAAATTGCGTTGCTCCAATGGCAAACCCGAGGGGAACCCCGATCATAGAAGCGAGGAGAGTAGCCGCAGTTGAGACCCACAGAGAAAGGAAGGAGATACCAAGAACTTCCTGGTCTAACGATACGATGAGATTGAGAGCCTGTCGAAATCCTTCGAGAATAAAATCCATTATATTGTTTTCCTTATATAAAAAAACCTACCACAAAGAAATAGGCAATAAAATTTCTAAAGGGTTTTAATAACGCCCTTATGGTAAAGGAATATTTGTTATTATTTTAAATTATAAGTAATTATTTGTCAATTAATTGATAATTTTACTTATTTTTTTCTTGACCCGGGAAAATATATCTGCTACCGAATAAAATTTCCTTTAATAACTAACTATTACAAATTAATAAGAGAACATACTCCATGACTTTACTTATTGCCATTGATGATACTGATAATGCAGAAAGCATCGGAACCGGAAGACTCTCCCGTATGCTGGCCGAAGAACTGACAAAACAAGGAATGATAAGGCAAACCAGTGTAACCCGGCACCAGCTTCTGGTTCATCCTGATATTCCCTATACCTCGCATAATAGCAGCGCCTGCATCGAAGGAATTCCCACTAACGGTGATCTGCAAAAAATAGTTGACTGTGCCAAGGCCTTTCTGCTGCAAAACTTTCATGAAGGGGCTGACCCCGGTCTCTGTGTTTCGGAAAAAGAAGGCCGTACCTGATAGGTTGCGCATGTTTGGCATGAGGGCGCAGAAAGAAGTAATAACCATGGAAGAAGCACGAGACATAGCGGATCGACTCGGTGTTTATATCTGGTTGGGAGGAGGAACCGGACAGGGATTTATCGGCGCGATGGCTGGTGTTGGTCTCAGGAGTACCGGCAATGATGGCCGTTTTATTGAATTAAAGGGTATCCGGGAGGTCAAAGGAGTGAAGAGCGTGGGTGACGATCCTCAGTCAGACTGCGATCAACCGAGGTGGCAACCTTGTCGGGTGAGACTTTAGCTGACCATGAGCGTATTGATACCCAGAATTGGATTCGCCCTTCCCTCCATAATGGCCAGGCGGTTTTATTTGTGCAGAAAGAAGAAACACTTTGGCGGGTCGCTGGAGAAGAAAAAGGAGGAAAAGATTAGTATGTCAAGACACCGAATAAAGTTTACCTGCGCGAAATGATCTACCTGGAATTCTGTGCCACCTCATCATCCTTCCCCGGGTAACATCCGCCTCAAACTTAATGTGCCCGGCCATGCCATGTTCTTTACCATGTTTTTTATTTTGCTGGGGCGCGGGTGTGCATTTCGTTATGGGGCGATAGCTGAGCCAGTAGTATGAGTATTATCTGGTGCAATGAATGAGTAAAACAAGCCATTGAGTGGTGCTTAGAACAACCATCGAATTACTTGACTTATTATTTTGTTTTTGTTATTTCTTTAAAACAAACGAAGGGTTATATTCAATCCCTTGTAAAAGGGGTTATTTTGGTCTTATTGTCTCATGAATCCCATGAATTTTTGAACTCTGATTTTCAAAATGCAAGGCGGGTTTTTTTTTCAGTAAAGGGATGAAATAATTTTGGTCACGAAGATTTTTAAAAAAATTGACATTCTTTCTTCCCATCTCAAGTTTTTAGTCTGGCTGTTGCTGATAGGAGGGACGATAACCATTGGTGTATCGCTGGTATGGAATGTGGGGCAGATTAAACAGAAGTTCTTAGAAATCGTCCGCGCCCAAGCAGTTATCACGTTAGAGAAAGACGTAATTGCTCGGCACTGGAGCGCTGGTCATGGAGGAGTGTACGTACCCGTGACGAATGATACCCCGCCCAATCCGTATCTTGCCAACATCCCGGAGCGTGATATTACAACCCCATCGGGGAAAAAATTGACCCTGATAAATCCGGCTTATATGATGCGTCAAATTTACGAAATCGAGCAGAAGGGGGGATACAGTTTTTTTGGTCATATTACGAGTCTGAATCCGATTCGGCCCCAGAATGCTCCTGACCCCTGGGAACGAAAAGCGCTGGAGGAGTTTGAACGAGGGAAAACCGAAATAAGCGCTCTCGAAAAGATTGCGGGGAAAGAGTACTTTCGCTTAATGCGCCCCCTGAGAGTTGAGAAAGCTGTCTGAAGTGCCACGCTGCTCAAGGATACAAGGAAGGAGATATCCGGGGCGGAATCAGTGTCTCGATCCTGATGGAACCTCTGTTGACGATTATGCGTAAGCGCATCTATCAGTTCACGATAAGTCATATTATTCTCTGGCTGATCGGACTCGGAGGGATCGCCCTGATAACACAGTTTTTGATTAAAAGTGAGGAAGAACGGAAACAAACAGAAAAGGTGATCCAAAATTTGTCAATTACCGATGAGCTTACCAGTCTTTTAAACCGGCGGGGTTTTTTCACCTTAGCCGAACAACAAATTAAGATTGCCCGTCGCACGGGACGAGAGATGGTGCTTCTGTTTGCTGACCTGGATAAATTGAAGTGGATCAATGATACCTGGGGTCATGCTGAAGGTGATCGGGCGTTGTGTGAGGTAGGCAAAATTCTAAAAAACACCTTTCGTGAATCTGACATTATTGCCCGAATTGGGGGAGATGAATTTGTAATGCTCGCGGTTGAAACCCCTCAAAGTAATGCTGAAATTCTGATTAAAGATCATTTACAGGACGAACTTGGATGCTTATAATGCAAAAGAAGATATGCCCTATAACCTCTCATTAAGTTTAGGGATAGTTAGATTTGATCCCCTTGCTCCGGCAACCATTGATGAATTACTCACCCAGGCAGATGCGGTGATGTATGAGCAGAAGAAAGGGAAAAACTCTTCTGCTTAATACCCATCCCTGTTCTCCCATCTTTTGTTGAGTAGGGTGAAATTTCAAATGCTTATCTGCATTAAATCTTCCGCCCGAATCACGTCCCCGCTAAATTGTTTTTTAACCTGAGAAACTACATCAACCTGGTCGCACAGAGGATACAGATGAGTGAGGATCACTTTTTTTACCTGAGCCTGGGTTGCGATTTGCCCAATTTCGGCTGGGGTAAGGTGGCCGTCCACTTTATAGCCATCCGGGAAAGAGCACTCAACAATCAACACATCACCGTGCTGCGCTAACGTGACCAGTGCATCACAGTAATCAGTATCACCTGAATAAATAATGCTCTTCCCCTGATAGTGAATGCGGTATCCCAGACAGGCGCTCTGCTGATGGTTGAGCGGTTTTGTTTCGACCGTTACATCGTTAACGCTGATTGTATCCTGCTCAAGCTCGTGAACCGCGATCGGATAGGGTGGGTTGCCCAAGACCGGATAAAGAACAAAAAGGTTTTTGAGAAAATTCTTTATCCCCTTCGGTCCATAAACGGAGAGGGTTGTTTTTCGTAGAGGGTCAAAATAGTTATTAGCAAAAATCAGTTCAGCCAAGTCGTTGATATGATCAGGATGGGCAAAGTGCGAATACAAAAGATGATCAAACTGATAATAATGAAAACCCGCTCGAGCAAGCTGATACGCGGTTCCACTGCCGCTATCGAGCAGGAGGTGTGTGTCTCCGGCCTGCACGACCAGACCCGGAGCCTGCCGGTTTTTGAGAGGCACGCCGGTTCCGGTACCCATGAATGTTATGGTGAAGGGTGTTCCCATGAAGGTTAAAAATTTCTGTGTTTTTTTCTTACCAGATGGTTGAGAATGATATATTCTCCCAAGTGGTCAGCGTCAGCATAATATGCTTGGCCGGAGTTTATTTTCGTTACTTCTTCCACAAAATTGGTAAGCGGATTGCTCTTGACCATCATAAAGGTATTGATAATAATGCCTTCACGGGTGCACTGTTTTACTTCTTCTAACGTATGTTTGATGGTCCCCGGATGGGGAGGGAACTGGAAATAAAGCTTATCTCCCTCGTAATGGGCGGTCGGCTCTCCGTCAGTGATAAGGATGATCTGTTTGTTATGAGAACCCTCCCGTTTTAACAGTCTCCGACTGAGCCTTAAGGCATCCTGGATGTTGGTATAGGACTGCTCCGCGTCCCAGCGGAGATACGGAAGTTCGGTGGGAAGAAGTCTGCGGGCCAGGGTGGAAAAACCGATAATGCCCAGATAGTCACGGGGAAACTTTCTCCGAATCAGGTCATTAAAGGCTAAGGCCACTTTTTTGGCGGTGAGAAAATTGTTCCGATCTTTCATGGATTGACTCATATCCAGCATGAGCACCGTGGCTGAGCGGGTAGCATACTCCGGGTCGTAGACTTCAAAGTCTTCGGGTTTAAGGGATAAACGTGGAGTTCTTCCCTGGCGGATGGCAGCGTTCATTAAGGTTTTAGAGAGGTTGATATGTAGCGGCAGGCCAAACGTGTATGGCCGGCTGGTGGTGATGTCAATACCCCCTTCGCCGGACTGTTTTTTTCTTACCAGATGGTTGAGAATGATGTATTCCCCCAAGTGGTCAGCGTCAGCATAATAGGCTTGGCCGGAGTTTATTTTCGTTACTTCTTCCACAAAATTGGTAAGCGGGTTGCTCTTGACCATCATAAAGGTATTGATAACAATGCCTTCGCGGGTGCACTGTTTTACTTCTTCTAACGTATGTTTGATGGTCCCCGGATGGGGAGGGAACTGGAAATAAAGCTTATCTCCCTCGTAATGGGCGGTGGGCTCTCCGTCAGTGATAAGAATGATCTGTTTGTTATGAGAACCCTCGCGTTTTAACAGTCTCCGACTGAGCCTTAAGGCATCCTGGATGTTGGTATAGGACTGCTCCGCGTCCCAGCGGAGATACGGAAGTTCGGTGGGAAGAAGTCTGCGGGCCAGGGTGGAAAAACCGATAATGCCCAGATAGTCACGGGGAAACTTTCTCCGAATCAAGTCATTAAAGGCTAAGGCCACTTTTTTGGCGGTGAGAAAATTGTTCCGGTCTTTCATGGATTGACTCATATCCAGCATGAGCACCGTGGCTGAGCGGGTAGCATACTCCGGGTCATAGACTTCAAAGTCTTCGGTTTTAAGGGACAAACGAGGAGTTTTGCCCTGGCGGATGGCCGCATTCATTAAAGTTTTAGAGAGGTTGATATGAAGCGGCAGGCCAAACGTGTAAGGCCGGCTGGTGGTGATGTCAATACTCCCTTCGCCGGGAAATGTGGTTGCGTGCTTACCGAACAAGTCTCTTTTCAGGAGATCAAAAATTTCCTTGAGAATTTTACTGCTGATAATATGAAAGCCCTTTTGGGTTAATCGGTAGGTGTTTTTCCACTTTTCCAGCAGACCGGATCTTTCCAGTTCGCTCTTGATGTTTTTCAGACATTCCCAGGTCGCGCTGGCTTCTTCTCCCAGCAAATCGGAAATATGCTGAGTCTCCATCGCCGTCAGATCATATCCCCACACCGCACGTTGCAAGTCCCTTTCCACGTGCAGGATCAGGTCCATGCGTTCGATAAAATTGTGGACCTCTTCAGGAGAAACCGGTGTCGAGCCAGTAAACGGCACAGTGTGTGTTATGTCCTGGAGGGCTGATACTAACTGCTCTAAGGGCGTGGGGGACTTTTTTTGAGCCTTTTCCCTTTCTTCGGAGA
>CAVTQE010000052.1:0-15125 GCA_963736755.1 uncultured delta proteobacterium | reverse complement strand
GACCGGGATCACCCATATCAGTTTTGGGACCAGATCCTCATCGGGATATCCCAGGCGCTGGCGATTATCCCGGGCGTTTCCCGTTCGGGTATTACGATGACCACCGGATTGTTGCTGGGTCTTACGAGAGAAGGATCTGCCCGGTTTTCGTTCCTGTTGTCAGCACCCATTATCTTTGGCGCAGCCCTGGTTAAACTGCCGCCCGTTATGGCAGATCCTTCTGGTGCTGAGCGTGGACTTTATGGCGGGCGTCCTGGTTTCGTGTCTTACCGGCATCGCCAGTATAGGCTTTTTACTTCGATATGTTAAGACGAAAAATTTTCCTGCCTTTTGTCTGGTACCGGTTTATCCTCGGCGCTCTGGTTATTGTGGCGACCCTGGCGCGTTGATAAGAAAATATTTCCGTCCTTATTGACCAGCCACGTTTTCACCCATGCCGTCTTTTTGTTGACTTTTTCACGTGTTGGTGTTAAAAAGATAAAAAAATATCAAACCCAGTAAAAGCTAATCGCGAGTACAAAAATGGGTATCACTTGGGGAAAGAGTTTCCATGATTGATGAGAATAAAATAAGGCCGGATTGCCAGGTATAAAAGGTGATAGGTCTTTTTTTTGAGACGAGACACACGATAAGGAACCTTTTAATTAAACAAAAAAGAACTTTGTAGATTATCAAGAGTTAGCCTCATTTACAGTTCTAATCTTTTGAGACGAAAAACGAGAAAGGAGACAATATGAAAAAGGCATTAATGACCATGCTTGGGGTTGTTCTGAGTATTTCAGTTTTGTGTTTGCCTGCCAACGGCCAGCCTGAGAAGAAGGAGAATTCGTCGGCACAGGACCTGCTGATCAAGTGTGAGGTGGAAACAGCGGTCAGCATGCTTCAGGCAATCTTCAAAAAGCATCAACAGGGGGAAATGACCCTTGAGCAGGCAAAGAAGCTTGGTGCAGATCTTCTGCGGGAACTTAGTTATGGTACCGGAGGATATTTCTGGGCCGATACGGAAGAAGGCGTAAACGTGGTTTTATATGGACGAAAGGATGTGGAGGGAAGAAACCGGCTTGAGGATAAGGACCCGCAGGGCACCTGCTACGTAAAGGAGTTTCTCGCAATAGGTACAAGCCGGCGGCGGATATGTCGAGTACTTGTTCCCCAAGAAGGGCCAGACCGTCCCCAACCTAAGAGGTCATACGTGCTCCTGTTCCAACCCTTCGGATGGGTTGTCGGCAGCGGATACTATCGCTGAAAAGAAAGAAGGGGGAGGAGACGGCAATAAAATTATAACATTCCTCGTGACAATGGACTGAGGAAAGTAGCCAGTTCCTTTTTCCTCAGCGAGATTTTGGTAGTGTGTTATACTGCAAAAGTGCAGTGTTTAGATTTTTATACGGATCACTATAAACATTATTGGGCTTTTACAGGGACATGAGTGCTATGGAAAAACACATGAGGATTCTGGAATTGGCTGCGAAGGGGAGTCTACCTGAGAAAATAGACAGCACTTCTGATCTTCCTATCGAAGTGGTTCAGGAGTTGGTTGACGCCGGTCATCTTAAAGCAATTGATGCCTCATCGCTGGACGGCATAGCTTACATAAAACCTAAAATCACATTGGCCGGTAGAGAATATCTTTCAGAACTCACCTCACGAAAAAAGGGGGACCACATGCAAACAGATCAACTAGCAATTCGATTATTCATTAGTCATAGCAGCAGGGATTCAGCGTTGGTTGAGCTTTTGGTCGCATTCCTGCGCGCGGGCCTCAATCTGCCAGCTTCCCAAATAAGATGCACCAGCATCGATGGCTATCGTCTTCCAGTTGGTGTAAACACAGACGAACAGCTAAGACGTGAAGTGCACGCAGCCGACGTATTCGTCGGTATTATCTCTTCTGAAAGTCTGAAGTCCCTATATGTCGCGTTTGAATTAGGAGCTCGGTGGGGTTGCTGGTCGCCCATTGATCCCTCTCCTTTCTCTTGGTACGGACACAAGAATTCTCGGTGGCCCACTGGCAGGCCTAAATGCATTGAGCGCGGGCAATCGAGCACAATTGCATCAACTCATTACGGACTTGGCGGGTATCTTAAACATCCGACCAGAAGCGCCTGCCGCATATGAACGGCACATAGACGCTATCGTCAACTTAAAGATTCAAGCATCCGCCGAACATGGTGACAAATCTAATTACTCAAACTCTGAAGAACTATCAGAGAAAGAAACGCAAATACTGCGGCTTGTTGCTGAGCACGGTGACTATAAATTACTGCTTAAAAATATCGCGCAGCTTATCCATGAAAATTACACACGGGCGGAATACTATGTTGATCAACTGCTTGGTCGGGAATTCCTACATGATTCCATTTCGATTGTAGGGCCAACCACCTACGAACTGACAAGGAAAGGGCGGGCTTATTTGGTTGAGAGGCATCTTATATGATCATCGCCCAACAAATCATTCGAGCAGACCACGCCTGGGGTGTTGTCTAAAATCTTCGGCCGACGCTGCTCAATTCCGCGTTGATCCCAAAGAGCACAAATAGAGAAAGGAGATACCGATGAAATGGAAAACAGAAGATGGAGGATGGAGTCCTTACCTTGCCGGGGCGCTTGTAGGTATTGTGGCCATCGCTTCAGTGTTCGCAACCACACTATTACTTGGTAAAACCAACTACCTGGGAGCGTCCACCACCTTTGTTCGGGCCGCCGGTCTTGTTGAGCAGACGATTGCTCCGGGGCATGTGGCTGCAAACGAGTATTACACCAAAGAAAAGGTTCGCGTTGATTGGCAGTTTATGCTGGTTCTCGGTATTTTTCTGGGCGCGCTGATTTCTTCTGCTACCGACAGGAGCTTTAAACTGGAGAATGTTCCGCCAACATGGGAAAAGAGATTTGGTCCGTCAATCGGAAAACGCGCGGTCGGGGCATTCGTGGGCGGGATTATTGCCATGATGGGCGCTCGTATGGCTGATGGCTGTCCGAGCGGACACGGTCTCAGCGGAATGATGCAATTGTCGGTCAGCGGGTTTGTGGTGCTGGCTCTGTTCTTTGGTGTCGGCGTTTTAGTGGCGCGTTTTGTTTATGGAAGGAGGTCATCATGAGCACTGATCAATGGTTGGGTCTCATCACCGGGATACTGTTCGGATTCCTTTTACAAAAAGGTCGTGTCCTTCGCTTTGATAAGCAAGTCGGCGCCATGCTGTTAAAAGATATGACGATTCTAAAATTCATGCTTTCGGCAATAATGGTGGGCATGGTCGGGATACTCCTGCTTTCGGACGCGGAGGTGATCACGTTAAGCCACAAGGCGATGAATATTGGGGCGGTGTTGGTGGGAGGCATTCTTTTCGGCGCAGGATGGGCGGTAATGGGTTTTTGCCCTGGCACATCAATCGGCGCTCTGGGAGAAGGGCGCTGGCATGCAGTTTTTGCCATTATCGGAATGGTGGCGGGAGCCGCTCTCTATGCTGAGCTTTATCCCTTTTTTAAATCGACCGTTCTTGCCTGGAAGGACTTTGGCAAACTGGGACTGCCAGACGCAATGGGTGTGTCGCCGTGGTTAATTGTTCCCTTGTTTTGGGCCGCAATAATCGCTTTGTTCTTCTGGTTCGAGAAGAAAAGACTGTGAAGCTTTCCTGAGGCTGTTCGGCTTTTAAAATTTTTGGCAGGCGCTTCGCATTAGCGCGGTATGGTCAAGGGACGTTCTTTATTGAAAAATATTTTATAAGAAATAAGGTTGGAAATTGAAAGGCACCATCCGAAAAGGACTTAAAAAAATTGACCATTCTCTCACACGATGGAATAGGAGAGTAATAAACTGGTATATGAATACAACACTGCGACCGAATATAAACAGCATAATTAAAAGCACTTCTATAGTGTTAGACCTTAACCATCCATCAGTAAATGAGGCAAAAAACTATTGGAGAAAATACAACATAAAACTTAATCCTAAATGGCATGTTTTTTATGCATTATTAAACAATAAATATAGCAGCAAATACATCCCCGAAGACATATTCTTTAACTATATAATCCCCTCATTAAACAATAATGATCTGTGCTAAAGCATATACTGATAAAAATAGTTATGATGTTTTTATGAAAGGCATTAGAATGCCAAAGACAGTACTAAGGTGCATTCACGGAACCCTGTATAATGATAGCTATACTTTATTAACTCAATGAAAATTATATAAATAGTTTGCCGCCTGAAGAAGTAGAGTGCTTTATCAAACCTGCTCTTGATTCAGGTCGAGGAAAAAATATTAAAAAATGTAAAATTAGTAAGGGAAAAATCTTTATTGATGATATCGTGCAGGATATTAATGAGTTGATATCTTCCTACCAGGGAGAATTTATTATACAGGAAGGCATAAAGCAGTCCGTAACCCTTTCTGATATATACCCCTATTCTGTAAACTCCATACGCCCTATAAGTTTAAGGCATAAAGACAAAATAGTAGTGCTTTCTTATCAGTTAAATATTTGGCAACAATAAAAACTATGTCTCTAATACTGCAGCGGGAGGAGTAGTGTGCGGACTTGATGAAAATGGTAATCTCACTGAATTTGGATACGATAAAAAATTCAATAAAATATTTGAACATCCCTTCACCCACAAACCTTTTAGGAACATAACCCTTCCAAATTTTAGCGAGTTAAAAAAGTTAATCATTCAATGCCACGAAAGACTCCCGCACTTTAATTTAGTCGCGTGGGATTTTGGATTAGATAATAATAATCACTATACCCTCATTGAGTATAACCTTCTATTGCCAGGACTTAACGACCACCAGGTATTTGACGGCCCGATATTTGAAAAATATCTGGATGAAATCCTTGGTAAGTTATAAATCACACTGAAAGACGTAACATGAAGTAAACTACGTGAAACGTTAACAAAGCTAAAACGTGAGTTTAAGTTCACCTTCACCATGGCCTACTAAGTCTTGTAAGCGGTTAATAACTTAGAACTACCCTTAACATCTTTAAAAACCTCTTTTCTTTTTCAGTTCTTCGGAGAAGAGGACTTCGTAAAGCTTGTACGCCGGGATAACCGCGGAAATTCCCACATTCGAAAACGGGATAGATGTTTTCCTTTTTTCTACAATCTTTATTTCCTGGGGCGCGTCGCCGAAGGTTCCTTCCATAATGCCGGCGAGTTTGAGAGCCGGCTGGCCTTCTGAGGCACGGTTGCTTGCCTGAGTAAAAAAAGACCGGCGCGCCGTTGTTGCCTCCAGATGAGCCGGTCTCCACCAGAAAGATCTCCGCGGAAGGTTGCCCTGCCACTCTATTTTCTTATCAGGAAGCAAGGCACACCCGGCCAAACCGGACACACGGATACAGTTCCCCGACGCCCGTGTAAGGGAAAAACAAGCTCGGGTAAAACACTTCCGTCCCTTCATTAAAGGCACGGTTCGTGGATTCCTCCTTGGTGAGAATGGATTCATCCGGGATGAACTTGAAATCAATTTTTTTTTGATCCGGCAGTACGGGCAGCACGGCAAGGTCAACCGAGGGGTCGGGATGAAAAAAAACCGTTCTCTTATTGCCCTGGAGGCTCAGCCGGATCGCGTCCATTTCTGAGCCGCCGCCTTTTTTATTCAAGCGAATATAAATTTTGTCGAGCATTTGCTTTGAGCCCGGCGGGCATAAAACGTGTTTCGCGGTAACCAGATACAGGCCGAAGCTGTCCCGTTTGGCGGGGTTTTTCAGCCCGACAAAAAAGCCAGCGCCGTTCGGGATGAGCTTTCCTCCGTTGTTTATAAAAATATAGGTGGCAACCGGTTTGATTTCCGAGGGGATCGGGACGGCCATTCCTTTCCCCCCAAAGACCACCAGACATAAAACTGAAACAATAACTCTCAGGAATAAGCGGTTCATTTTCATCCCCTTTATCGTTACCAACAAAGTATGTAAATTTATCTGCCTTTTACCTTTTTGGTGGCAATCCTGCCTTCTTTATTGCGAGTCTGTGTCATATACATATTTTGGTAGCCGCAAGCTTTAGCTTGCGCTTCTCGGATATGGGATTTCAATATGTTACGCAGTCTGCAGGCTGCGGCTACCCACGGTTTTGAATTGTGACACAGTCTCGGAAGCCGGAATCCAGAAGACCGGACTGGATTCCGCATCAAGTGCGGAATGACAGAATTTAAAATTTTTTTATAGTATATCCGCTTAATTTTATCAATAGTTAAATCCGTTATCATTATAAATAGATTTATACAATCAGCATGGTTGCCACGTCCATGGTAGGGGGAAATAGTTTTGAGAGTTACGAAGCTGAGCCACAGAACCTTCGTGACCTTACTTTATGGTTTGGCTGATTTTGACCGGAATTTAGCCAGATACGTTTGCATTTAAATTTTGATGAGTTCGTAAAAAGTCAAAATTCGCGGGTGTTGTCATCCTGACCCTTCGACGAACTCAGGGTGACACACACTAATTGTCTACGGTGAGCCTGTCGACACCGCTCAGGGTGACAAAACCCGCGAATTTTTACTTTTTACGAACTCATCAATTTTAACTATTCAAAAAGATACACTTTTAATCTTTAATAAAACCTAACTATACAATTTTCTTGACAATAAGGAAAATTTATAAATAAAATAACTTTCACTCAAAACACAAAACCAAAGGAGGAAGAAGGTCTAAACGTCCCTATTTTTACATTTCCGGTCTTCTGAAAACTGAAAACATCTGGTGGTTGTCGGTGGCTTAGAGAATTTAATATTTCAAAAATAATGATAAAGCCAAACTCGTCGTGAGGCGAGGACGGAAAGCCACGGGTCTTAAAATTTAAGACAGCCGGGTTGCCATAAAAAGCGACCCGGCTTTTTTTTATTGGAAGGCAGGGTTAATGCGCTCGCATGGGTAAAAATAGAAAAAAATAAAAAATGAAATACTAATTTTTTTAACGAATAAAGGAGGGAAAGATGAGAAAAAAACGCATTGAATTAAGTAAATTATTTCTTGTAGCTCTGGTTATGGTGATTGGCTTGATTGCCGTGGCTTACCCCCGGTGACTGCCGGGCAGATGGCACAACAAAGTCACATAGGGCAGCACTGTCAGCACAACCGCTACCCGGAGACCTTTGGCATCTACATCGGTCGAGGGTGCGGGGACCGGGAGTTTTATATCTGGCAACCAGAGGCAATACCGGGATTGGTACCAATTGCCGGCCAGAACGTCGATGGAACTTACAACACCGCTGTGGGCACCGAAGATACCGGCCAGGATGTCACCGGGGGCAACAACACTGCCGTTGGGTGACACTAGTGGCCAGCATGTCACCGGCGACAACAACATCGCCTTGGGTACCGGCAGCGGCAACACCATCACCGGCATCGCCACCATGGGTCAGAACGTTGCCATTGGTTGTCGCAGCGGCAACAACGTCACCGGCGTTGGGAAACATTGTTACCGGTAACTCGAGCGGCGGCACCGTCAACGGCACTGGCAACCTTGTCTATGGTAACGCAAGCGGCAACAATGTCACTGCCTCCGTCCCGATCACCGGCGCCAATATCGTAACCGGCAACAGCAGTGGTAACACGGTCAATGGCGACAACAACATTGCCACTGGTAACTGCAGCGGCAACAACGTCACCGGCGAGGACAACATCGCCACCGGACATGGCGCCGGCAACAACATCACCGGCGAGGACAACATCGCCATCGGGCATAACGCCAACAACTTTAGCTCCACCGTTACGGCCAACAACATGATCGCCATCGGGGAAGACTCCACGGCGAACCAAAACGAAGCCATGGCAATAGGTAATCATGCATCGGCCACCGGAGTCAATGCCATCGCGATCGGCGAACAATCCACGGCGAACCAAACCGGGGCCATGGCCATAGGCAAAAGTGCATCGGCCACCGGAGCCAACGCCATCGCGATCGGTAATGGCGCCGCTGCGACCGGGTCTATCGCGGTCGGCGCCGGGGCTTCAGCCGCAACACGGCGGGGCAGCTTTCGGGGATGGCGCCATCGCAACCGCGGGCAACTCTGTGGCCCTCGGTCAAAACTCCAGCGACGGCGGACGCGCCAACACGGTCAGTGTCGGCGCTCCCGGCTCCGAACGCACCATCAGCAACGTTGCCGCGGGTGTGCTGCCTACTGACGCGGTCAATGTCTCCCAGCTTTCAACGTCCACCAGCACGCTTACCGACACGTTTAACCGCAAGATCAACCACGTTGACCGCGATTTATCAGGCGGTATCGCAGCGGCTGCTGCCCTGATGAACGTCATTCCCTATGTGCCGGGAGTTTGGGCGGTCGGTATGAGCGGTGCCAGCTTATAACGGGCAGGGCGCGGTCGGGCGCCACTGTCTCCCGCTGGTCATGCGACGGCAGATGGAACCTTAATGCCGGCGTCTCCTACGGATTCACCGACACCCCCATCTTCCGTGGTGGCGTGTGCGTCCTTCTCGGGAAACTTCCTGCTAAATAATACGAAGAAGGAATATTTTTAAGTTAACATTTTTTCACAGGCGGCATTTTTACTGTGCCGCCTGTGAATTTTTTTTCTTAAATCACCCTGCTCATCGCACTGGTCCGTAAAGCGTAAAGCGTAAACGTGAAACGTAAAAAGTTAAACGTAAAACGTAAAGCGTGAAAGTGTAAAGCGTAAGTTGTAAGGTTTAAGTGCTCCCCTTGTCCCATCTTTCATACTTCCTATTTTCTAATACCTCTTAACCCTTAAATCTTAAATCCTTAACCCTTGAGTCAATAAAAATTCCATTTGAAATTAAGTGGATTCTGAGATAAGGTGACTATACAGAAGACAGAAGTCAGAAGTCAGGAGATCAGAATCAGAATGTTTTCTTCTGACTTCTTGCTTCAATTTTTATATTTCAGAGGGACATTGTGGCATCAGTGCTTTCTTGGGCTGGAAGTAATCAAAAAACAAAATTTTTCCCGGTAAAGGGCCGCACGATCGGTCTGGTGGTAAACCCCGCGTCTTTGGATTCCGGACTCAACTCCAACGGTTGATATTTTTTTGAATGCTCATGGAGTAAAGGTGGGGTTCTCTTTGGGCCTCAGCACGGTATCCGGGGAGAAACCCAGGATAACATGATCGAGTGGGAAGGGTTTCGCGATAAACAAACCGGGCTTCCGGTTTATAGTCTCTACGGCAAGACCCGGGAACCCTTGCGGGAAATGATGGAGGGGATTGATTGTCTGGTGATTGACCTTCCGGATGTGGGAGCGCGTTACTACACCTTTGTCTGGACTCTCGCGTTATGCTTGCGCGCGTGTAAAAAATATGGGAAAGCCTGCGTGGTGCTTGACCGGCCCAACCCGATCAACGGCGTTGCGATGGAAGGCCCGGTGTTAGATCCCCGGTTTTCTTCTTTTGTCGGCCTCTATCCGCTTCCCATCCGCCACGGCATGACCATGGGAGAAATAGCGCTCTACCTTAACCGCGAGTTTAACATAGAGTGCGACCTGACAGTGGTTCCCCTGGAAGGCTGGCGAAGAGAGATGTGGTTTGATGAGACGTCCCTTCCCTGGGTGATGCCTTCGCCCAACATGCCGACGCTCGATACCGCGATTGTTTATCCGGGCATGTGTCTTTTAGAAGGAACAACGATTTCCGAAGGGAGAGGCACGACCCGGCCCTTTGAAATTTTCGGGAAACCGGGTGTTGACCCCGATGAGTTAGTAAAAAGATTAACCGGAGAAGACCTTCCCGGAGTACGGTTTCGGCCTCTTTATTTTCAGCCGACGTTTCAAAAATATCAGGGAGAACTCTGCGGAGGAGCGCAGATTCACGTGACTGACCGCAACAGGTTTCTTCCCGTGCTCACGGGAGTGGCCGTGATCCGCACGATGTATCATATGTACCCGGAAAGTTTTTTCTGGAAGCAGCCGCCCTACGAGTATGAGGAAGAAAAGCTTCCGATTGATATCCTTGCCGGCACTGATGAGCTTCGCTCGCAGATTGAGCACGGGTGTTCCTTAGAGGAAATCGCTCGATCCTGGCAAAAGAAATTAGACCTCTTTCGTGAAGCACGTAAGCCGTATCTGCTTTACTAAGGATTAAGATTTAAGGATTAAGGTTAAAGGTTAAGAGTTAAAAGTAAAAGGTTGTAGGAAAGAGGAAGGAGGGGCAAGGGGAAAACACCTAACACCTAACAACTTACGCCTTACACCTTACGCTTTAGGGTTTACGCCTGACGTTTTACACTTAACGTTTTACGTTTCACGCTTAACGCTTTACGACTTTTACGTTTTACGTCTTACGGACAGGTGAGGGGTGATTGGAGATAAAAGATGAAAGCAATTATTCTGGCCGCGGGATTCGGGGTTCGGATGAAACCGCTCACGGACCGCTGTCCCAAGCCGCTGCTTCCGGTTTTAGGCCGGCCGATCATTGATTACACCATCAGCCGGGTGAAAACGTTCGGGATCAAAGAGATCGGGGTGAACATCTGTCACCTGGCCGACAAAATGGAAAAATTCCTGGGTGATGGTTCCCGCTGGGGTGTTGCGCTGACTCTTTCCCGCGAACCGGAGATTCTCGGAACCGGAGGAGGCATGGGAGGTTTGCGCTCGTTTCTTAAAGGAGAAGGACCATTTTTAGTATACAACGGAGATATCGCGTCAAAGATTGATCTCACTGGTTTGGCGCACTATCACAAGGAACAAAAGCCTCTGGTTACGCTGGCGCTCTGCGATTACGCGCCGAAGAATAATGTGAGTCTTTCACCTGATAATACGATCGTTGATTTTTTGGGAAAGCGTAAAACATTTAACCCCGGCAGAGACCGCGACCTTACCTATACGGGAGTCGGTATTGTTGATGAGGAGATTCTTAACCTTATACCGGTGAGCGGCCCCAGTCATATCATTGATATTTACCTTGAACTGATTAAGCGCCAGCCCGGAAGCATCCGGGGATACGTGGTATCTGGCGACGAGTGGAGAGATATCGGCACGCTGGATGCGTATCTTGACGCGCATAAGACTATTCTCCTTGACCACCGGATGGGGCTGTTTGGGGAAAACGTGCCTGCGGGAAATGTTTATCACGGTCAGGGAACGCGGATTGAACCAGGAGCTGTGTTAGAAGGTTTTGTCTCGTTGGGGGAAAAGTGTCTGGTGGAGAAAGGGGCGTTTTTGAAGAACTGTGTGGTGTGGGATAACACGAAGGTGAAAGCGGGAACGCGTTGTGAGAACGGAGTGATTGATGGTGACTGGCAATATTCTCTCTCAATCTGAGCAGCACGACATTATATCAATGGTTTTTGATGAAGGGGTAAAAGGGCTTGCGCGGCACTATGCCCAACCACCGATCTTCATAAAACTTATTTCCGGCGGCGGTTCGGACCGGAGTTTTTTTCGGATTGAGAAGCAAGGGAAAAGCATCATTCTTATGGTCTCTCCTGCTCAGGATGGAGATTTTCGATACTATTGTGAGATCGGCAGGTTCTTGCGGGAGCTGCGGCATCGGAGTTCCGGAATTTTACGAGGCAGATCAGGAGAAAAAAACTCTTTTTATGGAAGATGTCGGAGAGGAAAGTCTTTATCTGAAATTTCAACGCGGAATGCCGGAGGAAGAAGTTATTTACTGGTATCACAAGGTGCTCGAGACATTAGCTCATATGCAGATTGAGGGAGAAAAAAAATGGACGGATTGCCCGGCAGTCACGGAGCGAACCTTTGATTATCAGACTCTGCGCTGGGAGACAGAATATTTTCAGGAAAATTTTCTGGAAAAATACTGCGGGATTGCGATCCCGGATCAAGCAGGGCTCTCACGTGAATTTAAAGCGCTGGCAGAAAAAGTCGCGTCCGAACCTCTCTATTTCATGCACCGGGACTTTCAGTCTCAAAACATCATGATTCATCACGATGAGGTTAGAATCATCGATTTTCAAGGGGCGCGGAGAGGACTGCTTCAGTATGATGTCGCGGCAGTCTTAAAAGACGCGTATGTGGTTTTACCGGAAACGACTCGAAAAAAACTTTTGGTATTTTATCTGGACAAACTTGAAGACCACGGGTTGACGATCGTTGACCGCGATCATTTTTATGAAATTTTTATTTTGGCGGGCCTTCAGCGGAACATGCAGGCCTTAGGAGCTTTTTCCTTTCTTTCTCTGGTCAAGGGCAAGGAGTGGTTTAAACAGTATATCCCCGCGGGAGTTGCTTACCTTGACCAGGCGTTACAGGAAAGAAAGGATTTCCCCGTTTTGCGGGCTACAGTAAAAAATATCGCATCAAGGTTGACGGCTTCGTAAAAAGTCCAGCTTACAGCGGGGGTCAAGATTGAAGCGCGCATCTGCGGCGTGCCTGTGCAATGCACAACGCGCTGCATCCCTGCCCCTTAATCGCTTCGGGAGGCGAGAGTCAACGTAATCGGGTTCTGAGTTGCCGGCTCCGACAATTCAACGGGGTGAATCATTGCGGCGTACAGGTAGTAGGCATTCCGTCGGATTTACGCGCCTTGCATCCGAAGTTTTTACTGTGCCGGCTGCTTTTCTACTTTTTACGACTTCATCAAGGTTCGTGGAATGAAGAAAAAAATAAAAATCGCTTTTCTCATTAATCCGGTTTCTGGCGGACGACAAGGGGTAAAAATCCACGCCCAGCTTGTGCACGCGCTCAAAAAGTTTTCTTTATCCCCTGACCAGTTTCAGATTGTCTTCACCGAAAAAGGCGAAGCTGTTTCTCAGGCGCAGCGGTTAGCGCGAGAGACCGAAATACTGGTCGCGGTGGGCGGAGACGGGACAGCGATTGAAACAATTACCGGGGCCTATCGGAGCGGATGCTTGCCGCGCATCGGCCTAATTCCCATCGGAACCGGCAATGACCTGGCGCGTTCTGTGCACCTGTATGAATTATTTAAAAAGGAAGGTGTCGAAGGATGCGTGAGGCAATTATTACACGGAACGTACGCTCCTCTTGACATCTGGCAGGTTAATAAAAAAGAGCTTATGACCAACTACTTAAGCATTGGATTAGACGCGGCGATTATCCATTCCTTTCATTGGCAACGAACGAAATTCCCTTTTCATTCTGCGTTATGCAACAAAGTAGCTTTTGCGGGTATCGGTCTTTCATGTCTTGCGCATAGACTTCAGGGGAAGGTTGACGTAACCTGCTGGTCTGATGCTGAAAAGAAAGCGCTCTCCTTGCACGGGCATCGTCTGGTGATAATCTCTAACCTTCCTTTTTATGCGGGCGGAACAATGCTGGCGCCCGCGGCGAGTTTTTGCGATGGAGTTTTGGAGGTCACGCCTTTTGTGAATGTTATTTCCGCGCTCGGGCTTTTTGCTTTCCAGCCGAGCCTTCGTTTGAGAACATGGTATGGGAATAAGCTTGAGCATCTTAAGGCAAAGCGGGTCGAAATTGAGGTGCCGGAAGGAAATTTTCTTCAAATTGACGGCGAGGATAAGACCCATTTATTGCAAGAAAAAAAAGTTGAGATTGAGTATAGCGGTCAGATCTCTCTTCTCAAAGAAAACTAAAAATTTTTTAGGTTAGAAGACCTGATTTTTCTTATTTTAGTGCGAGGATTTTTATGTTATAAAGAGCAAACCAGTCCATTGGAGCGTGAAAAAATTCATTTTTCATGGCTTTGGACTCAACCAAAGAAGGAGCGCTTTTCTTCAGCGGCTGAAAAGAAATTCATATTAAAATTTAAACTGTTAAGGAGAAAAATGCAGAGAATGCCCGTTGTTTTAATTGTGGCGATCATACTGGTTGTTTTTTATTACTATCCGCCTTTACGAAACCTGGTTTTTCCTGGCCAGAAACAAACTCCCGAGCTTACCCACAACCAGAACTCCAAAGAAAAAGATGATGGTTTTGATAAATTAGGGGTTGAACTTTACACGGCAGGAATTAAGTTAGATAATTTAAGGGGGAAAATCGCGCTTTTGAAGATGGCCCAACAAAACCGGGACTGGTTTAAGTCCGAGGAGTACGCTCAACTGCCAAGTTTGCTCGCAAAGGCCGAAGAAGAGTTTAAACAAGCTGAAGCAGAGTACGAAAAGACAAAAACCCAGTATGCTCAGGAAAATGTGCGCAAGTTGATCAAAGAAGCTATGGCCAAAAAGGATGGTGAACAATCTAAAAAATAGGGTGTGGTGTAAGCCTTTCTCCTGACAGGCAAGAAAAAAAGGAGAATATTTTAAAATGACTGGTGGGGAAAAAGCTGGTGGTTTATAAAAAAACGGAGAGAAATTAAAAGCAAATATCCCAAGTAAGTGGTTGTAATAGCTGATATTAAACCTCTTCCCCGCTGGTGAAGTGTGCTAAAAAAATTAATGGAGATGATGGGATTCGAACCCACGGCCCCCGCGTTGCGAACGCGATGCTCTCCCACTGAGCTACATCCCCAGATTTTCGTTTTCAAATAAACGCAGATAGTTTATAAATGGTTGCACCCTTTGACGTAATTTTCAAGTTTTTTTATTGGTAAAAGTAGTTTTGCCGATATTTTGATAAAAACCAAGTTCGAAAAAAAAAGATAGCATTGAAAATATTTTAGAATAAAATTATTAGGAGACATTGATGGGGAAAAAGGTAATACCCTTTGATAAGTCTAAACGATCAGTAAAAGAGCTTGTAAAAGACCTTCAGAATGATCTGGAAGAAATAGAAGAGCTTTTGGTAATCGGAAAATATAAAGATGGAGATTGGCTCTTTGAGTATTCTGATTTAGAAAATGAGCTGGAATGGATTGGAATCCTTAATGTTTTTATCCAGGAAAATTTACTGGCAGGGCCAGGAGAGGATGAATAAAAATCGGGGAGTAGCGCAGTTTGGTTAGCGCGCATGGTTCGGGACCATGAGGCCGGGGGTTCAAATCCCCCTTCCCCGACTACCTTTATCTTTAAAATTCAATAAGTTAATCTTCTCTGAAGAGTCAAAATCCTTTGCCAATTCTTTGCCAGGCCGTGCGTAGGCATATAAAGCGCTTAGGTTGTTTGGATCTCCTATAATATATCTTCCAAAAGCTTTATCGGTTGTGTGTCCGGTTGCTTCTTAACCGGTAAAGGGTTTTTACTCTTACCATATGCAATAAAAAATTAATCCCTGAATCTATAACGCAAACTCAGGTTAGAAAAATTTGTCCACTTGGGGCTGAGGATATACATACCC
>CAVTQE010000051.1:0-68783 GCA_963736755.1 uncultured delta proteobacterium | reverse complement strand
ACTGGGCGTAAAGCACGCTTTTGTTTCCACGTCCGTGAGCCTAGCCCGGGGTAAAGTTCCACAGCGCCTGATGGGCCGCCGCTCGTCGACCTGTATGTATTTTTCCAGCGGATGCCGGCCAATCTGCTCCGTTGGGTACGTCGGGTAACAGTAAAGCTCTTCCTGCTTAAGCATCTCGTACCATACCAGCGCTCCTGTCTGGCGTTATCCGTTGACCGATGGGCTCTGCTGTGTGAAAACAGCATCTCCAGATCCTTAATCAGCCGTTTAGTGCGCCATATTTGGGGATCCCTGATCAAAGCGAATCATTGGCTTAGTTACTTTCCGAACCCATATCTTCGCTCATAAAAGCCAGGGCCAGCAGATTTTTCACTTCTCGCTGAGTGACCGATTTTACAGTTTCCTAGACCACAATAAAGCGCGAGAAGTAATCGATGATGGTCAGCAAGAGTATTCTTGTTCCGGCAATGCTGAGCCTGGTTCAGTTTTCACCCCCAAATCTGGTTTGGCCGAAAGGGATCATACCGGGGGGTTTCCCAGGGTGCTTCACGAAGCGACCGGGGTTCAACCCATCCCAGCGCCTTGAGCATTCGGTAACAGCTTGAAGGACTTACCCAGAAACCGTCGGAACGAAGGTATCCGCTTATTTTCCGGTGGCTTAACTATGTTTCTTCTCGAATGATCACTGCACGCTCAGCAGCCGTTAAACACTGGATAGATAAAGGGATAAAACAAGAGATGGTTTTAGGGTATAACGAAATTTAGAATATTTTTTCAGTCAAGATATCCCGTTGGGCTTATAAAGCCCTAGCAGGTTTTTTAGCAAACTAAATCCTACCAGAAAAGACCTAAATCCGATGTGTATTTTCTTTCAGGTCAGCATCTTAACCCGTTTCAACTTTTTAACGAAAGAACCAAAAATTCTACTTATCCATCTTAGTACTGGGCTCCGAAATCAATTTTTTCATCTCAGCTTTATCAGTCTTAGTGGCTCTATCTAAGTTTTTTGTCTTATCCCAATCATGCCGCTGCGTAACGTCTTCGGTCTGGCATCAGTCCGGGGTTCGCCAAATTTATTCACGTATAAGGCTTTTATACGAGCTATGCCTGATTTGGATTAAGTCTTCGCTGGCGATTCCGGGGTCGGGGAAAAAAACTTTTGCGCGATTATCGTAGGTACGACAGCGCTTAGTAGAACAGCGGCTACAATAACACTGTATTGATCGGTAGTTATGTAGTTATTTGTTAATCCGAATAAAGCGGCAATAGCCCCGAAACTTAGTCCAGACTCATTAATAGCGAAAAGAATACACCATTGCCTTTACTATAGTCAAAAGCCAAACTCGCTGGAAAAACTGCACTAAATTTGGTAAAGCATGTTAGAAAAAGAAAAACAAAGACAAAGACTATACCTGCCATCGAATAAGAGCGACGAAAAAGAAATCAATGCCCCAGCTTTAATAAAGAAAAAAGGGTGTAAACGACACATAAACAATTGAACGCATTTTGTGCAGGACATGTTTATATTGAGCAAAAAAACCTGCCATGGCCAGACCAAGAATGAACGAAGGAAGAATAGCTTCGACCTCATTGACTACTGCGACGTATGCAAGCACTGCAATAAGCAAAAATATGAACTTAATTTCCGGCTCACTGACTTTTCCGCCGAATTTGGAAAACAGCCTCGAAGCCAGCGGAGTAGCAAATACGACGACGACACCTACAATGCAAACAAACCAAACCAGCTTCAAAGAGTATCCGGTGAACAAAATCCCTAACATGATAACGGTAAGGAAATCCGTGACAAAACAGGCAGCGAGTATTGACTGCCCCATACGAGTTTCTGCAAGCCCGCCCTCTACTATGACGGCGTACACAACAGCCACAGCGGTTGTGGATAGAGCTAACCCGGCTATCTTCGCAGCGTAACTGTCCCACCCAAAAACATAATGCGCAACCGCCATCACTCCGAGGAAGGGCAGCAGGAAGGACAATACCCCGATCGTTAAACTTTCTTTCAGATTTTCCTTTAAGCTTTGGGGCTCAATCTCAGCACCCGCAAAAAGACAATAGTTACTGCTCCAAAGCTGGCTAGCATATTGACCCACGGCGTGACCTCGATATAAATCAGATTACTGGCAACTGCGCCAACAACTACTTCAATTAGTACCACAGCAATACCCAGCCGAATTGAAAGTATAGTAGCTATTACCGCAAGCAGTATCCATTCGGATAGAATAAAAAAGTTGTGTTCCAACTTAGTCTTCTCCCGGACTATGATAATCCCTTATTGCGACTCATTCGTCGTCCAAATTAGATTTGCGAAATATGTCATCCTTGGTTCTATGAGCGTGGGAGTAAACTTGCTCTTTAACTGGTTGATTGGTAACCACTATGAATTCCCACGGTTGATTATTAGCCTGCTCGGCGTTGCAGAGGAAAAGAACAAGGTCTGGTTTGGATGGGGCTTTCCCCAATGGAGAAATAACAACACAATCAGCCAGCCCAAGGTGAAGGCCATTGCCATTATGTAGAAGAACCGTTTCCAATCAATTGGTTTAGAACAAATAAAAATGGGGAAGATTATTCCGACCAAAACAGACCTTCCTTCTCCCCCACCTCTTTTCATCCCTCATGCCCCCTTTTATGAGCCGTTTCGCCGTTTTTATACTTTACATCACCATCTTCCCTGCCGTTTACCCCTTTTCATCCACATCAGAGATACAGGAATATGGATACTTTATAATACAAAATAGTGAAAAAGCGAATATTTTCTATCTTTCTTTGGTATTAGAAAATGGTTACAATAAAGTTAAACATCATCACCACCACTCTAAATTATTAACAAAAAAATTGTCCACAGGATTTCTAATTACTTGTTTCTGGGGTGAGAAGTAAACTGTTTGATATAATGATTTGAACCCCTCTCGCCGGCGTGAAAGCTCTGCAGAAAAGCCTTATTCCGCCATGTTTAACCCCTTTAAAAGGGTTAAGTCCCGACTAGATTCCCGACTAAAATACTGGATAAACTCTCGAAATTTGGCCTCAGAAATTCTTGAACGCTTTATGTACTTGTTACTTATTGTCATGACGAGCTTTTTAGCACATTTACTTATGCTCAGCTAGTCTAGGCCCAAAAAAACAATATAAATTCATTTCATTAAGGTGTTAAGGGGTAAAAAAATAAATTTATCGTTTTTTTTCTTGACGAGGGGAAAATGTATGGGTAAATTTATATATATAAATAAAGTTTATATATGTAAACATTTTACCCTGGCTAAAGGCTATTAGCCTTTTAAATAAATTTTTATAATTTTAAAGAACTAATTTATGGCTATTGTTAAATCTGCAGATAGAGTGCTACAGATATTAGAGACTGTTGGACAAACAAAAGAAGGGCTTACGCATAGTGAACTTTCTAGGGTTCTGAATATTCCGAAAGGAAGTCTCTCATTATTATGTTCTAACCTTCTTGAACGTGAATACCTTATATTTATTCCTGAAACAAAACAATATACGCTTGGACCCCAAATCTTAGCACTTACAGGCCGTTTTCTTGATGATTTTGATATCGCTCGATTAGCCCAGCCTATCATCCGGGCATTATCAAGGAAACTTGACGAGGATGTAGAAATCACGATTAAAAAAGGTAATGAGATTCTCATTATTTGTAAAGAGTCTTGCTCTAAACTAATTAGACGAATCATTGCGGTAGGTGACCGTTACCCGATGTATGCAACTGCTGCAGGAAAAGTGATTCTTGCTTATCTTGCTGAGCGTGAACTGGATCAGTATTTTTTGTCTGTGGAATTGAAGCCTATTACGACAAAGACTATCACTGATGTAGAAATTCTTAAGAGTCAACTAAAAAAAATCCGTGCTGGAGGCCTCGCATTTAATCAAGACGAAATGCACGAAGGTGTTAGTGCAATAGCGGCACCGATTTTCGATTTTAACAAGAAAGCTGTTGCATCCATGGCGCTCATCATTCCTTCGCTTCGCTTCCATCGTAAGATGTTCAAGGCATTTGGAGAAGCTCTGCGTGGGGCTGCTGACCGACTTTCATATCAGCTTGGTTTTAGAAAAAAAGATTAATTTTTGATCAGAAGCAGGCGATAAGGAGAAGATATGGTAAAGGCGACATCATTAATGCGGTGGAAAGGAAGATGCAGAAAATTTTACGGATAAACATGACAGCAATGTCCGCACGCTCATGAAGATGTTCCAGGCGAATTTATTAGGCTTGGTGCCAGTTATCACAAAAAAATAGGTTGATAAAACAAATTAATATAAAGGAAGATATTTTTCCCTTATGTTGAACTACAAATACAAACCCATTAGTGTATGGAGGGTACCATTATGAGTGGTTATTTAAAACGTGGCACCGATCCTTTTCCCGTTCATCGTTTGAAAAGGATTGAGCGGCCTACAACATTAATTCTGGATGATAAGGTTCAGAGAGTTGATGAGCGTGAGAGCGGCTTCAAAAAGGCACATCGAGGGGATTATGGTGAAAAACTTTACAGAGAAAGGCGGCGATTCGTTCCTAAACATCCTACCTCTGCTGCACTCCAATGGATGACGGTCCATCTGAAGGATGTTGTCGATGGAGTGGTTGCCTCCCAGAAAGCTCCAATCCCGGAAGATCCTGAACAAATATCCCGGCATATAAAAGAACTTGCTTATTTTCTCAGAGCAGACGTGGTTGGAATTTGTAAACTGCCCCCCTATGCTGTCTACTCCCATAGCGATTCCAACGGTGAGCCGATCACGCTGGATCACAAATATGCAATAGCTGTCCTGATCGATCAGGATTGGAGGACTACGGAAGCCTTTAACGGCCATGATTGGATAAGCAATTCAATGAGTTTCTTAGGTTATTCCACATCAGGTTTCATCGCTTGTATTATTGCCGATTATATCCGCAGGCTTGGTTATCCTGCGAGAGCCCATCATGCAAGAAACTATCAGGTAGTCGTTCCCCCCATCCTCCTTTGGGCGGGTTTAGGAGAAATGTGCAGAATGGGTGATTGTGTTCTGAATCCCTTTTTAGGGCCCCGGTTTAAAGCTGCAGTGGTAACTACTGATCTTCCCCTTGTTCCGGATAAACCGATAGATTTCGGGCTACAAGATTTTTGTGCCAAGTGTAAGAAATGTGCCAGGGAGTGTCCCTCGGGCGCCATCAGCTCAGGTGGTAAGGTCATGTATAACGGATATGAACACTGGCCCGTGGACATTAAAAAATGCACCACTATGCGAGTAGGAAACCAGAAGGGAGCAGGATGTGGGACTTGTATCAAGGTTTGCCCCTGGAATAAACCTTACACCCCTCTTCACCGGGCAGTGCGCTGGGCAATGACACATTCAGGGCTTGCGAGGAGCTTTGCGATCTGGGGAGATGATTTGTTTGGATACGGAAAGGCCAGGCCAGAGAATAAATGGTGGTTTGATCTTGAAGATGTCGATGGTGTGTTGCAGATCCCCACGGTGAAGGGGGAAGAGGAAAACCAAGTTGACTGAAAGGGTAATAATTTAAACCTGATCTGGTCAAGTAAAAATGGACACCCAGTTAAGCGACTTTTACCAAAGTAAAATTACTTTCAAAAATATTCATCATGCCCCAGAAAGTTGTTTTTTTCATTTCACCTCCACCAAAGTGAACTTGATCTTGCAAAAAAAGTATTTTTAGAAGTACCCTAAAAAGTAATATTAACTAATAATTATGGAGGGTAAACCATGGCACAAAGAACAGTTGACGTACACAACCATTGGTATCCAAAAGAGTACCTCGATTATTTGATGACTCGAGGCTCTAACGCAACTCCACACTGCGTACATGACGGAGGCACCCATTACCGGATGTGGCACAAGGGAGTGTATGTGGCCCACATTGACCGAGCCGGTCACTATGATCTAAAAGAGAGGATAAAAGACCTCGATGCTGGCGGTCTTGACACCCAACTTCTGAGCGTGACCATTCCGGGACCGGAGAGTTTGGAGCGGGATAACGCTATCTACTGGGCCCAAAAGATTAATGATGCCCTCAAAAAGGCAACCGAAGACTACCCGGGACGGTTTTATTTCTTAGCCTCCCTTCCCTACCAGGATCCTGATGAAGCGTGCAAGGAGCTCGAAAGGTGCCATAAAATGGGTTGCGTGGGGATCCAGATGTTTTCCAATTTCAATGGGGAGCCGGTTTTTTTAGAGAAGTTCCACGGTATCTATGAGCTGGCTAACAAGTTGCAACTGCCCGCACTGATGCACCCTGCTGTACCCTTGACCGCAGAGGTGATGGACAAAATGAAGATTCCCTACCAGCTTTGGGGATACACTCTTGACACCAGTATGGCGGTGGTAAGCCTTATTTTTCAGGGCGTATTTGCGAAATTCCCCAATCTAACAATTGTCCATGGCCATCTGGGTGGAATGGTTCCCTATTTTGTCCGAAGGTTGCAGGATTCTTATAAAGGATATGCGAAGGAATGGGGAATCGAGCTGAAGGAGCCACCGGACATCACTTACAAGACCAGGGTGTATCCCGATACTACCTCATTTTATCTTCCTGCCATGAAATGTTGCTTGGAGTGGGTAGGACCGGAACACATGTGCATCGGAACGGATTATGCCCACCGGGTAGGCGACCCTGAAGGGGCTATCAAAGCGGTCAAAGATCTGGGAGCGCAAACCGGGTTGACCCAAGACCAGATTGACATGATTCTTGGGAAGAACTTGGAGAAGCTCTTCAAACTCCCTCCCATGCGCTAAAACGATCATTCGGCTTTATAAATCAAGATGGTACAATTTGTAACCGTCTTTATCCGCAGACTGTTGGGATATTATAAAAGGTATGAAAATCTCATCATGAAGGGAGTTTTATGACCATGGAAGTGAAATGGTGAGGGTTTGACTTCGGCCAATGCATTATGGAGCCGGGAGGTCTGAGAAACCACCTACTCTTTGGAGACCTATATAAGGAGCTTGGGTAACAAGAGGCGGAAAAGAAATCGTTCGTTATCCTGGAGTGAGATGATGGCTGGAAAAAAGTGCTGCAGGTGGCTGACGCTTGTATAGAGATCAGCCGCTATTATGTCATCAGCCGAATCGAAGAGGTAGGGCGTCTATCACTTAACAAGCAAAATGGGTACCCGGGCTGCTTCGAGACAACAGGATGTCTTCGACTTCATTACCTATCTTGCCAAATCCTCGGGGTAATCTGATTTCAAGGAGTGTGCAAGTGGGTAAGGGTTTGGGATACGCTCGTCAGAAGTCACCAGGTTGTAAGCAAGGTTGCTTATTTGAGCGAGTGCGCTTTTGAGTGGGAACAACCGAAATGATTAAACGAAAGGAGGTAGGTAGGGTATGAGATTATTTGAGCCATACACTATTCACAAGAAACTGAGACTCACAAACCATATAATGATGCCCCCTGTTGTGACTCGACTCGCTACAGAGGAGGGGAGGGTCACCGATGCTCTTATAGAGCGGTACATGCTTTATGCAAAGGGGGGAGCAGGAATAGTGGTTACTGAGGCGATCTCGGTGAAAAAGCAGAAAAGCGGCCAATTACTGCGGCTTAGTGAGGATGAGTTTATTCCGGATCTTAGGAAATTAACAAAGCGGATCCATGAAGAGACGGAAGCTAAGATAGCGCCGCAGATCATCCATTTTCTGAAGATCTCCCGAGGTGGCTATCGCCAAAAGGTCGAGGATTTGTCCCCTGAGGAAGTAAAAGAAATACCTGAATTGTTCGGCAGAGCAGCTTACCGAGCCCGACAGGCGGGATTTGATGCAGTGGAGCTCCATTTTGCCCATGCCTATACTATGTCATCTTTTCTTTCCCGTCACAATCATCGAAAAGACAACTATGGTGGCTCTCTGAAGAATAGACTGCGCTTGGCTGAAGAAGTAGTACAGGCGAGCCGAAAGGAAGTTGGAGACGATTTTGTGCTCGGTGCTCGCATGAATGGAGATGAGTTTACCTTAGGAGGGAACAGCCTTGAGCAAGGCCGCCAGATTGCCTTGCGCTTGGCAGAACTTGGCCTTGATTACATCAGCGTTTCAGCCGGAGGAAAGTTCGAGGATGCCGTCCTCAAGGAAGGCGAATCTCTGGATCCCTATACCGGCTACAGTGGTCACCGGAGCATGCCACCCAATTGGATGCCCGAAAAGGTAAACGTTTACCTGGCTGCGGACATCAAGAGGATGTTAAACGCGGCTGGATTTGATACGCCCGTTATAACTGCTGGTCGGATACCTACCCCTCAGATAGCTGAGAGGATTCTTCAAAACAACGAAGCCGATATGGTTGCCATAGCACGACCCATTTTGGCTGACCCCTCCTGGCCAAAGAAGCACATGGAAGGACGTGAGAAAGAGATATTGGAATGTATTTACTGCAATAAATGCCGCGAAGCAGAGGGAGCTTTTGAGGAGGTTACCTGTTTTCAATGGAAAAAGAAGGACGGCACGGTCCAGGTCCCTCGTCCCTAAAGCAGGTGGGGGGGGTGGTACCTTTCTTTTGCAAAGTTAATCTTATGAGATGTTGAAAGGAGAGTCCTGTTATGCAGCTTGAGGATTTCGTTCCTTACAATTTGGAGGCAGCCACGCTCTACGACAAGAGGCGATGGTGGTTGGGCCTGACCCTCGGAGATATGTTTGATAAGGTTTGCGACCTCTATCCCGAGAAAGAAGCCCTGGTAGGCATGGCAAAACGGTACAGTTATGGCCAGCTCCGCAGGTTGGTAGACACCATGGCATACCGACTCTTACAAGAGGGCTTTGTGCCGGGCGATCGGGTACTTCTCCAACTTCCCAACTGGCCTGAATTTGTAATCTCCTACTTTGCTTTGCAGAAGGCTGGCCTCGTGATGGTGTTACTCACCGTGAATCACACACCCAGGGAGATTGTTCACCTGGCGAATCTTACTCAGCCCAAAGGATGGATTCTTCCTGATCGTTACCGGAAAACTATTTTTTTGCCGTTAGTCGAACAGGTTAAAAAAGAGATTTCCGTGTTAGAAAAAGTGGTCTTGGTGGGAGAAGAGGTGTCAGGGCATACCCTAAAGTTCAAAGAACTTCTTGAAACCAGCGCCGATCAAAAGGCTATCAAGGAGGCGTTGGAGCAGACACGCCCTGACCCTAAAGATGTGTGTCAGATTCTGCCCTCAGGGGGGACCACGGGCCTTCCTAAGGCAGCACCCAGGACACACAACGATTACATTTGCAACGTGGAGTATAAATCCCGGGCATGGGATATGAATGTCAATGATATATGTTTAGTTGCGACTACGGTAGGTCATAATCTGGCCCTACTTGTGTGTGTAACCGCTTCGGTATTTCATGGTGCTAAGATTGTGATGATTGATTCCACCCTTCCTGAGGATTTCTGCCGGGTAGTTCAAGATGAAAAGGTTACCTGCACTGCTTTGGTGCCCACCTTGATGAGCCGTATTGTTAATTACGAGAACCTTGGAGATTACGACCTCAGCTCCGTAAAGAAAGTCTATGTGGGTGCAGCCAACAGTCCACCCGAACTGGTGCAGAATGCAGAAAAGAAAATCGGCTGCCGATACATTAATGCCTTTGGTATGGTGGAAGGCCCCTGTTCTCAAACTCGCCCTGAACATCCTCTTGAAGTAAGGTGCCAGACCATCGGACGACCAGTTTGCCCTTATGACGAATTCAGGACATTGGATATGAACGGAAATCCGACACCTCTTGGCGCGGAAGGGGAGTTGACTGCCAAGGGTCCCGGAGTCTTCAGCGGTTACTATAAAAACCCTCAGGCTAACCGCGACGCCTTTACTCCGGATGGTTACTTTCGTACTGGCGACCTTGCAGTCATTGATGAACGGGGATACATTCGCATCACCGGGCGAATAAAAGATATCATCATTCGGGGAGGAGAAAATATTGCCGCCCGGGATGTAGAAGATCTTATTTCTAACCATGATAAGGTTGAATATGTAGCTGTGGTGGGTATGCCTGATCCTGACCTTGGTGAGCATGTATGCGCCTATATCAAGCCGGTACAAAGAGCCTCAATTAGCTACCAGGAGATTATTGAGCATCTGGAAAAACTGGGTGCCCCAAAAATATTTTATCCGAAACGGGTAGAGTTAGTTGAGGAGATTCCTCTTACCGCGGCGGGAAAAGCGGACAAGAAGATCCTGAGGAGGGATATCGAAGAAAAGTTAAAAGCTGAAAGAGGATAGAAGCAGGAGTAGAATTTACTAAAGATCAGTCTTCGATGCAGTGTGCGATTAGGAGACTGGCGTAAGGAGGAAGCCATGAAATTAAAAGGTAAAACGGCCATAATAACCGGAGGAGCCCAAGGGATCGGCAGGGCTATAAGCTTACGTCTTGCCAGGGAAGGAGCAAACATAGGGATTCTTGATATTAAAAAAGATGTGGCGGATAAAACGGTAGCGGAGATCAATGGCTTAGGAGTTAAGGCCACAGCAATCGCATGTGACGTAACTAACTATGAAAAAGTAAAAGAAGCAGTCTCAAAGGTTCACAAAGAGTTTGGCTCGATTGATATCCTCATCAATAATGCCGGCATTGATGTATCGCAGTTCTTTGTTAATACTGACCAGTCCCTTTGGGATAGAATTATCAATGTGAACTATCGGAGCTTCCTTAATGCTACCCACGTATGTATTCCTTATATGATAGAACAAAAGAGTGGAAACATTGTCAGCCTTGGTTCAGATGCCGGGCGAGTTGGGAATTCTGGCGAGGTGCTTTATTGTGGCACCAAAGCGGCCATCATGGCCAGTTCAAAGGCTTTGGCACGAGAGTTGGCACGATATAATATCAGAGTTAATTGTGTAAGTCCTGGCCCTGTCCAGACGGATCTTTTGGCTGGGCTTCATGAAGGTGAAAAAGGAAAAAAGATCATGGAGGCAGTGGCAAATATGATCCCCATGAGGCGGCTTGGACTCCCTGAAGACGTTGCCGATGTTGTGGCCTTTTTTGTGAGCGATGATTCCCGATATTTAACCGGCCAGGTACTCAGTGTTGATGGCGGCCTAACCATGATCAGCTAAAAAAGGAGGAAGCGATGGACTTTAGTCTTTCTGAAACAAAATTTTGCAATACAAACGAGAAGCCCGCGAATGGTGGAAAAGGTTTTGAATCTTTTCAATATACTGGTTTTATGGATATGGGGAAATCAAAGGCAGATGTGGTGATTGAATCTTTTGAAGAACTCAAGACAATTTTAAAGAAGAAGGAGACTCAAAATGAAGAAAGCACAGAGGGACCCAACCTATAAACGGTTCATCACTGGTCCGATCAAACGTTTCGATGAACGCAATACCGGCTACTCACGGGCTGATCGGGGTGAAATCATCGGACCCAATGAAGCATTGAAACATGGATTGGAGATCAAGTACGGGAAAGAAGAAAACGGTTTTTTGCGGGAAGATTACGCCCTCAATTTGGCCGGCCGGGCCATTGATACCTTAGTGCGAAAAATGGTATACAGCCGGGATGATTTCCCCCGGCGCTGGTCTATCCCCAAAGAAAAAAAAATGACGGATATTGATCCCGTGAAAATGTCAGAAAAGATAAAGCGGGTAGGAAAATGGTTTGGCGCCAGTCTGGTTGGCATTAGTAAACTCAACCGTCTTTGGCTTTATTCTCACTGGGGAGATCACGGTGCCAAGCTTTCGGGATCGTTTAAGCCCGGCGACCCGATTGAGTTACCCGAAGAATATCAATATGTCATCGTCTTTGCCATCGAAATGGACTATCGTGATATCCAGCGTTCACCAGTTGTCACCCCTGCCATTGACCTCGGTTACTCAAAAATGGCTTTTACCGCTGCTTCAGTAGCTGAGTTTATCCGAATCCTGGGATATCAGGCTATCCCCAGTGGCAACGACATGGGATTGACGATCCCCATGGCGGTGGATGCCGGACTGGGAGAACTCGGCCGCAATGGTCAACTGATAACCAAAGCATATGGCCCTAGGGTCCGTATAAATAAAGTCTTTACCGACCTACCGCTGATCCCCGATGAACCTATCGACATAGGAGTCCAGCATTTCTGCGAAACCTGTGGAAAATGTGCTCACCACTGCCCAAGCCAGGCGATCCCCAAGGGAAAACGAACCGATCAACCGCAGGACGTATCTACCAACCCGGGGCTTTTAAAGTGGCCAGTACACACCGAAGAATGCCTAAAATGGTGGCAGAAGAGCGGAACCACCGGATGCACCAATTGTATTCGTGTCTGCCCTTACAATAAGCCTCCCGGAGCACTGCATAGATTGGTCCGGGGCGTTCTCAAGCGCACGTCGCTTTTCGATTGGGTTATTCTCCAAGGAGATGACCTGATGGGGTATGGGAAGCAGGTCATTCGCGAAACGCCTAACAGGAAGAGCTATGGGTAAGAAGGACTCGGCAATAAAGACTCTCTGAAATTAATTACCGGGGGACTCGTTATAAGCCTGCCACTGTTAATCGGGAGATTGAGGTGATGAGACGGATCTACAACCTGGCGATCCGGGAAGATATGGTGATAAAGAACCCCTGCTGGAAAGTGACGAGGCTTGCGGAAAGAAATGCCAGAGATCGGGTGCTCTCAAAAGAAGAACAAGGAAAGCTTCTTAAAGAACTCCCTCAGCATGCGGCTGATATTGTGACGGTTGCCTATTACACGGGTATGAGGGCAGGTGAGATATTTAACCTCACCTGGGACCGGGTGAATATGAAAGACGGTTGCTTCACTCTTACGCCCAAGGATACCAAGACCGGGGAAGCCCGGTATGTTTATTTTAACCGGACGGTAATGGAGATCCTTGTGAGGTTAAGGAAAGTCAGGCAAATCACCCACAAGTTTGTCTTCACCTATCAGGGAAACCCGGTGAGAAGTATCAAGAGTTGTTTGACTAGGGGCCTTGAAAGGGCAGGGATTGAGGACTTCCGGTTTCATGACCTGAGGCACACTTTTGTAAGCAACGCCAGAAAGGCAGGGGTTGACCGGACGGTGATCATGAAGCTTACCGGCCACAAAACCCTCTCCATGTTTACCCGATACAATACGGTGGACCAGGCGGATGCCAGGGAGGCAGTAAATCGATTGGATGACTTTTTGGCCGGGGGAGGTAATCAACTGCTGCAATAGTGCTGCAGGAGTAAAAAGGGGATTAGGATGAAATCGCCTAACCCCTTGAATTTATTAGCTCCCCGGGCAAGACTCGAACCTGCGACATGGTGGTTAACAGCCACCCGCTCTGCCGACTGAGCTACCGGGGAAAATTTTCTTTATTATTAACCAGCTAAATTTATTTGTCAAAAGAGTTCGCTAACGGCAGTTTTTGCACTTGTTAAAGTGGTCTTCAGGAAGGTTAACAAGTTTTCGAAAATATTCAAGCTGTTTAACTGGTGCGAAATATCGGCCACACTGCGTGCATTTTTGCAAGGGAAAGTCAGTCTTCCAGATCGTCCTTACCCCGTTTTTATCCTCCATCGGAATAACCTGAACCGGGCAGATATAGGAACAAGAACCACAGGCAATACAGTCACCAGGAGACTCATCAAAAGGAGTAGCAACTTTTCGAGTATGCCCCCGGCTTTTAAAACCAATAGCTGAGACTCCCACTACTTCACGACAGGTCCGGACACACTGACCGCACAGGATACATCCCTTAAAGTCAATATCAAAACGGGTCTCCTTCACGCCCAGTTCATCAGCTATTTTTCTTAAGGCTGGGTGTTTCGGATTGCGCGTTAACAAGAGTTCAATCACCAGCCTTCGTACTCGTAACACCTTTCCGTATTTGTTTTAACCTCTAAGCCTTCTGTCACTTCATAGATACAAGAAGCAACCAACCGGGTTCGCTTTCCGTGGGTTATTTCTACCATACAGAGCCGGCAGGCCCCATAGGGGGTAAGCTCTTCATTGCTACAAAGGTTAGGAATATAGATATTGGCATCGCGCGCTGCTTCCAGAATGGTGGTTCCCGGTGATGCAGTTATTTCTCGGCCGTCTATTTTAAAGGTGACCATTTCCGGACATTGCTTACTCCAATATTTAAACTTGTAACTGAAATTGGCGCAGCAAGCAGCGCCCCTAAATTGCCTACTGTCAACGTCTCATTGCTCCAAATTTTCCTATTCTACGCTACCTTGACTGCGTCAAATTTGCAAGACTCAAAACATGCCCCGCACTTGATACATTTTTCTTGGTCAATGGTGTGAACTTGTTTTTTCTCTCCGGTCGCTGCTTTCGTGGGACAGATTCGAGCACAAACACCACAGCCGGTGCAGGTTTCAGCATCAATAGAGTAGGTGATCAGAGCTTTGCAGACGCCCGCGGGACATTTTTTGTCCTTAATATGGGCCTCATACTCTTCCCGGAAATAGCGAATGGTACTCAGCACCGGGTTGGGAGCAGTCCCCCCCAAAGCACAGAGAGATCCATCAATGATTGCCTGACCCATCCATTCGAGCGTCTCCAGGTCTTCTTCTTTCCCATTTCCTTCAGTAATCCGGTCGAGAATCAGGCGCATCTGAAGCACTCCTTCTCTACACGGGGTACACTTTCCGCAGGATTCCTCTTCAAGGAACTTAAGAAAGTATTTTGCTACGTCCACCATACAGTTCCGGTCATCCATAACAATCATGCCGCCCGAGCCCATCATTGATCCGATTTTGGAAAGCTCATCAAAGTCTACCGGCATATCCAAAAACTGCTCGGGGATGCACCCCCCTGAGGGGCCTCCGGTTTGCACGGCTTTGAATTTTCTTCCTTTGGGAATTCCTCCTCCGATCTCAAAAACAATCTCCCTGAGGGTGATACCCATGGGTACTTCAACCAAACCAGTGTTGTTGATCTTACCCACCAAGGAGAATATTTTAGTTCCTTTACTGTTTTTCGTACCAATGCTTTGGTACCAGTCTGCTCCTTTATTAATAATAAGGGGAACGTTCGCCCAGGTCTCTACATTATTGAGGTTCGTGGGCTTGTCATAAAGACCCCGATCAGTGGCATGGACATATTTTGCCCGCGGCTCTCCGGCGCGGCCCTCAATGGAGGCAAACAGAGCAGAGGATTCACCACAGACAAAAGCTCCTCCTCCCCGGTTGATTTTGATGTCAAAATTAAAACCGGTGCCGAGGATGTTTTTCCCTATTATTCCGAGCTCTCGGGCTTTTTCGATTGCAATGGTGATATTCGTTACTGCCAGGGGATATTCGTTGCGCACATAAATATAGCCATCACTGGAACCAATGGCGTAGGCGCCAATAATCATCCCTTCCAAAACCGCGTGGGGGTTTCCTTCCAATAGACTCCGGTCCATATACGCACCCGGATCACCTTCGTCAGCATTGCAAATTACGTATTTGGGATTATCGTTGGCCTTGCGGGTAGCATCCCACTTCCAGCCGGTGGGGAATCCACCGCCGCCCCGGCCGCGCAAGTTCGCTTTGATTACTTCTTGGATTACTGCTTCCGGTTGCATCCCGCGTAAGACTTTTGCCAAGGCACTATAGCCACCGATCGCCAGGTAATCTTCCAGACTCTTCGGGTCAATTTGACCATTCATGCCAAAGACGATGCGCATCTGTTTTTTATAAAAAGGCACCTCGTGCTCGTAGGTAACCTTTGCTCCGGTCTGGGCATCAGTATACAAGAGCCTGTCGAGCAGTTCTCCGTTTAAAACGGTTTTCTCGATAATCTCCGAGGCGTCATCAATTTTAACCCGCTGGTAAAAAATCCCCTTGGGGTTAACCACCACTAAAGGACCTCGTTCGCAAAACCCATGGCAGCCGCTGGTGCGGACATCGACTGTGCCGGTTAAGTTTCTTTTTTCAATCTCGGCTTTAAAATTATTAATCAGTTTTTGCGTGCCATACGCTAAACAGCCGGTGCCGGCACAGATGGTTACGCAGGGTTTATTCGGGTCACGGCTTGCCCGGATCTTTTCCTGCAGTTTCAAAAGCTCATCAGGTGATTTAATTTTATTCATCATCACTTTCTACCTTTTTTCCCAGTTTCTTAAGAATTTTGTTAGCTTTAGATATCGTCATCTGGCCATGGTACTCTTCATCCAGCACCAAAATTGGCCCCAAGGCGCAGGCACCTAAACAGTTGACGGTCTCAAAGGTAAATTCCAAATCCGCGGTGGTTTCTCCTGGCTTGATCCCCAATGTCCGTTCAATATGTTCACCCAGCAGGGGTGCATTACGCACGTGACAGGCAGTTCCCAGGCATAACTGAAACTGATGTTTCCCCCGGGGGAGCAAGCTAAAGGCTTTATAGAAGGTTGCCACATGGTAGATTTGGCTCAGAGGAACCTCCAGTAATTTGCTAACGCTCTGAATCGCTTCCTTGGGGAGGTAGTTAAAACGTTTTTGCACATCTTGGAGGATAGGAACTAAGAAGCTTTTATCCTCTCCATATCGCTTAATGATTTCTTTTATATCTGTTTCCATACTGTTTCCTTAAAAGAATTTCTTTACGTGGAATGTGAACGACGGGAGCAAGAGCCGGATTTTCCGGGAGCCCCATCCCTTATCTTAGAGCGTCGTTTTAACTTTGAGTTTATTATATTCTTCCGTTACTCTTTTTTGAATATCCTCAACGAGTTCATCCGTCAAATGGCGGAACCGTCCTTGTGGTTTTAAATACTCTTTTACTGGTCTCAGTTCTCCCACATCCAGGGTGAGCCGGTATTTTCCCTGTTCCACTTCATACAGGGGAAATACCCCGGTTTCAACTGCCAGCCGGCCAATCCAGATCGCCTTATCCGGAGGAATACGCCATCCGGTGGGACAAATCGAAAGGATATGGACATACGCGGGCCCTTGAATCCGGGCCGCTTTTTCCACCTTTTTGATCAGATCAAACGGGTAGCTTGAACACGCTGTGGCAACATACGGGATGTTATGGGCAACCGCAATTTCCGGCATGTTTTTTTTCCACGTGACCTGACCGGACTTTAACTTTCCGGCTGGAGAGGTTGTGGTTGCGGCCCCAAAAGGAGTCGCGGATGACCGCTGGATACCGGTATTCATGTACGCTTCATTATCGTAACAGACATAGAGAAAATTATGCCCCCGCTCAAAAGCGCCGGATAGGGCCTGAAGTCCGATGTCGCTGGTTGCTCCATCGCCACCCATGCCGAGAAATACGGTGCCTTTATCCGTGAGCTTCCCTTTCCGGATAAGCGCTTTGGTTCCTGCCTCAGCGCCGCTGGCTACCGCCGCTGCGTTTTCAAAGGCCACATGGATCCACGGTACTTCCCAGTTGGTGAACGGCAAAGGGGATGAAACGATTTCCATACAGCCGGTAGCGCTGGCAACCACAACATTTTTACCCAAGGCCTTAGCCACCAGCCTTACGGCCAATGCCTCGGCACACCCCTGACAGGCTCGATGGCCGGGAGTGAAGTATTCTTTTTTGGTTATAAGCCGGCTGGCATAAACATTTAATGGTTCCATTATTCCCTCACGCCATAAATGATATAGTCTTCTTCGCGTACTTTCTTTTTGGTCATTTTTTCGGTTTTTTCATACATTTTAATATAGTCGTCGGGAGTTACATCGCGTCCTGCTAATCCGCAAAGGAAATTCGTGATGACCGGCATAGTGCGTTCTTTATACAGAGCAGCACGGATTTCGCTTGCTACGGGGCCTCCTGGTCCACCGTAAGAAATGGCCCGATCAATAACAATGATCCGTTTAACTCCTTTAACTGCTTCCCGCAATTCTTCAAAGGGAAATGGCCGCCAGAGTCGTAACCTCACTTGACCGACTGCTTTTCCTCGGGATCGAAGTTCATTAACCGCAAGAGAAACCGTTTCCCCGATACTTCCCATAGTTAAAAAGACGGTGTCGGCTCCTTCAAGGTGGTTGGTTTCCACTGGCTGATAATTTCTTCCTACGAGATCACCCATTTCCTTCCAGGCTTTAAGGATTTCAGTTTTAGATTTAATAAGGGCCTCATCTTGAGCTTTTTTCGCCTCAGTAAAAATATATCGGCATCCCAAAAGCCCCCATGGTTATGGGTTTGTCGGGATGGAGTTGATTGACTGGTTTGAAATCCGGGAGGTATTTTTTCACGGTAGTCTTCATCCCAGAATTCCAGGGGCTCGATCATGTGAGTGAGAACAAAACCATCAACGTTAACGATAACCGGAAGGCATACGTTGGGATCTTCAGCTACCCGAAAAGCAAACAGGACATGGTCAAAAACCTCCTGGCCATTTTCCGCAAACACCTGAATCCAGCCGCAGTCTCGAATTGACATGACATCAGTGTGGTCGTTCCAGATACTGAGGGGGCCGGAAAGAGAACGGTTGGCTAAAAGCATGACAATGGGAAGCCGTAAGGAAGCAGCAATAAAAACAATTTCATTCATGAGGGCGAGCCCTTGCGAGCTGGTGCAGGTAAATGTCCTTGCTCCTACTGCGGATGATCCGCAGCACACGCTCATGGCGGAATGTTCGGATTCCACGGGAATAAATTCCGCATCAAGCTCGCCGTCAGCTACCAGCTCGAGAAAGGTGCTCCACAATATGGGTCTGCGGTGTGATAGGATAGGCGGCAACCACATCCACATTGGCCATTTTGACTGCCTCAGATGCTGCTAAAGATACTTCGATTCCAACTCGTTCGCCCATTATTCTTCCTCCTCTACCATGGTTATACAGCTCGTGATACATTCCTGGGCACAAATTCCGCACCCTTTGCAATAGTAGAGGTCAGCTTCAAAATACCCCTCATCAGTTTTGCGGATAGCCATATCCGGACAAAAGATATAACAAACTCCGCATTTAATGCATTTCGTTTTATCGCAAATCGGCCGCAGTGATCGCCAGTCTCCGGTTTTATACTGTCTGGCATTACCGGCATCACTTACTACGCAGCCAACCTCCAGGTCTTTCCACGTAAGCTCTTCTTCTGACTTTATCAACGTTTTTCTCCTTCTTACTTTATTACTGAAGTCTCTTCGAAAGCTCTCTTACAAGCTTTGATATTTTTTTCCGCAATCCGGCCAAATCTCTTTTTGAGAGGATCAATCAGCGTCTCCAGAGGGACTACTTCCTTTGCTCTCAGTAAAGAACCGAGCATGGTGGTATTAGCTATCGGGAGGCCCAGTTCTTCCATAGCAATTTTACTGGCATTTACGGTGGCGAGAGCATGTTTTATCCCGAGTTCTTTTCTGATTTCCTCTCCGGAGTATTTGGTGTTCGCCACCAAAATCCCATCCTCCTTTAACCCGGCGGTCACATTGACGAGTCTGAGGATAGAGGGGTCGAGAACCAAGACTAAGTCTGGTTTATAAATATTAGCCCGGATTCGAATTGGTTTATCATCAATGCGGCAAAAGGCTACTACTGGAGCGCCTCGTCTCTCGGGTCCAAAACTGGGGAAAGCCTGAGCATATTTTCCCTGACTTATAGCCGCCAATGCTAATAATTCCGCAGAGGTTACTGCTCCTTGTCCGCCTCGGCCATGTAACCGAATTTCAATCATATTTCAAGCTCCTAAAATAATTGTCATGAAAGGGATTTTTAATAACGTATTTTTTTATTATTTGTCAAGAATTTCTTAAAAAAATTTTAAGGCAAGAGCTAAAGTTCTCTCCGGCCCTCGAGAGAAGATTTTAAGGTTGATTCATCAAGGTATTCGATTTCTCCGCCTCGAGGAATTCCTTGAGCAATCCGCGTTACTTTTAAGGAGAGAGGTTTTATTAAATTGGATAAATAGATAGCCGTAGCTTCACCTTCTCTGGTTGGGTTGGTTGCCAAAATTACCTCTTTAAAATTAATATGTTGGAGGCGATTAAAAAGCTCTTTTATTTTTAGATCGTCGGGAAGGATATTGCGCAAAGGCGAGATGACCCCATGGAGAACATGGTAGGTCCCTTTGAATTGTCCGGTTCGTTCAAACGCCGCGAGATGCGCTGGAGTTTCAACAACACACATTGTGTCGGAGTTTCCGCGCTCGCTTTGACAAATAAGACAAGGATTGCAGTCAGTTAGATTAAAACAAGTCGAACAAAGCGTTATCGTGTCCTTTACCTCAAGAATGCTTTGGGCTAAAGACTGGGCTTCGTGTCGTGGTAATGCAATGATGTGGAAAGCCATTCTCAGAGCGGTCTTTTCTCCGATGCTGGGAAGTTTGGTTAGCTCTCGCACTAAGCGGTTTAAAGCCTCCGCGATCATGTTTTTCCTCGGGAATTAAATAACGTTAGCGAAAATAAACCCCGTTAGAAGGCTTTCACATGAGGCATTTACCCCGTGTGAAAAAGTGTAAGAATCTTTAATCTTACCCCGTGCTTCCGCAAGGGGCTTTTCTAACGGGGTAAATTAAAAAAGTCCTGGAAGGTTAAGATTCAGTCCACCCGTAAGCTTGCTCATTTCGCTCGTCATCATTTCTTGGGCTTTCTTAAGAGCGTCATTAGCAGCTGCTACTACTAAATCTTGTAACATTTCAATGTCATTGGGGTCAACCACCTCAGGATCAATTTTAATGCTCATAACCTCTTGCTTGCCATTGGCAATAACCGTGACCATGCCTCCGCCCGCAGAGCCTTCAACTGTTTTTGCGGCCATTTCTTCCTGGACCTTGGCCATCTGAGACTGAAGTTTTTGGGCTTGTCTGACAAATTCACCAATTCCCTTAACCACGCGCTTACCTCCTTTACATAATTTTTACTAATTATTTAACCTTTATTTCAATAATACTTCCTTCAAAAATTGTGAGTGCTTCCTTCACTAAAGGATGATTCTTAGCTTCTTTCCTGATTTTTTCATTTTTTTGGGCAAGGGGTAGATGCACATCCTTTTTTTCTTCACCTGGTGTTGTCAGGACATGAATAGTAACTTTTTTCTTTTCTCCAAAAAATTCCTCACTGATTTGCATCAGTTCCTGTTTTTTGGTTTGTTCCTGGATGCGTTCCAGGAAAAAAGAGTTTTTTGGAAATCCGATTTCGATGGAGCCTGGAGCCAGACGGACCAGTGTGCCATGTTCAAGGAACGAAGCCAGGGGTGGTTTTTTCGTGCGGATAAATGTTAGGAACTCTTTCCAGGTTTCCTCTAAAGACATATCGCATCCGCGTGCGTTGTCATCCGGAGCAGAGAAACAAGAGGGGGCGATTTCCTCGGTTGAGGTTGGGGGGGAAGTTTGTTTTTGGGTTTCCGAAGCTGATACGGGTGATGTGACGGGAGGAGCCTGAGCCAATAAACCACCACTATTCCCAAGCTTTTCCTGGAGTTTACCCAACCGTTCCAGAATTTCTTTTAATGAGGCAACGGGGGGAATGGTAGCTAACCGAAGGATGATGGCCTCTAAAATGACTCGAGGCAAGGGTGCTCGATAAATATATCCTTCACTTTCGATCAGGCTTTTTAAAATCAGTTGAAGTTTTTCCAGACTCACTTTCCGAATCTGGTTGGTTAACTCTTCGATTTCTTTTGGAGAAAGATCAGGGAAGAGCTGAGGATTCGTGCTGATTTTAGCCACCATTAAATTTCGGAAATGTTCTAAAAGCCCCCGATAAAATTGGCGGACATCAATTCCGTAGGTAAAAACATGTTCGATGATTTCCAGACATTTTTTTAAGTCTTGGGTGAACACCGCATTTGAAATTTCACCTAAAACTTTGGTATCAACGATCCCCAAAATCTCAGCGACATCTTTGTCTTTAACGTCCTTCCCTGCATAGGTAATAACCTGGTCTAACAAACCTTGGGCATCCCGGAGACTGCCGTCTGCCTCTCGTGAAATAAGCTGAAGAGCGTTGGGGCTTATGGTTATTTCTTCATCCTTGGCTAATGCCTGTAATTTTTCAAAGATAAGGAGTGGGGGGATTTTTTTAAAGTCATACCGCTGACACCGATCAATAACCGTTTCGATTATTTTATGGGGTTCAGTGGTGGCAAAAATGAAAATAACGTGCGCGGGAGGCTCTTCCAAAGTCTTTAAAAAAGCATTAAAGGCCGGGGTAGAGAGCATGTGCACTTCATCAACAATATAAACTTTATAGCGATATTTCTGAGGACGGTATTTTATGGTTTCCTGCAGATCTCTTACGTGATCCACGCCGGTATTGGAGGCTCCGTCAATTTCAAAAACATCAGGCGCTATTGTTTTGGTGATTTCTAAGCAAGCATCGCATTGATTGCAGGGGGTAGGGGTAGGACCATTGACGCAATTAAGGGCTTTAGCCAATATGCGGGCAACGGAGGTTTTGCCAACTCCGCGGGGACCGGCAAAAAGGAAGGCATGGGCCACCCGCTTGCTTCGAATGGCATTCTGCAAGGTCTGGATAATTGGCTGCTGCCCCACAACCTCTTCGAATCTTTGGGGCCTCCACTTTCGGGCTAAAACTAAGTAAGACATTTGCAGCTATGAGAGGTTAATGATTGATTTAAGTTTGGTAGCCTTCTTACTCAGGAGACAGAAGTCAGGAGTCAGTAGCCAGAAGAGAACATATCTTTAATTTTTAGAAATTATTCTGACTTCTGAATTCTGGCTCCTGTCTCCTGACTTCTATTTTTTAACGATAGCCAGGTTTCCCTGCGGCACACGAAATGATTTACTACCGCTGCTTCCTTCCGGATCTGACGGGGTTCGTAATATTTCGTTGCGCAGGACCCGGCTATCGCAAACATGGCGGAGAGAGAGGGATTCGAACCCTCGGTACCCCTTTTGGGAGTACACACGATTTCCAGTCGTGCACCTTCGGCCAGCTCGGTCATCTCTCCAGGAAACAAAAGACAATTTTATGGTGTTTTTCACCTACGTTACCAAATTTTCTTTTTACGTACAATACGTGATCTCCATTTCCGTGATAAAACCTTACGACAGAGCAGAGATGAAAAATTTAACCCTAAGAACACCATGAAATAATATTTTAGCACTTTAAACTCATTCCCCTTTTCTGGCAAGATAATTATTTTGGGAAAAAAGAGACCACAAGAGAACGTGGCGTATCATAAACGAAAAAAATAAAAAGAACTATTCGAGTAAACCCCGTTAGAAGGCTTTCACACGGGGTATTTACCTCGTTTGAAAAGTGTAAGAATCTTTAGTTTTACCCCATGCTTCTTCACCCCGTTAGATATTTGACATCTAACAGGGCAAGCGGGGCTTTTCTAACGGGGTAAATTAAATCCTCAAGGGATGGGAGAAGGATTTTTACGTGAAAAGCCTGAGGTTTTAAACGAAATAATTACAGGTTCCTATGGAATCATCCTCGATCTGGATGGTAACGTGTTCTATTCCATAACATTCCTGCAGGGTCTTCTGGAGCTTTTTTAAAATCACCATGCTCTGGAGGACATTTTCCACAACCACATGAGCACTGAGCATTTCCACATGTGAGGTTAAAGTCCAGACATGAAGGTCGCAGATTGATTTTACTCCCTCAACCTGCACCATCGATTTTTTTATTTCTTCGAGATCAATATGTCCGGGAACTCCCTGCATTAAAATGTGGACGGTATCCCACAAAAGCCGCCACGCGCTATAGATGATGATGCCTCCGATAAAAAAACTCACCAAAGGGTCGAACCACATCCAGCCTTTTAGCCAGATAACCAGACCCGCGCTTATTGCCCCCACGGAACCGAGTGCATCACCGAGCACATGAATAAAAGCTCCCCGGATATTAATGTTTTCTTTCTCCCCCTTGGAAAGAATATATGCTCCGATAAGGTTTATCATCAGACCGGCAGAGGCAATCACTAACAGGGGAATGCTTTTTACATTTACCGGGACCTGCATTCGTTCATACGCTTCACGAAAGATGATGATGGCGATTACCACCAGGACTGCTCCGTTTATGAAAGCTGCGAGGACTTCAGCCCGATAGTAACCAAAAGTTTTTTTCGCATGCGCTGGTTTACCGGAGGCCCAAAGAGCAAAAAGCGCTAACCCGAGAGCAGCAATATCGGAAAGCATATGCCCGGCGTCAGATAAAAGGGCTAAGCTCCTGGTCCATAAACCACCGAAAAATTCCACCAAGAAAAAGATAGCGGTGAGCGTCAGGACGATGATGAGGAAGTTTTTGTTTTGATGGTGCCGATGCGAAGGGTCGTGGAGTTCTAAAGCCTGATTATTTTTTTCCTGATGGTGGTGGTGATGAATTGTCATGATGAATATGCTTAATGACGTTATCTCATGTTTGCGGAAGACAGCCCGGTGTTTCTTAAAGGCGGGGTATCATTTTTTGGTAAAAATTCTCCCCAAAAGATTTCGCGCGTTGTTTTTCATTTCCTCCCAATCCGCCTCGGTAAGTCCCGCGCCCAAAACCACGCGAAGGGCTTGGGTGGGATCAATGAGGTCTTCTGGGGCATGAGCATCGGTATTGAGAATGAGGAGGGCGCCAACATCTTTGGCAAGTTTGGCAACATGGCCATTGGTCAGGCAGTGGCCTTTCCGGGACGAAATCTCCAGCAAGGTTCCTTTCTCCCTGGCTAATAAAACTTCGGTTTTGGAAATCAGTCCAGGATGTGCCAAGATGTCCACTCCTGCTTCCAAAGCTGCCCGGTTGGTTCCTGGCTGCACTGGTTCCACAATGGTTTCACCGTGGACCACGACCACTTTAGCTCCTAACTTTCTCGCCTCCTGAGTAAGGGGAAAGATTGTCTCAGGCTCAACGTGAGTAAGCTCAATTCCCGGGACAACCTTAAAATCGCTTTTCTTTTTAAAATCTTCACAAAAACGAACTATCCGGGAAATGATCCAATCGAGGTTGGAGCGATCCGCGTGGTCAGTGATTGCGAGTGCCTCATAGCCTTTGGCTTTAGCCCGCTGAACCAGCTCCGCGGGGATCAAAACTCCATCGCTAAAAAGAGAATGCGTGTGTAAATCAATCATGATAGGTAACTTTCTAAAATTTTAGGCGAAACCTTTTTCACCCCGTTAGATATCAAATCTCAAACGGGATAAGCTTAAAAATTTTTACACTTTTTCACACGGGGTAAATGCCTCGTGTGAAATCCTTCTAACGGGGTGCACCCCATGAAGATAAATAATTGCAAAAAAAAAAGCGGGAACCCTGGTGACGGCTCATCACATCTTGTATTTGCCAAAATCATCCGGGGATAAATTTTCTAAAATCTCCCGCCACTTTTGTTCTTCATTGGTAGCTTCGTTGAGTAACTTTTCTTCTTTGCCTAAATTGACTGCCCGAGAATCTTCGACCACTTTCTGATTGACGTAGATCGGTGAATTTGTTCGTAAAGCGAGGGCAATAGCATCACTTGGACGCGCATCAATACTAAAGCTTTTGTCAACCATGGAGAGGTAAATAGTGGCAAAAAAAGTGTTGTCCTTTAAATCGGTTACTTCGATTTTTATCACCGTGGCATTCAAGTTTTCAAGGATATTTTTTAAAAGGTCATGAGTCATGGGTCGAGGAGGTTTAACGTCACCTAATTCAGTGGCGATAGCACTTGCCTCTAAGATACCGATCCAGATCGGTAAGGCGGTTTTACCCTGAACATCTTTGAGAATGACAATGGGAGTATTGCTGAATGGATCCATCGTGATACCAGCAACTTTCATTTCAATGAACATCATGACCTCCTTTGGAATAATGCCGTAAACTTATTAACTTAAGCAACCAAACAATGAATGAGGGTGAGCGGTTAAAATTTTTACCAAGACAATTTTACCTTGTAAACCCAATGGTCCTTCAAAATTGACCACCTTATTAGTCCCGCTCCGGCCGCTCACGTGGAGAGGGTTTTTTTTGCTTTCTCCCTCAACCAGCACTGCTATGGTTTTGCCGACCAGGGTTCGATTTTTTTTAAGGGTAATGGACTTTTGCTTCTCCTGAAGGATAGAAAGCCGACGAGCTTTTTCTTCTTCCGGTAATTTATCCGGGTATTGTGAAGCTTGGGTTTTTGGACGATCAGAATATTTAAACGAAAAGAATTCATCATATTCGATTTCAGTTACCATATCCAGTGTCGCTTGAAAATCTTTTTCGGTTTCTCCGGGAAAGCCGACGATAAGGTCGGTCGTAATACCAATCTCCGGACAAACGGTCCTTAGTCTCTTAATTTTTAAAAGATAGTCTTCTCGGGTATAACCCCGATTCATCATTTTTAAAATCCGGTCAGAGCCTGATTGCAACGGGAGATGAATATGGGGGCAAAGTTTTGGTTGATCTTCAAAACAGGCGATTAATTCTTCACAGAGGTCTTTGGGATGTGAGGTGGTAAATCGGATTCGCTCGAGTCCGTCGATTTTATTTAATTCCTTAAGAAGCCCGGAAAAACTTAGCTCTCCTGCCACATTTGCGCCGTATGAATTTACGTTTTGTCCCAAAAGAGTCACCTCTTTAACTCCTGCGGTTACGAGTCCGCGAACTTCTTTGAGGATTTCGGCACTGGGACGGCTTTTCTCTCTGCCCCGCACAAAAGGAACAACACAAAAAGAACAGAAGTTATCACATCCCTCCATAATGGTTACATAGGCTTTCACCTGAAAAAGTTTGGGGAGTTCGGGTAAGGGATAACACGGGGAATCTTCGTGGAATTCAGTGGCAACCTGGGTTTTTCCCGCGTGTCGAGCAGTTCTAATCAATTCGGGCAGACGGTGGATATTACTGGTTCCAAAAACCAAGTCAACATACGGAGCCTTTTTCAGCAGTTTGTCCCCTTCCTGTTGGGCTACACACCCTCCGACTCCCAAAAGTATCCTCCCATTTTTTTTATGCCTTTTTAATCGACCGAGTAAACTATAAACTTTTTGCTCAGATTTTTCTCTCACGCTACACGTATTAATAAGAATAAGGTCAGCTTTCTTGGGGTCTGGTGTTGGTTGGTAATCAACGGATGCCAACAGGTTAAGGATATTCTCAGAATCATGTTCATTCATCTGACACCCAAAAGTTTTTATGTAGACCAACTGAGGAGCCATCGTGATTTATTAAAGCAAAATTTGAATATTAATAATAATTATAGAGAATTGCCATTCCTTTCGCAAGGACAATACCTATTTAATAAAGTGATTATATCCTTGTTCTCCCCTGAAAAGAACAGACCGAGAAAATGTCATTATGTTTTATTATTTGGAAAAGAGCATTAAAAATCCAAAGATTATAAAAAGAAAACCAGCGCCAAATCGTAAATAGTGCTGGGGGATGATGTTACCAACAAAAAAGCCGCAACTGACAGCAATCAATGAGGTTAAGACCAATGCTCCGGCTGCCCCTAAAAAAACCGAAAGTCTTGATCCATCTTTTGCCGCTAAACAAAAAGTAGCCAATTGGGTCTTATCTCCCAACTCTGCTAAAAAAATTAAAACAAATGTGCTCATGAGTAATTTTAAATCCATTACGTTAGTCTTTTCCTTTATAAATGGACAATGGTTAAAAATTTAAAAGATTTCTTTAAAACTTATGTTGATGGCCTCCTGGGTACCTGCCAGAAGTTTGTCGAATTTATCAATTAAAGCTTTTCCTTCCTCGGTTAACGCCGTGCCACCTCCACCTTTACCACCAACTTGTTTCTTTACCAATTTAACGCCCAGGCGATCTTCCATGCTGGTGATATAACTCCATGCCTTTTTATATGAAATGCCGAGTTTTTTCGCGGCTTGAGAAATGGAGCCTTTGGTTTCGATATTATTTAACAGGTCTCTTCTTCCCTCACCAAAAAAAGGGAGACCTTGGATTTCGATCCACACTTTGGATTTTACCGTCATCCCAGTTTTTCTTTTTTTGGAAATATTCACGCTACCCCTCTTAAAGTTTATTCACCGCTTTGAGTTAGGCGTTATACCATACGTTACCCCGTTAGATCTTTCTAACGGGGTAAACCTAAAAACTAAAAAAAACGTTTTTTTGCCCCACGCACACTCCTGAGGCAATTCAATGCATTAGTCATATCAAAGTTGGCAAACCCAGTCAAACGCTTATCGACTCTTTTTTTTGCTGTCGCTTAATTATTAAAAAATTATTGGCGCTTACAAAAGATTGGACTTGACTCGCCCGGGTAAAAACAATAAAATATTAAGAAAAAAACTTTTTCAACAAATTGGGTTTTTCATTTTTATCCTTAAAATTATGAGGGGATAACGTGGAAAACAATGGTAAAAAAGAAAAAAGAAAGATGAAAACGATTGAGTGCAAAATACTCAATTACGAGATCCCCTTTTCTCGGTGTAAGCCGGTTCGGGAATATAAAAAGTGTAAATCTTGCGAAGGCTATTTATTAAAACCAAAATCGAAAAAGAAAGCTAAGGATAAAAAAGATGATCCTGATAGTTAGTTTTTTTTCAATCGAAAAACTTAACCTCCTTGGCTGACGTGATTACAATGACCTGATAAGAAGATGACTGAAACTACCAATACTACCGAAGAGGAAAAGATCCAGAAAGAAATCCATAAACTCCTCCAAGACTTTTCTTCCACCAGAGAAAATTTAATACCTATCCTCCAGGCCATTCAGACTACATTTGGCTTTATTCCTCAGGAAGCACTCCGGGAGACAGCCACATTTCTAAAAATCTCTCCTGGTGAGATTTTTGGGGTGGCAACCTTTTATAACCAGTTTCGTTTCACTCCGCCGGGCAAACACCCGGTTAAAGTCTGTCTGGGAACCGCCTGCCATGTGCGAGGGGGAAACATTATTCTGGAAGAATGGGAGCGAAGGCTTCAGATTCAAGAAGGAAAGGTTACGGAAGACCGTGAGTTCAGTTTAGAAAGGGTCGCGTGTGTGGGGTGCTGCGCCCTCGCTCCGGTCGTACAAGTAGGGGATACTGTTCATGGCAAAATGTCACCGAGTGCTGTCAACGGTATTCTTTTGCAATGTGAACTGGCAAAACGAGAAGAAGATAAGACTCATAATGAAACTGAATGAATCGATAAAAAAAACCATCCAGGAAACTTTTCAGAAGATCAAAGCTCAGGCCTCTGAGCTTTGGCAGGGGACGCGAGAAGGAGATGCCCCGTACATTTTAGTAGGCACAGCAACGTGCGGTCGGGCTTCAGGAAGCTTTGAGGTTTTTAAAGCTTTTAAAGAGGAAATAACCAAACACAATCTGAACGCTCACGTTATTCCCGTTGGCTGCATGGGGCACTGTTATGCTGAACCGCTGGTTGCGGTCCGAAAGCCTGGGTTGCCTTCGATCCTTTATGGTAATGTCAGCCCTCCGGTGGCTACCACGATAGTAAAACATTTTCTGCGGGAAGATAATTTTCTCCCCGAATTAATGCTTGCGGCCCTTGAGCCAAATGATTTTCTCCCCACAATTGCCGACCTTCCCCGCTTTGCCTTGGAAACGAGAACGATCCTTCGTGACTTTGGCATTATTGATCCTGAAAATATTATGGACTATGTTGCCCGGGGCGGGTACGAAGGGCTGAGCGTGGCGTTACAGAGGGATCAAGAAACGATCATCGCCCAGGTGCTTGCTTCTGGCCTCAGGGGTCTCGGGGGAGCAGGGTTTCTGACCGGAAAAAAATGGGACATTTGTTTTAAGGCAGACGCGAACGAAAAATATGTTATCTGCAATGCTGATGAAGGCGACCCAGGGTCTTTCTCCGATCGGGCAGTCATTGAAAGCAGTCCCCACCAAGTCCTTGAGGGGCTGATTATTGCGGGATATGCCATTTCCGCCTCCCAGGGATATATCTATATTAGAAACGAATATCCGTTAGCGGTAAAACGGATGAAGACCGCTCTCCAACAAGCCAGAGATTTAGGATTGCTGGGAAAGAGGATTTTAGGGAGTGACTATAATTTAGACCTCAAGGTATTTGAAGGTTCCGGTGCTTTTGTCTGCGGTGAAGAGACCGGCCTGATTCATTCTCTTGAAGGAAAACGGGGAATGCCCCGCCATCGTCCGCCTTATCCCGCACTTTTTGGACTTAAGGGTGCTCCTACCCTGATCGACAATGTTAAGACTCTGGCCAATATTCCTTTTATCATGGTTCATAGCGCCCAAGCCTTCGCCTCTCTCGGCACGGAGCAGAGTAAGGGAACTGCTATTTTTTCCATTGCCGGAAAGATTAACAACACGGGCTTGGTTGAAGTGGCAATGGGTACCACATTAAAGAAACTTGTTTTTGATATTTGCGGAGGGATCCCGAAAGGTAAAAAATTTAAAGCGATCCAGATTGGAGGGCCTTCAGGAGGGTGCCTTTCCCATGACTTTCTTAATACCCCGATCGACTTTGACTCACTAAAAGAAGCTGGCGCGATGATGGGCTCAGGAGGTATGGTTGTTTTAGATGAGGATGACTGCATGGTAGATGTAGCGAGATACTTTCTGGACTTTACTCAAAAGGAATCGTGCGGAAAATGCACCTTTTGCCGAATCGGGACTAAACAGATGCTGTTAATTCTTCAGGATATCACCGAGGGAAAAGGGAACCCGGAGGATATTGCGGTCTTGCTTGATTTGGCAGAAGCCGTTCACCAGGGTTCACTCTGTGGGTTGGGGAAAACCGCACCCAATCCTATCCTCACCACACTCAAGTTTTTTCGTGATGAATATGAAGCCCATATAGCGGAAAAACGGTGTCCGGCAAAAATGTGCCGGAAGCTCATTTCGTATTATATCCTTCCGGAAAAATGTGAGCGATCGTGCGAAGTGTGTGTGGGCAGTTGTCCAACGGAAGCAATTTATACTGCCAAGCGGCGAATAAAAGCGATTGATCAGAGCAAATGTGTTAAGTGCGGGGCTTGTTTGGATGTCTGTCCTCTCTCAGTATAGCGCGGTCGTAAAGTTTTCCCCGGCTGACTCAGTACCCCCCGCTCCGGAAAAGCTCGGAGAAGAAAAATGAAGACCATTTCGCTTATCATAGATAACCAAAAGGTTTCGGCACAGGAAGGAGATATCCTTCTTTGGGTGGCTTTGGAAAATGGTTTTTATATTCCCAATGTATGTGCTTTGAAAGAAAGAGCTGTCCCCTTTGCCGGCTGCCGGCTCTGCTTTGTAGAGATCGAAGGCTATCCTGAACCGGTTACGGCGTGCACGGAAACGGTACGAGAAGGAATGGTCGTGAAAACCAAAACCGCAAAGGTCCAAAAACTCCAGCGGACCGCCTTCGAGCTTATTCTTTCTACGCATCATGTTGACTGCGGACACTGCGGGAAAAATAAAAAGTGCGAACTCCAAAAGATTGCTTTGCACCTTAAAGTGAAGCTAAAGTCAAAACGGTTCCGACTGATTCCGAAAAATCTTCCCCTGGATGAATCGCATCCTCTCTTCACCTATGACCCGGATAAATGTGTGCTTTGCGGAAGGTGTATTTGGGTGTGTCGTGAACAGCAGAAGGTGGGAACATTAAATTTCGCCTATCGTGGGTTTGACATGCTGGTTACCACGTTCGGAGATCCCCTGGTGGGGGGAGCAAACTGTACCCAGTGCAGAAAATGCGTGGAGGCCTGCCCGGTAGGAGCTTTGTTATTAAAAGAAGAACAACTGATAAAGGAGGAGCACAATGCCTGAACCCTGGCCAACCATCGATTCTCAACCGGGGCCGTCGTTTCGGATTTTTTCTTTGCGGATTGATACTGCCCGCGCACCTCACACCGGGAAAGAACATGAGTTTTGCGTTATTGATTCTCCGGATTGGGTTAATATTATACCGCTTACGTCAGATAATCAGGTGGTAATGATTAAGCAGTTTCGGCATGGAATAAAAAAGGTGACCCTGGAGATACCCGGAGGAATGATTGAACAAGGGGATTCACCGCACGAGACGGCAGCACGCGAGCTTCTCGAAGAAACCGGATACAAAGCCGAAACATTAACTCTCCTGGGTACTGTTCACCCTAACCCCGCTTTTATGACTAACCGGTGTTATACCTTTTTAGCGCGCAATGTCCAGAAGATTGATGGGGGAGAACACTTTGACGAAACCGAGGATATTGAAGTCGAGTTAATGCCCTTAAGCAAAATCCCCATGCTTATCAAAGATGGCACTATTACCAACTCATTGATCGTTGCAGCGTTTTGGTGGTTTTTTTCAGAGAAGATGGTTTAGTCAATCTTTGTAAACCTCCGCTTTCCTCGGGAAGTCAAAAAGAACAATGAAAACCGGCACCGCCCACCTTCCCCTCCATTATGGCAAGGCTCCTTCCTGGCTTTTTCAGCGGATGAAAGAGCTTTCGAGAGAAATTACTCTTTTTATCATTGATTCTTACGGAGCAGAAGAGATGCTCCAACGTCTCTCAGACCCTTTCTGGTTTCAGGCGTTTGGTTGCGTTCTGGGTTTTGACTGGCACTCGAGCGGGGTAACCACCACGGTTTGCGGAGCGTTGAAAGAGGGTTTAAAGGGTTTGGAAAAAGAACTGGGTTTCTTTATTGCGGGCGGCAAAGGAAGAACCTCGCGGAAAACCCCTCACGAGATTGAAACACTGTGTAACCAAACGTCTATCGAAGGAAGCCATTTGATTTATTCCAGCCGGATGTCGGCCAAAGTTGATAGCGCCGCGGTCCAGGACGGTTATCAGCTTTATCACCACTGCTTCTTTTTCATTCAGGATGGCTCCTGGGCAGTGGTTCAACAGGGAATGAATGAAACAACCAGGTACGCTCGACGATACCACTGGCTGAGTCACGGGGTGAAGGACTTTGTCTGCGAACCACACTGGGCGGTTTGTTGTGATCAGAAGCACGAGGGACTGAATTTAGTTGCTTTAGAAAGCGAAAAGGCCCGTGAGACGATTACTGAACTGGGTCACGAAAATCCCGGGTTTCTGGTCAACGAAGTGAAGAAGGCGAACGAACTCGATCTTCCGAAAGCGCATCCGGTTCCCAAGGAAAAGTTTCGCCTGGAACATTTGGAAAAAACATTTATCACCATCTATGAACAGTCACCTAAAAATTTCGAGGAACTCCTTGGGGTACAAGGTGTTGGCCCAAAAACTCTTCGAGCTTTAAGTTTGGTTTCTGAATTGATCCATGGAACAAGACCGAGTTTTAAAGATCCAACCCGTTTCAGCTTTGCTCATGGGGGAAAGGACGGACATCCGTATCCGGTAGACCGGGAGGTTTATGATAAGACTGTTGGGGTGTTGCAAGAAGCCCTTGGAAAAGTTCGCGTCGGAGACCGAACAAAAATGGAGGCGATCAGAAGGCTCCAGTTGTTTTGTCGTGATAAAACTTTTTGATTTATTCATGATATTAATGGGAGCATTAAATTGATTGCGATCCTATTTGACGCAATGCGACTGCCGGAGCTAAACCTCACCCTGACCCTCAAGAAACTGTGGCGCAATTTAATATACAATTCCGTAGGGGCACGTCGCGCCTGTGCCCCTACCTCTTTTTGACCCTGCGTCATTTTTGCTTATAAATTTCCCGTAAAGCCTTCCGTACCTTTTGGGGACTGTGTCGGATAGTATCGAGTTTATGCAGTTTCCTTTTTCCGGTCCAATTTTCTTCGATGAGATCAGTAACCATCGGTATGATACCCGCGGTTTTTATTTTTTCTATTTCCTGAGGAGTTGGTAAGATAAGGCGGACATTGTCGCGCTGGTAGGCTTTCACTACCGCAGGCCGCGGCTTTTTATTGTTCACTAAAACATAATCAGGAGGATGGTTGTCGAGATACTGGGTGATAAGGTTCACATGGTCCAAGATCGTGAGATCGTCGGTCTGCCCAGGTGTAGTAGTGGTGTTACAGCAATAGATTTTTTTTGCTTTGCTCTGGTATGAGTAGGGTGGAAAGCCCGGGACAAGAAGACAGGCAATAATGCTGGTGTAAAGGCAGCCGGGCCCGATAATGATCATGTCAGCCCCCATAATCGCTCGCAATATTCCCTCACCTAACGTTACTGAGTTTTCTTCCAGGAAAATTTTCTCAATGGGTGGTTTTCCTGGCCGACGAACTTCTTTTTCTCCTCGAACAACTTTTCCATTTTTCAGCATTGCTTTAAGGTTTGTGTTCGTTGTGGTTACGGGAAGCACCTTTCCTTTTACGCCCAGAAGTTTTTCCGATACTTTTACCGCCTTGGCAAAGCTTCCCTCTATATCGGAGAGCGCGGCCAGGATAAGATTTCCCAAGGCCATGTTGGGTAATGCTTTAAACTGCCTTTTATTAAAACGATAGTCAAAGAGCTTGCGCAAAATGGCAGGACTTCCTTTCTCATCCGCCATCGCTGCCAATACGGCGCGCACATCTCCAGGCGCCGGAAGGGAAAAAATTTTTCTAATGATTCCGGTGCTGCTTCCGGTATCAGTGGTGGGGACAATGGCGGTGAGGCTTCCTTTGCACTCGGGAAAACCCTTGATAAGCAGGGAAGCGGCAGACACGCTCCCAATACTTACGAGCTTGAGGCCTCTTATGCTTGCTCATGTTTTTATTCATCGTTATTATTTCTCCTCTTTAATGTTTATCCTCTTTTTTTACAGCACGACCTTTTTCTTGCTTTTGTGCGCGAGACTTTCCATACCACTCGATCTGGCGACAGACACCCATAAGGAGATTGACCTCATTTTTGCTTAGTCCGATCCGAGAACAAAAGCGGCGGATATTCATCATCCAGTGGTCTGGGTTTGAGGGATGAATGAAACTTATCTTGATCAGGGTCTCCTTGACTTTCTCATACATAAGCTCAAGTTCCTGAGAGTTGGCAAGGCGGGGGATGTCCTTTTGTTGTGGTTTAAAGTTAGCTAAAAAAACTTCGTAACAGACAATCATAACTGCCTGGGCCAGGTTGAGGGAAGAAAATTCAGCGGTGGGGATTTTCACTAACTGGTGGCAAAGACTGATTTCCGCATTGGTCAATCCTTTATCCTCTGTGCCAAACACGAGCGCGATTTTATTCTGGTCAGCTTTTTGAACGAGTAGAGGAGCCACTTCCCGGGGGCTCAGAACAGACCTCCGTCCTCTTCCGGTTCGGGCTGAGGTGCCTACGATATAACTGAAATTTGCCAGTGCTTCTTTAAGGTCTGGATAAACTGCCATTCCTCGTATGAAGTGCGCGGCAGTATGGGTAGCCATTTTCAGCATTCTTTCTGGGTCAGGATCTTCAGGGGCGACAACGATCAGACCGCCAATCCCCATATTACAGGCAGCGCGCGCGGCAGCGCCAATATTTTCCGGAATCTTGGGATGGCTTAAAACAATAGAAAAATTTTTTAGAAGCGAATCCACGCTCATGGTCTAAAAGAGATGCAAAAAATATCAATAGGAGGTCTTGTTTCACCTATGTTTAACAGATTTATTCTTTTTCGGCAATTAAAATTGATTCCTTTAAATACCCTGTCCGTTTGCGGCGGGATGAAACGCAGTGTTAAATAATCGCTTAGTCATTCCCGTCCGAACAACGGGAATCCAGAGGGTGGCATCAGGAGTAATCAAAAAGTGCTTGGGCACTTTGCCTTACTTTCTGGATTCCGTCAGTCAAGTGCGGAATGACAGAATTTAAAGTCTTTGATACTCTGCTGCTTGCGGTGGGGTAGTTCATTACCTCGAATTTTGCAAGGTAGCCGCAACCTTTAGGTTGCGCTTATTTTATAATTCTAACCCACTGTTCGTCGCAGGCTAAAGCCTGCGGCTACCATGATTTACCATCCAAAATTTACGATTCTCAAGAAGGCAGAAGGTTATAATGTTCCCACTGCCTGGAGGTAAATGGCTGACTCGGTGTTGCCGTCAAGGCCGATAAGGCGATTGACCTGTTCATCATAAAAAGCGCCGACACACACCGAGCCTTACACACATTTTCCGAGATTTGTCTCCTTCTATGATAACGTCTGACTAACAACGCGGGTTACAAATGACAGGTTCTCTCACTGAAGTGGTCATTGAGCGAAGCACATAATCCTTCTTAAATGACCTAAGAGTTATTGTTACCATTGTTGGGCTCCGCGCTATTCGATCTTATCAGATTTTTGTAGATTATGTCTTGCACAGAGTATTCTGACGTTCTCAGCTGAAATGCTTGTACCACCCTTCGCGTATGGTAAATCGTGATCGAAGTGAAGTTCATCAATTGAACCACAAAGAACGCAACGCCCCTTGTCTCTTTCCCATACTATCTTTTTAATATTGCTCGGGATAACTCGAGATCGTTGTCGAAGCTTATTTTCAAAAATCCCATCTTGACTTAAGTCTATTTCGGTCTCTTCAAGAAAGAAACGAAAAACTTTTCGATTGCCTACCTTGAAATACTTGTAATCCTTAAGACGAAAAAAGCCCTTCTCTGACCAGACCCCAGCGAAGAGTTTCTCGTAAACGCGTACGAGTTCAGCTTCACGCTTGCCTGTTATGAAGCCATCGACAGCTGAAGCAAACAAACCGTTTTGAGTTAATTTGTCAGATTTGGTAGACCTCGGTTGGTCATGAAGTTTTGGGTTGATGTTCGGTGCGGTCTTCGGGATATCGTGCCCTTCGTATTCAATTGTGAGACCATCTGAAAGAATTTTATCCTCGTATGGGGCGTTGCGTCGCTGAGACATAAGAATTACGGAATAATTCGGATTGAGCCGATAGTTCATTCCACGTTGGAGTGTTTGCACTCCTTCGGTGTCGCACATATGTCTATATGTAACGATTTCGTCTTTCATTGTTAATTTAGAATGCCGTGGCGACTAACTCGTTCATATCCGACCCAGTTTGTCTATTTCTTAAATCCATTATTGGTGAAATTACGGAGAGAGCCCCCTCGCTAATAAAATATGAATATTTAACTCATAATTCCCTGTAGCTTGCTACAGGGTGTCATTCCGCACTTGCCTGCCCTCGAAGTCTTCGATCGGGGGATGCGGAATCCAGTCTTTTTCTCTGGATTCCTGCTTTCGCAGGAATGACAAATGTCGGTATATTCTCTAATTTCAAATTTGACACCCTGCGGTCTTGCCGCAGGGTTCTTCATTAGCATAATGCTTGAATTTGTCAATGATTTTTTAGATTTTTGGGTTCATCGGATAAACGGATATCTGAGAAGCAGGGAAAGGGGGAGACGGATAACGTTCAAGGCTTCAAGACGTGCTTTAATTTCGTCTCTGCTAAGGCAGCGCGGGCCATCTCTTTGGCTGCCGGAGTAAAAAACCAGCTTTCAATCATTGTATCGAGGAAGTTGGTACGATCCTCGAATGTGAAGCCAAAACACCGGAGCATAAAATCAACCCCAACGGGAGTGTAACGAAACAGCTTATCGGCATCTTTCACCAGTTTGTCGTTCAACGAGAGCGCCTCCAGCCGGGAGTCATGGCCGTCAATAATAGACAAAATTTCCTCGATCTTGTCTGCATCATAATTGAGAGAAATCAAAATCTTCTCGGCAATTTTGGCTCCTTCCGTTTCGTGCAAGCGGTTGGTGACTGTATCCGTCGCCTTGGGTCCGAAAGCATTCAAATGTTTTTCTTCCGGCACTATTTTCCAGCCGACATCATGCAGTAAGATAGCCGGTAAAACAATACTCTCGTCGGCTTCAGGATAATAAGCCAGCAGCCGTTTAGCAAAGTCATAAGACCCGGGGACGTGGTCATCGTTGCCGCGAGTGTCCCAGTAAACTTCAGCCTTTTTATAAATTTTATCGTAGATGGTTGTCATGCTTTCCTCAAATTTTATTATTAACCCTGTTTACACGGGTGATGCAAGAAAATAACTTTGATACAATGATTTTTCCTATTTAATGCCCATAATTTTATCTAACTCGTTCATATCCGAACTTATTCGCACTGTTTCGTTCATCCTATCAAATCCATTATTGGTGAAAATAAGGCGAGGGCCCCTCGCTTATGAAATATTAAAAGTCATAATACTTGAATTTGTCAAGAAATTATTTGATGTTTGGGTTCATGGGGTAAAAGTGCGGGTGGGTGGAAAGCAAGGGGTGTTTAGCATGGAGCACGGAGCATACTCCGTGAGGAGTAAAATCTGAAGCGTGAGGAGTGAGGCAGGGAACTCTCCCTTGACCTCTCTTGCCGAAAGAAGGGGTGCGGTTCCGATTGACAGAAGAGGGGAGGGAGGGTAAAATTGCGCATAATTCGGTCTGAAGACAGGCAAAGGGTTTTATCGAAATACGCAAGGCTCATGAGCAAAGGGAAATAAAGAAGCAATGGCAAGTACGATAAAAAGGATATTGTTCAATCTTTATAATTTATCTCTGCGCGAGATAGTTTATCGCGTCAAGGCTACACTGGTATTTCAAAAATCTCGGTCTGCTATTAAAAGTAAAACAAGGGAGATACGCGAGGAGTTACAGAGGCGATTCAAGAGTTATCAAACATCGAATCTTTATGATATCAGCACTGAAAAATTCTCCCACTATGTCCAATCCCGGATCGGGGTAATAGACGCTCAATCTGAGGGGTATTCCGAAAATGAATTGGAAAGTCAAAGAGACTCATCAATCAAATTTTACTGGGGTCACAACCATGACTTCGGCGAATTCAGACTGGAAGGGAGAATGGGTGATAGACATATCAACAACTTAGCTAACTTTATGGCTCTTTTTCCGGTTTCCTTTGAAGACTTCCGTGACAAAGAGGTCTTTGATATCGGCTGCTGGACCGGGGGAACTACCTTGGTTCTGGCGTCTATCGGCAGCAGGGTGTTTGCGATTGAAGAAGTGAAGAAATATGCTGATATGGCTTCCTTTCTGGTAAAATCTTTCGGCATCAGCAACCGTGCTTCTGTCCACCATCATGTCACTCTACGATTGCAATTCAGAAGAATTCTTTGACCGATTCGATATCGTCTATTTCCCCGGAGTGCTTTATCACTTGTCCGATCCGCTCCTTGCGCTGAGAATTCTTTTTAATTCTCTCAAAGTCGGGGGAAAAATTTTTATTGAGTCGGAAGGAATCGAGCGGGAAGAGCCATTTTGCAAATTTGAAGGGAGTTTAATATACTACACAGGCACAAGGGAAGATCTCACGCGGACTGGATGGAACTGGTTTGTTCCTTCCCCCTCAGCCCTTCACAGAATGATGAGAGAAGCAGGCTTCGATGACATTAAAACAGTTTTGTTCCGCAGCCGGAAAAGGAGAAAAAGTCTGTATGGTTACGGAAAGAAAGTCGCCCAGGTTGGTATCTGCAAGGCTGGGCTATCGGTTCCCAACATCCAGTAAGGCAAAAGGATTTTTTTGAGTGACCAATAATAGTTGAATCCACAAAATTGATTATCCACTAAATCCAAATGAATACCTATAAAGATGCCGATGCCGAATAGTGCTTCGATTCCCGTCAGATCCATAAATACAATCAAGGGAGCTGTTGTAGTTCTCCTTCTTATGTTTGTGTTGCTGGAAATGACACCTGGTTTTATATGAGCGACATAGCGATAGGAATTATTGTTCCCGAGCGATAAAAAGAACCACCCTTCTTCCGAAAGCTTAAAAACTTATGCCCGAGTTACCGCTCAGCGAATACAAAAGAAACTTTTCTTCCGAAGGACTTCCTCTGGTAAGTGTTATTATTACGAATTATAATTATGAGAAGTACCTTGCCCGAACCATTGATAGTGTCCTTCAGCAGAACTATCCGGTGAAAGAACTTATTGTGGTTGACGACGGCTCTACTGATAACTCTTGCCAAATCATTAATGGTTACGGAAGCCGTATCATAAGCATTTTCCAGGAAAACCGAGGCATGACTTCAGCAACCAACGCTGGTTTTTCTGCGAGCCGGGGTGACATTATTTTTATTTTGGATTCCGATGATACTTTTTCCCCTCTCAAGGTACAAACGATGGTCAATTATTTTCTCCAAGTTATGCCGCAAACACCGGATGCGCTGATTTTTCATCGCTTACAAATGACCTCCGAAGATGGAACTATTCTTTATATAACACCCAATATCTGCACAGTGGATGGTCAAAGTAAAAACGGATTGTTCGAAAAGTTAAGCGACCCGGAGACAGCCTATCGGTACCTTGAAAAATGGGGTTTTTTGCCTTTTTTTATCTCTCCCACCAGTGGGATCTCATTGACCAGGTCGCTTGCCGAACGTCTCTTTCCTCTACCGGAAAATAGTATTTTATCGCAAGATCAGCCTTTGAATTTTGGTGCTGAGCTTTTAGGAACGATATATGGAACCTCGCAAGTCCTGGGTTCTTATCTTGTGCATGGAAAAAATATTAGCCTAACCCAGAAGTGGTCTCATGATGAAAAGGATCGATTCCAACTCAAGGAGAATTTTATAAACGACCTTCTGCAAAAGATGGATAAAAAGCGAATTGCTTCGTTTTTTGAATCGCATCATGCCAGACTTTATTTTAAAAGTTTGGGCTCAACCAGGGGATTATTGAAACTATCCTACAAAGTCCCCGCCCGATATTTTTGTTGGGAATCAGTTTGGTTCTCAATAAGGACACTGTGGCTTTGCTTAAAAATTGCCCTTGGGATAAAAAAGAAGGGACCAAGGCTCAAAAAAAAAGCGAAGCTGCTTTCAAAAATAAAGTAGATGCAGAAAAAAAACATTCCCGGCGTCAACTGCCAGTTTCAAACAACTGACGATTCAATCCTCACGTCTCATGAGCAATCTGATCCAAATAGATGCAAATAAATATGCCTGTGCCGGACACGGGTTCAGACCGGTGGTCTATCCCCGCAGGGATATAAATTAATGATGGTGAAGAGACTTTTTCTAATTTTCCGTCACATTCCATTTTGTATCTTAAACAGGGGTTTGTGGAAATAAGGATATTGATTTCGCCAAACTCATGTTTATGTAATTGAGCATAATGCCAGTCCTCTTGATGAACATACCTGCCTTTCAATAATGTGTGCTGCCACATGAAATGATTTTCCTGGTATTTGTTCTTTTTCTAAAAAGGATAATCTTTCAATTCCTTTGAGATCTTCCCGCCCAAATATTTTACCCATATGAAATGGTCTATTAATGCCTTTGAATATTTTTACACCCATAGTTCCGAACCCTGCTTTTTACAAGCGATAAAGTTTTGAGATCACCTTTTTAAACACTCAATGACTGTCAAACCGGAGCGAACCGTTGAGAGCCAGCCCCGAATTCATCGTCACGTTTTCTGCAACAACGACCAGATGCCGTCTGCCAAATCATTGACGGCGCGCGATGTCGCTTCAGTCGTGTGAGGTGCGCCCGACGTTCGGTTTACATCAAGAATAACGACCTGACTGTCATGGATTACATAATCTATTTTACCATAGTCCAGACCGAGTTGGCTTACGCAAGCTGAGAACCTGGTCAGGAACCGGAAGGCCTTCGTCAACCAGCGCGCACTCTGACCTTTTCAGAAACGGCGTCGAGCCAACGACGCGGACGCTTCGTGTATGATCACCCAGGCAAAGGTAATGACGCATGAAGTAGTGGCTACCTTCTTTTTCCGGAAGAAACCGCTCAACAACGAGCGCCGGGTTTCTGAACACGCCGGAAGGCACCTCGGTTAGGTTCTTGTAGATGGGGTATTTGCGTAGCATGCTTCGCCACGCCAAGCGCTGCCCGAAAGCGTACTCGGCAATCGGCACTGCTCTGCGCCAAATCCGCGCGAGAAAAGGATGCCGGCGTCGGGCCAGCCGGTACTCCGGTCGGCCGCCGTAATTGTTGTCGGTCTTCACAATGACGGGCCCTTCGCAGGTTTCGTTTTCAGAAAGCAGATTCGTGCTGATTCTGCGCTTTGAGATATCGACAACGTTGCGATTGACTACATGGGGGTATGATCGGATGTGTTCAATGTATTCGGGAGGCGTGCGCGTGAGGTTAATATGCGGAATCAGCAAATCCGCTTCAGGGCGTTCTTTTGTACCGTAGAGATACGATATCTGCAGCCCCTGTTTCTGCCACACCTCACGGAGGGCATGGATCAGGAACAGTCCGCTTCCTCGAGGCTGATACTCGTGCATGAGAATAACGATTCTTTGCAAGACACTATCCTCAAGGTTCTCGCTTGAAGAGGCGCTCAAAAGTCGCTTCAAGACAATTGTGGGACATCGTTCTCCCAGATCGTAAGACGGCACACGCAGGCGATGAACTTCGAAACCGCCAGGATTGTTGCAGAAGAGCTCAGAAACCTGGTTAACCGTGACAAAGTAAAACCGGTCTGCCGAGCCCCGGTACGCGTTGATGGCCAGCATATGTTCCAATGACCAGCCGATTCTTGCGGCCAGTCTCTCCAAATCGGGAGCCACCTCATGAATCAATTGCCAGACTCTCCCAAGTGCCACGCCCTCAGCAGCGCTCTTCCAGCAAGGACATGCCAAGCCGAAGCTTGAGAATATTCAGATTAGGTATTCTTCCCTTCTAGCAAATCCCTAAGGACCGCATCCGGCGACTCCTGTTGTGAGGGCGGCACGAAAAGGCGAAGAATACACAGTCCCTGGTCCGAGAGAACATCACGGAGAATGCGAACGAGTTGCTGTTGCTCCCTCGGGTAGGCGAGAAGTGGCAGGCCTCCGTCGCAGAGTACAATATCACGGGAGTTGTCCGGTAGCTTCAGTGACAACCAATCAGCACACTGGGCAGCTTCTTTCGGCCCTGGCCACACAGCGTCGATCATGGCTTGCGAATGATCCACCGCCAGAAAGTCTGTTCCCTCCGGCCATGGCAAGCGGTAAATCTCGGGTGTCACTCCAAGGAGCAAAACCCGTGGTGCACCGTAATGGTGAATCCATTCCTGGACTGCATCCTCGAAAAATCCGATGTCTTGCGGCGAAGGTCGCAACGGAGGCCCCAAGTGTTGCCACTGTCGTGCGTTTTCCTGCCAGTGGTCTGACCCTTTCCGTTTATTTCCGGTAATGGCTTTGACGGAAGAAGCGTTTTTCATGAAAATATGTTTCGACTTTTCTGTTGCGACTTGCTGTTTTCCTCAGATCAAAAAAACTTAGCGATAATATGTGTATCTAATATTGGTAGACCAGTCTTTTTGTATTTACTGAAGTACTTATGGAGACTTCGAATCTTAATACGAGAAGTGGTTTTTTTATCACTTCAAGCCTATTATGTGTAGGGTAGGCGATTATCCTTTCTTATTAATTGTTCATAATGATTGAATTTGTCAAGAAGTTATTGGATTTTTGGGGTCATCGTGTAAAACGTGCAGGGAGATAACAGGGAGTGATTTTAGTTTAAGCCGCCATCATCGCCTCCCCTCTTTCCGAAAGAGGGGAGGGTGGTTCCGATTGACATAAGAAGAAAGTAAAGGTAAAATAAAAACTTATTGTTTAAATTGGTTAATTCGGTAAAAGACGTTATCGTGAAAAGAAGCTTAACAAATTTAAAAAAGAATAGCCCTTTAAAAGGCAAACATATTCTCATAACCCGTCCTGAGGAGCAGGCAAAGGATTTTATTGAGGCGCTCAAAGCCCAGGGGGCAGAACCGATCTCTTTTCCTACCATCCGGATAATTTCTCCGCGAGACTGGGTAAAGGTTGATAACGCGATAGAGAATCTGACGACCTATGATGTTCTTATATTTACGAGTGTCAACGGCGTAAAATTTTTTTTCCAGAGACTTAAAGAGAAGGGGAAAAACATAGGCTCTCTTAAAAAGCTGAAGATGGTCGCCATTGGACCGAAGACCGCGGCAGCAATTGAGCAGTTTCATCTCCGGGTTGATATTGTTCCCAAAAAATTTCAAGCCGAATCAGTCGTTGAGGCCTTAGAAAAAGAAGGGATCACGGGGAAACGGTTTTTGCTTCCGCGGGCAGAAAAGGCACGGGACGTTCTTCCCAAGGAGATCACAAAGCGGGGAGGGCACATTGATGTGGTAACAGTTTATCGGACCGGTAAGGGGGAAGGGAATATTCAGGAGGTAAAAGAATTATTTCGAAAAAGATTAATTCATGTTATTACGTTTACCAGCTCTTCCACGGTGAAGAACTTTGTAGAACTCTTGGCCGAAAAAAACATTTCTAAAATGATTAAAGGCGCGGTTGTAGCGAGTATCGGTCCCATAACCGCGGATACCGCTGCTTCTTTGGGCATCAGAACTGATATCATGCCGAAAAACTACACCATTCCAGGATTAGTAAAAGCGATCTCGGAATATTTTATTTGTTCTCCACAACACATGAGGGAGCATTAGTATGAAATTTCCCGTTTATCGTGCGCGGCGGCTGAGAAGAAACGAGACAGTGCGTCGCATGGTGAGGGAGACATTTTTGAGGGTAGATGATTTAATTTGCCCTCTGTTCGTGAGACCAGGAAAAGGTGTGAAAAACCCGATCTCTTCCATGCCGGGGCAGTTTCAATTTTCAGTTGATAATTTAATTAAAGAAGCAAAGGTGATTCATGGCTTAGGGATTCCGGCGGTGCTTCTCTTTGGAATTCCCAAGACTAAAGACAAAATAGGGTCTGAAGCTTACGCGCGTGATGGTATTGTTCAGAAAGCGATCCGAAGTCTAAAAGATGCGATTCCTCAGTTGATCGTGATCACGGATGTTTGCCTCTGTGAATACACCAGTCATGGGCATTGTGGGGTGGTAAAAGGAAATGATGTGGATAATGATGCTACGCTCGATCTCTTAGCCCGCATGGCTTTATCTCACGCAGAGGCAGGCGCGGACATGGTTGCTCCTTCGGACATGATGGATGGGAGAGTTGGGGCGATTCGAAAAATATTAGATGAGCAGGGATTCACCCATATCCCCATTATGTCGTATGCCGCAAAATATGCCTCCAGTTTTTACGGGCCGTTTCGTGAGGCCGCTGAATCAGCGCCCCAATTCGGAGACCGAAAATCATACCAGATGGACCCCGCGAACGCTCGCGAAGCGATGCGCGAAATCCGGCTGGATATTGAAGAAGGAGCGGATATCGTCATGGTTAAACCCGCGCTTCCTTATCTGGATATTATCAGCCGGGTTCGGATGGAATGTGATCTTCCGATTGCTGCCTACAGTGTGAGCGGCGAGTTTGCGATGGTAAAGGCGGCGTCGCAATTGGGCTGGATTGACGAAGAACGGGTGATGATGGAAATCCTTGTTTCCATAAAAAGGGCAGGGGCGGATCTTATCATTACCTACTTTGCGAAAGAAGCTGCCAGACTGCTGAGGGAGAAGGGTGGATACTAAGAAAAGCCTTATTGTTCCCCCGTTGCGCATGATCGCCTGGGAGGTAACCCGCAACTGTAATTTGAACTGTATCCATTGTCGGGCGTCGGCTGATGTGGGACCGCACCCGGGTGAACTTTCGCGGGAAGAATGTTTGCGATTAATTGATGATATTGCCTCTTTCAGCAAGCCCGTAGTAATCTTAACCGGGGGCGAACCGCTTCTTCGGAATGACATCTTTGAAATCGCTGCTTACGGAAACAAGCGAGGTCTTCGGATGGTCATGGCGGTAAACGGCACCCTTCTTAATCCGGAAAACATTAAGAAAATGAAAGACGCGGGGATTCAAAGGATCAGCGTGAGCCTTGATGGGGCAACGCCGGAAACCCATGACGAATTTCGCCGGGTAAAAGGCTCTTTTGCAGGAGCCATAAAGGGCATTGAACACGCGAAAGCAGAAGCATTAGAATTTCAAATTAATACCACCATAACCAGGCAGAACCTGAAGGAGATCGCAGAAATTCATGAGTTGGCAAAAAGGCTGGGGGCAAAAGCTCATCACATTTTTGTGCTGGTTCCTACGGGCAGGGGAAAAGAAATCGAGAAAGAACAAGAAGTTTCTCCGGAAGAGTACGAAAAGGTGTTACGCTGGTTTTACGAGCAGGAAGATAAGACTTTTCTTCAGTTAAAGGCAACCTGCGCTCCCCAGTATTACCGGATGAGAGAAGAGCTCAGGGGTGAACACCCCAAAGATTTTGTTCACGGGTCTTCCCCCTTGGATACTAAAACCCGGGGGTGTTTAGGGGGGGTGGGATTTTGTTTTATTTCTCATGTGGGGCAGGTCTCTCCATGCGGATATTTGGAGCTTGATTGTGGAAATGTAAGAAAAAATTCACTTCACGAGATTTGGTCGCATTCTCCGATCTTTGTGGAGCTGAGAGATTTTAAAAAATATGAAGGTAAATGCGGTTCGTGCAAATTCGTAAGGATTTGCGGTGGTTGCCGGGCCCGAGCGTTTTATGCAACCGGAAATTATCTTGGGGAAGACCCTTACTGCACGTACGACCGTTAAAGTTAAAAGTAGGCCTTGACAAAAGGCAAACTGACCATAAACTTATTTAAAAAATTAATTAGGTAAATCGATAAAGAAGTCTTGTCATGAAAGCGATGTTAACGTCGAGAGATAGAAGGATTTTTCACTCCGTGGTTCAGGAATACATAATCACCGGGGAGCCGGTGAGTTCGCGAAAAATTGCCAAAAAATATGGTTTTAATTTAAGCCCGGCAACCATCCGGAATGTCATGGCTGAATTGGTAGACCTGGGGTATCTTTACCAGCCCCATACGTCCGCGGGAAGGATACCAACGAACATAGGATTAAAGTTTTTTGTCGACACCTTTCTGGAGAACAAGGAGCTTTCTCCTCAAAAAAAAGAAGCGATCCGGGGAAAATATCAAAAGACTTCATGGGAAGTTTCGGGTCTGATGAAAGAAACCTCAAAAATCCTCTCCGAGTTTTCTCATGGCACGGGAGTAGTATTAGCTCCAAAATTTATGGATACTATTTTTCGCCAGATTGATTTTGTGCTCCTGCGACAAGACCAGATTTTAGCTATCTTTGTTTCCCAATCCGGTCTGGTGCAGAATAAGATTATCGAGATGAGGGAAGAAGACATCTCTCAGGATGACCTGAACAAGTATAGCTGTTATTTAAATGAAATTTTATCGGGTTTGACCTTACGGGAAGTGCGGCAGAAAATTTTGGAAGAGATGAAAAAAGAAAAAAATATTTATGACATATTGCTTTTTAGCGCTTTAAAATTAGGACAGTCCGCGTTTGGTGGGGATCAAGAAGTTGAAGTGTATGTTGAAGGGCAGAATAACTTGCTTGACTATCCAGAACTTGCCACCAAGGAAAAAATGCGGGCGCTCTTAAACGCTTTTGAGGAGAAATCTATTTTGCTCAAGATTTTAGACAAAGCCATGGAAAGCCAAGGGCTGCAAGTTTTAATTGGCTCTGAAAATGAACTTCAGGAGATGGAAGGATTAAGCTTTATCCTTTCCTCCTATTCCCGGGACAGAAGTATTCTGGGTTCGTTGGGCGTCGTGGGACCCACCCGGATGAATTATTTTACGATTATTCCCATTGTTGATTATATCGCGAAGCTTTTGAGCGATCATTTGGAAGAAATGTAGGTTGGAGGGATAAGGATTTATGGATGAAGGAAAAAAAATAAAAATGCATTTTACATCCGATAAGGAAAAAGAAGCAAAGGCGAAAAAAGAAAAAGGGCAGGAGCATTTGGAATCACAAGACGTCCACAAGAAAGAAGAGACAACAGAAGCATTGCCTATCAGAAACGTCAGAGGAAAGAAAAAACGAAGACTTAGCAAGCCTCCTTAAGGTAAAAGAAGAAGAACTCCAAAAAGAACACGACCGCTTACTGCGAACCTTAGCAGAACATGAGAATTATAAAAAACGAATGGCTCGGGAGAGGGCAGATTTTTTAAAATTTGGGAACGAATCGCTGATTAAAGAACTTTTACCCGTACTCGATAACCTTGAGCTTTCGCTGGAGCATGCACGGAACGCCACAAACGCAAATGCAATTACTGAGGGGATAGAACTGGTAAAAAAAGAGTTTTTACGCAAATTGGAAAAGTTTGGCCTGAGCGCGATTTCAGCCCGAGGGGAAAAGTTCGATCCAAACCGGCACGAAGCTGCCGTTCAAATAGAGACCGCGGAACACCCTGAAGATACGGTGATTGATGAATTTCAGAAGGGATATTTTATTCATGACCGTCTCTTAAGGCCTGCGAGGGTAAGCGTTGCCAAAGCGCCCCAGTCCCCAAAAGACTAATACCAAGTCGCCTTCATTTGCATATCTTTGTTGTCTCCTCGTCATACTCCTACGTACTAAATGTACGCCTGCGTCGATTCCTCGTCGCCGCCTCGATCTGCTTTTGAATGCAACTTGGTATAAGACGTAAAAATGAGCTGACCAAGCACACCTGGGTATTTTATTTTTCTTCTCGTTTTGGCTTTTTCCCAACTGCCCACGCAATTATAATACCTATCTCATATAGAATAAGGAGCGGAACAGCCATCATAGACTGATTGAATATATCAGGTGTAGGGGTAAGGAGCGCTGCTATAATAAATGCTAAGACAATGGCATATTTCTGAAACCTCAGGAGCATTTTGTAAGTAACAATTCCCACCTTGGCCAGAAAGAAGATTAAAATGGGAGTCTCGAAAATAACGCCAAAAGCTAATAATAAACTGGTTGCGAGGCTAAAGTATTCTTTCATTGAAGGCAAGGGCTTGATGAAATCTGAGGCAAAGCTGTTTATTAAAAATTGAAAAGCTGGTGGAAAAACAAAAAAATATCCAAAAAAGGCCCCTCCAATAAAAAGGATGGAAGAAATTATGACAAAGGGAACAACATATCCTTTCTCCCGTTCGTAAAGGCCAGGCGCGATGAATTTCCAGATTTGATAAAGGATAAACGGTGTGGTTAGAAAAAGGCCAGCAATCAAGGCGGTCTTAAAGTAGATTAAAAATGCTTCCGTTGGATTAGTAAATATTAGGGTGCTATTGGGAGGTAAAGCCTTCTTGATGGGTATTGCTAAAATGGAAAATATTTTTGGCGCAAAGTAAAAAGAAACAGCACACCCAAGAGCAATGGCGATTAAACATTTAATGATCCGCTTCCGAAGTTCTTCCAGATGTTCGATAAAGGATAGTTTCTCTTCGGCCATTTACATTTTCTCTTCGTGTGGTATCTGTTCCTTTTTTTCAGGCTCCAGCTTTTGCTCTGGGAGGTCTTTTTCTAAGGGAGAATGGTTTTTAGAAGGTAAATGATTTTCCTCAATTGATGATTGAATATCCTTATTGAGGTTCGCCTTTAACTCATCAGTAGCCCTTGCTAAACTCCCCCACCACTTTTCCTAATGTGCGGGCCAGGTCAGGGAGCTTTTGGGGGCCAAGCACGATAAGGGCAATAATGAAAATGAGTAAGAGTTCAGGTGCTCCGATGTTAAACATGGCAATAAGAAAATAAAAATAAGATTAGAAGTATTTTAACCTTAATCTTTTTATGTTTGATGTCAATGAATTATTTAGAAAAAATCTTGCTTTTTTCTTCATGATCACGATGAAAAATAAAAGTCATTCTTTGATTAAAAAAAATTAGATTATTTAATATTTTTAATATTTTTTTAAATTATCTTGACTTTTTTTTAAAGCAGTTTATCATAATAAATCTTTAGGGCTTGTGAAAAAGTTTGATTTTAGGACAAAGAAAGAAGGAGAAGGTTTGTTATGGGATTAGAAAAATTTGATATCTTAGAAGAAAAAATAAATCAACTGGCAGAAAAATATAACCAAATTAAGCTCGAAAAAGATAACTTTTTGAGTCATCTTCAAAAAAAGGAAAATGAAATTTTGGCCTTACAGGAGAAAGTCAATTCCTTAGAAGAAGAAAAAGAGGTTTTTAGAACAAGGTTGGATAAGATTATTTCTCACCTTGAGTCTACGGCCGGTAACCTTTAAAATCCGCAATCAAAGTGAATGCAACGAAAGTAACTATTTTAGGCAGAGAATTATCTTTAAAAAGTGAGGCAGGGGAAGAGTATGTGAATCAAGTGGCGGAGTATGTAAAACAAAAGATTGAGACGGTGCAAAAATCTTATCCTATGGACCTAATCCCCACAGTAATCCTTACTGCTCTCAATGTTGCGGATGATTATTTGCAATTGTGCAAGGAACGGGAATCTTTGATCAAGAAAGTCGAAGGGCTTTCTATTTACCTTTCAGAAGTAATGGATTCTCGGACATAAAATTTTTTCCACCTCAAAGGAGAAGGTGTTTTAATGATAAGAGGAGAAAAGGGATAGATAAAAATTGTAGGATTGATAGAAACTTATGTGGAGAAGTTTAGATACTATGAGATCTGGCTGTTTGGGGGAGATACCCTCAAGACGTTTGGTTTTAAGAGAGAACGTGATCCAAAAAAATAAAATCAAAATTTCCAAGGTAATTCTTTTTTGAAGAAGACTAACCTTGAGTTGTGTGGAAAGCTTTTGTTTTTTATAAAATTAAATAATTACAATTATTGAAATTTTAACAAAAAAATTTCAATAAAAAAGTAGTATAAAAAAACCGCCATTTCTCATTTTCCCATCTAAAAACTTTTCAATAAATCTACCCCTTTTTGCTTATTCACGGAAAAAAGCAAACAATCGTTAGCTAACATTTCCCTTTTCACAAGATGTATTTAGAGGAGGTGATGTCTTTTGAGTCTACTCTGGATCGGTGCTCTTCTATTCGTTCTTTGTTTAGGAATAGGAGGATTAATCGGTGTTTTATTAAGAAAGAAATTTGTCGAATCAAAAATTGAAACAGCAGGAAATAAGGCCTTAAAACTCATTGATGACGCTAAAAAACAAGCGGAAACGATTAAAAAGGAGGCCTTATTACAAGCTAAAGAAAAACTTTATCAAGAGCGAAACGAATTTGAACGAGAGCTTCGGGAGAGACGTGCTGAACTCCAGAACCTGGAGAAACGTTTAGTTCAGAAAGAGGAAAACCTGGAAAAAAAGGTAAACCTTATGGATCAGAAAGAGGTGAGCCTTTCCAAACGAGAAAAAATATTGGTAAGCCAAGAAAATACGGTAATAGAGAAGGAAAAAAAATATAATGAATTGGTAGAAAAGACACAAAAAAAACTTGAGGAACTTTCAGGGATGTCGGCAGCAGAAGCTAAACGGCTTTTGATCCAAAACATGGAAAATGAAGCTAAGCATGAAGCTGCCAAAATGGTTAAAAAGATTGATGAAGAGACAAGAGAAAAAGCCGATAAGATTGCCAAGGATATTATTTCATTGGCAATCCAACGCTATTCGGCAGAATATGTGGCTGAAAAGACAGTGTCGGTAGTCAACTTACCAAACGATGAAATGAAAGGAAGGATTATTGGCCGCGAGGGTCGAAACATCAGAGCGATTGAGGCTGCAACCGGAATTGATGTTATTATTGATGATACTCCGGAAGCCGTGATTCATTTCCGGTTTTGATCCTATTCGCAGAGAGGTAGCCCGGATATCGATTGAACGTTTAATCACTGATGGAAGAATCCACCCTACCCGGATTGAGGAGGTTGTCGAAAAAGTCCAGGAGGAAATGGAGAATACTATTCGTGAGGCAGGCGAACGAGCGGCATTTGATGCTGGGGTTCATCGATTACATCCAGAAGTAATCAAATATATGGGCAAAATGAAATATCGGACAAGTTATGACCAAAATGTGCTTCAACATTCTATTGAAGTAGCTTTTCTCTGTGGGGCATTAGCCGGAGAACTGAAGCTTGATGTTAAGCAGGCAAAGCGCGTTGGTTTTTTACATGATATCGGCAAGGCGGTTGACTATGAAGTTGAAGGTACCCATGCCGTGATTGGAGCGGAATTAGCTCGAAAATATAATGAAAGTCCTGAAGTGATCCACGCGATTGCTGCGCACCATGATGATGAGAAGCCCCAGACAATTTTAGCCGTTTTGGTTCAAGCAGCTGATGCGCTTTCTGCGGCTCGTCCTGGTGCTCGCCGGGAAATGCTGGAAACGTATATTAAGCACCTCAAGGAGTTGGAGGAAATAGCGAACTCTTTCAACGGAGTAACTAAATCCTATGCGGTGCAGGCTGGAAGGGAGATCAGGGTGATTATTGACAGCAAAGAAGTTTCCGATGAGGCAGCGGTTATGCTTTCACATGATATTGCCAAGAAGATAGAGTCAACCCTGACCTATCCGGGCCAAATCAAAGTGACGGTTATTCGGGAAACCCGGGCCATACACTTAGCGAAATAAAAGGCAAAAGGTTGAAGGTCTTTTTTATCGGCGATATCATTGGGAAACCGGGTCGGAAAGCAGTAAAAGCGCTATTACCCAAATCGTTGGAAAGGGAAAAATTTGATTTAATTCTTGCCAACGGAGAAAATGCTGCTGGTGGCTTTGGAATAACACCCCGGATTGCTCATGAGTTGGTTGAGGACGGCATTGACATCATTACCTCGGGCAACCATATCTGGGACAGGAAAGAAATTGTTGATTTTCTGGAAAAAGAGGATTTTCTTTTAAGACCGGCAAACTATCCTGAGGGTGCTCCTGGTAAAGGAAGTGGGATCTTTAAAACCAAAACCGGAGTGTTGGTTGGGGTAATCAATCTTTCGGGGCGCACGTACATGGGGAATTTTGAGTGCCCTTTTCGAGCCGCGTTACAAGCAATTGAGAAAATAAAAAAGTCTACCCCACTAATGATTGTGGATTTTCATGCTGAGGCTACATCGGAAAAGGGGGCATTGGGCTGGTTTTTGGATGGCCAGGTTAGTGCGGTTATTGGTACCCATACCCATGTCCAGACTGCGGATGAGCGGATTTTACCCCTCGGCACTGCTTTTATTACTGATGCCGGCATGTCCGGTTCACTGGACTCGGTGATCGGGATTGAAAAAGAGATCGCAATCCAAAGGTTTTTAACCCAAACTCCCAAAGAAATTCGAGCCGGCAAAACAAAACCCCCATCTCCAAGGGGTAATAATTGACATTGATGAAAAAACCGGAAGGTCTACTTCAATTACGCGGTTTGATTATTCAACTGAGCAACCTTAAGACTTCGTAAGCATGACCAGTATTATTACTGAACTCACCTCAAGAGATTTGATTTTTCAGGTCACCAATCAAGACCTGGACAGGATTTTTTTGTCAGACAAGCCTCCGGTTTATTGTGGGTTTGACCCTACCAGTTCGAGTCTTCACCTGGGGAGTCTTCTCCCGATCCTGGGGTTAATGCGGTTTCAGAAAGCAGGGTTTAAACCCATTATTTTGGTTGGCGGAGCTACCGGGATGATTGGAGACCCGAGCGGGAAAAGCGCGGAGCGCGTGCTTTTAGGCGAGGAAGAGATTGTGGCAAATGTTGTGGCACTTGAAGCGCAGTTAAGAAAATTTCTCGACTTTGATAAAGGTTCATGCTCAGCACTTGTGGTGGATAATTCCTCCTGGTTTAATCAAATTCTTTTTGTTGATTTTCTCCGGGATATTGGAAAGCATTTTTCGATTGGAGCTATGTTGGCGAAGGAGTCAGTGAAAACCCGGCTCGAGACCGGAATTTCTTTTACTGAATTTTCTTATATTTTACTCCAGGCTTATGATTTTCTGTATTTGTACGATAATTATAAATGTAAGATTCAGCTCGGAGGGCAGGATCAGTGGGGAAATATTACGGCGGGCATTGAACTTATCCGGAGACTTCGCGGACAAGAGGTCTTTGGTGTTACCTTGCCTTTAGTTACTACTGCTTCGGGGAAAAAATTTGGCAAGAGCGAAGCCGGCAACATTTGGCTTGATAGCGCGTTGACGTCACCCTATCAATTGTATCAGTACTTGATAAATATGAGTGATCAAGATGTCATCACTTATCTCAAGATTTTTACCTTTTTATCTTTAGAGGAAATCGGAAATTATACTGAGAAGATCAGAAATAAACCCGAAGAAAGAGAGGCTCAAAAGCTTTTAGCTTGGGAAGTAACCCGCCTTGTTCATGGAAAAGAAGCTGCTTTAATGGCTCAAAAAGCCTCGGGGGTGCTTTTCGGCGGAGAAATTTCAGGTTTTACTGACAAGCTTTTAGAAGAAATTTTTTCTGATGTACCCAAGGCGAAACTGCTTTTTCCCGAGTTAGCTGGGGGATTAGACCTCATTGAAGCATTGCTTTCTTGTCAGGCGGTTTCTTCCAAGGGAGAGGCAAGGAGGCTCATCAGTCAGGGGGGGGTTTATGTTAATAATCAAAAAGTTAGTGACCAGGCTCGTAAACTGACTCCCCAAGATTTAGCGTCCGAACATTTTATTGTTATTCGCACGGGAAAAAAGAAGTTTTTTATTCTCGGTTTTGAATAAATTTTCGAGGCGAATTTTTTCTTGCACTCAATTAATTGTTAGATATTAATGAGTTAAAAAATAAAATAATCTTAAAAAATCACTTGACAAAAGATTATTTTAACCTAAGATAAAAAAGTAAGTTTAATGTTCTTTGAAAAGTGAATAACCGGGTTATTATATTTTTAAGCCCCTTGAAATATAAAGTAAATTAGAATTAAACTGGAGAGTTTGATCCTGGCTCAGAACGAACGCTGGCGGCGTGCCTAACACATGCAAGTCGAACGAGAAAGTCCTGCTTGCAGGATGAGTAAAGTGGCGCACGGGTGAGTAACACGTGGATAATCTGCCTTTAAGCGAGGAATAACATTTCGAAAGGAATGCTAATACCTCATAATGTTATTTTCTCTTCGGAGAGAATAGCCAAAGGTGACCTCTGTCTCAAGTTGCCGCTTAGAGATGAGTCCGCGGCCCATTAGCTAGTTGGTAGGGTAACAGCCTACCAAGGCGACGATGGGTAGCTGGTCTGAGAGGATGATCAGCCACACTGGAACTGAGATACGGTCCAGACTCCTACGGGAGGCAGCAGTGAGGAATCTTGCGCAATGGGGGAAACCCTGACGCAGCAACGCCGTGTGAGTGATGAAGGTCTTCGGATCGTAAAGCTCTGTTTGAAGGGACGAAAAGTATTTGATTAATACTCAAATACTTTGACGGTACCTTCAGAGGAAGCACCGGCTAACTCCGTGCCAGCAGCCGCGGTAATACGGAGGGTGCAAGCGTTGTTCGGAATTACTGGGCGTAAAGGGCGCGTAGGTGGCTAATTAAGTCAGGTGTGAAATCCTTCCGCTTAACGGGAGAAGTGCACTTGAAACTGCTTAGCTAGAGTACGGGAGAGGAAGGTGGAATTCCTGGTGTAGAGGTGAAATTCATAGATATCGGGAAGAACACCGGTGGCGAAGGCGGCCTTCTGGCCCGTTACTGACGCTGAGGCGCGAAAGCGTGGGGAGCAAACAGGATTAGATACCCTGGTAGTCCACGCCGTAAACGTTGGGCACTAGGTGTGGGAGGTTTTTATTCCTTCTTTGCCGAAGCTAACGCATTAAGTGCCCCGCCTGGGGAGTACGGTCGCAAGGCTAAAACTCAAAGGAATTGACGGGGGCCCGCACAAGCGGTGGAGCATGTGGTTTAATTCGACGCAACGCGAAAAACCTTACCTGGGCTTGACATGCTGGTAGTAGTGAACCGAAAGGGAAACGATCCTGAGCAATCAGGAAGCCAACACAGGTGCTGCATGGCTGTCGTCAGCTCGTGTCGTGAGATGTTGGGTTAAGTCCCGTAACGAGCGCAACCCCTACCTTTATTTGCCATCATTAAGTTGGGCACTCTAAAGGAACCGCCTCGGTCAACGGGGAGGAAGGTGGGGATGACGTCAAGTCCTCATGGCCTTTATGCCCAGGGCTACACACGTGCTACAATGGCCAGTACAAAGGGCTGCAAACCCGCGAGGGTAAGCAAATCCCAAAAACCTGGTCTCAGTTCGGATTGGAGTCTGCAACTCGACTCCATGAAGTCGGAATCGCTAGTAATCGCAGATCAGCGTGCTGTGGTGAATACGTTCCCGGGCCTTGTACACACCGCCCGTCACACCACGAAAGTCGATTATACCAGAAGTCGCTGGTTTAACCTGTTTCGACGGGAGATAAGCGCCTAAGGTATGGTTGGTAATTGGGGTGAAGTCGTAACAAGGTAGCCGTAGGGGAACCTGCGGCTGGATCACCTCCTTTCTAAGGAGTAAAGAGGGCAGAAAATAATAACCCGGTTTTTTCTTCTTAACAAGCTATAGGCCTCCTTTATAAAAGGACGGAAGAAAAATCCTTAGTGTTAAAAGGTGTTGTTTAGGGCCTATAGCTCAGTTGGTTAGAGCGCACGCCTGATAAGCGTGAGGTCGATAGTTCAAATCTATCTAGGCCCACCTTTGATAAGCAGGTGATATAACCTCCGAAAAAATTAATTTGCACTGTGGGGGTATAGCTCAGTTGGGAGAGCACCTGCTTTGCACGCAGGGGGTCAGCGGTTCGAATCCGCTTACCTCCATAAAAAAATTGTTCTTTGAAAACTGAATATCAATTATTGCTCCTTATTTATTGACTAAAAATTTTATGGTCAAGCTACTAAGAGCGTACGGTGGATGCCTTGGTGCCAGGAGACGATGAAAGACGTAGTAAGCTGCGATAAGCTTCGGGGAGCCGCTAAACAGGCTTTGATCCGAAGATCTCTGAATGGGGCAACCCGGCACTGTTAATACGGTGTCATTTATTGCTGAATCCATAGGCAATAAAGGTGAACGAAGGGAACTGAAACATCTTAGTACCTTCAGGAACAGAAAACAAATGTGATTTCCTAAGTAGTGGTGAGCGAACGGGAAAGAGCCTAAACCAGATATGCGTGATAGCCCGTAAGCGTTGTATATCTGGGGTCGTGGGACTTTACTGGAAAAAGTTACGGCTTTTTCGAGAAGTTACCAAAGTAATCAATAGCTGAATCCTGTGGAAACAGGAACCAGAGAAGGTGATAGTCCTTTAAGCTAAATTGATTACTCTTCTTTGTAAAGCACCCGAGTACTACGGGACACGGGAAATCCTGTAGGAATTTCGGAGGACCATCTCCAAAGGCTAAATACTACCTGGCAACCGATAGTGAACAAGTACCGTGAGGGAAAGGTGAAAAGTACGGAGGTAATCCGAGTGAAATAGTACCTGAAACCGTATGCTTACAAGCAGTGGAAGGACTATGCCCCCGCAAGGGGGAATGTCTGACCGCGTGCCTTTTGTATAATGAGTCAGCGAGTTACTCTATGTAGCAAGGTTAAGCCGATCGAGGTGGAGCCGAAGCGAAAGCGAGTCTTAACAGGGCGTTTAGTTGCATAGAGTAGACCCGAAACCGGGTGATCTACCCATGGCCAGGGTGAAGTCTCGGTAACACGAGATGGAGGCCCGAACTGGTGTTGGTTGAAAACAGCTCGGATGAGCTGTGGGTAGGAGTGAAAGGCTAATCAAACTCGGAGATAGCTGGTTCTCCCCGAAATATATTTAGGTATAGCCTTGCAATTGAGTGATGGGGGTAGAGCACTGGATGGGCTAGGGGTCTTACCGGATTACCAAACTCAACCAAACTCCGAATACCGTCATTTCGTATTGCAGGAGTCAGACTGTGGGTGATAAGGTCCATAGTCGAGAGGGAAACAACCCAGACCGCCAGCTAAGGTCCCCAAGTATGTGCTAAGTGGGAAAGGATGTGGAAAAACTGGGACAACCAGGAGGTTGGCTTAGAAGCAGCCATCCTTTAAAGAAAGCGTAACAGCTCACTGGTCAAGTAGTTCTGCGCCGAAAATTCAACGGGGCTAAGCACATTACCGAAGCTGCGGGATCTACTTCGGTAGATCGGTAGGGGAGCATTCTATGCGGGTTGAAGCCAGACCGAAAGGACTGGGGGAGTACCCCTCGTGGACCGCATAGAAGAGATTATGCTGACACGAGTAGCGATAATGCCGGTGAAAAACCGGCACGCCGAAAACCTAAGGTTTCCTGGGGAAGGTTAATCCGCCCAGGGTTAGTCGATACCTAAGCTGAGGCCGAAAGGCGTAAGCGATGGAAAACAGGTTAATAGTCCTGTACCACTAAATTAACGTTATCAGTGAAGGGGGGGTGTAGAAAGGTAAGCCATCCATCTGTTGGAATAGGTGGTTTAAGCTGGTAGGGGGATGTTCTAGGCAAATCCGGAACATCATTAACCCCGAGAAGTGATGAGGATCCCGCTTGCGGGAACAAACTGGCTGATCCTATGCTACCAAGAAAAGCCTCGTAGCGAGTTAGTTTAGTGATCGTACCCGAAACCGACGCAGGTAGGTAAGGAGAGAATCCTAAGGCGCTTGAGAGAAGCCTCGTTAAGGAACTCGACCAATTGGCTCCGTAACTTCGGGAGAAGGAGTGCCCTTGTTAAGTGAGTCACTTCGCGTGATGAGCTGAGAAGGGTTGCAGTGAAAAGGCGGTAGCGACTGTTTAATAAAAACACAGGTCTCTGCTAAGTCGTAAGACGACGTATAGGGACTGACGCCTGCCCGGTGCTGGAAGGTTAAGGGGATTTGTCATGTTGATTTATCGACAGAAGCTTTGAACCGAAGCCCCAGTAAACGGCGGCCGTAACTATAACGGTCCTAAGGTAGCGAAATTCCTTGTCGGGTAAGTTCCGACCTGCACGAATGGCGTAACGACTTCCGCATTGTCTCAACGAGGCCCTCAGCGAAACTGGAATATCGGTGAAGATACCGGTTACCCGCCACTAGACGGAAAGACCCCGTGCACCTTTACTATAGCCTGATAATGAATTTTGGTGTAATTTGTGTAGGATAGGTGGGAGACTTTGAAGTTCCGGACGCTAGTCGGGATGGAGTCACCCTTGAAATACCACCCTGGTTATTCCGGAATTCTAACCTCGAGCCGTTATCCGGTTCAGGGACATTGTCAGGTGGGTAGTTTGACTGGGGCGGTCGCCTCCAAAAAGGTAACGGAGGCGCGCGAAGGTTCCCTCAGGCTGATTGGAAACCAGCCGTAGAGTGTAAAGGCATAAGGGAGCTTGACTGTGAGACTGACAAGTCGAACAGGTGCGAAAGCAGGCCTTAGTGATCCGGCGGTTCCGCATGGAAGGGCCGTCGCTCAACGGATAAAAGGTACGCCGGGGATAACAGGCTGATCTCCCCCAAGAGTCCACATCGACGGGGAGGTTTGGCACCTCGATGTCGGCTCATCGCATCCTGGGGCTGGAGAAGGTCCCAAGGGTTTGGCTGTTCGCCAATTAAAGCGGTACGTGAGCTGGGTTTAGAACGTCGTGAGACAGTTCGGTCCCTATCTGTGGTGGGCGCAGGATATTTGAGGGGTGCTGTCCCCAGTACGAGAGGACCGGGATGGACGAACCTCTAGTGTACCAGTTGTCGCGCCAGCGGCATAGCTGGGTAGCTACGTTCGGATTGGATAACTGCTGAAAGCATCTAAGCGGGAAGCCAACCCCAAGATAAGATATCCCTTCCCGACGAGAGTCGGGGACTAAAGGCCCCTGGTAGACTACCAGGTTGATAGGCCAGATGTGTAAGTTCGGTAACGAATTTAGCTTACTGGTACTAATTGGCCGTGAGGCTTGACCATAATTTTTTAATAACTTGGCCTGGGTAAGGATTTAGTTCTTACCCAGACCAGGTTTTAACATAAAAGAGCATTAATTGATATTTTAGTCTTTTTCATAGAAATAGATTTTCGGTGACTTTAGCGGAAAGGCAACACCCGTTCCCATCCCGAACACGGAAGTTAAGCTTTCCAGCGCCGATGGTACTGCTCTGGTGACGGAGTGGGAGAGTAGGACGTCGCCGAATTTAAAATTAAGCCCTTTCGTCGGAAAGGGCTTTTTTATTTTACTTCTTGTCCCGGTGATTCTCAAACAGGTAATTCGCTCCCTGATAATAGCTGATCGCTTCGTTAATCAAATTTTCATCAGGTGCGTGTTCCCTCATTTTCCCGGTCGTGCGATCGAATTGATACAGCGCCTTCCTTTTCTTAACATCCAACACTGCCAGGAGGTCTTGATTTCATATAACCAAGCTTCTGGTAGGTACCGATAAATGCTCTTTCCTGCTCAGGCTGCATTTTGAAAATATCTTTACCAAAAAAATTCGTGGTGTAATTAAAGTTTAAAAGCCCCAGAACCGTGGGGGCGATATCTATCTGACTCGCCAGTTTGTCGATTTTTTGCGGAGGAAAATGATCCGGTGCATAAATAAGCAAAGGGATCACGTACTTTTTGACCGGAAGCGAGATTTTTCCTGCCGCGTAGGCGCAATGGTCAGCCACAATTACGAAAACCGTGTCTTTAAACCACGGCTCCTGTTGTGCATCACGGATAAATTTCCCGATCGCATAATCAGTATATTTCACTGCCCCGTTTCTTCCGGAACCCGACGGGATAGTGATTCTTCCCTCGGGGTAAGTATAAGGCCGATGATTCGAGGTGGTCATGATAACCGCAAAAAAAGGCTTGTGAGCCTGGTAAGACTGGGTAAATTCCGCTCTCGCCTTAGCGAATAAATCTTCATCGCATACTCCCCAGGCGTTTTCAAAAGTTATCTCGTGGTTGGTTAAATTGGCCCGGTCAACGACAGCAAAGCCATTATGGCTGAAGAAATAAGTTCATGTTATCAAAATATCCGTAACCGCCATAAATAAATTTCAGATCATAACCCCTGCTCTTCATGATCGTCCCCCAGGTGAACATATTCTCATTGTGAGGCCGTTTGATGATCGACCTTCCCGGGATAGGGGGCACTGACAGGGTAACTGCCTCCAGCCCGCGATCGGTTCTCGTGCCGGTAGCGTGCAGGTTCGTAAAAAGGATGCTTTCCTTTGCCAGAAGGTCGAGGTTGGGCGTAAGATTTTGAGAGCTCCCGAAGGCGCCCAAAAAATGCGCGCTGAGGCTTTCTACCATCACGACTACGACATTGAGCCTCTTTTCCTTTCCTTTATTTTTAATCGTTCGGGTAATATCAAAAACATCATCAGTAACAAAAGAACTGTTTTTTTCTTCAAGCAAAGCTCTTAAGTGACGAAACACTTCTCGGTTGTCCCGGGTGGCATAAAAGGTTCCGTAGCGGATCTGATTGTTTCTGAACGCGGCAAAAAGATTGTAAATGCCGTTGGAGGAAAGTTCATTCGCGTAATTGTTGGACGATATCTCGGAAAAGGATATGTCAACAAACAGATAAAAAAGAAGAGGAAGCAAAAGAAAAACCACGCCGGTCTTCGCCCGGTTTTTCAGACTGCTTTTAACGTGTATCGAGCACTCAAGATGTCTTCGGAGGAAAAGAAAAAGGAGGATTGCACACAACCGCAATCGCGCTCACGATGGCAACAATCGGATACGACTCGATAATATTGTTTACCACCTCATGGGAATAAATAAGGTAATCCACCGCAATGAAATTAAACCGGGTGCTGAATTCGTCGAAAAAATAGTATTCAGCCACCCCGCTAAACAGCAGGAGAAAAATATTCGCGCAAAAAACAAGGTACAGGAGGGGCCGGTGAGCCTTGCTCTGATAGATTTTATCCGGAACGAACACGAGATAAAGAATAAAGGGAATCGCCCAATAGGTCATGGCCACGACATCAAAAAAAAGGCCGACGCTGTATATTTTGAGCAGAAGAAACAAGGTTAAGGAAAGCTCAGACAACGATTGAATAAGAAGAATTGTTCTGGTGATAAAGGAGAGGACGAGAAAGACAGCAAAAAACAAATAAAGAATCCCAAAACGGCTCTTGATTAAGGAATTAAAAACTTTCATCAAATTTCCCTAAAAGGGTGGTATGCAAGACAGGGAATCATCCGCTTCAGGATTCATAAGAGTTCAAGTAAAAAGTAAAAAAACAAAAAAGAGATTCTATCGTTAGACATATCTTATTTACTTTGTGTCAGTGAAAATCACCATATTTCAGATTTTGGTGTGATATGAATAATTGCCACAAGATTAGTCAAACTGCGCTTCATCGAATACCATTGCCAATCAAGAATTGCAAGTTGTTCCCTCAGTGTGGGGAAGGGTAATGATTAAGTGAGTTTGCGGACGCGCCGTGAAAAGGAACCTTCTGGAGAAATTCTGTCACAAAGAAAGTACACCCGCGAAAAAAGATTGTAATATCCGTGGGCTGACACAGAGGAGATGGTTTTAGGCGTATTTCCTCTGTTTTCTTCTTGCGGAATAAATATTTAAAGAAAGGAGGGAGGCGAAGAAAAAGGAGACGACGAAGGAGGCGTTGTTGAAAATCAACATCTCAGGACATTTGCTTTTCTCATCAGGGTTTATAAAAAAAACCGGTCACTTCTGGAAAAAATTGTTTTAACCCCTCTTTCTCCTTGACAATTTCTGTATGGTGTAGTAAAAAAATATAGTTGTCTATCTATCGTATTTTATTCAAGAAATTCGACATCTCCCAACCAAAAGGATGATCCACATGAATGCATCAGATTCAGATTCCCTGGTGCCCAATCTGACCAGGAATGCGATCACTGTTCTGGAAAGACGTTACCTGAAACGAGACACGGAGGGAAAGGTACTGGAGACACCCGCTGACCTGTTTCATCGGGTGGCGGATACCATTAGCGCTGCGGATCGGATTTTTGATCCCCAGGCTGACGAAACCAAACTGGCGGCTACGTTTTACCGTATGATGGCGGACCTGGAATTTATGCCCAATTCACCGACCCTGATGAATGCGGGAAGAGAACTCGGGCAATTGTCCGCGTGTTTTGTGCTGCCGATAGGAGACTCCATGGAAGAAATTTTTGATGCCGTGAAATATACCGCCCTGATTCACAAATCCGGCGGAGGAACAGGTTTCTCTTTTTCCCGCCTCCGCCCGGCCAATGATGTGGTGCTCAGCACGACCGGTATTTCCAGCGGCCCCATTTCTTTTATGCGTGTTTTCGATATCGCTACCGAGACCATCAAACAAGGCGGCACGCGGCGGGGCGCCAATATGGGCATTCTGCGGGTTGATCATCCGGATATCATGGACTTTATCATGTGCAAGGCGGATAACCATCTTCTTAATAATTTCAACATTTCCGTTGGGCTGACCGAAAACTTTATGCGCGCGGTGGAAAATGATGAAAACTACGACCTGATCAATCCCCGCAACGGAGAGGTTACCGGTACCCTGAACGCCCGGAAGGTTTTTAACAGAATTGTTGAGCAGGCCTGGGAAAACGGAGAGCCCGGCATTGTTTTCTTAGACCGTTTAAACCGTGATAACCCCACGCCCCATATCGGAGAGGTGGAGTCCACGAATCCCTGCGGCGAGCAGCCGCTTCTGCCCTATGAGTCATGTAATTTGGGGTCGATCAATCTGGCAAAAATGGTGGATGACGGACAGGTTGCCTGGGAACGGCTCAAAGAAATTGTTCACCTGGCAGTTCACTTTCTGGATAACGTGGTGGAGGTAAACAAGTACCCGCTTCCCCAGATTGCGGAGATGACTTTCGGGAATCGAAAAATCGGCCTGGGGGTGATGGGATGGGCAGACATGCTGATCCTTCTCGGGATTCCCTATGATTCCGAAGAAGCTCTTGAGCTGGCAAAAAAAATTATGCGGTTTATCAATGAACAAGGGCACCAGGCCTCTCGTGATCTGGCCAAATCGCGGGGCGCCTTTCCTCATTTTCCTGGGTCGGTGTATGAACAGCGACATGAACCCCCGATCCGCAACGCCACGGTGACCACGATCGCTCCCACGGGCACCATTTCCATCATTGCCAACACCTCGTCCGGGGTGGAACCGATCTTTGCGGTCTCGTATGTCCGCCAGGTCATGGATGATGATATTCTGGTGGAAGTGCATCCCCGCTTCGAACAGATTGCCCGCGAGCGAGAGTTTTATTCCCCTGATTTGATGAAGCGCATTGCCGAACATGGATCTATCCAGGACCTGGAAGAGATCCCGGCCGATGTCCGGCGGTTGTTTGTCACGGCTCATGACATCCCTCCGGAAATACACATCCAGATGCAGGCTGCCTTTCAGCGCTTTACGGATAATGCGGTGAGCAAGACCGTCAACTTTCCCAAAAGCGCTACCATTGAGGATGTGGCCAAAGTTTTCGAGCTGGCCTACCACCTGGAGGACTGCAAGGGGGTGACCATTTACCGGGACGGGTCCCGGGAAAACCAAGTGCTTTCCACCGGAAAAACCCAGGAAAAAACAAGCCGCGCCAGCGGCGAAGAAACCAAAAGGGTAGTCAAACGGGAACGACCCAAGGTCCTCAAGGGGTGGACTTATCAGATGCAGACGGGGTGCGGACCTCTTTATGTGACGGTTAACCAGGACAGCACCGGACTGTTTGAGCTGTTTACCACCATGGGTAAGGCCGGCGGATGCGCGGCTTCGCAGAGCGAAGCTATCGGACGCATGGTTTCTCTGGCCTGGCGGAGCGGGGTGCGGGCGCGGCAGGTGATCAAACAACTCCAGGGTATCTCGTGCCATTCGCCTTCCGGATTCGGGGAAAACAAGATTTTATCCTGCGCGGACGCGGTTGCCAAGGCAATTCAGTCCCACCTTTCGGCAAACGGGTATGGAACTTTTGCGGAAAAAATCTCTTTATTAAAAGGAGCCTGCCCTGACTGCGGCGGGATCGTCGTACATGAGGGGGGCTGTATGGTCTGCCGCATGTGCGGGTACAGCGAGTGCGCCTGAGTTGGCCACGGACCCAGCATTCCGGAAAGAGGAAAGTGGTTTTTTCACCGGAGTGATTTAATGGCCAATTTCCCCACGCGTGCTTTTATCCTGATCACGTAATGCGATAACAGAGAGGAACGTATGGAGATTTTCTTTATCACCCTTCAGGCTGTTTTTGCGCTGCTCGGTGTCGGCGTTATCGGTTTCTGGATCATCGGGCGGCACCGCGTGTCGAATGAAACTTTAGGTTTTCTTTCTTCCTTGTCCATTGATATCGCTGTTCCGTGCCTCGTTCTTGCCAGCCTGATCATCGATTTTTCACCCCAGAATAACCCCGACTGGTGGCATATGCCGTTGTGGTGGCTCGGTTTTGTCGGGGTGTCGCTTCTTTTGTCCCTTCTCTGCTCCCTGATGGCCAAACGGGAACATCGGGGTGAATTTGCCATGGGGCTTTTTTATCAGAACGCGCTTTTCTTCCCCCTGATCATCCTAACCGGGTTGTTCGGACCCCGTAATCCCTATTTGGTGCCCCTGTTTCTCCTGGTATTTCTCCATCCCACGATGATGTTCAGCACCTATTCGTTCTTTTTTCCGAAAAAGGGGAACGCTCAGGGTATGAGTATGGCCCGACTCTTCAACCCGGTCCTCGTTTCGACAATTGTCGGGATGTCGATCGCCTTGATCGGCATTCAAATCTACGTGCCCCAGTTCGTCAAAACCATTTTCATTATGGTCGGCGCCATGGCTTCTCCTTTGTTCATGCTGATCCTGGGCGGAAACCTCTATCACGATCTGATGCTCGAGGCCGGAGGAAAACGAAACATTTATTTCCGGGAAGTGACCAAGTTTGTCCTGGCTAAAAATATCCTGTTTCCCTCTGGTTGTCCTCGGGATACTGATCCTGATAAAACCGACTTTCCCCGTAGCCCTGATCCTCATGCTCGAGGCAGCGGTGCCGCCGGTCACCGCGATTCCCATCTTTGCCGAACGCTCAGGGGGAAACCGCGCCCTGTCCAGTCAGTTCATCGTGGGAAGTTTTTTGTTTTCTCTCGTTTCCATTCCCCTCGTCCTTTATCTGTTCAGCCGTTTCTTCCCGTTTCCCCAGTAAAAAGCCAGGGTAGCGGCGAAAAAAAAATTTAAATAAGACACAATCGAAAACAGATATGTGTAGTTCCTGTCCCTATGGCTTTTGTTTTTTCTTGACTTTTATCTCCGCCAGAATTAAAAAGATGAAAATCCTCAATCATTAACCGACAGGAGACAATGAATGAAAGTCCTGACTTTGGGCTGCGCAGGTTTTATCGGCTCTCACCTTACCGGCAAACTGCTATCAGAAGGGCATACTGTTACAGGTGTTGATATCTATCAGGATAAGATCATGGAATTCCTGGGACATAAATGTTTCAGATTCATCCAGCAGGATATCAGAAAACCGGGCCTGAATCTCGGGGAACTGACAGAAGATGCAGACCTGGTCATCGATCTTATTGCTTATGCAAATCCCGGCCTGTATATCAAAATACCGCTGGAAGTATTCAGGCTGAATTTTGTTGAGAACCTTAAAATTGCAGAGGCATGTGTGCAGCATAAAAAGCGTCTCATACAATTTTCTACCTGTGAGGTATATGGAAAGACTGTGGTGAGCGTAATGAAAGAGGACCTGGCCAATCCTGAAGATCCCCGGTACGCAACTTTTTCTGAAGACAGCAGTGATTTTATCCTCGGACATCTTGGCAAACACCGGTGGATTTATGCATCTGCGAAACAGCTCCTTGAGAGAGTCCTGCATGCCTATGGACTCGAATATAATTTTAACTATACAATTATCCGGCCTTTTAACTTTATCGGACCAAAGATTGATTACCTTCCGGAGGAGACCGACGGAATTCCAAGGGTATTCTCCTTTTTCATGGATGCCCTGATCAGCGGCAGACCGATGCAACTGGTGAATGGCGGCCTCCACCGACGCTGTTATACCTATATCAATGATGCAATCGAGTGTATCGGGAGGATTATTGAAAACCCTGACGGTGTTTGCAACAAGCAGGTTTTTAATATCGGAACTCCGGATAACGAGGTTTCTATCCGGGGGCTGGCAGAACTGATGCGTGAAATATACGCGGAGAAATTTTTGAAACCCGGTCAACGCCTGCCCGACATAGTCGAAGTCTCGGCAGATGATTTTTACGGGGAAGGATATGAAGATTCAGACCGGAGAATTCCGGATATTTCGAAGGCCCGCAAACTCTTAGGATGGGAACCTGAATGGAAACTGAAGGAGCTCCTTGAAGAAACAATGCGATACTATCTCACAGAATATATGGATTGTCATCGCAGTCAGGGCAGATCAGACTTATGTACCCATGATATTTTTCACAAAGCACTGGACGTGACACCATAGTTTGGGATTTCTCTGATGGTAGATAATGTCTTCATTATTATGCCTGCTTATAATGCGGGTAAAACTATCGAAAGGGTTTTTTCCAGAATACCGGACCATGTGAAATCAAGGATTAAACGTTATGTCGTTGTGAACGACGGCAGTAACGATAATACTGAAGAAGCGCTATCGCGGTTGCGGTCAGAATACTCTGGTCTTATTACCTTGCAGCATGAAACAAATCGAGGATATGGCGCCGCTGAAAAGACTCTCCTGAATTATGCGCTGAAACAAGGGGCAGACGTTGCGATCCTGCTCCATTCTGACGGACAATACTCACCCGAAAAAATTCCTGATCTGCTGAAACCTATTGATGATGATCAAGCAGACCTTGTCCAGGGGTCCCGAATGTTAGGAAAGGGGGCTTTAAAGGGAGGGATGCCATTATATAAATTCATAGCTAATAAATGCCTGACCGTCCTTGAAAATATAGCGTTCGGCATGAAGCTGGCAGAGTATCACAGCGGTTATATGCTGTACTCCAGAAAAATTTTACTCGAAATCCCTTTCAATAAACTCAGCGATTCATTTGACTTTGATCTGGAAATGATCGTTATGGCTAAGATAAGAAAGTTGAGGATTGTTGAGGTGCCAATACCAACGATTTATGCCGATGAAGTTTCGCATCTGAATCCGGTCAAATACGGTTTCGATGTGCTGTCGGTTGTACGCAGTTATCTGAGAGGAAAGTATCATGACATCCGATAAGGCACATTCTCAGCAAAAAGGGGGCATTCTTGTCTCCGGCGGGACCGGCGTTATGGGTTCGCGGCTGGTTCATGCCCTTGTGAAATCAGGCTGGAAGGTTCGTGTTTTGACATTGCCGAATGACCCGCTTGTTTCACGATTGAAAGGGGTTGATTGTGATATTTTTTATGGTGATATTCAGGATGCCCATTCTTTAAAGGGCGCTTTCAAGGGAATAGATACGGTTTACCACCTCGCCGCGATTATCATTGCGCAAGACCCTGCGCTATTCAAGAAGATAAATATCAACGGCACAGAAAACATGGTTAAAGAAGCAGCTTCAGCCGGAGTAAGACATTTTATTTATGTCTCTTCTGCTTCTGTCGTTTATCCCCTGGGGACTCCTTATTCGCGATCCAAGAGAGAGTGCGAAAGAATTGTTAAGGAACAGACAAGCGATGCACTACACTATCGTACGTCCAACATTAGTTTATGAAAAAAATGGCGGACTGGAGTTCATGATGTTCATGGACTATCTCCTGAAATATCCGGTCGTGCCATTTATCGGCAGGGGACGCGCACTGAAAAATCCGGTTGATGTCGATGACCTGATGAAGGGCCTGATAGCTCTTGCGGGAAATGAAAAATGTTTCGGCAAGATCTACAATTTCAGTGGCGGTGAGGCAATCAGCATCTGGGATTTGGGGCATCTTATGCTCGGATATAAGGGAAAAAGGAAACTTTTCATACCGATCCCCGTATGGATCTGCAGACTGCTTGCTGCAGGCATGGCAATGGTGATGAAAAAACCCTTGTTGACATGGAATGTAATCGCGGGTATTACCCAAGACGCGAACCTTGACCATTCTTTGGCAACAAGAGATTTAGGGTACAATCCTGTCGGCATACACGAAGGCCTCAAAAAATATTTTTCAGATAGAGCCTAACCCTTCTTTTTAATAATTAAATATAGGGGAAAAGAAAGGAAAAATAGACTGAGGTTGTCAAATGGGTAGGACCTGACCCTGTGACTTTCGTTTTTCCTTGACTTTTATCCTGGTTGGGATTAATAAGAATAGAACTTATCAATCCCAGAAAAGATAAGTGAAGGAGAGAAAAAGGGTGTCTTTGATGGGAAGGGTTTTTAAGATTGATAAAAATAAATAGGCCAAATCGCCATGAGAAAAAGGTGATGGGCCTTTTTTGCATGAATGGCCTCCAAAATATTAAAACTGTTCTTGCTCAGTCAAGATAGCCCATTCCGCTGCTTTTATCAATCTAAATCAGCCTTTATCGCTGGATTAAAGTTAAAAGTATGAATATTTTTCTAATCTATCCACAGTTGGGGTTCGCTCTGTCACACAGTTGTGGAATCGGATATATCGCAGCATTTTTGAAGGAGCATGGCCACACAGTAGATTACCTCCAACTCAGCACGCAGGAGGACATACTATCACTCTACCAAGCCATCGAAGAGAAAAAGCCGGGCCTGATCGGGTTCGCATCAACCACTTGCCAGTTCAGTCACCTCAAGAAGATCATT
>CAVTQE010000050.1:0-24454 GCA_963736755.1 uncultured delta proteobacterium | reverse complement strand
AATCAAAATCATTATTGTGGGATTGTTTTTCTGTCTCTCTTCGGTTGTCTTGGCGCAAGAACTGAAGCTCAATGACCTGATTGAGGAGGCATTGAAAAATAATCCGGAAATCCTTGCCGCTCAAGCGAGGGGGGAGGCGGCAAAATACAAAATTCCCCAGGCCAAGAGCCTTCCTGATCCGATGGTTATGTTTGGTTATCAGAATGACAGGATGGAATGAGTATACCTACGGTGAGATGCATCAGATGCCCAATGGATGTTTTCTGCCTCCCAGATGTTTCCCTTCCCTGGGAAACGATCATTAAAGGAGAAAATGGCGGAAAAAGATGCGGAAAGCATCGATGCTGCTTATGCGGCAACCCAATTAAAAACCATTGCCAAGGTAAAGGAACTCTACCTTGATCTTTTTCTTGCCCATAAAAACATTGACCTCATCCATGATAAGACGTCTCTTTTTTCGCGGATCGAGGAAGCAGCAATAGCCCGGTATTCATCAGGCATGGCTCCCCAGCAAGAAGTCATAATGGCTCAGACCGAAAAGTACATGCTCATTGAAAAAGAGGAAATGTTCAAGCAAAAGGTTCAGGCTTTGGAGGCGATGTTAAATTCCACTCTCGGCCGGGGGGATGTTAACACTTCTCTCGGACGACCGGTTGAACCTGTTTCTGCTGCATTTCCCGCCACCTTGGATGAGCTTCTCGAAAAAGCCTACAACAATTCTCCGGAAATTAAAGCTCGAGAAAAGATGATTGCCGGCGCCGAAGCAAAAGTACAGATGGCAAAGAGAGAATACTATCCTGACTTTACCATTAACGCGGGGGTATCGAAACGACGAGGAATGTTTGATGATATGTGGAGCCTTACCAGCACTATCAATATCCCTCTTTATTTTCGGAGCAAACAGAGACAAGGCGTTTTCGAGGCACAAGCATCTTTATCGGAAGCACAGAGTGAACGTGAGGCAATCAAGCTTATGATCGCTTCCGCCATAAGAGATAATTACTCTATGTTCACGGCCGCGGAAAGGTTGACTGAGTTATATCAAAGCGCTTTGATCCCGAAAACATATCAGGATTTTGAATCAGCCATTGCGGGATATGTAACGGGTAAGGTTGAGGCGATAACCGTTATCAGCCGTCTTAAAGCATTGCTTGACTATGAGCTTCTTTACTGGGGACAGGTTACTGAGCGAGGAAAGGCAATTGCCCGGCTGGAAGCAATCACGGGAGAAACACATATTGTTTCACCAGCTGGAACGGAGGGAAATGAAACCAAATAATTTTATTCTTGGTGCTCAGATTTTCCTGGCTATTCTTTTTATCTATTTTTTGCAGCCCGACCTATTCATGAGTAGCAGGATCTCATCACCTGCGATCGCTCAAACACCATCAATGCCAGGTATGCCCGGCATGCCGGCTGAAACTTCCCAACCTGCTCCGACCGCACCATCAGCTCCCCAAAAAACAACCGCTGAAGTTCCATCGCTCCAGATACCCCCAGAGAAACAGCAACTCATTGGAGTTAAGACAGTTGCAGTTTCGCTGAAACCCATGGAGAAGGTTATCCGAACGGTTGGGCGGATTGAGTACGACGAAAGGAGGCTGGCTACGGTCAATACCAAAGTCGAAGGCTGGATTGAAAGGCTCTATGTGGACTACACTGGTAAGTATGTAAAAAAGGGGGGGGCTTTGGCCGAAATTTATAGTCCGGAACTTTTTGCCACCCAACAAGAATTTATCAACCTTGTAAAATGGAGTAAAACGCAAAACACAGAAGGTTTTGGCAAGATGCTTGCGCAAGACGCTCAACAGATTCTTGAAGCAGCACGAGAGCGACTGAGACTTTGGGATATAACTGACTCCCAGATTAAGAAAATCGAAGAGAGCGGTAAGCCGATACGGACGCTCACCATCTATAGCCCGGTAAGCGGATACATTGTCCAAAAAATGGCCCTTCAAGGAATGCGGGTCATGCCAGGAGAGAAACTTTTTGATGTTGCTGATTTATCCACTGTTTTGGTTATTGCCGATATTTATGAGTATGAACTGCCCTTAATTAAAATGGGTGATACTGCAAAAATTAATCTTAGCTATTTTCCCGGAAAAGAATTTTTCTCAACGATTGATCTCATTTATCCCACCTTGTCGGAAGAAACCCGGACCACAAAGATTCGATTCACCATCCCCAACCCAGATGGCGAGCTAAAACCAAACATGTATACTGATGTGCAAGTGAAGATTGACCTTGGGACAAAACTGGCGATCCCGGCAGAAGCGGTTATTGATACCGGAGAGAGGCACGTGGTTTACGTTGATAAAGGAGGCGGAAATTTTGAACCACGGGAAGTTGCCCTTGGGCTTAAGGGGGATGGGATGGTAGAAGTAATCAGGGGACTTAACGCGGGAGAAAGGGTTGCTTCGGCAGCCAATTTCCTTATCGACTCGGAGGCAAAACTCAAGGGGGTCGTGCCTCTCCCGCAACACTGAAAATAAATCTATTGCTTGGTTGATAGGTGAAATTTTATTCTAATACCGCCGACAGTAGTTTTTTATGATCGCTAAAATTATCGAGTACAGCGCCCGCAACAAATTTATTATCTTTTTGTTTACTCTCTTTGCAATTGCCTGGGGCTACTGGTCGCTGAAACATACTCCCCTCGATGCTATTCCGGACTTAAGCGATACTCAGGTTATTATCTATACAGAGTGGTCGGGGAAAAGTCCTGACCTGGTCGAAGACCAGATTACCTATCCGATATCTTCAACCCTGCTTGCAGCGCCTAAGGTCCAGGTGGTTCGTGGGTTTTCCTTTCTCGGGAGTTCATTTATCTACGCTATCTTTGAGGAAGGAACCGATATCTATTGGGCAAGAAGCCGGGTATTAGAATACCTTCAGGCAGTAAAAAATAAACTTCCGGCGGATGTTAACCCCACTCTTGGGCCAGATGCTACGAGTCTCGGCTGGGGTTTTAGTTATGCTCTTGTCGATGAGACTGGTCAGCATGACCTCTCCCAGCTTCGTTCCCTTCAGGATTGGAATCTTAAGCTTGCTCTCCAAAGTGTTCCTGGAGTTTCTGAAGTTGCCAGCATCGGCGGATTTGTTAAACAGTATCAGGTTACCATCAATCCTAATCGACTTTTAGCCTTTAATGTCCCGATTGCTAAGGTGATGGAAGCTATAAGGAGGAGTAACCGGGATGTCGAAGGTCGAGTTTTAGAGCTATCCGGCATCGAGTATATGGTGAGGGGAAGAGGTTACATTAGAAATCTCAAGGATTTGGAGGATATTCCAGTTGGCACAGATCGCTCCGGAACCCCGGTCTTTTTAAAACAAATAGCGAACATCCAGCTTGGCCCGGATATCCGGAGAGGGCTTGCGGATCTGGATGGTAAAGGGGAGGTCTGCGGCGGCATTGTGGTGGTAAGGTTTGGAGAAAATGTCCTTAATGTCATTGAACGGGTCAAAGAGAAAATCAAACAAGAGATTGAGCCGAGTCTTCCTCAAGGCGTAAAGGTCATCACTACCTATGACCGTTCTGACCTTATCTACCGTTCTATCGGTACTCTCAAAGAGGAAATCTTGAAACTTGGCTTGGCGGTCGGTGTCGTTTGTTTGGTCTTTTTATTCCATTTGCCGAGCGCTTTTGTCGTTATCTGCACCTTGCCCATCGCCATCATCATTTCTTTTATCTGCATGTATTATTTGAAGGTTACCGCCAATATTATGAGCTTGAGCGGTATCGCTATTGCGATTGGCGCGATGGTGGATGCAGCAATCATCATGGTGGAAAACGCTCATAAAAAACTTGAAGAATGGGAAACAAAAGGAAAACAGGGCAGCCGAACCGACGTAATCATTGAGGCAGCTAAGGAGGTAGGGCCATCACTTTTCTTTTCCCTTCTGGTCATCACGGTTGGATTCTTACCTGTCTTTACTCTCCAGGCTCAGTCAGGGAGGCTTTTTAAACCATTAGCCTATACCAAGACTTTTGCCATGCTCTTTTCTTCTTTCCTGGCGATTACCTTGACTCCGGTGCTTATGACCATTTTTATTCGCGGAAAGATAAGGCCGGAAGAAAGAAACTTTATCAGTATTTTCCTCCATAAGGTTTATGAACCAGTAGCCCGGGTTGCGCTTAAATTGAAATGGGGGGTCATTATAATCGCTGTTATTATTTTGTCCTTGACTATTTTTCCTTTTATAAAAATCGGATCAGAATTTATGCCGCCACTTTATGAAGGTACGTTATTTTATATGCCGGTTACTGTTCCGGGCGCGTCCATATCAGAAGTTTCTCAGCTGCTTCAGCTCCAAGATAAAATCCTAAAAAAGATTCCTGACGTTGCCCAGGTTTTTGGAAAGGCGGGCCGGGCTGAGACTGCTACCGACCCAGCTCCTCTCGAGATGTTTGAAACGGTTATCAACCTTAAACCCGAATCCGAGTGGCGTCGAGGGATGACCGTTGAAAAGCTTAAAGACGAAATGAATGAGGCCTTAACCATACCCGGAGTTTCAAATTCCTTCACCATGCCCATAAAGGCGCGGATTGATATGTTAGCCACGGGGATCAGGACACCGGTGGGGATTAAGATTCTGGGTCCTAAACTTGAGGAGATTGAAAAAATCGGACTTGCTCTTGAACCCCTTCTGAGGGAGGTCCCAGGGACCCGGAGTGTTTATGCGGAAAGGGTCAATACGGGGTACTTCTTGGACTTTGCCATCAAGCGGGAGGAAATTGCCCGGTATGGATTAGCGGTTGACGACATTCAGGAGATCATTGAGTCAGCGATCGGCGGCATGAATCTCACTACCACGATTGAAGGCAGGGAACGCTATCCGGTTAATGTCCGCTATGCCCGGGAATTGCGAGATGATCTGGAAAAATTGAGAAGGGTGCTGGTTCCGATTATGATGGAAAATACCCCACCAGTTTCGGGAACGTCATCTCGTTTTTCTGGTCCCATTCAAGTTCCCCTCGGTGAGCTGGCCGATGTAAGGGTAGTAAAAGGTCCGACTATGATTAAAAGTGAGGAGGGGCTTCTTGCTTCTTACGTCTACTTAGACTTTTCCGGTCGCGACGTGGGGGGATATGTGGCTGATGCCAAGAAGAAAGTCGCTTCCTTTAAGATCCCGGAAGGCTACCGCTTAGAGTGGAGTGGTGAATATGAATACATGGTAAAAACTCATGAGCGGCTTAAAATCGTCATCCCGCTCACGGTGCTGATTATTTTTGTGCTTATATATTTTAATACCCAGTCGGTTACCAAGACCTTGATTGTTCTGCTGGCAGTCCCTTTTTCTCTGGTTGGGTCATTCTGGTTTCTTTACTTTCTCAAATACAATATGAGTACCGCGGTATGGGTTGGGATAATCGCTTTGGCTGGACTGGATGCGGAAACCGGAGTGGTTATGCTCCTCTACCTGGACCTGGCTTATGAGCAGTGGAAGAAGGAAGGTAGATTAAATACTATCAGTGACCTTAAGGATGCGATCATGCATGGAGCAGTAAAAAGGATAAGGCCAAAAATTATGACCGTAAGTGTTATCCTGGCCGGCCTTATCCCGATTATGTTCAGCCACGGCACAGGCGCGGATGTAATGAAGCGGATCGCCGCGCCCATGGTCGGCGGTGTTATCACCTCCACTATCCTGGAGCTGATCATTTATCCTGCCATATACCTGATATGGCGGGGGAGGGCGTTAAAAGAGTAGTTCAGGGAACGGAGCCACTTCCTTTGTTACAAATTATCAATAACCCTTTTTAACTTTTCCCGGACTTGTTCTCCAACAGTTCGCAAATTGGGATTATCTACCGCGGCCATAGAAGCAACGGGGTCAATGGAAGTTACTTCAACCTTCCCTGGTGCCTTTTCCTGAACCACCACGTTACAGGGAAGCATGGTGCCGATTTTATCCTCAGCTTGTAATGCCTGAAAAGCAAAGGGCGGATTACAGGCGCCCAGAATCCGGTAGGGGCGGAAGTCCACATCCAGTTTTTTCTTTAAGGTAGCTTTCACGTCAATATCCGTAAGGATACCAAATCCCTCTTTCTTGAGTTCTTCAGTAACCTTGGCAATGGCCGCATCAAAAGAAATGTTTAAGTTCTTTGGTAAAATAGTAACTCATCATTTCACCTCCGTTTTAAATAGTTTTCAGAGGGGGCCGGAATCTTCTTAATCTTAGAGCATTACTTACCACGGTAACTGAAGAAAGCCCCATAGCTGCTGCCGCAAAAATTGGACTGAGGAGTATTTTGAAAAAGGGGAAAAGCACACCGGCGGCAACCGGAATCAAGATAGTGTTATACGCAAAAGCCCAAAAGAGGTTTTGTTTAATATTTCGGATGGTCGCTTTGCTTAACGTAATAGCGGTTACGACCCCTCGCAAATCACCGCTTATCAGAGTAATGTCAGCGGACTCGATGGCCACATCAGTTCCTGTGCCAAGGGCAATGCCGATATCCGCCTGCGCTAAGGCAGGAGCATCATTTATTCCATCACCTACCATCGCCACTATTTTTCCCTCCGCCTGGAGCTTTTTTACTTCAGTGGCCTTGTCTTGTGGTAGTACCTCTGCCAAAACTTGTTCTATTTTGACTTCATGAGCAATTGCTTCCGTTGTCCTTCGGCCATCTCCGGTTATCATAATTATCTCAAGGCCCAGATCGCGGAAAGCGGCGATGGCTTCTTTGGATTCGGGCTTCAAGGTATCGGCAACGGCGATGATTCCGGCAATTTTTCCCTTTACCGCGATGAACATCGGAGTTTTTCCTTCGCTGGAGAGAAGCTCGGATTTTGTTTGCATACCATTGAACCCAACACCTTTTGTCTTCATGAATTTAGCATTACCGAGAAAGACCTCTTTACCTCCTATCTCTGCTTCAATTCCTTGACCTGGAAAAGCCTGGAAATGGGCAGAATCAGCTATTGCCAGTTTGAGCGCTTTTGCTTTGTTGAGGATCGCCTCACCGAGGGAATGTTCTGAGAACTTTTCCGCGGAAGCGGCTAAACCAAGGATCTCCTCCTCGTCAAATCCTTCAGCAGGAATGATATCAGTTACCGAAGGCGCACCTTTCGTGATCGTTCCTGTCTTGTCGAGGACAATGGTAGTTAGTTTATGGGCTGTTTCCAACGCGTCCCCCGTGCGAATGAGGACACCCATCTCCGCTCCTTTGCCGGTTCCTACCATGATAGAGGTAGGCGTAGCTAAGCCGAGCGCACAAGGGCAGGCAATGATCATTACGGCTACGAAATTGAGTAACGCATAGGTCAAGGCTGGTTCTGGTCCTAAGAAAAACCAGACAATAAAAGTGAGGAGCGCAATTCCCATAACCGCGGGAACAAAGTAACTCGCAATCCGGTCAGCAAGACGAGCAATCGGAGGTCTTGATCCTTGAGCGTCTTCCACCAGCTTAATAATCTGGGCAAGCATGGTTTCTTTTCCTACCTTAGTAGCTTTAAATTTAAAGGTCCCGGTCTTGTTGATGGTAGCGCCGATAACCTCATCACCGGATTTTTTTTCCACAGGAATCGCTTCTCCGGTTACCATGGATTCATCCACCGAGGAATTGCCTTCCACAACCGTACCATCCACCGGAACCTTTTCGCCCGGACGCACGATAACAATATCGCCAATCTGGACATCCTCTACCGAAATTTCTAATTCCTGCTCATCCCGGATAATGATTGCGGCCTTCGGTTGAAGGCCCAGCAACTTTTTGATCGCTTCTGAAGTCCTGCCTTTAGCCCGGGCTTCCAAAAGACGTCCCAGGAGAATGATGACAATGATCGCTCCGGCAGTGTCAAAATAAACTCTCAGGGGCAAGACCTTTGAGCCGCGAAGAGGCTGGGAAAGAAGGTGGCAAGGACACTGTACCCATAAGCGGCACTGGTACCGACCGCAATCAGGGTGTTCATGTCAGTCGTTCTGTGCTTGGCAGTAGCCCAGGCACCCTTATAAAACTGCCATCCGATCCAGAACTGGACTGGGGTTTGCAAAAAAAACTGAAGGATAAAATTGGTCTTCTTACTCAGATCCCATAATGTGGAAAGGCCGAGGTGATCCCAGGACATTAAAACAAAGAGGGGGATAATAAGGATGAGTCCGGCTAAGAATTTTTGTTTGAGGTTTTTTACTTCTTCTTCCCGGGCAAGCTTTTCTTTGTCAATGCCAGGACCTTCTTCGATGTGCGGAACCTTATAGCCGAGAGCTTCAACCTCACGGGCTAAATCCCTGACCGTTACTTTTCCCGGAGTAATGTCCACGGTCGCATTTTGTAAAGCAAGATTGACATGTGCCTGGATAACCCCCGGAATTTGGTTCAGGGCAGTTTCAACTCTGTTGACACAGGAAGCGCAGGACATTCCCTGAATCGGCAGGACGATCTTTTCCTTCTTTATCCCAAAGCCCAAGTCTTGGATGGCTTTTGTAAAATGGAGAGGAGCAGTTTTAGCAGGGTCATAAAGGATGGAAGCGTTTTCAGTGGCGAGATTTACCCGTGCTTCTTTTACTCCGTCCGCTTGGGCAAGGGCTTTTTCGATCCTGGCCACGCAGCTGGCACAGTGCATGCCGGAAATGGAAAGGTCAAGTCTTTTATACCAAGTCGCCTTCATTTGCATATCTTTGTTGACTCCTCGTCATCCTCCTCGACGTACTAAAACGTACGCCTACGTCGATTCCTCGTCGTCGCCTCGATCTGCTTTTGAATGCAACTTGGTGTTAATCGGTTCTTTTCCCACGGATGGATTTTTCTCTCCAATAAAAAGGAAGGTTAGAAGATTTGAAGCTTATTTATATTATACCAAAATTTACAAGAAGGTTGCTCAAGAAAAGTAAGAAAAGGCCGGAATTAACAAAAAAAGTTTTCGTGTGAGAAGAAACCGTAAGGATACTAAACTATAGAGTTAGAGCACTCCCTGCTTTTCTTCGTCCCAGACCCGGCACGCTTCGATAAGCAACATCTCGGTGCTGTCAAAAATTTTCTGGTCCAACAGTTGAGCATCAGGGTCCAAAATAAAAAGACCATGTTCCCAGCGCACCAAAAGATTAAAGGCCTCAACTCCTTCGACCTGTTTGTATCGAGCATTGATAACCTGGCCCTGGTTAAAGAATACTTCCCCATTTTCATCTTCCTTAAAAAGTTTAAGGGCGCCAGTCTTCCCTCCCGCAAAGAGCATTTGAATAAGGTCGGTAACGTGGATTTCCGCTAAGTTACCGGTAATGCCTTTTTTGGTCGAAGCGGTCTTGGCTTTTTCTTCAGTTTTTTGGAGAGAATGTTTAATAAAATTCTGAATCTTTGCAATGAGGATGCTTGGGTTATAGGGTTTGGTAATAAAATCATCAGCGCCAGCATCAAAACCCTTGCTTACGGTAGCGGAGTCGTGTTTTTCTGACAGAAAAACGAAATTGATGTTCCGGTATTTATCATTGGTTTTTACCAGATCGCAAATGGAGAATCCATCGAGGGGTTTTGTATTCACCTCTGAAATAATAAGACACACGGGACTACTATCGAGGATAGCGATAACTTTTTCCGTGTCTTTTAACGGATAGGGAAAAATACCATTTCTTTTTAACAAAACAGACAGGTGTTCGAGTTCTTCAGGGTTAGTATCAATGATAATTGCCCGGGGTGACGATTCATCAATAAAGAGGTCTAAGATAATCTCCTCCAATATGTCGACGATTTCCGGATCAAAGTATTTCTCTTTTAAAGAAAGGATAATGTCAAAGGAACTTTTGAAGTTTTCATACCCCTCAAAATTAAGGAGGTGGATAAGGGCATCGACGGTTGCAATGATCCGGGAACCGAGCGGGATATCGTCTCCTTTAAGGCCCTCCGGATACCCTTCACCATCGTATCGTTCAAGGGTGTGAAGAAGAATTTTGTGAACTTCCGGGGGGAGGCGAGCACCATCATAAAGGCGCTCCGAGGATTGGGAATATTTTTTTAAAAGATCACGGTTGTGTTCGGAATTGAAATTAAAAAGCGTTAAATGCTCAGGCGCCACCATACAACAATCATGTAAATACGCTGCCAGAACGTTGTAATACGTTTCTTTTGCCTTGAGTCCCAGGTTCTGGGAAATTTCTTTTACGAGCTTGGCGACACTCGCGGAATGGCCCCGATAATTTTCCCCTTTATACATTTCCAAGACATTTATCACGATATTAAGCACCTCAATAAAGGTGTCGTCACTCGTAACCGACAAGGGGGATATCTGGTCCGCAAGGCGTTTTTGGCTTTCTTCTTCCGTTTTAGTCGGAGTGAGAATTTGATCGTCTATTATTACTGTTTTTGACTTTCGCTTTAGAACTTGGGTGGGTTTCAGGACTGGTTTATCTGACTCAGTAAAATCAGAATCGAGCAGCACCGCAGAGTCTTCTTTTGGAACAAAGCTGGCAATGCTCTGGGGGCTTTCGGTTTTGATCACTGACTTTTAGATTATCCAGCGAAGAAGAATCATTTCCGTAAAATTTTTCTATCCCCGCTTTAATGGTAGATTCTAACGCGATATACCGTTCTATTTCATTATATCCGGATACATTTTTGATTAACTTGGGCAACTGTTTATTCTCGGGGTCAGCAATTGCGACGGATACTATTTTGGATTTATCATAACAAAAGAAGGGGAACACATTGTGCTTTACCGCAAAATCAGAAGGGATGAGTTCTAATACCCATTGGGGGATAGTCATTTTTAAAAGCTTGTCTGAAGAAATATACCTAACCTTAAAAAGTCCTGCCAGACACTTAAGGAGATCTATTTCATTTAAAAAACCCAATTCTACCAGGATCTCCCCGATTTTTTTCTTGGAATCAGCTTCCTTTTGCTGGCTAAGTGCGGCATTTAATTGCTCTTGGGTTATGAATCCCAGCTCGATGAGTATTTCGCCGATCTTTTTGTTGCCCGTCATACGTTTTAACACCTTTTGTGAACGTGTTATCTTGTAATTTTTTAATTATAAAAGGAAAATGATTTGGTGTCAAGGACATAAAGGGTTCGTAAACGGAGAGAAAAACTATTTTTTGAATCCATAAGCCTATAAGGGAAAAAAGAATCCGCGTAAACGTTAGAAAGATTTCGAGTAGCCCAGAGAACCAAAACCCCAGGAAAGGTGCTCTCGGAAGGGGATAAAAGAGAGCGGAGTAAAAAGAGCAGAAAGGTTAAAACAAAGATTCATTTTTGGGATTGATCGGATGCTTCTTCGCCCCAGGCTTTTTTACTTCGTTCGATCTTTTTGCGTACCGAATCCCAGGTTTTTGTGATTAAGAAGGATTCGCGCCATCGGGAGAGCATACGATGGTACATCTCCCACGGAACAGTAAAAGTAAGCTCATCGGTTTTGACGTATCGTCGTTCGGTTGGGTCCCACCCCCCCAGCACTGCCTTTGACTTTCCTTGAGCGAGGAGGTGTAAGGGCCACGTTAAAATACCAGCACAGCCTGGACCAAATGGGGACAAGACTGCTTCAAAGTCGTTGGTTGCAAAGGTTGCAAGTTGGTGGAGGCCGCAGATGCTTTCAGGCCGGGCGAAGAAAATAACTAATTCCGGCTTTTCAAAATCGGTAAAAAGGGAAAGCGGTTTAAACACACAAAAAGAAGCTGGTGCAGGTCGGGGATCAATGGTCTTAAAGAACATTTTGGTCACCTCAGGCGACTCAAGATAGCGTTCACCCTCAAAACGGTTGGGGATACCTGTGGAGACGAAACGGGCGACAAAATCTAAAGGACGCCTTAAAAACCCCAAATAAAAGGCTCCGCCAAAACAACCGAAATTTTCTCTGCTAAAATAAGCGCTCGTACCTTTTTTACGCGCCCGCCAGAGCAACCCTATTACACAAGAAAAACCTTCAAAGACTAAACCCCAATCAATTTTATCTCCTTTTTCCTCTTCCAGAGTAGGTAGACTGCGGGATTTTGGTGTAAAACCATCTTTTGGCTCCTGATCGGTATAATACACGCCAAAAGGCTCTTCTGAGATGCCGAGGATTTCCAAGAAAGCTTTTGATTCGCTGATGCTATTTTCTGACATTATTTCAAACCCTTTAATTTTAGGTTAATAAACTCACGTATTATGCAAAAATGCTTTATGCAAACCAGAGTCATTACCAGTGGAATAAATTAGGTAATCACCATTCGTTTGTTAAGACAAAAACGCTTCCTTAATCTGGTTTAGATTTCTATAGCACTGGCGTGCTTTACATGAAGCAAAAAAATAAGCGATGTTTTTTAATGTGGCCAGGAAAAAACCACGAAAGTTTTGACAAATTTTCTTTTATATGGCACTATTTTACAATTTGTAAGAAAGAAAAGCAACGTTCTTCCTAATAAAAAAAATTGGTTTGTCCGAATAAAAATAAAGAAATTGTTCGACGCATAATGATTACCGAGATTTTTTTAAGTGTATGGCACAATCAAGTTCAAAATAACTTATTGAAATTGCTTTAGAAATATTCTGAAAAGAACAAAAAAGGGGGAGTTTAACAAAGCAAAAGGGGAGGAAAAAATGAAAGTAATTGTTGTGGATGATTCATTGGTGATGAGAAAAATAATTGTCAATGTGGTTGAATCGTTAGGCTATGAAGGTGTCCATGCAACCAATGGACAAAACTTATTAGAAATCCTGGAGCAATGTGGTGACGAAGTCGGGCTTGTCTTGCTTGATTGGAATATGCCGGGGATAAACGGAATCGAAGCTCTTAAGACTATGCAGAAAAACAGTCGTTTTCGTGCAATTCCTGTGTTCATGGTTTCCACTGAATCAGAAGATGTAAAAGTTGAAGAAGCTTTAGCAGCAGGCGCAAAAGGTTATTTATCCAAACCCTTTACCCCAGAAGAGCTGGCAACAAAAATAAAGGATATTTTGGGGTAGCCAATACTGGCTTAGGCATGGAAATACCAAGAGGTTCAACCTAACACGGAGATTTTTATGAGCAAAATAATCCTCTATGACTGTAGCCCGGAAGTGACTCACATGGTTAACAATCTCTTTGGGGAAAAAGTGGCCATTCAAAATTCTTCATTTGATGCTCAGAGGCCTCTTCAAGAATTCAGCATGGTTATTGTGGAGACCGGCAGCAAAAAACCTGAGCAGTTATTGCAAGAGATCAAAGCGTTAAGATATGCCTGTAACTTTAGAAACATTCCTATTATTGTGATGAAAAAGAAAAGCGACACCTACCCTAAACACCCTTATATTATGGCTGGCGCTACTGAAATTTTGTCTTTGCAGGCCCCGCCCTTAGCCTGTCGACAGATTCTCCAGGGGTATCTAATCCCGAACCGGCAACCGTTAGATCAAGAGATGGAATACCTTACCCCTTTTATTAACAGCACTAAACATGTTTTGAAGACCATGGCTTCGATAGACGCTGAGTATAAAGAACTATACTTTCCCAGTGACTTTCGAATCTTTGGAGATGTTTCGGGAATTATCGGTTTATCCGGAAAAGCAGAAGGGACTGCGGTAATTACTTTTTATTGGGATTTGGCCCGAAAAGTTATTTCTCAAATGATGCGTGTGACTGAAGATCAAATCAATGCTGAGTTTATTCACGATGGGGTGGGGGAACTGATAAATATGATCAGCGGATTTTCGAAAAAGTCTTTTATTGGGAAGCCGTATCATTTTGAACTTTCAATACCCACTGTCGTGATGGGATCGGGCCATCAAATTGGGCATCCTGAAGAGGCAAGCATCGCCTTAGTCATTTTTGACGTTGGAAAAAGCTCTTTCGCCTTACAGGTGTGTCTTCAACCCAAAACAAAAAAAGGGAATTAACTGATACAATGTCAGAAAAATTTTGTTGTCTGGATTTTGCCCACCAATAATCCAGGTGGGCAAACGGTCGGGTTTTGTATCGTTAATTTCCTCATTGCTGTTTGAATAAACAGTCAGATGAAGGTAAATGAAAATTCTTCAAAAAGGGGATTGCGCCAGCCACGGTGGACTGGCAGCTTTATCCCCCATGACAGGGGATCTAAAACTTAACTATAAACAACCATGAGCGAAAAAAACGAAATCCTTTTAATTAACCGGGACAAAGGGTTTCTGGAGGCCATGGCCGAGTTTCTCCGTCAAGCGGGCTTTAAAGTTCATACCGCTTTGGAGATGCACGAGGCCTTGTTGGCCCTTACTTTTCATCCCGTGGGTTTAATCCTTTGTGATAATGTTTTACAGGATGTTACGGGATACGATTTTTTAAGGTTTTTAAAAAATGACCCGCTGAGGGACTCGGTCCCCTTTGTTTTTTTTGTGCCGATCAATGACCAGGGACGCGCTTTTAAAGCTTTTGAATTGGGAGCAGATGATTTTTTAGTGTACCCCATGGAGGTAGAGGATTTTGTCAGCCGGATAAAGGAAATAATGGCGCTCCATTATCCCGCTGCAAAGGAAACTCCTGCTGCCGAATCCGGCAAAGCCATCTTACCGCCACCCTCTGATACAACACCCCCTTCGCATGAACGACGTCAGGCCAAAAGGAAGCAGCCCCTGCCTAATCTAAAGGTCTCTCTTTCCCGGGATGAGATTCTTTGGATGCCGGGGAAAATAAAAAATTTTAGCCGTGATGGCATGTTAGTGATTACGTCTTTGCTGGGAAAGCCAGGGGTTTCACTCATGGTGAAGTTTTCACTGCCTCAAGGAGTTGTCACAATCAAGGGGCACATTAAACATGTTGCTTTTGATGATTTTCGGCAACCAGTGGGCATAGGAATAACCTTTGCGGAAGATTCAGCATGGCACGAGATCAATGATTATTTCACCTCCCTTATTAACTCGGCAGCCTCTGGAGCTTCAAAAAAAGAATTTCGTGAACAACAAACATCACCACCTTCTTCTCCTTCTCGGGGACAGGAGCCGGAAAACAGTCTTCCTCCCTTACGAAGGATCAGAGGGAGAGGATTTGCTCCTGTCAGACAGCGCTCCGAGAACCGAAGAAGAAACGTATGAATCGCGATTCTATCATAGCTTGGTGGGCAAGCAGCTCGGTGGCTATAAAGCAGTCTGTTTCATTGGCTCAGGCAGCATGGGGGGTGTTTTCAAAGGCTGGGATTCTGCGCTGGAGCGGGAGGTTGCGCTCAAAGTAATCTCTTACGAATTATCTTCCCAAGAGACTTTTCGGGAAATGTTCATTAAAGAAGCCCGATTGATTTCCAAGCTCGACCACCCCAATATCGCGCACATCTATTCCATTGGAGACACTGACGGCATCCTCTTTTTTGCGATGGAATTAATCGCTGGCGAAACTCTGGCGGATTTAATAATAAAACACGGTAACCTTAACACATTAAAGGGCCTGGATTATTTGTTAACGGTGTGTCAAACCTTAGACTTTGTTCGGCAAAAGAATATAATCCACCGCGATATAAAGCCCGAAAATATTGTTATCAATGACAAAGGGGTTTTAAAGATCGTGGATTTTGGAGTAGCCAAAAAAATTGATGTTAATGCTTCCGGAGACGTGCCAGAAGGTATTGTGGGCTCTCCTCTTTATATCTCTCCTGAGTCAATTTCCGGCCACGTTATTGATCATCGCAGTGATATTTATTCTTTGGGCGCTACCTTTTACCATGTATTTACCGGGCTACCCTCCTTTTGAAGGTAATGACACCAAGGCGATTCTCCTTCACCACCTCAATAGCAAGTCCATACCCCTTAAGGAAAGAAACCCTAAGGTCTCTGTTTTTCTCTCCCGGATTATTGAAAAGATGATGGCAAAAGACCCTCAGGAACGGTACCAAAACTACAAAACCATTGTTCAGGACTTACAGTCTTTTCGTTCAATGGTTATCCAAGCCAAAAACAAGAGAAATACTCTTTTACCCGGCAGGGGGAAATAGTGAGATGAGTGGTTTTGAAGAGGTTGAAATTATGAGGGAGGAAATCATTATGGAAAGGAAAAGTTAAAATGGCCTTGGACAATACATTAGGTAAGGAAGAAGGGTTTTCCCCGGTGAATTATTCGGGGGACATGCTGGTTCGTTCTCTTGATGATTTGGCAGCGGCTCTTATCCAACTCGAACCAGATGATAGCTCAGGCCTCAGCCGTTTTCGTGAATCGCTTAAAGGGGTTATGGAGAATGGATCGTTTTCGGAACCAGTGAAAAAGAAATTAAAGGAAGCATTAGGGAAAATCGAAGGAATGATAGAAGGAAAATCTCCTGCCACGGAGGCTGCTTTAATCGAGACCGGTAAACTCATTGAGGAAGTGATGGAAAAAACGACTCAGGAAGAGTTTGCCTCTGCGCCAAAAAATGACGCCCCAGGAGAGGATGTCGAGGCTTTAGAAAAAGAAGAACTTAACTACTTTTCTCAAGATGCCGACAATAGCTTTATAAAAGAATTTGTTGTTGAAAGCAGCGAGTTAATTAGCGGGGCGGAAGAGGCTTTGCTTACCTTAGAAAATGATCCTGATGATGCCGAGGCAATCGCCACTGTTTTTCGCGCTTTTCATACCATCAAGGGGACTTCTGCTTTTCTTGAGCTTAAAATTATATCCGAACTTGCTCACCACGCAGAGTCACTGTTTAGCCAAGTCCGAGAGGGAGTAATCCGCTACGGAGGTGGATATGCTGAGGTTGCGCTTTATTCGGTGGACATGATCAAAGAGGTTATCCGTTCGGTAGAAGAAGCTTTGCGGGGAAAACCCTTGTTAAAACCACACGGATACGATGCCCTTATCCATCTGCTCCAATATCCGGAACAAGCCCGCGCCTTGAGAGAGGTTGAAGAAATAACTCCCCCTTCAGCTCGACTGGGTGATATCTTGGTTTCCCAGGGAGTGGTGAAACGGGAAGAATTAGAAGAAGCGGTGGAAAAGCAGGGCGAGAAACCTTTGGGGGTGGAACTTTTAAAATTAAAAACAGTGTCAATAAAAGACGTTGCCAAAGCGCTCCGAACACAACAGCGGATGCAAGGGGCCACTCCAGGGTTTGAATCATCGGTGCGGGTCAGAACTGACCGACTTGATAAATTAATTGATATGGTTGGGGAAATGGTCATCGCTCACTCGATGATTACTCAGGACAGCATGAAGATGGGAGAGGAGTATTATGAATTTCAGCAAAGGGTTTCCCACGCGGGTAAGATTGTTCGCGAACTTCAGGACTTGAGCATGTCAATTCGGATGGTTCCCCTCAAATCAACCTTTCAGAGAATTACTCGACTGGTCCGTGATCTTGCGAATAAATCGGGGAAACGCATAAATCTTTTTACGTTTGGAGAGGAAACCGAGGTTGACCGCAACATGGTTGATCTTATCACTGATCCTTTGATGCACATGGTGCGAAATTCAGTAGACCATGGCATAGAACTCCCCGAAGAGCGGGAAAAGAACGGAAAACCTCGCGAGGGAACAATAAAACTTTCCGCTTATCATTCGGCAGGCAATGTAGTGATAGAAATAGAGGATGACGGACGAGGTCTTGACCGAGATGTCATTTTTGCGCGTGCCCAGGCGAAAGGGCTTATTAGTGACGCAAGCTCACTTACAGAACGGGATATTCTCAACCTGATCTTTGAACCGGGATTTTCCACTGCCGACACGGTTACTGACATTTCCGGCCGGGGTGTGGGTCTGGATGTGGTAAAAAAGAACATCACCGCTCTGCGAGGCAAGATTGAGCTTCAGTCAAATCCCGGAAAGGGTTGTGTCTTTAAAGTTCGGGCACCGCTTACCCTCGCTATTATTGATGGGATGATTATTCGCGTGGGAAAAGAACGATACGTCATTCCTACGGTTTCGATCGTGAGAGCGTTACAGCCTAAAGAGGAAGATCTCAGCACGGTACTTAAAAAAGGAGAAATGCTTTCCTTGCAAGGGAAATTCGTTCCGCTGGTACGATTAGCTAACCTTTTTGATATTGAAGAGGCCCAGTCGGACCTCACCCGGGCACTTGTTGTTGTGGTTGAAGATAATGAACGGCATACGGGGATTGTGGCGGATGAACTTCTTGGACAACAGCAGATTGTTATTAAGTCTTTGGGAGAGGCGTTGAGAGGTCTTCGGGGTATTTCCGGAGGAGCGATTATGCCGGATGGGCGGGTGGGGCTGATCCTCGATGTAGGCGGGTTGGTTAAACTTGCTCACGCGGAAGAGGCAGAAGGGGGAGGATAGAAAGAGGATGAAAGGAATTACAGGAATAAAAAAGGGAGGTAAAGATGAGCTATCATGAAGGTGCTTCGCAACCTGGTGAAATAAAGGGAGGGCTGGCAGATAAGGCGGGGAAGTACTTAACCTTTAACCTTGCTGCTGAAGAATATGGTATTGAAATTTTAAAAGTGCAGGAAATTATAGGACTCATGCCGGTAACCAAGGTTCCCCGGACCCCGCATTTTATTCGAGGAGTAATCAATTTACGCGGCAAAGTGATTCCGGTAGTTGATTTGAGATTGAAATTCGGCATGGAGATTAAAGAGGATACCCGGAGGACATCACTTATTGTCGTTAAAATTAAATGCTCGGGCCATCACGTGACCATGGGTTTAATTGTGGATGATGTATATGAAGTCGTGGATATTGAGTCAAAAGATATTGAGCCGACACCTGAGTTTGGTGCCAATATAGATACTGATTTTATTTTGGGGGTCGGAAAGATAAATCAGAAAGTCGTGATGCTTCTCGATGTCGATAAAGTTTTATCGGGTGGAGAAGTTACGCTCGTTGATCAGGTTACCCACGTTCAAGAAAAATAGGTTGAAGGTTTGCTCCATAGAGCCCGGTAAAGGGAAAAAATAATTTTGACCGGGGGAAGAGAGATCAAATAGATCAGAAATGAAAAACTTTTTTAAGTTTTAAAAGAAGGTATGCTTTAACGTAAGAGGCATTTGTGTTGTTAGAAAAAAGAACAATTCGAAAGCGCATGAGCGAACAAAAAAAGACTGTGGATTTAACGTCACTTGACTTGAGTCAAAAGCATTTTTTAAAGATAAGTAAAATGATTTACCAGATGTGTGGCATTAGCCTTCGCGAGGAAAAATACTTTTCATAACCTTTTTGATATTGAAGAAGCTCAGCGGACTCACCCGCACTTGTTGTTGTGGTTGAAGATAATGAACGGCATACGGATTGTGGCTGATGAACTTCTTGACAACAGCAGATTGTTATTAAGTCTTTGGCGAGGCATTGAGAGGTCTTCGGTATTTCCGAGGAGCGATTATGCCGGATGGCGGGTGGGCTGATCCTCGATGTAGGCAGGTTGTTAAACTTGCTCACGCGGAAGAGGCAGAAGGGGGAGGATAGAAAGAGGATGAAAAGGAATTACAGGAATAAAAAAGGGAGGTAAAGATGAGCTATCATGAAGGTGCTTCGCAACTTGGTGACCTAAAGGGAGGGCTGGCAGATAAGGCGGGGAAGTACTTAACCTTTAACCTTGCTGCTGAAGAGTATGGTATTGAAATTTTAAAAGTGCAGGAAATTATAGGACTCATGCCGTTAACCAAGGTTCCCCGGACCCCGCATTTTATTCGAGGAGTAATCAATTTGCGCGGCAAAGTGATTCCGGTAGTTGATTTGAGATTGAAATTCAGGATGGAGATTAAAGAGGATACCCGGAGGACATCAATTATTGTTGTTAAAATTAAATGCTCGGGCCATCACGTGACCATGGGTTTAATTGTGGATGATGTATATGAAGTCGTGGATATTGAGTCAAAAGATATTGAGCCGACACCTGAGTTTGGTGCCAATATAGATACTGATTTTATTTTGGGGGTCGGAAAGATAAATCAGGAAGTCGTGATGCTTCTCGATGTCGATAAGGTTTTATCGGGCGGAGAGGTTACGCTCGTTGATCAGGTTACCCACGTTCAAGAAATATAGGTTGTGAAGGTTTGCTCCATAGAGCCCGGTAAAGGGTAAAAAATAATTTTGACCGGGGGAAGAGAGATCAAATAGATCAGAAATGAAAAACTTTTTTAAGTTTTAAAGAAGGTATGTTTTATCGTAAGAGGCATTTGTGTTGTTAGAAAAAGGAACAATTCGAAAGCGCATGAGCGAACAAAAAAAGAATGTGGATTTAACGTCACTTGACTTGAGTCAAAAGCATTTTTTAAAGATAAGTAAAATGATTTACCAGATGTGCGGCATTAGCCTTCGCGAGGGAAAAGAGGCTTTAGTGCGATTTCGTCTCCTGAAGCGGCTTCGGGCGTTAGGAATGGAAAGTTTTGAAGAATATATAGACTTTCTTGAGCATGATAGTTCCGGAAAAGAAATCGGTTTGCTGATTGATGTTATGACCACCAACAAAACCAACTTCTTTCGCGAGATAACCCATTTTAATTACCTTCGCGAGAAGGTTTTGCCTGACCTCAAAGGGCCGCACCTTCGTTTCTGGAGCGCCGGGTGTTCTTCGGGTGAAGAACCTTTTTCATTAGCTATCTTGCTGCGCGAAGAAATAGCGAACATTGACAGAAGGGATATTAAGATTTTAGCAACCGATATCTCTTTAAAAATGCTGGAGAAGGTTCGTCAGGCATACTATTCTCAAGAAATGCTCGGTGATATACCGCCACTGCTGCTGCAAAAATATTTTATCCGGGTTCGAAACGAATCAACGACGCTTTACCAGGTTAAAGATGAAATACGGGCAATGGTCCGCGTAGGCCGGCTTAACTTGATAGAGCCTTGGCCCATGAAAGGGCTTTTTCATGTTATCTTTTGCAGAAATGTCATGATCTATTTTGACCGGCAAACTCAGCAGGAGCTTATAAATCGTTTTTGGGAATTTCTTCATCCAGGCGGGTACCTCTTCCTTGGCCATTCGGAGAGTCTTTCGGCCATTAGTCATAATTTTAAATATATGAAACCATGGCCTTAACTGATAGAACCCTGGCCCATGAAAGGTCTTTTTCATGTTATCTTTTGCAGAAATGTCATGATCTATTTTGACCGGCAAACTCAGCAGGAGCTTATAAATCGTTTTTGGGAATTTCTTCATCCAGGCGGGTACCTCTTCCTTGGCCATTCGGAGAGTCTTTCGGCCATTAGTCATAATTTTAAATATATGAAGCCAGCGGTCTACCGAAAATAAAAAATTTTATCGGACGAGACCATGCAAGATCGCAAGGAGATTATTTATCAAGTTTTGGAAGAGATTCTGGAGAACTTAGCTTTTCTCTTTTTCGCTCCGGAAGACACAAGGGATACCATGGACTATAATGTGGCGGTTGCGGCCAAGATATCCTTTACAGGCCTTTTTTCAGGCACGCTGGTTCTTGCTCTTTCTCATCAGGTTCTCCCTGAAATAGCCCGAAACATGCTTGGGGTGGACGAAGACATTCCTGTTCCTCAGCAGCACGACGCCTTTAAAGAGCTTCTCAATGTGATCTGTGGAAACGTGCTGCCCGCGATCGCAGGGAAAAGAGAAGTTTTTGCTATTGGTGTTCCCGATATCATTTCACCAGAAGAAATGACCGAGTCAGCTCTTCGTTGTCCACCAACATCCATGGCCAAAGTAGAACTGGATAATGGTCAGATTGATTTTTTTTACTTATTGATGGCGAAGAAATCCCCGAAGCATAGGGTGTTAAAAAAATATTTCTGGGGGACATGGGAAGGTTAAGCGAATGATCAAGGTTCTTATTGTGGATGATTCTGCGGTCATGCGTAAAATTTTGACCGAGGAACTGTCTAAATACAAAGATATTGAAATTATCGGCACCGCGGTTGACCCTTATATCGCCCGGGATAAAATCGTGCACCTTCGTCCGGATGTCATTACTCTTGACTTAGAAATGCCCCGGATGGATGGTCTCTCATTTCTGGCAAAACTGATGAAGTATTATCCTGTGCCGGTTGTGATACTGAGTTCCTTTACGCCGAAAAATAGCGAAAATGCTTTACGAGCTTTAGAATTAGGTGCGGTTGAGGCTATTTGTAAACCGGGGTCTGCATATGCTACCACGGATATTTCTCGGAGGTTGGTTCACGCCATTCGGGCAGCAGCGTCTTCCCGGATCGTAAGTTTAGAACAATCAGCCACTGCCCCGGCCATAGGGCAACTAAAAAACCTTCACGTCCAAACCGCTGACAAGGTAATCGCTATTGGTGCTTCTACCGGAGGGACCAAAGCTATCGAGACCGTGCTTATGAGCCTTCCTGAAAATACGCCTGGTATCGTGATTGTTCAACATATGCCGGAAAACTTCACTCACGCTTATGCGGAAAGATTAAATAAAATGTGCTCGCTTGAGGTGAGGGAGGCTAAGGATTATGATCACGTGAGACCGGGAGTAGCATTAATTGCACCCGGTGATCGGCATATGATGCTTAGCCAAAGCAGAGAAAAAAATGTGGTAAAGATTAAAGACGGCCCGCCAGTTCATTATCAAAGGCCCAGTGTTGATGTATTATTCCAATCAGTAGCTCGATGCGCTGGGGAAAATGCAATAGGGGTTTTGCTGACCGGTATGGGAGCTGACGGCGCCAAAGGAATGCTCGCCTTATATGAACGTGGGGCCCACACCATAGCACAGGATGAGGAGAGTTGCGTAGTCTTTGGCATGCCACGGGAAGCGATAAAACTTGGAGCGGTTGATAAAGTTGTTTCTTTGCAAGAAATTCCCCGGACGATTATTGAGGCTTTAGATAATCCACGGAGAAAACCGCGGAAAAAAAGATTATAATATGAATTTTTTTATTTATTTGCCGCTTGATGTGGTAAAGCAGACAAAAAAGGATTTATTAAAGAAAAATCAATAGTAGCGAAAAGATTTTTAAAAGAGAAAAATGGGTAAAAAATCTGATACTCCCGCCCTGACAAATTATTTCCTCAAGCCCGGCTACATCTTTTTGCCTTCGAAATCAGTGTCGATCTCAACGGTGCTTGGCTCCAGTGTTTCGGTCTGTATTTATGATCAGAGGCGGAAAGTAGGAGGAATGAATCACTTTAAGCTCCCTTATACCCGGGATAAGCATATAGCGACCCCGATATATGGGAACGTTGCCACGCTGGCCCTGATCCAAATGATGCTCGAAGATGGTTCTAAATTAAAACACTTGGAAGCGCAAATTTTCGGGGGGGCGCATAATTACAAGCTTTGTCCCCAGAATATTGGATTAGAAAATACTAAGATTGCCCGGAGGATCTTGGTTCGGAAGAGCGTATCCATTGTTTCGGAAGATGTTGGAGGAATGAAAGGAAGAAAAGTTGTTTTTTCCACCAGTTGTAATGAAATCGTTGTACTACGCGTAGAACGTCTCCGGAAGTCTGACTGGTACCCTTATGAGGAGGACCGTTAACGCCCTTTTTCATATCGATTTTAGATAATATTTTAACTCATGGAGAGCGCTTTGATGGAGTTTTGGGAGGCATATTTTAAGCGAAATAAGGAAGTCGTGTGGAGGACTTTAGGGGATGACTGTATTCTCCTTCATCTCGAATCGGGAATCTATTATACCCTGAATGAAGAAGGAAGAATGCTTTGGGAGGCATTAGACGGGAAAAATAAATTGGCGGAAATCCAGGCAAAGATTATGGAACAATACGAAGTCGATGCCGGAACAATTCAAAAAGATCTCATTGAAATTATGGAAGACCTGATAAAAGAAGATCTGGTTGAGTATGATAAAAATTCTTTTTTAGAACCTAAAATGTCATGATCAAAAAACTTTGATCTATCTTTCGTGTGATGAAAGAAGCATCTCTTGACCACCTCAGCCGCATTATTCAATTAAAAGGGATCCCTTTTTCGGTTGTTTTCGAAATTACGGATCGATGCAACCTTAAGTGTCTCCATTGCTATCAGGAAAACGGGGAAAAAGAAGAATTAAGTTTCCATGAAATAAAGGTGATCCTTGATGACCTTGAAAAGTTAGGAACGATGAAAGTGACCCTCACCGGAGGAGAGCCCTTGTTACGAGAAGATTTTACCGAGATATTTTTTTACTGTTCCCAGAAAGGATTTGCGACCAAGCTCTTTACCAATGCCACCCTTCTCAATTCGGAGCATAAAAAAGCCTTTCTTAAGAAGCCGCCTTTTGCGGTGGAATGTAGTTTGTATGGAGCGTCTGCCAAAACACACGAATCCATTACCGGCGTTGCAGGATCATTTGAGAAAACCCTTGCCAACATTAAATGGATGGTGGAAAAAGGAATTCGTGTTTTTGTGAAGAGTGTGGTGCTTTGTTTAAACTTCCACGAGATGGAGGGCCTTGACCGTCTTTGTCATGGGTTGGGGGTGCCCTTTTTCCCTACGCTGCGGGTTTTCCCTTCTTGTGACCCGACGCGATCGCCAGAGAGATGGAGGATAAAAACAGAGGACCTAAAGGCTTTACGAAAGAAGAAAAACTGCGTTTTTTAAAAACCATAGCGACTCTGATAATAAATCAGGAGACCTCATTTGTAATGCCGGAAGGGAGGCGTGTTGTATCAATGCGGAAGGCAAAGTTTATCCGTGTGTAGCGCTTCGTTGGGAATGTGGTGATGTAAGGAAGCAATCTCTTCCTGAGA
>CAVTQE010000049.1:0-91094 GCA_963736755.1 uncultured delta proteobacterium | reverse complement strand
GGAAGAAACGGTAACTAAATGATCCAAAGACTCTAAGGTGCTCGATATTTTTTCAAGTTCCTGGTCCTTAACAAAAGGAATACTCCCATTGCCTTTTTTATCGAGCAGGTCAATGACCTTTTTAATGGTAAGATTCGCCACATCCTGGGCAGGTTGATAATAGGACTTTGATTCATCGCTTTGTTTTACTTCGGATAATACCCTTGCTTCTATTAAGTCGAAAAGAATTTCCCGGACAAGACGAACCGGAGCTCCTAAGCATGAGTAATAACATGGATATCGGCCGGTTTTTCTCCGTGACAGAAATTTTTCACACAGAGTTCCACTATCCTGAGTGCCAGGAGTTTTTTATAGTAATAACTGATTTTTTTAGTGTCAGTTTCAAATTCATAGTCTTCTTCATTGTGGACCGCAAACGAGATTTCAGAGCCAAACAAAACAATAAGCCAGCTCAATTGCAGCCAGGCTAAGAATAAAGGAAGTGCGGCAAAACTCCCATAGATGGTATTGTATTGTGCAACCCCGATTTGAAAATAAATATAAGCTTTCTGGACCAGTTGAAAAATGGTACCGGTTGCTATGCCGGCAAATAATCCTGCTTTAAAACTTACGCTGGTATTGGGAACAACTATATAGAGCAGGGTAAAAAGAACCCAAAGGAAGAAAGAAGGGTGACAATTTTAAAAGAAAGAAAATCAATGGGCTGATTTTCCCCAATAAAGAAACTTTTTCGGTGATAAGGGTCATCTGGCTGGTAATAAACACGGTGAGACTGCTTGACATTATCAGCAGAACCGGACAAATCAACATCAGGGAAAGATAATTGCTCAGTCTTCTTCCGAACCCCCGCCCTTTTTGGACGTACCAAATATCATTGAAAGCATTTTCAATGTTATTTAATAAGCTTATGATTGACCAAAAGAGGACTAAAACCCCAACCCCGGCAATAACTCCTCCCTTGGTGTTTTCTAACAGGGCATTGGCAAATTGCATTGTCCATTGAAGCACTTCTTTCTGTCCCTGAAGTTCATTTGAAAGAAAGTTGGTGAGATTTTCTTTTAACCCAAAACCCTTGGCAATGCCAAAACCCATGGCAGCCAGTGGCACAACCGATAAAAGTGAATAAAACGTTAACGCCGAGGCCCTTAATTGGCATTTGTCTTCATTAAAGCTGCGGAAGGCCAAAAGGAATATCCGTAACGGCCTTAAAAGGAACGATTTGCCGCGGGGAACTTCTTTAATCCTGACGCGCCAGATTTCATTTCTTAAGTAGTTAAAAGTTTTTTCAAACATCTTTTCCTCCGGCTAACTCTTAACCGTTCTTTTTTGAAGACTTCACTCTGAAAAGAAAATAATTTTCACATTGCACAAGCAAGAAATTTCAGAAGATTCCTTACGCACCATCAAGTCCATGGTGTTCCTTTTGTTTGGTACCAGGATACCGGATCAGTCAAAAATTCTTCAGTATCTTTGAGAGAAAGATAATGCGCGTGTTCGATTTTAGCGAGAAGATCAAAAAAATGTTTCTCTTGTGGGTCGGTGATGTGATCGCGGATTGTAGCATAGTGCTTCGCGCCGCTTGCTTCGAAATCAATAGCTTTGCGGATGGCTTCAAGATCGTCAGCATCTCCTTCAGGAATCTCTTCTGCTTTTTTAAGCATATCGAGCAAAATGCCTTTGACCAGAGTGTCTTTTACCTTGAGGGGAACAGTTTCTGGCCAGGTCCCCTTGCTTTCCCAGCGCTTATGAAGTTCTTTGAGCCTTTCGTAATGTTCCAGTTCTTCATCTCCGATTTGTTGGAACATGGCTTTGCCGAGAGGATTTTTGGTTCTTTTCGCATTGCGAAGATAGAATTCCCGCTCCCTCATTTCATTTTGGAGGGCTACTTCCAGAGCATTGAGCCGTTCTTTTTCATCCATGGCCATCTCCTTTAGGATTTCTAAAAATAATTTTATAAAAAGTGTTTATTTGCATACCCCCTTCCTCAAGTCTCCCGTTGAAGATAAACATGGTAGCGAAAAAAAAGATAAATGAACTGATAACCAGTTAAGAAAGATAATAAAACTACTATACTAAAAAGAATAATACCTGTCAAAAATATTCATAAGTCCTTAACAATGGATAAATAAAAGGTTATCCCTTTGATTGGGCCTGGCTCCATCCATACCGTGCCTCCATGGCGTTCGGCGATTTCCTTAACAATTGATAGTCCCAGCCCTGTCCCTTCAATTCCCTTTGAGGTTTCAAAACGGGTAAACCATCCAAAGACATTTTTCGAAGCTTCTTTTTTAAGACCAACGCCATCATCTTTTACGAAAAGGGTGTGGAAGTCAGGAGAATCGTTGTACCCGATCGTAATTTTACTCAACTCATCACCACCATATTTTAAAGAGTTATCCACTAAATTTCTTAAAGCCCGGAGCAGGGAGATTCTATCTGCCCTTATTTCTGGGAGGTCTTTCGGCTCCTCCCAGGCAATTTGCCGGATATTAAATTGCGGGGAAAACTCTTCCTTTACCATCTGGATGATTTCTTTTAGTTTTACGGTTTCAATGGTAAGCGGCGATTCCTTGGTAGAGATGAAGAGATTTATCTTTTCAACTAAATCGAAAATTTGTTCTGAAGTTTTTGAGATTTGATCACAAAAATGTCTTCCCTCATCATCGAGTGCATCACCATAGCATTTTTTGAGATGTTTCGTAAGTCCATAGAGGACAATGGCAGGGTTTTTGAGGTCATGGGAAACCGAATAGGCAAAGAGCTTGATCTTTTCCGAACTTTTTTTAAGCTCTTCCTCAATGGTCTTGCGTTTTGTAATGTCACGTCCTACGGATTGAAACTCGATAAGATGGCCGTGTTCGTCCAGCACCATCCGGTTGGTCCACTGCACCCAGCGGATTTCCCCATTTGGCATTATTACTCGATGTTCACTTGTGGAGACAGGATTTTCAGGACTTAAAGAAACAAAAAGTCCTTCGGCTATTGCTTGATCCTCTTCTGGCATGGGGAGTTTAAAAGCATGCCCAACCAATTGCTCGTATTTTTTTTCGAAGAATCGACAATAGGCCTGATTAACAAAAGTAATTATCCGGTTGGGAAGGAGGCGGCAGATAGGCTCAGTTTGATCTTCCACGACAGCGCGATAGCGCGCTTCACTTTCTTGGAGGGCTTTTTCAGCGCGCTTGAATTCAGTAACATCCCGAATTATACCTTGGTACCCGAGTATCTTGTTGTCAGGAGACAGCCGTACAGTTGAAGTAAGAAGGCAATCCATTACAGATCCATCTTTTTTTTGAAGCTTGATTTCAAAATCTCGTACTGATCCCTTTTGTTCTATTTCTTGCTGAAATTTTTCTCGCTCGCTGGGTTGAAAATATAATCCTTGGATGTGAAGCTTGCCGATTAACTCTTCTCGGGTAAACCCGAAAAGCTTGAAAGTGGCACGATTGACATCGATAAATTCACCTTCGCGACTTGAAATATAGATGGCATCCTGGGATTCTTCGAAGAGGGTGCGATATTGGTTCTCACTTTCCCGGAGTTTTTCCTCCGCTCGTTTGCGTTCGGTGATGTCTCTAATAATGGTAACAAAACTATTCGCAGATCCATCAGGGTTTTTTATTGCAGAGGTGACCGTTTCACACGGAGAAATTGTCCCATCCTTACGGATAAAATCCCACTCTGTTCTAAAGAAGCCTTTCATATTAATAGCGGGATATACCAATGTCTCGAAAGCATTAAAACTCTCTTCTGATGGATAAATCAACCTTACCAATTTTCCTTCGATTTCGTTTTCGGTGTACCTAAAAAGATCAAAAAAAGCTTGATTGCAAGACACTATTCTTCTTTCTTTGTTCAACATCACAATGGCATCAGTGGAACCCTCCACCAGCGTTCTGTATTTTTCCTCTGATGATCTCAGGGCCTCGTCCGCTCGTTTCTTTTCAGTAATATTGCGAGCCACCTCAATTACTCCTTTTACTTCTCCCTGGTCACCAATCAGGGGAACGCCGCGTACGTCCCAAATCCTGCCGTCGGGAGTAGGAATTTCTTCCGATTCTGGCTTTTTGGAACGGAAACTTCTCTGCACCGGGCAAACTTTACAGGGCTCTGACCGGGAATGCCATATTTGATAACAATATTGTCCAATAAGATCGAAATTTTTTTTATTCAATAACGCTGCCAACCCCTCATTTGCCCAGACCACTTTTAAGTCTGGAGCAATCAGGATCAGACTGTCAGGAATTGCGTCTAATATCCCTTGGAATTCCTGGTAAAGGGATCGATATTGCCTTTCATTATCCCGCAGGTTCTCCTCCGCCAGCTTCCTTCGCCGGTGTTCCTTTTTTTCTTGCAGTGCTCTCTGTACCACTGGTATCAGCCGCGGGAGGTGATTTTTTAAAACGTAGTCAGTTGCCCCAGCTTTGAGACACTCGATTGCTTTTTCTTCCCCAGGGGCACCTGAGACAATGATGAGCGGTACATCCTGGTTGTGTTCAAGACAAATCTGGATAGCTGATATCCCATCGAGATTTTGTTTGTTATAATCAGCCAGTATTAGATCATATTCTTCTGTGTCCAGGCGGGAAATAAAGTCTGTCCGTGTTTCCACCCGATCCCAGCGACACATATAGCCGCCTTTTCCCAGTACGCCAATTACACGCTCCGCATCATGGGAGTCATCCTCTATAATAAGAAGGCGTAAAACAGTTGACTTCTTTTTTCCCTTGGGTATGTTTCTTTCCTTTTTTTTCATGCGCTCCTATCCGAAAGAAGAATAACCGCAGGGAACATAACCTTATATGACGGTCATGAATCAAAAAACTGAACGGGAGAGTGTTCTATTGGTCACTATCCAGAATGCTGATCCGCTTGATCAGTTCTACACAGTTATCGAATGTAATTGATTTTGCCTCATATAGGCGTTCACCCTGCAAAGAGATGAATACTACAATAGGGATATTCTTCAGCATGGAGGCATTCTTCATCTATCACAGCACCACCATCTGATTAGTTTTTGGGGTTAATCAAGTAACGTTTTTTTCGGTTCTTGAACGGGTGGTTTTTTGCCATTAGAAAGGCTTTCCTTTATAAAAATCTTGACTTTTTCCATCTGGTACAAGATGGAATGGTAGAGTGGAATAAAAACTATCGGAGGGGTATTCCCTTTTCGAAATACGGGCACATTTTGTAAAAATACAATTAAAAAAACCTTGAGCATTTTTTAAGTGTTAGGTTGCTCCGTAGTGATAGGGTTTATACGGGGTTCAATCATTAAACGCAATTTTTTCTGGTTTGTAGAATGCTCCTCTAAAAGGTTTGAGGTTCTCTTTCCCATTTCCAAGAAGGCAGGGTTTAACAAAACAAATATTACAACAACTCTATAATAACATAAATTATAAAAGCTTTTCAAGCTATGGGTTTAATTTAATTAAATTTTTTTTGCCCGATTGTTCATTACATTTAAGCTGTTGATAATAAATAATTTATTTTGAATTGATAAGAAAACTAATCATAATTTACTCAGCAGAAATAAGATGATTAAAGTAGCTTGAATACCAGAAGGGTGCCTAATAAATAATCACCCGTTTAAAATATTTTATCCCAAAATTCCCACCTCCCTTCTTTTGTTTTTTTTTGAAAACCGTCAAGTGGGTGTTGTGAAGAATTAGAAAAAAATTTTATCCTCCCCCAGTAACCTCCTCCAGTAACCGCTTATTGATACCATATGATGTAAGTAAAAAGCGTTCACCCCCCTATATTTTGTACAAACTAAACTTCGAAAAATATTATTTAAAAAAGACATTTTTTTCTTGACAAGCCTGTAAATTCCTTTAAAATCGGGTCAAGTGGTATAAAGTGGAATAAAGTGGAATAAAGGTACTTAAATTTTATGTTTCGCGGCTCATACGAACACACCATTGATTCCAAGGGCAGGGTCAGTTTACCGGCTCAATTTCGAAGCCTGTTACCCAAGGATAACGAGCGCCTGGTAATCACGAACTATATTCCCTCTCATCTTTGGGCCTTTACGTATGAGAACTGGATAAAATTAGAAGAAAAATTAGCCTCCTTTCCTTTGACTGATCCGGATATCCGTTCCTTTAAACATTTTTTTGTTGCCGGTGCTCACGATGTGTCAGTGGATAAGTTGGGACGGGTTCTTGTCCCCCCCCGCCTCCGTGAATACGCACACTTGAACAAAGACGTTGTTTTTGTCGGATCAATTACCCATATCGAGATCTGGGATAAAGGAAATTGGAAACCCACGTTTACAACCTCTGAGTCAAATGTGGAACAGGTTGCCCGAAAATTGGCTGACCTGGGCTTTTGATAAATGGCCGATTTCCATCAGCCGGTTTTAGTAAACGAAACAGTAACAACACTCAGCTGCCATCCCGGCGGGATTTATGTAGATGGAACAATAGGAGGAGGAGGTCATGCTTATCACATATTTAAGACCTGTCCAGATATTAAACTGCTCATTGGTATTGACCGAGATGAAGATGCTTTGCTCCAGGCTGAACGAAGACTGGCTTCCTTTAAAAGCCAGGTTGTTTTGATTAAAGAAAATTATTCACAGATTAAAACAATTATCTCAGATTTGCAAATAAAATCAGTGGATGGAGTTCTTCTTGATCTTGGCGTTTCTACACATCAGCTTTTATCTTCTAACCGGGGGTTTAGCTTTTCTACAGAGGGACCTCTCGATATGAGAATGGATAGAGAACAACAGATCACCGCATCGGATTTAGTAAATACTCTTCCCGAACAAGAGTTAGAGAAAATTTTACGGGAATATGGTGAGGAAAGGTACGCTGCCTCGATTGCAAAAACGATTGTAAGGGAAAGAAAAAAAGAACCGATAGAAACAACCTTGGCGTTGGCAAATGTGGTTACTAAGACAATCCCTTTTTCGTCGCGTCCGCGAAAAATCCATCCGGCAACCCGAACTTTTCAGGCATTGAGGATTGCGGTCAATGACGAATTTGCCAATTTGGAGAGCGTTCTTCCTGATGCCATCGATATATTAGCGCAACGAGGGAGGATAGCGGTCATTTCTTTTCATTCCTTAGAGGATCGAATCGTTAAAAATTTTTTTCGGCAACAATCAAAGTCCTGTGTTTGTCCCCCGCGCCTCCCGAAATGCGCATGCGGGCAGATCCGAAAACTTAAGGTACTGACCAAAAAGCCGATTGTGCCAACGGCTGAAGAAATAAGGATGAATCCTCGTTCCCGGAGTGCCCGGCTTCGGGGAGCAGAAAAACTCTAACGATCAAGGAAGGTGATGATTATGGATGATGTATTTACCCGAGGGTATATTCATACGGATGTTTTAGGAGAGCAGATTGTTCGAGAACGCGTAGTCCCCTGGAAACAAGATGTTAAAAATTATTTGCTTATCGTGGCAACGTTGGTTTTTTGCACTCTCCTTTTTGTGTGGTCACGTTTAGAAGTACTCCAGACGGGATATGCGCTTTCGCGGGCCAATCAAGTTTATGAAAACCTTGTAAAAGAAAGCCAATGTTTGCGGGTAGAGGTGGCCAGTCTCAAATCTCCCTCGCGCATTGAAAAACTGGCTAAGGAAAAATTTGGACTCATCAACCCAACCCAAGGAAAAATTATCCTTATTCCATGAATGAAATAAAGTGGATAAAATTTAGGATAATCATCATATTTTTTTTCTTTTTCTTTTTTCTTGCAGGCGTCGCAGTACGTGGTTACCAGCTTCAGATAGTAAAACAGACCGAGCTTGTTCATCGAGCTGAGATCCAAAGAAAACATTTAATTAAGCTTTGGCCATCCCGGGGAGTAATTTATGATCGGAAAAAAAAGGAGCTTGCGGGTAGTGTGGAGGTGGATTCGGTTTATGCCCATCCGTGGCAAGTAAAAGAACCGAAAAAGACTGCGGAAAGCTTAAGCAAGGCGCTTAATATAAATTCACCTTGTTTGCAAAAAACATTGCAAAGCACCTCTCCTTTCGTATGGATTGCACGGGGTATTTCTCCCGCCAAAAGGGGGCAGATCGAGGCCTTTGATCCCAAGGGGATTTATTTCTTAAAAGAGAATAAAAGATTTTATCCTCATTGTGAGATCGGGGGGCATCTTTTAGGTTTTGTGGGGATCGATGGAAATGGATTGGAAGGATTGGAACTGAATTATGACAATTTTATCAGTGGAGGAAACGAAGCTCTTTTAGTAGAGCGAGATGCCATCGGACGTCAGCTCATCTATTCAGGCATCCTCGCTTCTGAGTCCCCGGGCAGTAATTTAATCTTAACGATTGATCTCAATATCCAATATATCCTTGAAAAAGAGCTCCAAAAAGCAGTCGAAGGATCGAGCGCTCGGGGAGGCACGGGTATTGTGATGGATCCTAAAACAGGCGAGGTGTTAGGACTTGCCATCCAGCCAAGTTTTAATCCCAATAATTTTAATTTCTCATCTCCAAACCAATGGCGGAACCGAGCATTGACCGACAACTTTGAGCCAGGCTCCACCTTCAAAGTCTTTTTAGCGGCGGCCGCGCTTGAGGAAGGATTGGTTTCTCCGGAAGAGAATTTTTATTGCGAAAACGGAACGTATAAGATCGGCCGAAGGACTATCCACGACGTCCACAAATACGAAACCTTAACCTTTGCGGAAATTATAAAATTATCCTCAAACATCGGGGCAGCAAAAATCTGCGAGCGGATGAACGCCGAAACCTTTTACCGGCACATTCGAGATTTCGGATTCGGTGAGAAGACGGATATTGATTTGTCCGTTGAATCCCCTGGTTCTGTCCGGCCCTATCAGGGTTGGAAAGAGATCGAAAAAAGCAATATGGCGTTTGGCCAGGGAATTTCGGTTACCGCACTACAGCTCATCAATGCTCTCAGTGCGATTGCCAATGGGGGTTATGTGATGCGTCCGTATATCGTCAAAGGGATTGTAAATGAAAAAGGAGAATACCTGAAAAAGAATTTTCCCTCCGTTGTCCGAACAGCCATCTCTGCGCAAACCGCCAAAGCTTTAACGGAAATAATGATTGGGGTAACCACAAAAGGAGGAACCGGGATAGCTGCCTCTATTCCTGGTTTTGAAGTTGCCGGGAAAACGGGGACAGCTCAGAAGATTGATCCCACGACCGGACGGTATAACTGGGCAAGGCCCGTAGGTTCTTTTATGGGATTTGTTCCCGCGCGGGATCCTCGGATTGCGGTCTTAATCGTGGTTGATGAGCCAAAAGGCAGAGGATTTGGCGGTACGGTAGCTGCCCCTGCTTTTAGAGCTGTCGCGGAAGAGGTTTTGCACTATTTAAACGTTTTTCCGGACCCGAACCTTATGCCTGCGGAAGTCTGCCATGAATATACCGGTTTCACAAGACACGTCTTTTAATAACCCGATTGACAATTATTCCGGGTTAGACCGATTTCCGGATTTTACTGGTTTGAGTATGAGGAGAGTTCTGCAAATTGTAAAAGGATACAATCTAAAAGTGCAGGTAGAGGGCAGTGGAAAGGCAGTGGCCCAAAAGCCTTCACCAGGCACCCCACTCAACGGGGTATCAGAGTGTTGGGTGGCTTTTAAGCCAATAACGTGAGAAAAAATCTTTATGCCCAGTCGCCCTCATGAAATTGAATGACCTTATTGAAGGATTAGCAATGAACCAGATTTCCGGCTCAACGTCAGAAGAAATTTTCGGGATTGCTTTTCATTCCAAGGAGGTTCAGTCTCATTTTTTATTTGCTGCTATCAAGGGAGTAAATCATAACGGACATGACTTTATTTCTGAGGCAATACGTCGGGGAGCAAAAGCGATTATTGCCGAGACAGTTCCTGACACTCAACGTGAGGTAACCTGGATTACGGTACCAGATACAAGGATTGCCTTAGCCCAGGTTGCTGCCAAGTTTCTGGATGATCCGTCGTTAGCCTTAAAAGTAGTGGGCATTACCGGTACCAATGGGAAGACCACGACCTCGTATTTATTGGAATCAATTTTTCGAGCAGCGGGATATAACCCCGGAGTCATTGGTACGATAAATTATCGGTTTGGAAATATCGTGAGACAATCACCGAACACCACGCCTGAATCTCTCGAAATCCAAAAGCTCCTTGCCCACATGGTGAAAGAAAAGGTTTCCCATGTGGCTATGGAAGTTTCTTCGCATGCACTTGATCAAAACCGAGTGGAAGGGGTTAACTTTGCGGTAGGAGTATTCACCAATCTTACCCCTGAACATTTAGATTATCATGGCACCATGGAACAATACACGCAAAGCAAGGCAAAACTTTTTTCGCGCTTTTTAGATCAGAGTAAGATTGCCGGGGAAAAATTTGCGGTATTGAACCAGGATGATCCCCAGACGTCTTATTTTCGTTCGCTTACCTCTGTTTCGGTTGTTCTGTATGGTATGGGGAACGACGTCGATATAACCATTGAGGAAGCTCAGGTTTCTCAAGAAGGGATACGAGGCACCCTAAAAACTCCTCGAGGGGATATAAAGTTTACCTCTTCTCTTTTCGGTCGGTTTAATCTCTATAACATTATGGCTGCCGCTGGAGCAGCCATTTGTTTGGATACTCCTCTTGAAGCAATCCGTTCGGGAATCGAGAATTTTATTTCCGTCCCCGGAAGGATGGAGAGGATAGGACAGGAAAGAAATTTTACTATTCTTGTTGACTATGCTCATACTCCTGATGCTCTGGAGAAAGCCCTTTTTTCTCTTCGGGAACTTGCACCCCTAAGGATCATAACGGTATTTGGCTGTGGAGGAGATCGAGATCGGAACAAACGACCGATGATGGGTGAGATAGCGGCACAGCTGAGTGACTTAGTAGTGATTACCTCTGATAACCCTCGGACCGAAAGGCCAGAGGCTATTATTGCCGAGATTGAAGAGGGAGTTAAAAGCGCTGGTCTGGAAAAAATTTCTCTTAGTGAGTCACCCTATCGTAAGGGTTATTTTACGGTGGTAGACCGGTTTGAAGCCATTCAGGCTGCCCTCCACATGGCAAAGCGAGGAGATATTGTGCTGGTTGCCGGCAAAGGTCATGAAGACTATCAGATTATCGGGAAGCAGAGGATACCTTTTGATGACCGAGAAAAAATTAAAGAAGCGCTCAATAAAATTAAACCATAGGTTAAACGGAGGTTTTATATGGAAGGAGTTTTAGCGTCCAAGGATACGATAAAAAATTTTAGTGGATACATTATGTGCTTGCACCGGAAAAACACTCCCCGGATTTCAGTGAAAGTTTGCGAACAAAGTTGTCAACTCAAAGGAGAGTGTAAAGAGTACCGGATATTTTTTGACGACCAATCAGTGAAGAGCAAATTGGTCAACTAAATATGAGCAACCATCTTTCAATCCAATGGATTGTTGATGCCCTCCATGGGCAGCTTAAGTACGGGAACCCGGAGACAGAATACCGGGGAATATCGACTGATTCTCGTACTGTCAAACCCGGAGAAATTTTTTTAGCGCTTAAAGGAGATATCTTTGACGGCCATGATTTTATTAGCGAGGTCATCGGTAAAGGCGCTTTAGGGGTAGTGGTGCAATCGGGAAGGTTAGTATCTCAAAGCAAAAAAGATTTCATAGTCATTGAAGTCAAAGATACGCTTGATGCTTTAGGGGAATGTGCCGCTCACTATCGCCAGCTGTATGGTATCCCCATTGTGGCGGTTACCGGAAGCAATGGTAAAACAACAACGAAAGAAATGATTGCTGCTATTTTATCGACCAAAAGGCGAGTTTTGAAGAACCAGGGAAACCTCAATAACTTGATTGGTCTTCCGTTAAGTTTACTTAAACTTTCATCCGCGCATGATGTTGGGGTGTTCGAATTAGGCATGAACCGGAGAGGAGAGATTGCGAGACTTGTTGAAATCGCTCAGCCTACCGTGGGCATCGTCACTAACGTGGGTCCGGTTCATTTAGAATATCTCAAGACGATTGATGAGGTGGCAGAGGCAAAAGGTGAGCTTTTTCAAAACTTGTCTCCTGAGGCAACGGCGATTATAAACAAGGATGATCCCAGGATCGAGAAGTTGTCGTCACGATTTTCAGGAAAGAAAATTACGATTGGAATAAAAAGCCCGGGCGATGTGACTGCCAAAAATATTGTTCCTGTGGGAGCAGACGGTATGCGATTTAATCTTGTGATACGAGAAAAGACCTTACCGGTTTTTCTTCCTATGATTGGAGCGCATAATGTTATGAATGCGTTAGCTGCTGCTGGGGCGATAACCGCTTTAGGAGAAGATCCTGTCATGATCCCTGAGGGACTTAAAAATTTTCGCAACCTTAACTTGCGCCAACAATTGATTACGTTGCCGAAGGGCATAACCATTATTAATGATACCTATAATGCTAACCCGGTATCGATGAAAAAAGCTTTAGAGACGTTTTCCCTTCTTCAAGGTTCTTCCCGGGGAATCATTATTATGGGGGATATGTTGGAACTAGGATCTCACGCCACTGCTTTGCACCGGGAGCTGGGGCACGAGGTGGCAAAAATGGGTGTAACCTTACTGCTCATTATGGGAAAATTTTCTTCTGATGTGAGAGATGGGGCACTTTCCGGTGGATTGCCTTCCCCTTCTATTTATATTGGGAAAAACCATCAGGACCTCATTGATTTTCTTCGTGGGGTACTCAAACAAGGAGATTTAGTTTTGGTGAAAGGATCACGAGGGATGGCGATGGAGAAAGTAATTGAAGGATTAATGAAAGAAGATAATCCCCGAACCCCCAAAGAATCAGGGGCGAGGGCAACTAAAACAATTTAGACCAGGAGGAATTATTATGCTATCCACAACATTACATTCAAAAATTATGGTCGTTGATGACAGTGATGATGTCCGCGAGCTTATCGGAGCCTTTTTACAGACACGGGGCTATGACATAACCATGGCAACCGATGGAGTAGATGCTTTGGGAAAACTGGAAAATGACACGTTTCCCCTTATTATTACGGATATCAATATGCCGAAAATGAATGGGCCAGAGCTCTTGGATACTATGAGTAGATCAACCCAAGACTATAAGGCAGTGGTGATGTCTACCTACATTGAAGATGACATAAAAACTGAACTCCGCAAAAAAGGAGCGGTTGCCTTTCTGTTGAAGCCATTTTCTTTGAGACAACTGGAGGATGTTGTTGCACAAGGGTTCGCTTAATAATAGGGAAAATTTTTGAGCGTAATATAGAAAATGCTTTATCATCTCCTTTACCCTTTTCATACGGAATGGTTTGTATTTAATGTTTTTAAATATATAACCTTCCGGACTATTTACGCTACCATAACCGCGCTCCTCCTTACCATGGTATTGGGGCCGTGGTTTATTCGGAAGGTTTCCGAACTTAAAATGGGGGAGGTTATCCGTAATGATGGCCCTCAATCTCATTTCCAGAAAAAGGGAACCCCGACCATGGGTGGTATCCTCATTTTAGGCGCAGTGATTTTTTCCACACTCCTCTGGGCTAACTTGACGAATCCATTTATTTGGGTAGCGATTTTTATTGCCGTGGGTTTTGGGACTCTTGGCCTGGTTGATGATTTAAGAAAATTGAAAAAAGGCAAGGGGATTTCCATGCGGGCCAAGTTGGTTGTCCAAATACTGGTAGCGCTCATTGCTTCGTGTTACCTCACCTTTTTCCTTCGTTTAGATACCCATCTTTATGTCCCCTTTCTTAAAAACACAACTCCGGACCTCGGCTGGTTTTTTGTTATTTTTGCCATGCTGGTGATTGTGGGGACTTCTAATGCGGTTAATCTGACCGATGGTCTTGATGGATTAGCAATCGGGCCAACGGCAATCGCTTTTGGCACCTACCTTGTTTTTGTTTATTGCACAGGCCATTATAAAATCGCTCAATATTTACAAATCCCTTTTATTAAAGGAGGGGGAGAACTCGCCGTCTTCTGTGGAGCAATGGTGGGGGCAGGAATGGGTTTCCTTTGGTACAACACCTATCCTGCTCAGATTTTTATGGGGGATGTGGGCTCGTTAGCATTGGGAGGTTCCCTGGGCACGATTGCGGTTATTGCTAAACAAGAGATCGTCTTGGCTATTGTGGGGGGGGTCTTTGTTATGGAGACGTTATCAGTGATTTTTCAGGTTGGTTCCTACCGGCTCAGGGGAAAAAGAATTTTTCGGATGGCCCCGCTTCACCACCATTTTGAACTTAAAGGGTGGCAGGAGCCTAAAATTATTGTTCGTTTTTGGATCATCACGATCTTATTAGCCCTTTTGACTTTGAGTACCTTAAAGTTGCGATGAATTCATTGATTGACCTAAACAATAAAAATGTTTTGGTGATAGGGTTTGGCAAAACCGGAAAGGCGATGACCAGATTCCTTTTAGATCGAGGAGCTGTGGTTACCGTAAACGATAGTAAAACGAATACGGAGTTGTCCGCAGACATTGCTCCTTTTAAAAAGGATGGAGCAACTTTTATTTTAGGAGGGCATCCCCCGGAAATTTTTCTTTGCCAGGACTTCATTGTCCTTAGCCCAGGAGTTGACCCTAACCTCTCTCCTCTTCGCCAAGCACATGAAAGGGGGATACCTCTTGTCAGTGAAATTGAGCTGGCATCGTGGTTTATTAGGACTCCCGCGATTGGGATTACCGGTACCAACGGAAAGACGACAACAACCTCGTTGCTTTCGGAGATTCTGCGCTACGCAGGGTTTTCTGTTTTTACAGGTGGTAATATCGGAAACCCGTTGATTAACTTTGTTCAGAATAAGATTAAGGCAGATTTTTTAGTTGTTGAACTATCCAGCTTTCAACTCGAGGCGATTGAAAAGTTTTGTTCTCACATTGCTATCTTGCTCAATATCACCGAAGATCATCTCGATCGCTATTCCACGTTTGCTGCGTATTGTGAGGCAAAATACCGAATTTTTTTGAATCAGACTAAAGAAAATTTTGCTATCGTTAATTATGACGATGGTGCGTGTCGCGCGATTATTCCTTCGCTTTCGGCTCGTGTATTGCCCTTTAGTCAAAAAAAAGTTTTGACGGAGGGGATGTACTCCAATGGTAAGTTTTTGTATTTTCGAGGCAAGGATGATTCCGTTCATGCGTATCGCCTTGCTAAAGTCAAACTTTTTGGAGTCCATAACCAGCAAAACATGTTAGCTGCTATCGGAGCATCTGAAGTATGCGGATGTTCTCCCGAGAAGATTCAAGAGGCTTTAGAAAACTTTCAGGGACTGCACCATCGGATAGAGTTTGTCCAAGAAATTAATGGTATTTCTTTTTATAATGACTCCAAGGCAACCAATATTGATGCCTTGCTTAAGTCACTTCAAAGCTTTCCTAAAAATATTATTCTCATTGCCGGCGGTCGCGAAAAGGGAGGCGATTACCGTGTTCTCAAAGAAGAGATCAAGAAGAAGGTGAAACTTCTCATTGCTATCGGAGAAACCCAGGAGAAGTTTTGTAACCTTTTCGGTTCGGTCACAACCACCGGTTGTGCCACAACCTTAGATGAGGCAGTTCAAACAGCATTTCAAAGCGCCGCTCAGGGGGATATTGTCCTTTTGTCTCCGGCGTGCGCCAGTTTTGATATGTTTGCGAACTATGAAGAGCGGGGACAAAATTTTATCGACGCAGTCAAGCGACTCGCTCACAATAAGAATGATCATCACATAGATGACAACTATGGTTATGCACGATGCATAAAAGAGTAACGGATACATTGCTGCTTGCTTCGGTGTTAGCCCTTTTAAGTATTGGGGTTATAATGGTATACAGCACTAGTTCTATCACTGCGCTGAGGTCTTACCATGATGAGTATTTTTTTTTAAAAAAAGAATTGCTTTATGCGTCGCTGGGAATTTTATTCCTCCTCATTTTCGCGCGCATTCCTTACCAGTACTTAGGAAAACGAGCATACCTTATGCTTGGGCTCAGTTTTTTAGGACTTATCTTAGTGCTTGTTCCTGGTGTTGGGGTGTGCATCGGAGGAGCAAAACGCTGGATTCATTTTGGTCCCCTTTCGATGCAGCCGGCAGAATTTGCCAAACTAGGATTAATTATTTATTTAAGTTTTTTTCTTTATAAAAAGCAGGAGAATCTGAAAAAATTTTCTACTGGTTTGCTTCCCCCCTTGGTTATTACCGGTATTTTTTCGGGTTTGGTGCTTTTGCAACCTGATTTCGGAACGACATTCCTTTTGGTGTCACTGCTTTTCATTCTTTTATTTGTCGGCGGCGGAAGGATTTTGCATCTTGTGCTCGTTTTGGCCGTCTTTGGGTGCGCAGGCATTTTTCTGGTCATGAAGAGTCCGTACCGCTTGGAAAGAGTTTTGACTTTTCTTAATCCCTGGAAAGATCCGATGGGCACGGGTTTTCAGATTATCCAGTCCTTTATCGCCTTTGGTACGGGGGGGATATTCGGTCAAGGATTGGGTAATGGTAAACAAAAACTTTTTTATTTACCGGAAGCGCATACCGATTTTATTTTTTCCGTCTTGGGCGAAGAATTAGGACTTATCGGTGTGCTGATTGTTATCAGTCTTTTTTTAATCGTTATTTATTGTGGGATAAAAATTGCCTTGCGGAGTCGAGACTACTTTGGGACATATTTAGCAGTCGGGATTATTTCTCTCATGGGATTACAAGCGATCGTCAATATGGGAGTTGTCATGGGGCTGCTTCCTACGAAAGGGACCACCCTTCCTTTTATTAGTTATGGAGGAACGTCGCTGATGATAAGCCTGGTGGGAGTTGGTATTCTTTTAAACATCTCTTCGCAATCACGGGCTTATGAGAGGTGATCCATGCGCACGGTAATTGCGGGTGGAGGAACGGGTGGACATCTTTTTCCGGGGATCGCACTGGCGGAGGAATTGAAAAGCCGGAGTCTTAATAATGTGGTCATGTTTGTGGGAACGAAAAAAGGCATTGAACAGAGGATAATTCCACCTATGGGATATGAGCTTAAAACCATCTCTGGGGCAGGGATAATAGGCGGAAGTCCGCTTCAGCGAGTAAGGGGGTTTTTTCAATTTTTGATCGGTTTTTTTCAGGCGCTATGGCTGATCCGTTCGCTCCGGCCGGATCTGGTGTTGGGGACCGGAGGGTACGCATCGGTTTCGGTAATTTTAGCCGCGTACCTTTTGAGGGTGGAGACTGCAATCTGCGAACAAAATAGTATTCCTGGCTTAACCAATCGTGTTCTGGGGCGGTTTGTGAAAAAGGTTTTTATTGCTTTTGAAGAAAGCGATACTTTTTTCCCTCGAAAAAAAGTATTTTTTACCGGCAATCCGGTTCGAAAAGAGTTTCTTTATCAATCTCCCTTTTCTAAAAAAAAAGGAGATAGGTTTACCCTCCTCATCCTGGGGGGGAGCCAAGGCGCACGCAGTATTAATCAAGGTATGATCGAGTGTTTGGATTATATGGCTCCCCTCTGGGATACGGTGGAAATAATTCATCAGACTGGTTTTCAAGATTTTTCCTGGGTTAAAGAGGCATATGAAAAAAAAGGAGTTAAGGCTGAGGTTGCCCCCTTTATTACAGAAATGGCTTCGGTTTACGGGCGGGCTGATTTAGTCGTGAGTCGGGCAGGAGCGATCAGCATAACGGAGATTTTGGTGAGCGGCAAACCCTCAGTATTAATTCCTTATCCGTACGCAGCGTATAATCATCAAGAAATGAATGCTAAAATTTTGACAGATAAAGGTGCCGCACGGATGATCCTCGATAAAGACCTCAGGAATAATTTGGGAGAGATGATCCTTCACCTTATCAATCACCCTGAAGAACTTAAGGCGATGGGAGATAAAGCAAAGGTTCTGGCACGGCCCGAAGCAGCGCGGGCTATTATTGACCACTATTTCCCAGAGGGTGAGAGTGATCTCCGGCCTCGGGAAACCAAAGGAGGAAATTGCCATTTATAATCGACCGCAACATATTTTTATGATCGGTATCGGCGGCGCAGGAATGAGCGGAATCGCTGAAGTGCTGCTTAACCTTGGCCACCAGGTGGCTGGCTCGGATCTTAAAGAAACCCTGGTTACTAAACGCTTAGAATCATTGGGGGCCACCATCTACTATGGACACGACCGAAAACATGTCCAGGATGTCGATGTGGTTGTGTATTCCTCTGCGGTCACGTTTGATAACCCGGAGATTACGACCGCGCGGGAAAAAATGATTCCCATTATTCCCCGGGCCGAGATGCTGGCGGAATTGATGAGAATGAAATACGGGATTGCTGTTGCCGGTACTCATGGTAAAACCACAACGACCTCATTGGTGGCTTCAGTGCTTGCGGAAGGAAGGATTGACCCGACGGTCATTATCGGGGGGAAGCTTAATATTTTTGGGAGCAACGCCAAACTCGGACAGGGAGATTTCCTGGTGGCAGAGGCTGATGAGAGTGACGGTTCTTTTTTAAAACTTTCTCCTACCATCACGGTAGTGACCAATATTGATACCGACCATCTGGATTTTTATCAGGACCTCGAGTCTCTCCGGAGAGCTTTTGAGGATTTTAATAACAAAATTCCTTTTTATGGGGTTAACATCCTTTGCCTGGATGACGGAAACATCCAAAACCTTATTCCCCAGTTAAAAAAACGACACATCACGTATGGGTTAAATCCTCAAGCGGATTATCAAGCCCGGGAAATAGTTTTCGAGGGGTTAACGTCAACGTTTCAGGTTTTTTATCACGGTGAGAAATTGGGTGAGTTCGTTCTCCGGATTCCGGGTGTGCACAACATTCAGAATTCGTTAGCGGCAATAGCCGTGGGCCGGGAGTTGGGGGTAGAGATAATGAGCATACAAAAGGGAATTGAAGAATTTCGCGGAGTAGAGCGGCGCTTTCAGATTCAGGGTGAAACGGAGGGAATCATTGTTGTTGACGATTACGGCCACCATCCCACGGAGATCAAAGTCACCCTCAACGCAATGAAACAAGTTTGGGCTGATCGAAGGTTGGTAGTGGTCTTCCAACCCCATCGGTTTAGTCGCACTCAGATTTTGTTTAAAGACTTTCTCACGGCTTTTTATCAGGTGGACCACTTGGTGCTTACCGATATCTATCCTGCGGGGGAGAAGCCCCTTGAGGGGGTCAACGCGAAAGCGCTTTATCCAGGGGATTAAAGATCACGGCCATAAATCAGTAGTATTTTGTTCGAATGCTGAGAAGATTATTGTCCATCTTCTGAAAGAATTAAAACCCTCGGATGTGGTTCTCACCTTAGGGGCAGGGGATGTCTGGAAAGTAGGCAGCGAACTGCTCCAAAGGCTGCAAAGAAGGTAAGTGGTGGAGGATTACCAAAAAAATCAGCTTCGGAAAATTTTCCGGGGGAATTTGCTTTTTAACATTTTACTCAAGGACTTTATCTCTTTTCGGGTGGGAGGGCCAGCGGAGGTTATTGCTTTTCCACAAGACCAGGAGGACCTTATAAGGCTCATGCTTTTTCTTCGTGAAGAAAAAATGTCGTTTTTGGTTTTGGGAGAAGGAACGAACCTTGTGGTCCGCGATAAAGGGGTAAAGGGAGTCGTGGTAAAGCTTTCTCCCGGATTCCTTGGAATTGAGATAACCAAAGGGAAAGAAGAAGAATTTTATGTGAGTTCGAAGGCCGGTGAACGGTTATGGCACCTCATTGAGATTGCCCTTCAGCATTGCCTGACGGGATTAGAATTTGCCAGTGGCATCCCCGGTTCTGTAGGAGGAGCAGTGGTTATGAATGCAGGAGCATATGGGGGAGAAATGAAAGATATCGTCCATTCCCTTACCATTCTTGCTTCTGACGGTGCAGTAAGGCATTTGGAGAAAGAAGCGCTCCGGTTTTCCTACCGGAGGCTTGAGTTGCCGGCTGACGCGATTGTGCTTACGGTTGATATGGCGTTACGGCCCGGCAATAAGGAAACGATTGCGCAAGACATTAAAGTCAACTTAGCGAAGCGGAAAAAAAAGCAGCCCTTGGAACTTCCCAGCGCGGGTTCGGTTTTTAAAAATCCTCCTGGTTTTTATGCCGCCCAGTTGATTGAGGAATCAGGACTCAAAGGATATCAGGTTGGGGGAGCACAGATCTCGGAACGGCACGCGAACTTTATCGTCAATCGTGGGAAGGCAACTGCGCATGATATTTTAGAGCTGATCGCTTTGGTACAGGAAAAGGTGTGGCAGGAGAAAAACATAAAGCTCGAACCCGAAATCCGAGTGGTGGGAGAAGGCATAAGGAGCAAGAAGCCAGAAGACAGAGTCAGAAGTCAGGAGAAAGAAAAAAGACATGAGAGAGGTAGGGAATCAATTAGAAGGATGAAAGAAGAGGAAAAGATGGAAGCGTGCATGACCAAGGAAACGTTAAAAAAGAAAAAGATTGGAGTTCTCATGGGTGGGCTTTCGCCGGAGCGGGAGATTTCCCTTAAAACCGGGCAGGCGATTCTGAAGGGGCTTTTGGAAAAAGATTTTCAGGCAATAGGGATTGATGTGGACCGGGAAATTCCTGCCCGTCTGGTGGAGGAAAGAATCGAGGTGGCGTTTATTGCGCTCCATGGTCCTTGGGGTGAGGATGGTACGATTCAAGGACTCTTGGAGGTGATGGGTATCCCCTACACCGGATCAGGAGTACTGGCCAGTGCTCTGGCCATGAACAAAACGATGGCCAAGAAGATATTCTTATATCATCGGCTTCCTACCCCTGAGTTTCAGGTGGTGGTATCCGGTACCCGCTCAACGGTCTCGATTGCTCCTCCTCTGGTGGTAAAGCCGGTCTGTGGTGGTTCTACGATTGGGACCTCAATTGTAATGTCCGAAAAAGAGATTGATGAGGCACTGCAAAGAGCAGCTTACTATGGTGAGGAAATACTGGTGGAACAGTATGTTGAGGGCGTGGACATCACGGTGGGGGTTCTGAACGGGGAACCGCTTCCTGTGATCCAAATTGTGCCGAAGAGCGGATTTTATGATTATGCATCAAAATATACTCCGGGAAAAACCGAGTATCTTATTCCTGCCCCGCTTCCGGAGACAATAACGAAAAGCGCCCAGGAGCTGGGAGTAGCTGCGTACCAGGCGTTGGAATGCACGGGCGCCGCGCGGGTAGATTTTCGCTTAGGTGAACATGGTGAGCTTACGATCTTAGAAGTAAACACGATCCCCGGTTTTACGGAGACAAGTTTATTACCCATGGCCGCAGCTCGGGTGGGGATTGATTTTCCGAGCCTGGCCGAACGAATCTTGCTTTCAGCGCGATTGTACATTGATGCGAAGATGAGGCGTGATGATTGATTTAGATTATTATTACTCCCGAAAAATAACGAATCAAAAATCTTTCCTGTGGAAAAAGAGACTTTTAAAGCACGGAGAGATAAAAAAAATTTATTTTCTTTTTCTCCGGCTTATGCTTTTTTCAGCGCTTATTATTCTGACAGCGGCCTCTTTATATTATGGCGGGAGCTTTATTGCATGCTCCCCCTATTTTGCCTTACAAGACATCCGCTTTGAGGGGTGTAAAAACGTTAAGCCCCAGGAGTTGATGAGCCTTGCTCACTTACGACAGGGATATAATATCCTTGCGCTTAATTTGCAGGAGATTTCGCAAAAGATCATTGCCAACCCTTGGGTGAAAGACGTGCGAATTGAACGGAACTTTCCCCACCAGCTTATTATAGAAATTACTGAACGGGTTCCGGTAGCTCTGGCAAGTCAGGAAGGTCTTTTTCTGGTCGACCGAGAGGGAGATTTATTTAAAAAAGTTGAACGGCAGGATAACATTGATATGCCCGTGATAACGGGACTTTCGCTTTCCGAACCGAACACTCAGCGTGTCAAGGAGATTCTTGATTTCTTGGAGACTGCTGAGCACATGGGGGTTTTTCCCACACGTACGGTTTCGGAGGTTCATGTGGATGGCGATTATGGGATCACTCTTTATATGCTCACTGAGAATATTCCCATTCAGATGGATCTTAAGAATTACTCAAAAAAACTTGCGTTGCTGAGAAACCTCAAAGAAGACTTGGCAAAACGGAAGATCGAACCTCAGGCGATAGAAATAATTTCTTTAGATGAAGCCCGCGTTAAGATAGCTTCGTCCTCGAAAAGTTGAGAAAGGAGGGACGGTATACATGGGAAACAGCAGGAATGTGGTTGTTGGACTTGATATCGGAACGACGAAGATCTGTACTATTGTAGGGGAAAAAACAGCCGAGGGCATCGAAATTGTGGGCATTGGAACCTCCCCCTCCAAAGGACTGAAAAAGGGGATGATTGTTGATATCGAGGCTACCATTGATTCCATCCGTCATGCCAAAAAAGGGGCAGAAAAAATGGCGGATTATAAAATCGAGACGGTTTATACGGGAATCTCCGGAGGTCATGTGAAAAGCTTTAACAGCCATGGCGTTACCGCGGTCAAGAGCCGGGAGGTCAAACGGGCGGATATCAAGCGGTCACTTGATGCGGCACGGGCGATCGTGATCCCGACCGATCGAGAAATCATCCATGTGCTGCCCCAGGAATTTATCGTTGATGACCAAGGCGGCATCCAGGATCCTTTAGGAATGTCCGGGAAGCTTCTTGAGGCAAAGGTGCACGTGGTAACCGGTGCGGTAACCTCAGCCCAGAATATTGTTAAGTGTGCTAATCAGACCGGTTTCGACGTGAAGGATATCATCCTCCAGCAACTTGCTTCGAGTGAAGCCGTGCTTACCCCTGAAGAAAAAGCGCTGGGCGTTGCGCTTGTTGACATAGGAGGGGGCACAACCGATATTGCCATTTTTTTCAATGGGAGCATTACGTATACATCAGTGATACCTATTGGCGGCAACCAGTTTACCTCAGACATTGCCTTGGTGCTGAGAACCCCGGTCAAAGAAGCGGAGCGGATAAAAAGAGAATACGGAAACGCTTTTGCCAACTCGGTCAGCCGCGATGAAATGATCGATGTTTTAACCGCTGATGGAAGTGGAACCCGCTCCATAGCCCGGCGGACCCTGTGCGAGATTATTGAACCCCGGGCCGAGGAGACCCTCGCACTGGTTTGCCGAGAGATCATAAAATCTGAGCTGGTGGAATTTATCGGGGCGGGAGTGGTTTTAACGGGTGGTGCTTCCCTTCTCCCGGGGATAAAGGAGACGGCAGAAAAAATTTTTAAGTTTCCGGTGCGGATTGGGTATCCCCAGGGAGTGAAAGGATTAAAAGACGTGGCAGACAATCCCATGTATGCCACGGGAATCGGATTAATTCTCTATGGGAATAATCATCAGGCTAACCATAACTTTAATGGCAACGGAAATTCCTCTCATACTTTTGTCCAGAGGATGAAAAAATGGTTTTTGGAGGTTTTTTGATCAAAGGAGAAAAAAGACCTTGTCGAAAGAGTAAGGTCTTATAATTTAGCAACATCATTTCATAAGAGAGGAGGAAAAACAGATGATAGAATTAGCGGATGTAACCACCATGGATGCAAAGATAAAAGTTGTCGGGGTAGGAGGAGCAGGGTGCAATGCGCTGAACACCATGATTGATTCCCGCCTGGAAGGAGTGGAGTTTATTGGGGCGAATACGGATCTGCAGTCCTTGGGTGCCTGCCGTTCTACGGTTAAAGTTCAATTAGGACTTAAGCTGACGAATGGGTTGGGCTCAGGGGGTGTGCCCGAAGTAGGCCGCGATGCGATGATGGAAGATGCGGAGAGAATGAAGAGCTTATTGGCTGGCTCGGACATGGTTTTTATTGCCGCAGGCATGGGCGGAGGTACTGGTACCGGAGGTGCCCCGGTCTTGGCGAAGATCGCTAAGGAGGTGGGGGCGCTCACGGTTGCGGTGGTCACCAAACCTTTTGTGTTCGAGGGGAAAAAACGGCAGCAGTCTGCGGAGCGGGGTATTCAAGAATTAAAAAATATGGTTGACACGCTCATCGCCATTCCTAATCAAAGGCTTTTGTTAAATGCAGGGAAAAAGACCACGTTGCTTGATGCCTTTAAAAAGGCAGATGAAGTTCTTCTTCATGCGGTCAAAGGGATTTCCGACCTGATTACCATCCCCGGTCTGGTGAACCTCGATTTTAACGATGTCCGCACCGTGATGTCGGAAATGGGTATGGCGTTTATGGGAATCGGACGGTCAAGCGGCGAAAATCGGGCGGTGGAAGCAGCGCAAAAAGCGATCTCCAGTCCGCTCCTGGAAGATATCAGCATTGATGGCGCCAAGGGCATACTGATTAATATTACCGCCGGGCCGGACTTAACGCTCTTTGAAGTAAACGAGGCTTCTACCTTAATCCAGGAAGATGCCCATGAAGAAGCGAATATCATCTTTGGAGCAGTGATTGATGAGAATGCGGGAGATGAAGTGCGCGTGACGGTTATCGCCACGGGTTTTGGGAGAGCCGAGGAGGAAAAAGCAAAACAGTTCAAGAGCAATGTCTCTTTTCTCAACAAGTATATCCAGGATGACGACAGCCCTGCGGTTTGGCGGAAAAAGCTTCAGGAGCTTCGCCAGGTGACGCCTGATGTGGTCAAAGTAGGCACGATCATTGACGGCTATTTTAATGACGGCCATGACTATGATACGCCGACGTTTCTCCGGCGTCATGCAGAATAACGTAACGGATGGTATAATAAAAGCAACACGGTAAGTCGGGGCAACAGAGAACAACCCCGGTTTACCTTATTGTGCGGCCATGAGAGACTATGTCGTGGAAGTTAAAGGAGAAGGCCAGGGCCCTCCTGGCACAGGAACAAGGAACGATTGTTAAGCCCTCGGGGGGGAAGCTCTCCCTTGCTCTGGTTTTTCCCAACTATTACCATGTGGGAATGGCCAACCTGGGTTTTCAATCCGTTTATCGGATCATCAATGAGCTTCCTCAGGCAGTGTGCGAACGGGCGTTCCTTCCCGAACGGGCAGACCTTCTGGAGTTTCAACGTTCCTCGACGCCGCTTTTTTCCCTCGAGACCCAGAGACCCCTCCAAGATTTCGATCTCATCGCCTTTTCTCTTTCCTTTGAAAATGACTATCCCCATGTTTTAACCATCCTTGATTTAGCGCGAGTTCCTCTTCGCGCTTCGCAGCGCAAAGAAGGCTACCCGATGGTATGTGCCGGGGGCGTTGCCGCCTTCCTTAACCCGGAGCCGCTGGCAGAATTCATGGACTTCTTTGCTCTCGGTGAGGCTGAAGAGCTTTTACCTGAAACCCTTTCCTTGATTTTGGAACTCAAGAGCAAAGGGGTTCTGCGCCGCGATCTTTTAACCCGCCTTACCGCAGTTGAAGGTATTTACGTTCCCCAATTTTATTCTGTTACCTACCAGGAAAACGGACAGATTGCTGAGGTTCTTCCCCGGAAAGGGATTCCACCCATTGTCAAGCGGCGCTGGGTCAAAAACGTGGATGACTATCCGACCCAGTCCGTCATCCATGCTCCGGGGATAGAGTTAGGCGGGATGTTTCTGGTGGAAATCGGCCGGGGCTGTTCGTTTGGCTGCCGGTTCTGCGCTGCCGGATGGGTCTATCGGCCGGTGCGGATGCGGTCATTAGACACGATTGAAAAATCTATTCAGAGCGCTTTACGCGGTGAGAAAAAGATCGGCTTGATCAGTGCGGCGATTGGGGACCATCCTCAACTCAAAGACATCTGCGCCCGGATAAGGGCCACGGGAGGAAAACTCTCGGTATCCTCGCTGAGGGCTAATGTCATAACCCGGGATCTCTTGCACGCATTGAAAGAAAGTGGTCACCAGTCAATCACCATGGCTCCGGAAACAGGTTCGGAGCGGCTCCGTCGTCTGATCAGAAAAAATATTACGGATGAAGAAATTTTTGAAGCCGTGGAGATGGTGGTTGCCAGCGGCATCCCGAACCTCCGGCTTTATTTTCTGGTCGGCCTTCCTTCGGAAACCATGGAGGACATTGAGCAGATAGTCTCGCTGACGAAACAAATAAAGCATGTTATCATCAAGAGCATTAAGAAAAAAAATCTACCGGGCACGATTAACTTAAGCCTTTCTCCTTTTGTTCCCAAGCCGTTTACCCCGTTTCAGTGGGTTCCGTTTGAGGACCTCAAACTCTTGCAGCACAAGATTAAACACATCCAGAATGGTCTCAAGAATGAGCGCCAGGTCACGATCACCCATGACCTTCCCAAATGGAGCTACATTCAGGCTCTCTTGAGCAGAGGTGACCGGCGGGTAAGCAAGATCCTTCTCCAGGTGCATAAGAATAACGGTGACTGGAACAAAGCCCTGCAGGAAACCGACGTCAACCCTGACTTTTACGTTTATCGCCTTCGTGAGTTTACCGAAATCCTCCCCTGGGATTTTATTGACCAGGGTATTAAAAAAGAAATACTCATCTCCGAATATCATCGTGCTTTAACGCATGGGTAATACCAAGTTGCCTTCATTTGCATATCTTTGTTGTCTCCTCGTCATACTCCTCGACGTCGATTCCTCGTCGACGCCTCGATCTGCTTTTGAATGCAACTTGGTATAAGTCGGTTCCTCAGCTGAAAACAAGAAAAAATATCTCCTTGCATTACCGGGCAATTCCGATAAAATTTGGGAGTGCCCGCATGGCATATTTTTTTCACTGTCCCGGTTACTGTTTTTTTTGGAGTTGATTGAGAACAGGTATGGATAATAATTTCGTAAGCACAAAAAGTCTTCTTCGCAGAAAGTACCTCTATATTATCCTCCCCACGTTTATCGGGTCAGTCATCGCCTATCTCGACCGGGTAAACATTGCCTATGCGGCCCTTACCATGAACGCTGACCTTGGGTTTACTGCTCAGGTTTTTGGCATGGGCTCGGGGATCTTTTTCGTGGGGTACGTGCTCTTTGAAGTGCCGGGAGCGCTCATCGCTGAACGCTGGAGTCCCCGCATGTGGATCGCCCGGATCATGATTACCTGGGGGCTCATCTCCGGGTGCATGGCCTTTGTTTCGAACGCGTGGCAGTTTTACCTGGTGCGTTTTTTGCTCGGAGCGGCTGAGGCAAGTTTTTATCCGGTGATGTACGCGAGCGTTTTTCCGCGCTGGTTTACGCCTGAGGAGCGGCCTCAGGCGCTTGCCCTGATGCTTACGTCTCTGCAGATTTCAGCGATTATCGGCGCGCCGCTTGCCGGATGGATTCTCGGCATTGAGGTGTTTGGTTTAAAAGGCTGGCAGGTCCTGTTTGTCATTGAGTCAGTACCCGCGCTCATCTTCGGGGTTATGGTTTTGTTTGTGCTGGCTGACTGGCCGGAACAGGTAACCTGGCTTACCCCGGAGGAGAAGCAGTATTTAAAAGCGCGGTTTGAGCAGGAAACCGAAGCTAAAAAGTCAGGGCATCCGCTATACCGTGTGGGAGGCGCTCTGCAACCGGGAAGTGCTTAAGCTTTGTTTGATTTATTTTCTGTGGATAAGCGGTTTCTGGGGTTTTAACTACTGGATGCCTACGGCGCTCAAGGAAATATCCGGCTGGTCAAACCTGATGATCGGCTGGCTGATTGTGATCCCCATGATCCTGTCGCTTTTAGCAATGCTTTTTGTGGGGCGTTCTTCATCGAGAAGCGGAGAAAAACGCTGGCACGGAGCAGTGCCCATGTTTATCGGCGCAATCGGCTTAGGGGTCGGCACTTTTGTTCATGATCCGCTTATAAATCTCATCTTCATCGCTCTTACTGCCATCGGAGTATACAGCGCTTTTGGCGTCTGGTGGGCCTATCCGACCACCTTTTTGTCGGGGACAGCAGCTGCCGGCGCGGTGGGACTGATCAATTCTTTCGGCAATGTCGGGGGGTATATCGGCCCGTATCTCACCGGTTTTGTCAAAGACATGACCGGCTCTTTTTCGTGGGCGTACGTATTTCTCGCTGGTTTTCTGGCCGTTAGCCGGTGTGCTGATGCTCACCCTGAAAAAGAAGATACCCGCCAAAGGTTGATACCAAGTCGCCTTCATTTGCATATCTTTGTTGTCTCCTCGTCATACTCCTCGACGTACTAAAACGTACGCCTCGTCGATTCCTTGTCGTCGCCTTGATCTGCTTTTGAATGCAACTTGGCATGAGTCCAAAAAAATTCTGTTTATTGCCTTCGTGAGCTTACCGGGATTCCCTCAGGATTTTTCTTGACTTTTTTCTTAAATTTATTTAATAAATCAGGAAAAACCCAAACGGGGGGTATAGTTTAAAGAAATGAAATATCTAATTAAATAGGGAGCATATAAATAGGCCGGATTGCCTGAAGAAAAGGTGATAGGCCTTTTTTATTTTGAAACTGTCCTCATCGAGGAAATAACAGATTTTTTAATTCCGCTTCTAAAGGGGAAGCAAAAGCAGTAATTTTCAACAACGCCCCAACGTTTTTTACGACTTTACCCAGAGGAAAGGAGGTGAAAGTAAAATAAAAAAACGATTTTTGGCCGAACACGTAATTAAAATCAGTACTAAAACTTTAAGAAGGCAAAGGAGGAGGATAACCATGAATTTAATTGAACGCGTCCAAGGGATTTTGCTCAAGCCAAAACAAGAGTGGCAGACCATTGCCGGAGAGACTACAACCATCCCGGAGTTGTACAAGACCTATGTTATCATCCTGGCAGCCATCGGGCCGGTGGCTTCCATTATCGGAATGTCTCTTGTGGGTTTTGGAGGATTCCGGATTTCCCTAGCCTCATCTCTGACATCTGGAGTAGTTAGCTACATTCTGACGCTCGTCGGCGTCTATGTCCTGGCCCTCATCATTGATGCTTTAGCGCCCACCTTTTCAGGCGAAAAGAACATCAATCAGGCGTTTAAGGTTGCCGCCTACTCTTATACGCCCGGCTGGGTACTTGGTGTTTTGATGATTATCCCCGCCCTCAGTCCTTTAATGATTCTGGGGTTATACGGCCTGTATCTTCTTTACCTCGGGCTCCCGGTTTTGATGAAATCTCCTCAAGAAAAGTCCCTGGGATACACGGTTGCAGTAGTTGTTGCGGCGGTTGTGATTTTTGTAGTGATAGGTTTTATCTCGCGCGCTTTTATTACCTATCCAACACCAGTGATGACTGGAATGGCAGGGCATGGTTAACAATCTCAGCGTGTTTGGGAAAGTTAACTTTTAGGAGTAATCACTTTCTGTTGAATTTCGTCGTGAGGATGGCAATATCCTCCATTTTCCCTCAATCCTTCTCCCCCGCTTCGACGGGGGGGCGGGATTTTTTTATTTTTTGAAAAGGCGCAATTAAAACCAAAAAATTATTCTTTTGGTTGACTTTTCTTTTTGAGGAGTAAAGATTAAAGAAATTTTTTACCCGACAAGGGGAGAGCAGCGTATATACAAAAAACGAAAATAAACTGTTGAGACCCCGGTGCTCAATCAAACTGTCCGGCAAAATTTTATAATAACCAACAATAATTATGAAGACTTTTCTCAACCCCTTACTTCGGAATGAATGATGATAGAGGAAATTGCTGCTAACCTGTATAAAATTGAACTGCCCTTACCCCGCAATCTCTTAAAGTCGGTGAATTGCTATTTGATAAAGGGTGCGGAGCAGTCTCTGCTTATTGATACCGGGATGAATGAAATAGAATGCCTTGAAGCCATCCGTGTGGCTTTGCAGAGACTTACTGTAGATTTAAACAAAACCGACTTCTTTATCACGCATCTCCACCTTGACCACATCGGGTTAGTATCGGAACTGGCTACCAGTACGTCAAAGATCTATTTCAACAAAAAGGAAGCTTTATTAGTGAAAAGGGGGGATTTTTGGACGCATGCGTACCCGGCCTTTCGCATCAGCGGATTCGATAACGATGACTTTGATCGCGTGAAGGAAATGTATCCTGAAAATCGTTACGGTCCGAGAACAGATACTGTTTTTCACGTGCTTTCGGAAGGGAATGATATCAAGATTGACGACTACTGTCTCACCTGCATTGAAACACCGGGACACTCTCCTGGTCACCTCTGCCTCTACGATGCAACGAGAAAGCTCCTGTTTTCCGGAGATCATCTCTTGGGTGATATAACGCCGAATATCTCGGGCCTGGGCTTTTTTTTTGATGGTGAAGATAATCCTTTAAAGAAATACTTAGAAAGTCTGGAGAAGATATACGGGTTAGAGGTATCCCTGGTTTTGCCCGGACACCGGCCTCCGTTTCATAACCATCGAAAAAGAATTCACGAACTTAAGAGGCATCATGAAATGAGAGCTCGTGAAATCCTCTCGATTCTCCAGGACCAGGATGATCTTACTGCTTACGAGATTGCAGCAAGAATGACCTGGGAGTTAGACGGTCAATGGACGGATTTTCCTCCTGCACAGAAATGGTTTGCTGCCGGTGAAGCCTTTGCCCACTTGCTTTACCTGGAAAATAAAGGGGAAGTAAGAAAACAAACCGGTGGAGGTGTATGGCGCTACTTCCTTTGATGTTAATATAAATCCTGCCGGAAAATCTTTCCTGTGGACGTTTTCGGTAACGAATTCCTAAATAAAAAATCTTTTCTTCTGATTGACTTTTTTTCTTTTAAAGGGTAAAAACATAAAGAAATGTTGAACCCAAAAAAAGGGGATGCGGTTTACCATGGTTTTGAGGAAACAATATTTAATAATAGCGAGCATATAAAAAGGCCGGATTGCCTGATGAAAAGGTGAAAGGCCTTTTTTGTTTTGCGACTTTTCTCATCAAAGAAATAACAACGTTATCGCACAAGTGGAGGGGAAAATGAATGAACCGTGCAGTGTGCTTCCTGCCGAGAGGATTGAGCGGGCGATTTTCGTGATTCGCGGTCAGAAGGTGATGTTAAACACGGAGCTTGCAGAGCTTTACGGGGTCGAACCAAAGGTTTTGGTACAAGCAGTTAAACGAAACAGAGAAAGGTTCCCGGAAGGATTTTATGTTTCAGCTTACAAATCAAGAGTTTGCCAACTTGAAGTCACAAATTGTGACTTCAAGTTGGGGTGGTACTGCCGATCCGTATAAGACCCCTGAATAAACGAGGGGTATTTTAAATAGAGTGTAACAATAAACCGTTAAGGCGTCCTTTTAAAGTGTTTTCCAGGTGTCTTATATTGCAGCGCTGGCATTTTAGGGTCTTATACGGATCAATATAAACATTGTTAGCCATCAAAATAGCAGCAAAAAATAGTGTGAAGATGAATCTAAACGACCTATTTATAAGCAGGGAAATAGACCCTAAACAGGTTCTCGTACTACGGCACCGGCCTCATGAACCTGAACTAAACAAAGTTCTTCCTTGGTTGGCGGCGGAGAAGCCAGAAGTATACAATGCTTACCAACAGACACAAGGTGAGAAACTCCAGAATGTCATGGAAGGCATGATAGGTTCCGGCTATGTGGCCTCCTTTATCGGGCATGCACCGGGTAAAGCGTTGTTCATTGGTCTATATTCGATCGGGGACGCAAAACCTCTGACACTGGATGAATTCTGGCGAGTACCAGCGTATGTTGAGATGAAAGCGTTTGGTATGAAAGGATTCTCTGGCGAGGATACCCGTAGCTCCGTCTTGTGGTTTGACCTTGGGATTACCGATTTTTACGCTTGTTGGAAAGGCAAGCTGATTATAGGCTGGCCTCCTCCTGAACGATCTTGGTGGCGACGTTCACATCGTAATGAAATGCCAGTCCTTTCAATCCTTGAAGATAGCTCCCTTGATGCTGCGATTCCCGAATGGGACAAAATAATTCTCTCATGGGAGGAGCTTTCTGTCCTTCCATCACGCTGGAAATCAATCCTTTCTCAATGGCGTGGTATTTACTACATATTCGACGCTTCAGACGGTAAAGGTTATGTTGGTTCTGCTTATGGTGAGACTAACATTTATGGCCGGTGGGTAGATTACGCTGCTCATGGCCACGGAGGAAATCGTCTGCTTAAGCTGCGGAATCCAAAAGATTTCCGTTTTAGTATATTACAACGAGTTTCACCGGACATGGATGCCCGTGATCTAATTCGGATCGAAAGCTCTTGGAAAGAACGGCTCCATACGCGTCATCCATTCGGCTTAAATGATAATTGAAAGGGCTAACATTTTTTTTGCACTGGACGCCAAACAGCCCGCGCCAGTGAAAATGGCGTTGGGCGTCAGCCTGTCCATGGGATTGCCTTGTGGTCGTTGCGACGCGCCGGAAACGATTTATTGAGAGCACTTGCTTTCATATGTGATATGAACAGCGAAACCAATTAGATAGGAGAACATATGGGAAAACCAAACTACGCATTTGCGAAGCGTCAGAGAGATCTCGCCAAGAAACAGAAGAAGGAGGAGAAGCGGCAGCGGAAAGCCGAGACACAGAGCGAACGGTCTCCGGAGGATCCGACTCAGCCGCCCGTCGAGAGGGACGGGGACGTTGTTGAAAAATAACATCTTTCAACTTCACCATACACACTGAAAACTCACAAGCGAACACTGCTCAATGAGCTATAAGGGGAATCCCCTCTCGAGAGGGGATTAAGGGGTGTGTAGAGGGGTGTCACGAAGTGACGGGGTGCGTATGAAGCAAAGAAAAATCTATCACTATAATCCAAAGCTAAAAGAGCCTGCGTGACACCTTCGCAACAACAGCACCTTGTCGGAAGTATTGCTTTGGAATGAGTTGAAAAACGGAAAAATGAAAGGAAAGGACTTTCACCGTCAGAAGCCTATTATGAATTTTATTGTTGATTTCTTTTGTCCTGAGTTAGCATTAGCAATTGAAATAGATGGAAACAGCCACGATAGTGAAAATGCTTACGGAAAAGATACAGAACGTCAGCGGGAGATCGAGAGATTGGGAATACAATTTCTGCGTTTTAACGATTTAGATGTAAAGAGAAACATGCCAGGCGTGTTGAGTGTTATTGAGCAATGGATAGAAGAAACACCCCTTCAAGAGGGGAATTTCAAACCCGTCGCTCTGACCCCTCTCAAGAGGGGAATTGAGGCTAAAATTGTGAAAAAACCGGACGTTGTCGAAAAATAACACCTTACTAAGTTCGCTCATCTCCTCAGAGTTTATAAAAAGAAAAAATGCCGGATATGAGCGCGGTAAAATCGATGCATTAGTTTGAGAATTGCCGTTCGTCGTAAGCGGTTGAAAAGGGGGTGCAGAGATGATGAAAAAATCTTTTCCCTTGTCCCGAGTCTATAGCCTGCTTGAACCGGGACCGGTCGTGATGGTCACTACCAGCCGAAAGGGACAGGCAAACATTATGACGATGTCATGGCATACGATGATGGAATTTGAACCGCCGATGGTGGGCTGCGTGATCAGCAATCGGAATTACACATTCAACATCGTGAAGGCTACCAAAGAATGCGTGATCAATATTCCGACGAAGGAGCTGGCGAAAAAGGTGGTGAGCTGCGGGAACACCTCAGGCCGAAGTGTTGATAAGTTCAAGACCTTTCATCTCACGCCGGCAGCAGCCGCTTATGTCAAGGCACCGCTCATCGCCGAGTGCTACGCCAATCTCGAATGCAAGGTCGTGGACACGAGTATGGCGACCAAATACAATTTTTTTATCCTTGAGGTACTCAAAGCCTGGATCGCCCCCTCAGTGAAACACCCTCGCACTATTCATCATCTCGGCAAAGGTTCGTTTATGGTTGCCGGCAGGACGATCAAATTGCCTTCTAAAATGAAATAGCTTTTCTCTGAAACATACTCTGGCAAACATAGTGCCAGGAGAGAGAAGGTGCGTCATGAAAAGTGTTGGTGGGTTTATATAAAATGAAGAATATGATTAATCCTGTAAAAATCTAAGGAGGTTTAGTATGAGTAGCGCAACGAAACTCATGGCAGGACTAACCCTGTTCTTAGTGCCAATAATTCAGTACGGCGGTTATTTTCTGTTAACATTATTGTTTGATAAGAGGTCTGGCTACATGGTAAACGCGCTGAGACAGAACCTTTTCCGGGCCGGCCACGCTCATGCAGGGGTCATCATTATCTTGTCGCTCGTGTGTCAAATTCTTGTGGACGCATCCAGCCTCCCGAAGTTTTTCCAGTGGATGGTTAGAGTTGGTGTTCCGGTTGCGGCGATGCTGCTTTCCGCTGGTTTCTTTTTATCGGTACTTTCGCCCACAAGCACCGGACCGAATCGAGCTGTTAATTTGATCTATTGCGGATCACTGATCTTAACATTGAGCGTTGTAACTTTAGGAATCGGCTTACTGAGGGCGAGGTAAGATAGAACTCCCCCTGCCCCCTCTTTCGGAAAGAGGGGGTAGTATATTTTTTCAACTATTATTTTTTATGAAACCTGCACGAAAACTTATTATTATAATAACTGCAATAATTTTATTCATTATATCTGCTGGTCTTATAGTGCAATACACCCTGTTGCCTGGTCTTGTTCAAAAAAAATAATACGGTCACTTAATAAAAGCGGATTTTCCGATGCGCAGGTAAAGGTGAAATCCGTTACCTACTGGGGCGCGGAGCTCGAGAATCTGAATATCGGCCTGGAAAAAAAGTTTCAAATCAAAAAAATCACGGTGAGCTATTCTTTATGGTCCTTAATAAAAGGCAAAGTAAATGCAATTAACCTTTACGGTGCAAAAGCAGACCTCGGAGTGAAGAATCACGTCATGGATTTAGGACCGCTCTCCAGCATTGTCGGAGGGGAAAAAAACAATGAAACTTTAATCCTACCCTTTGCTAACCTTTTTCTGAAAGAATCCTCTCTGCTTCTGAATGTTGACGGCCAATTGATGATGGTTCCTTTAGAAGCGACTTTCAGAGCCACGGGAAACAATACCGGCATCTATTGAGCTGCAAGCGCGGGTGAAAAACGCAAAAATAAAAACCAACGCAATTGTGGACCTGAATAAAAAATCATTCAAGGGTACCTTTACTATAACGGCGCTCGATCTGGACTTTTTGGAACTCCTCACTACAGGGTATCCATCGTTAAAACAAATATCAGGCAAAGGACAACTCAATGCCAACGGACACATGGTATATCAGGATGGTCACTTAACCGGCGCGTTAACCGTAACCGGAGATCGGCTTTTCATTGAGACTTTACCTGCCAAGCAGATTTAACCCTGCCTTTTATAATCTTACGGTAACTGCAGTCATGGATTCGGCCAAAAATATCACTATGAACTTATCCACGTCTTTATTTGAAACGCCGGTAACGTTAAAGGCAGCTTTTAAAACGAATAGTTTCAGCGGAAAATGTGCATGCCACATCGATAAGATAGACAGCCGCATAGTAAAAACATTGAATGATTTTTTCCTCCCCGATTATACGCTGCAAAGTAAAGGTTTTCTGAGGGCAGAAGGGAATTTGGTCATTGACGATAAAAAAGGCTCGGCCGAATTGGAATTCACAGGCAGCGGTTTTGAACTTCAAACCAGGGTGAGCGGATACGATCTCACTCTCTCGCCGGTTTCATTAAAATCAAAGGCAACATTTGCAATCGAGAGCGGGAACATAAGCATGACCCAATCGTTATCCTACGCTGAATGTATCCCGCATCTTTAATGAAAGTCTGGGCATTACGGCGAAGAATCTTACCTGGTCGCTGCCCTATGATTGGAAGGAAAAGAAGGTAACCCAGGGATCAATGACTATTGAAGCGGTTGACCTTCTTGCTCTTTCCCTTTCAAAAATCACCAGTTCATTTCAGTTAAATAAAAACGAACTAAAAATAAAGGCTAACAGTTCTCTCGGCCCCTGGGCAACAGTCAATGCCACCGGCGATCTTTATTTTGACCGCCAGGGTTTGACCGGAGTTATTAACGCCAAAGTGCCGGAATTTACAACAACCCAGAATAAGAAATGGCTTGCGGGTCTCATTCCACCCATAAAAGATGATGAGCTGTCGGGAACGCTGTCAGCGGACGCACGATTGAAAATAGAAAAGGGGAACATCCTTCAGCAATACACCGTTGATTTAAAGGATGTTGAATGGAAAAAATCAGGAACCGATAATATGGAAATTCATGGGATTACCGGCGTACTCGGGCTTAATAGTCTTGCACCCTTTGATCACGGACGGAGATCAAAGTTTTACCTTTAAAAATGCCCACACCGGCACCTTTAACATTGAAAACGGACAAACTATTTTCAATTTTTTAAAAAATGATATACTTTATATTAAGTCCCTTGACATGAACTGGGCCGGCGGAAGACTATTCAGCAAAGATATCCCGCTGGACTTTTCCCAACCGCACATTAAAGGTGACCTGAATGTTGAAGCCTTGAATCTCCAGGATATCCTTGATTTTATAGACTATCAAGGCGTGAAAGGTGACGGCAGGATTTACGGTCATGTGCCGGTAACGGTTGAGTGGGGAAAACATCCGCGCCTTTCCTTTGGCGACGGTTATCTTGAGGCAATACCGCCCAAAGGCGGGCTTCAATTCTCAAAAGAAACAGCCATGAAAATATTGGGCATTGCAAAAGACATTGATCCAAAAACAAAAAACGACCAGGAGATTGTCAGCCTGATGATGCTGCGTGCCTTACAGGACATGGAATATTCCCAGCTGAAAATGGTCTTTAAAAATGATGAGAATAATGTTCTGCAAACGCGGGTACAGGCAAAAGGATACGGCCCCCGAAGTCAGAAGGAGAACAGAGTCCCGATCGGGGGGCTGGATATCACGATCAGCAACCTGGATGAGCTGTTAAACCGGATGGTAATCCCTCAATTCATGGGGAAAAAATAAATCGCGGAGTTTGGCTTTGAAAAATTATCACTGTTTCGGCTTCATCAATTTTAAACTGTACTTAAAAAGGAGGGCGAGTATGAAGTGTATAATCCCGATCATCGCGGTCGGAATAGTCCTTGCGCTGACCGGGTGCTGGACCATCACGGTCAAGCATCAGGTGGAACCGATCTATATTACGATGAACGTCAATGTTAAAGTGGAAAAACAATTGAATGATTTCTTTGATTTTGAAGACCAGGGACAGAATGGTTCCGGCAGTACAAAATCTATTCCTCACGATAAAACCCCAAAGCAATAAAACAAGGAGAAACACAATGAAGAAGCTTACCATCAAAACTATCGTGTTATACTGTGTTCTGACGCTGTTTTCGGTGGTTACGATCAGCTCAGCACAAGACACCAAAGATGACATAAAACTTCGCATGAAAGACCGTTTTGCTCAAATAAGCGAACTCAAGCAAAGCGGAAAAATCGGTGAAACCCCTTCTGGATTTGCTGAAGCAGTCAGCAAAGAATCTGCACAGGATGAAAAGATCAGCACGCTTCTTACGGCTGAAAATAATGATCGTAAACTGCTCTACGCAATCATTGCCACAGAAAGCCAAACATCGGTCCAAGAAGTGGGCATGGGGAATGCGAAGCGGTATTTTCAGAAAGCCTCTGCTTCAGATTATTTCAAAACCCAAGCGGGTGAATGGAAGCAGAAAAAGGATATGATGCCGTAAAAACCCTGAAATCACACACCCTCCTCAGAGGGTATGAAAAAAAACTTGAAGGTGGTTTGGTATTACAAGGGGTCTTAAAGATGCGGTGCCGGATATGCGCGCGAAAAGAAATTTAGAAAAAGTACATATCGCTGTCGTTGGAGGCGGGGCCGCGGGGATGATGGCGGCTATCACTGCCGCGCGGCAGGGCGCCCGCGTTACTTTGCTCGAGCGGCAGGACCGGGTGGGAAAAAAAATCCTGGCCACCGGCAATGGCCGCTGCAATATGACCAATGTTAATTGTTCAGTTGAGAACTTTCACGGCGCAGATCTGTATTTTGTCAGAATGGTCCTGAACCAATTCCCGGCAACAAAGACCTTGGAATTTTTCAATGCCCTGGGGGTGTGCACCAGAGTGGAAGACGAGGGTCGTGTCTTTCCCTTGACTGGTCAGGCCTCCACCGTGCTCGATGTCTTACGTTTTGAAACCGAGCGCCTGGGGGTTGCCATACGGGTGCAGACAAACATCGAGAGCATTAACCGGCAGGGTTACTCCTTTATCCTGCGCTGGCCGGAGGGCGAGGAACAGGCAGACCGGGTTGTGGTGACCACGGGCGGCAAAGCAGCGCCGTACCTGGGTGGCAACGAGAGCGGAATTGAGGTGCTTAAAAAAATGGGGCACACGATTGCGCCTATTTTTCCGGCTCTGGTTCCCCTTAAAGTCAACCCGCATTTTGGTTCGAAACTCAAAGGCGTCAAAGTCATTGCCAGAGCACTTCTTGTTCTTTCAGATAAGCCCGCAGTCAAAGAAGAAGGTGAGATTCTCTTTACTGAATACGGTCTATCCGGACCCCCGATTCTCCAGCTCAGCCGGCTTGCTCACCAAGCGCGGCTTGAACACCAACCCGTATTCTCTCGCGCTCGATCTCTTTCCCTTTTGGAGCGCGGAGCAGCTTATGAGCAACCTCGACCAGAGGTTTTCCTTCTGGCCGGAGGCAGCGCTCGATGATGCCCTCGTCGGTCTGATCCATAAACGGCTCATTCCCATAATCCTGCATGATGCCCAGATCGCTGAGGCGCACAAACCAGTCAGCCAGGTTTCGCAGGAAGAGCGCATCCGCATCGCCACGGTATTGAAGAACTGGACGTTTGAGATAACCGGCTCGCTCTCCTGGAAAGAAGCTCAGGTCATGGCGGGCGGCATTTGCACCAGGGATTTCTCTGCCCAGACTTTGGAATCACACCTGGTAAAAGGATTGTTCGCTGCCGGTGAAGTGCTTGATGTTACTGGCGACAGCGGCGGCTTCAACCTCCAGTGGGCCTGGTCCTCGGGCTATGTGGCCGGGCTGCACAGCGCGCAGACGTGACCATGTTGCGCATCTTCGAAATTAAACTTCCCTTGGAACATACCCAGGACGATCTGATTCGCGCCATTGCTGACTCTTTGCGCGTGCCTGCCCGCGATCTGTTGTCCTGGGAGATCCGGCGCCAGGCAATCGATGCCCGCAAAAAAACAACCATCAGATTGATCTATACGGTAGACGTTTCCGTGCGTCACGAGGAACAGCTTGTCAGCAAAGACCTTGGCCATCGCGTGATACCAACGCCTGACGAGTCCTACCAGCCGGCAAAACCTGGTTCGGAAATGTTGCGGCACCGTCCGGTGGTGGTGGGCAGCGGACCAGCCGGGTTGTTTGCCGGGCTGATCTTAGCCCAGGCTGGTTACCAGCCCGTGATTCTGGAACGGGGCAAGGCAGTTGAAGAGCGATGCCGCGACGTAGAACGCTTCTGGCATGAAGGTGTCCTCAATCCCGAGTCCAATGCCCAATTCGGTGAGGGGGGGGCCGGCACGTTCTCTGATGGCAAGCTGTCTACGCTGATCAATGACCTGCGCTGTCGCAAGGTTTTGGAGGAACTGGCCAGGGCTGGCGCGCCGCCGGCAATTTTGGTGTCAAATAAGCCTCATATCGGCACTGACCAGTTGCGCCGTGGTGGTGCGAACGATCCGGGAATCGATCATCCGCCTGGGTGGTGAGGTGCGTTTTTTGAACCGGGTGACCGGCTTACCGGCTCCGCGATGGCCGGTTGTGCGGACTGGAAATAAACGATACCGGTGTTTTGGAGTGTGAGGCCGCTGTTTTTGCGATCGGCCACAGCAGCCGCGACACCTTCACCATGCTGCTTAAAAACGGCTTAAGCATGATTCCCAAACCGTTTTCCGTGGGCATGCGAATCGAACATCCCCAGCGTCTCATTGACCAAGCCCAGTACGGTGCGTTTGCCGGCCACCCGCGGCTCGGTCCGGCAGACTACAAACTGGCGTATCACGCCCCCGACGGCCGTTCGGCGTATACCTTCTGCATGTGTCCCGGCGGTGAGGTGATTGCCGCGGCTTCTGAGCCGGGTGGCATTGTCACTAATGGCATGAGCCTTCAGGCGCGAAGCGGATTGAACGCCAATTCCGCTTTGCTGGTCAACGTGGGGCCAGCAGACTTTCCTGATGATCATCCGCTTGCCGGGTTCAGGTTTCAAAGGGAATGGGAAGCTTTGGCATTTCGCGTGGCTGGAGAAACTTACGCCGCGCCAGTACAGCTTTTATCTGACTTTCTTAGAGGACGGTCTTCCACACAATTAGGGCACGTGGCGGCGACGTACCGACCGGCAGTGGTGCCAGCAGACCTGCGAAACTGTCTGCCGCCTTATGTGTGCGACACCATCAAACACGCTATCCCGGCTTTCGCCCGTCGGTTAAAAGGTTTTGATCTGCCGGATGCGGTGTTGACCGGTGTGGAAACGCGAAGCTCCTGTCCGGTGCGGCTGGTGCGGGGGAAGGATTTTCAGGCGAGCATCAGCGGTCTGTATCCGGCGGGAGAAGGCGGGGGATATGCCGGCGGCATCATGTCATCAGCTGTAGACGGCATCAAGGTTGCCGAAGCCATCATTTCACGCTTCTCCCCTCCTTAATATTAGCTATGCACTCTCGTCTAATACATGTCACGATATGACGCAATTTCCTTGAGTTCATGCCATTTTTGCTTCTTTACCCGGTTAAACGTTTCCCCTGGACTCCGTTTCGATCAAAAGTGCCGTGAGTAGGGCAATAATGGCGATAATCAGTGAGGTTGTCAAGAATCCGGTTGTATAAGCTCCAACGGTTCCCGGCGCAAGCAGAGGAGAGATTACCAGAAGCGGTATAAGAAAACCGCCAGCGTTCAAAAGTGTGGACACGACACCTGACGTTCCTCCCAAACATTCGGGACCGATCTCCGGCAGCTCAACAAGAATGGCAAAAAGCACTGGCTGAATACCTCCAAAAAAGAGACCGCCCGCAAAAATAAACACCCCGGTAGCAGTTCCGGGTGCTAAATACCAGGCGAGAAAGAAGCACATTGCTGAGACAAGCGCGCCACTGGAGACAAATATCTTGCGCAATCCTACCTTATCAGATATCATGGGAACCAAGAAATTTCCAAGCGTCACGCCCCACGTGAGCAGTGATGCGATGGCGCCTGCGGTTTGGGGATTCACACGGTGTATTTTTTCGAGGGCGGTGGGGAAGTTTCCAGAGAGTCCAACAAAAGCACCCAGAAAAAGACACTGCCCGAAAGCGATTAACCAGACATTCTTGCTCACTATTCCTTTTTTTATGCCGGTGAGAATTGACGGCATAAGGATAGTAATCCCCTTTGGAGCATTTCTGCCAAGAACGACCCACAAGGTTGCCACCACGAGCAGGAGCACACTGACTGCTACGAACGCTGTTTTCCAGCCGGGGAAAAGCGGCCCGGTGAATAATCCTAAAGCGGCTCCGATATTTAAACCCGAAAGAACGATACCGTTAGCAAGGCCCGCTTGGTGAGGGGGATACCAGATGCCAACTAACTTGGGCAAGTTCGGCATCATTACCCCGTAACATACCCCGTAAAGAGACATGAGTGTAAACATCAGCGTGAAGCTTGTGGCGGATATCCTGGCAATACCGATGATTCCTGCGCACAATGCACAAAGCGCGATGACCACACGAATTCCAAAGCGGTCCCCCAGTGCTCCTCCGATAATAGGAGTAAAAATACCCATGAGGAAGGGTGCTGTTAATAGCAATGTAAACTGGGTTTGGTTTAAGTTCAGATCAAGCAAAAAGGTAATGGGCTAATGACGGAATCAAAAACCAAGCCCAGACGAGGCAGGCGAGCACAAGCCATGCAGACCCTAAGACAACCCATCGATAGGCAGGATACTTTTCAGCATCGTTATTCATCAGCACCTCCTCATGCTCAAGCTCCACAAACTCTTTTGTTTTTTATTTATTTGATTGTGTAAAGCCGGTGAACGGTTAGCTGAGCTGAAAAGTTAGATTTCACCCATCCCCAATTCAGTACGATATGCACGATACCGGTAATGATCAAGAGGATGCCCACTGACGGGTGGAGAATTTCAAATAATTCGTCTTCAATCAATGGATGAGCTAAGCCGGTGGTAGCCTGGCAAGGAAGAGTGTAAGAAGGATTACATTGGTTATTTTTAGCTCAGTAAGCTTCTTCATCGGTTCTCTCCTATTTTTTTTAATTTTTTAATGATCTCTTCAACCTCTGCTGCGCCTTCTTGATAAAATTTTTCTTCATCCGCAATGTCTTTGAGAACTTCTTTGGCTACTTTGTTGTCAATTGATTCAGCAAGCCGCATACAAAGCTGGACCGCTTCGTATTCAGCGGCAGCCAGAAACCGAATAGCGCGGATTAACTCTTCGGGGTTAAGTTTTTAATCATGAGTGAGTCCGGAAAATGGGGTTGCTAAATTCAGGAATGAGTCCTCCTACTTTACCCCGTTAGAAAGCCCAACTTGCCTGTTAGATATCAAATATCTACGTGGAAGCAGGGTAGCCTATCTTTAACTTAATTGGACTTCGATTTGGTATTGGTAGTTTGGCACGACTTCACTTAAAAATGCCCATCCCCAGCCAACCAATGCATTATCTTTAAAGACAAGCGGGGTCAGTTCACTGTCAGTAATCAAATCGCCCTTCTTTTTTTTATCAGTATTATAAAATAATACTTCGTATAACGAGCCATCTTTACCTTTTGGGGTTTCTACTCGATAAGGATTGTTAACCGACTCTATGGTTTCTGTTCCCATGATTTGGAGAACATCAAATTTGGTCATTCCAAGGGAGAGGCGGAGCAAATTTTCCCGGTTTTTGGTTCGGAGTTGTTCAACCGTGGATGCACATCCGAAAATAATGAAGAGAATTAACACGTGGATTCCAAGTTTTTTCATATTCTTCTCCCACAAAAAAAGAGTTAAGAATTTTTGCGAAAATTATAACCGAATTTTGATAAATGGTAAATTAATTCTTTTTTCCCCAAAAATTTATTCATTTTGCGGCTGATAGTATGATATTAGTTATTATAATTTAAAACGTTTAAAACGGAAACTCAACCTACATTCCTATGGCCCGAAAAGATTTTTTTACAAAAGATTACTACCAGATTTTAGATATTTCTCGCAATGCTTCTGATGAGGAGATAAAAAAAAATATATCGAAAGCTTGCTCTGAAGTGCCATCCTGACCGAAATCCTGGTGACTCCCATGCTGAGGAAAAATTCAAAGAGATCAGCGAAGCCTATGGTGTTCTGATTGACCCAGAAAAAAGGAGGCGGTATGACCAGATACGAGATTATGGATTTGCTCAGGGAGCAGAATGAGAAGTGGTTTTGGCTATACTCAGGAAGACATCTTTCGGGACGTATTTTCTAACCCTTTTGCCCGCGAGGTTTTCCAGGACCTAAGCCACGAGTTTAACAGGTACGGATTTCGATTTGACAACCGGTTTTTCAACCAGGTCTTTTTTGGAGGAAAAGGGGTTGCCTTTGGTGGTGTATTCTTTTTCGGACCAGAGGGGTTTACCCGCGCCCCATATGAAAATATATTTAATAAGTGACATCGTTACGCCGGTAACAAATTCAGCGCAACAAAGAAGCTTGATAGGGAAAATTGGTGCAAAGGCGGCCGTGTTTTTGTTAAAAAAGATTTTCTCTCTTCCAAAGAATAAGGAAGAAAAAGACCTTTATTACCGTTTAGCTATCACGCCAGAAGAAGCTGCAACCGGGACCGAAAAACAGATTGCGGTAAAAAGAAGTGGGAAGCTGGAAAAGCTTTTGGTAAAAATTCCTCCGGGGCTCAATCCCGGGACCTTTTGAGACTCAAAGGGAAAGGTAAAGAAAGGGGTATGAGAAACCATAGTGGCGACCTTTTCCTGCACATAGTAACAAAAAACTTGACGGCTTCGTAAAAAATCCATCTGCGTGCGCCTTGCATCTGGAGCTTTTTACTGTGCCGTCTGATTTCCGACTTTTTACGGCTTTATCAAATTAACTCAAGAATTTTTTGGTTTTTCTCAAGGTGCTTTTTGAGAGCAGTAGACAAATTTCAGAATGCTTTTGTAAAATATTCTTTTTCTCCTGAAAAGAAAAAGGGCAAGCAAATTTTGCTTTCACCCTTGACCTTAATTTCCTTCTTTTACAAACAGGCAATTATCCTTCGGAATCGAGCTTATCACAAGGGGTTTCTTCGCGCCCGGAAGCTTTCGATCCCCGTCATTAGTATCGGAAACCTCACGGTTGGCGGAACAGGAAAAACTCCCACGACAATTTATTTAGCACGCCTCTTACAAAGCATGGGGAAACGGGTGGGAGTCTTAAGCCGGGGATACAGAGGGGCCGCTTCAGGCGCCGTCAATGTTGTTTCTGATGGTGAGAAGGTGAGGTTGGGTCCTGGTGAAGCGGGAGATGAGCCCTTTTTAATCGCCGAGAAATTGCCAGGAATAGTAGTCTTAACCGGCAAAGACCGAGGATTGGCAGGAGAATACGCGCAAAAGAATTTTTCAATTGATGTTGCTCTCTTGGATGATGGTTTTCAGCATATCAAACTAAAAAGGGATTTAGATATCCTCCTTCTCGATGGTCGCAATCCTTTAGGAAACGGGTATCTCCTTCCCCGTGGAAATTTACGTGAACCTCCGGAAAGCATTCGAAGAGCGCATCTTGTTTTGGTTACTCATGCGGACAAGAATTACGAAAAAATAAAAGAAATAATCCATACGTTTAACCTCAACGCCCCTATTTTTTTTGCTGATTATATTCCCGTGGGACTTGAACACCTTACATCCCAAGAAAAACTATCCTTGGACTTCCTCCACGGTAAAACAGTGAATGCCTTAGCAGGGGTGGCTCGGCCTGAATATTTTGTCTCTTTTCTTTCTCAAATGGGAGCCGAGGTAAAAGAAACCCTGTTTTTCCCTGACCATCATTTCTATCATCCACAGGGAATTAACAAAGATAGATAAAAACTCTATTTTTGTTACCACCGAAAAGGACGCGGTGAAGCTGAAATCGCTTTCCTTACCAGAATGTGATATTTTAGTTTTGAAGATAGAACTTAAAATTGAAAATGATGAAAAATTTCAAGATTTCTTAAAAAAATACTTGCCTTCTTTGTTTTAATATATTAGAAACAATAAGTAAAAGTTTGGAATTGAAATTAAATTGTTTTGTGTTTCAGTATTGACTTGAAAGAAAAAAGGAGGAAAACCATGAAAGGAAGGACGGAGAGATGGGTTGGTATTTTATTTGTTGTTTGTTTGGTTTTTATTCCGAGTTTTTCCTGGGCAGAAGATGATGCCTACCTTCTTAAAAAAGGAACCAAGGAGATAGGAATCGGTTCAGGGTTTGCCACGTCTTTTGATAGTAACGAGAGCATTGATATGGTGCCCCTTGATATTCGTTATGGGGTTGTTCTTACTGATCCAATTGGGCCATCATTTTTAAAGGGAAATTTCGAGATATTGGGTGAGGCAACGTACGATTATGTTTTAGATCAAGATAGGTATGGTGTTGGGCTTTCTGCACTCTTTCGCTACAATTTTCTCATCAGCGATTGTTTTAAACCCTTTTTCCAGGTTGGCATTGGAGTGTACCATACTAATCTATCAATGAAAGATTTTCCAAATGATTTTAATTTCCTTTCCCAAGCCGGGGTAGGGTTTAACTTGTTTATTAGTCCAAAAGTAGCACTTCAGGTAGATTATCGGAGTCCAGCATCTTTCTAATGCCAGTTTATATAAGCACAATGCCGGATTAAATATGTATAAGGGTGGGCTTGGAATCGCCTATTTCTTTTAGTAACCATTCCTAAAAAGGCTTAAGCTTTCTCCTTTTTATATTAATAAGAATAGGGAGCACCGCCCCCTCTTTAGGACAAAAAGAGGGGGTTTTCTTTTTCAAAGTGATACATTATCCTTTATTTTTTTCCTTAAATAAAAAAACAAAAACTTATTCAAAACAACTTTATTCTTTGGAGGCTGGTGTTTGTCGAAAAGTGAAGGGATGAAAATCCTTATCATTAAACTTAGTTCTTTAGGTGATGTAATTCAGACGTTGCCAGTACTTGTCCCATTGAGAAAAAAATTTCCTGATGCTAAAATTTCCTGGTTGGTTGAAGAGGAAGCCGCTGAACTCATTAAGGGCCACCCCCTGGTTGACCAGATCATTATTTCACGAAAGAATAGATGGATAAGAGCATTAAGCAACCTTGGCAAATTGTCCCAGATCGTTCAGGAAGGGAATGCTTTTTGTAAAGATTTACGATCGTGTTCATATGATTTTGTTATTGATTTCCAAGGGTTATTAAAGAGTGGAATATTTGTAGGGATTTCCCGGGGAAAACGAAAACTGGGTTTTACACCTGTTCGAGAAAAAGCCCATATTTTTCTAAACGAAAAAATCCCTTTCCCCAAAACCCCTCTCCATGCGGTTGAGAGATATCTTTTTTTGATTGCATCCTTGGGATGCTCTGGTGTGAATCCAGAATTTTTTATTCCTATTCGACAAAATCATCGAGATCGAGTATTAAAGTTTTTGCAAGAGAACAAGATAACCCTTTGTAAACCTCTAATACTTCTTCACCCTGGTACTCGGTGGAAAACAAAGTTGTGGGTTGAGGAAAAGTGGGCGGTTTTAGGAGATTGGCTGCAGGAAAAGACGGGGGCGCAGGTTGTTTTTACCGGAAGCGTAAACGATTTTTCTTTGATCGAACGGATTACCGGTAAGATGAGGTTTGCTGCGATTAACACTGCCGGCATGTGGGGGTTAAATGAGCTGGCATTTTTACAAAAGCAGGCTGATGTTGTCATTATCCCAGATTCAGGACCCATGCACTTAGCTTCTGCCATGGGAACTCCGGTAGTTGCATTATTTGGTCCTACTGACCCAAAACTTACTGGCCCCTATGGAGAAGGCCACCGGGTTATTATGAAAACAACCGAATGTCAACCTTGTTTTAAGCGGAAGTGCTCTTCCAATGAGTGCATGAAGGAAATAACGGTAAAAGAAGTTTGGGAGGCTACAGAAACAATGCTTGCTTTTATCAATAAAACAGAAAGAGGAGGGAGGCTATGGCATTAAGTAAAGAGTTGCTTAATATTTTAGCGTGTCCCAAATGTGTGCGCGAGCCAGGTTGTACTGGAGACCTTGAATACCAGGAAGAAAAACAACAACTCATTTGCCGTCACTGCAACCTTGTCTATTTGATTAAAGACGACATCCCGGTGATGCTCGTTGATGAAGCCGTACCCTTGCAAGAGTAGACAATTTTTAAAGGAGTTTTAACATGGTCAAAATGGATGTATATCTAAAAATAGTCATTACGGTAATCGCTATTTGTCTGTTTAAAATAGCCTTTCTTGCTCCCCCGAAATATTCTTATGCCCAATTTCCTTTTGGTTCTTCCGACACCCCGGTTGATGTTAATATTAAATCTATTGACGATAATGAAATAATTTTTTCCCGCGAAGGAGACCTCGTGATCGGGGGGAAACAAGGACCAAAAATTTTTGAAAAAGGAGCCTGGGTTGTAAGGATAAAAAAGGAGTAGGACTTGACAAAAAAAATGAATAGGGTAAAATCTATAAATTTTGGAGAAGAAGAATGAAAAGAACATTTCAACCGAATAATTATCGCCGTAAACGGACCCATGGATTTAGAACCAGGATGCAAACCAGAGCTGGTCGATTGGTTTTAAAAAATCGAAGAGCTAAAGGAAGAAAAAGGCTAACCGTTTGACCATTGGTTTTTCTGATAATTTTTTTAATAACCTTAGCATCTTAAATTAAAAGATTGACGGGTGCCACCCTATTTTTAGCAAAGAACGCCCTCATTTGATGGGAGCTTTTAGGTTAAAAAAAAAAGAACGGATAACGAAAAGATCGGAATTTCTCACACTATCTAAACAGGGCATCCGATATAACACTCAAAATTTTTTGATCATTATTTTTTCCGGTAACAACGAACCAATACGAAGATTAGGAATCACAGTTAGCAAAAAAGTGGGGGGAGCAGTAAAAAGAAATCGGGTGAAACGTTTGTTGAGAGAATTTTTTAGATTACATAAAGAGCAATTACCGGAAGCGAGTGACATTTTATTCATTGCTAAACCAGGTTCAGCTTATCTAAAATATTCTGCTCTTTCTAAAGAAATGGTTGATTTTTTTAAGCGCATCTGACCTACGCAAGCCGGATTTAGCCTGTTCATTTTTATGAAGAATATATTCATTTGTCTTATTCGTGCTTACCAAGTATTTATTTCGCCTTTCTTTCCTCCCTCTTGCCGGTTTACCCCTAGCTGCTCGCACTATACTATCCAGGCGATTAATACCCATGGAGTTTTTTGGGGAATAAAGTTAGGGCTATTCCGGGTCTTGAGATGTCATCCGTTTCATCCTGGAGGATGGGATCCCGTACCACCGGTTAAATAACAAAATTTAATATTGGGTTAAGGAGAATTAATGGATAAAAGGGTTCTTGTGGCGGTTGTTCTCTCACTACTGGTGCTCTATTTGTTTGATGCTTATTTTGCTCCGCCTAAAAAGCAGCTGCCACTAAAAAAAGCAGGAGAAACAGTTGAGACACCAATGCCTGAAAAAAAAGTCGGAGAAGTTTCAGAAGAAAAAAAATTAGAATCCTATCCTTCGGCTTCCCAGAGTGTATCTATGCCGGAAAAAGAAGTCACGGTAGAAACCCCTCTGTATTCGGCGGTGTTTTCTTCTCAGGGCGCCACGTTAAAGCGTTTGTCTTTAAAAAAATATTTTGACCAACTGGGAGAAAAAGGTAAGCCCATCGAAATGGTTACCGGTAAAAAAAGCGGCGAGTACCCCTTGGGTCTATCGCTTGTCTGGGAAAAGGGGATTGAGTCTCTTGATATTCCATTTGAGCCTGACCAAGAAACTTTAAGCCTTACGGGAGATCAAGATAAGGGTGAGATCATATTTCTGGGAAAAACTTCGGAAGGGGTGCTCATTAAAAAAACTTTTGTTTTTTCTCCAAAAAATTATTTAATTGAAATTATCGTTGATGTTACTTCCCCGCCATCCCTTTCTTTACTCCAGGGAGCAGTAATGACCTGGGTGGAACAGCTTGATCCTAAGAAAGATTATAATTCAAGTCTTGGCTTTATCGGTCCCGCGGCTTATGTGGATGGAAAGGTTAATGAAATAAAAATAAAAAAACTCACTGAAGGCGGCAAATCCTTCCCCCCCGGGGTTCGTTGGGTTGGATTCGAAGATAAATATTTTTTAGCTGCTTTTTTGCCCAACAACCAGGGCTTGCTTTCTGTGGAGGTCATTAAAACCGATAAAGAATCGGTTCTTATTCATTGCTCTGAAAAACTGAAATCTTCTCCGCAAGGGGGAAGAGAGCTTTTTTCTTATGGGTTTTATTGTGGCCCGAAGGATATTGATATGCTGAGGTCTTTGGGGAAAGACCTTGAAAAAGTTATTAATTTCGGAATGTTTGACGTTATTGCCAAGCCCCTCCTCTATATATTAAAATATTTTAATAAGGTTACCCATAACTATGGCTGGGCCATCATTCTGCTTACGATAATCTTAAAGGTTATCTTCTTTCCTCTTACCCACAAAAGCTACAAGTCAATGAAGGCTCTCAAAGACCTTCAGCCCCAGATGACAGCCTTAAAGAAAAAATACGGAAATGACAAGGAACAACTTAACCGAGAATTACTCAATCTTTATCGAACCTATAAGGTGAATCCCTTGGGCGGGTGTCTCCCGATGTTAGTGCAATTTCCTATTTTTATTGCTTTTTACTGGGTGCTCTTAGGGTCTATTGAATTAAGACATGCCCCCTTTATTTTTTGGATTAAAGACCTTTCAGCGTATGATCCGTCTTATATCACCCCGGTGTTGATGGGGGCTTCGATGTTCATCACGCAAAAGATGACACCGACCACTGGTGACCCAACTCAAGCCAAGATGATGCTCGCCATGCCCATTGTTTTTACCTTTATGTTTCTTAAATTTCCTTCGGGCCTGGTTATTTATTGGCTGGTAAATAATATTCTCCAAATCTTTCAACAACTTTATATTGATAAACGCGTCTCTTAGGAGGTTACGATGGAAGCGATCGAATTTGAAGGTAAAACCGTTGATGAAGCTATAGAAAAAGCGGTTCAATTTTTTAATGCCCCCAAGGAAAAGCTCAGTATTGAAGTTACTGCAGATGGTTCTCACGGCTTATTTGGACTGATTGGTTCAAAAAAAGCTAAAATTAAGGCTAGTCTGATGCAAGACCCCGTGGAAGAAAAAAAGGAAAAAGCTCAAAATTTTTTAACAGAAATTCTTCGACTGGCAAAAATACCAGGTTCGGTACGGGCCGAATTAATTGATAAAAAAGTTTTTTTAACCATCAAGGGAGACGGGAGTGGACTCCTTATTGGGAAAAAAGGTCAGACCTTAGATGCCCTTCAATATTTAATTAGTAAAATGGTTAACCAGAAACCAGAAGACCGAATTCCTATTATTGTGGATACTGAAAATTATCGGCACCGACGGGAAGCCAAATTAGCAATTATAGCCCAAAAATTGGGGAGTCAAGCAAAACGACAGAAAAAATCAGTCGCTACTGAACTTTTAAATCCTCAGGAACGCCGTGTGATCTACCTTACCCTCCAAAATCATCCTGACCTTACGGCGAAAAGTGAGGGGGAAGGAAAGTTAAAAAAGGTGATCATTTCCCCCCGGAACCTTGCTGATAGATCATAAAGCTGTAAAGCCAGACTTTATGGATACCCACCACGATACCATAGCGGCTTTGGCCACTCCCGTGGGGATTGGAGGAATCGGGATAATAAAAATAAGTGGTCCTTTTTCACGAAAAGTAGCAGAGCGAATCTTCCAAAAAAAAAATAAGAACCCGTTATTAAAACCTTACCGCCTTTATTTGGGTGAGGTAATGGATCCTTCCTCTCAAGAAGTGATTGATGAAGTTCTCCTTACGTACATGCCTGCCCCGGCCTCTTATACTCGAGAGGATGTAGTGGAGATTCAGTGTCATAGCGGGTATTTAATTTTGGAAAAGATTCTTAATTTAGTTTTAAGCCACCAAGGGGTTCGTTTGGCTGAGCCGGGAGAGTTTACCCGCCGGGCATTTCTCAATGGACGGATCGACTTAACCCAAGTCGAAGCCATTGTCGACCTTATCCAAGCCAGGACAGGATCAGCTCTGATGCAGGCAGCGTCGCAATTGGGAGGCATGCTAACAGAAAAAATTCACGGGTTAAAAAAAAGCTTAATCTCATTGATCAGCCATATTGAATCAGCGATTGATTTTCCGGAGGAAGAAATTGAGATTTTCGCAACCGAGGAAGTGTTGGGGAGGTTAAAAGGTTTGGAGGACGAGCTAAGGGATCTCCTTTTAACGTATGAAGAAGGAAAACTTTTTCGCGAAGGGGTTAAGACTGCTATTATCGGACGGCCAAATGTGGGAAAGTCGAGTCTTCTTAATGCGTTCCTGGGAGAAGAACGAGCCATTATTAGTCATTTACCCGGAACCACCCGGGATACGATTGAAGAAAATATAAACATTTTTGGAATACCATTAACTATTATCGATACTGCGGGACTTCCGTCTTATACCATAACTGACCCGATTGAAGAGAAAGGGACCAACCGGACTCGTGACAAAGCTTCTCAAGCTGACTTGGTCTTATTCGTTCTTGATCAAAGTTCTCCCTTTACGGAAAATGATCAGGCAATTTTTGAAGAGTTTCAGCGAAAAAAGATGGTTATCGTGCTTAATAAAGCTGATCTACCAGCAGCATTGAATCCTTCGTCGGTTCCTCCGGCATTAAAGAATAATCCGGTGGTTTCGGTTTCAGCTAAATATCACCAGGGTCTTGAGGAGCTTAAAAAAGTTATCCATGGCTTGATTATTGAGCGGAAAGAAATCTCTTCTCCACCGGTTTTTATTAACCGACTGCACCATAAAATTAGCCTTGAAAAAGCAGCTGGAGGGATTAGCCAGGCGATAAAAAGTCTGGAAGCAGGCATGTCTCAGGAGTTTATTGCGGTTGATTTAAAGTGTTCGCTTGATTCCCTTGGGGAAATAGTGGGTGAAACCACTACGGAGGAGATTTTAGACCAGATTTTTGCTGAATTTTGTATCGGAAAATAGGAAAAGTTTTTTATGAAAAATTCCACCCAAAAACCAACCATTGGGATTACGATGGGCGATCCGGTTGGAATTGGGCCTGAGATTATTGTTAAGGCTTTAGAAGAAAACTCAGTCTGGGATGTCTGTTTACCTTTTGTCTTAGGCGACTGGGAAGTAATGGATAAGACGTTGAAATTGCTTGGTTCTGCTTTAGGGTTACGCTCGGTCAAAGAGATTAAGAAAGATAATAAAAAAGAAAAGGTAATAAACTTACTTGCTTTATCAAAATTAAATCCCGACCAGGTTTCTTTTGGGAAACCAAACAGAGATACTGGTGATGCTATGGTAGGTTATATCAAAAAGGCAATCCACTTGGCTTTAGAAAAGAAAATTGACGGAATGGTGACATGCCCAATCAATAAAGCAGCTATGGCGTTAGCCGGATATACCTACCCTGGCCACACTGAGCTTTTGGCAGAAGAGACTAAGACTAAAGAATACGCTATGATGCTTGCTGGGAAAAGGCTGAAAGTTGTTTTAGCCACCATTCACCTTCCTTTGAGGAGGGTACCTGAAGTTTTATCGTCTGAGAAAGTATTTTCTTGTATTTATCTGACTCATAACTACTTGAAAGAATTTTTTGGGATCAAGAAACCGAGGTTGGCAGTTGCTGCCTTAAACCCTCATGCGGGAGAGGGAGGACTTTTCGGGGAAGAGGAAGAAAAAATTATTGACCCGATGATCAAAAAAGCGCGAGAGGAGGGAATTAATGTCCTGGGTCCTTTTCCTCCAGATACTTTGTTTTATTTTGCTGTTAAAGGGCATTATGATGCGGTAATTTGTATGTACCATGATCAAGGTCTCATTCCCCTAAAACTTCTGCACTTTGAAGATGCGGTTAATGTAACCCTCGGGCTCCCGATTATTAGGACTTCGGTTGACCATGGAACTGCTTATGACATTGCGGGATCCGGCAAGGCAAGCCCAAAAAGTCTTATTAATGCCATTAAGTTAGCAGCGAAGATGGCGTTTTTTGGGAAAAACTCTGTTCGTTCAGTCTTGAGCCTAAAAAATTTACCCAAGAGATTAAATATATTTAAAAAATTTTTATTACCATTGTTACCGTGAAAATAGGTTGCAAATGGGGTTTAGACAAAAAAATAATTTTTTCTTTTTTTATTTAAAATCTTCAAATTTTTTAAAGGCTAAAACAATTTTTCCTTGATTTTAATAAAAAATATATTTATTCTACAAATTTATCTGCTGGCGTAGCTCAACGGTAGAGCAGCTGATTTGTAATCAGCAGGTTGCGGGTTCGATTCCCATCGCCAGCTCCACTGAAAAATATAATTATTTTAGGTTATTATAATCAAAAAACTTCCAAGGAAAAGGTGAGGAGAGGTTCCCGAGCGGCCAAAGGGAACAGACTGTAAATCTGTCGGCTAATGCCTTCGGAGGTTCGAATCCTCCCCTCTCCACCATTTTATATTTGGCGGGAATAGCTCAGCTGGCTAGAGCATCAGCCTTCCAAGTTGAGGGTCGCGGGTTCGAATCCCGTTTCCCGCTCCATATTTGCCCACGTAGCTCAGTTGGTAGAGCACTTCCTTGGTAAGGAAGGGGTTCACCGGTTCAATCCCGGTCGTGGGCTCCTTTTAGTAACCTCTTAGTCATAAGGAGTAATCATGGCGAAGCAGAAATTTGAGCGGACGAAGCCGCATGTCAATGTAGGGACGATAGGGCATGTAGATCATGGGAAGACGACGTTGACCTCAGCGATCACGAAGTATTTGTCGTTAAAAGGCAAGGCAGAGTTTATGGCGTATGATTCGATTGATAAAGCGCCTGAGGAGCGGGAGCGGGGGTTAACGATCGCGATAGCGCATGTTGAGTATGAGACAGATAAGCGGCATTATGCGCACATTGATTGTCCTGGGCATGCGGATTACATAAAGAACATGATTACCGGGGCGGCACAGATGGATGGGGCGATTTTGGTAGTAAGTGCAGCAGACGGGCCAATGCCTCAGACGCGGGAGCATATTTTGTTAGCAAAGCAGGTACGGGTACCACATATCGTGGTATTTTTAAACAAAGTCGATATGGTAGATGATCCGGAGCTGATTGAGTTAGTGGAATTAGAGGTACGGGAGTTATTAACCCAGTATGAATTTCCTGGGGATGATATAGCGATTATCCGGGGAAGCGCGTTAAAGGCGATGCAGTCAGAGGCCAAGGATCAAGGTGTGGAGGAGTATCAGTGTATTCAGCAATTACTGGATGCGATTGATGCGCGGATACCGGAGCCGGCGCGTGATATTGACAAGCCGTTTTTGATGCCGATCGAGGATGTGTTTACTATATCGGGTAGAGGGACGGTGGTAACGGGGCGAGCGGAGCGCGGGATTATTAAAGTAGGAGACGAAATAGAGATCGTAGGTTTTACGCCGACGCAGAAGACCGTATGCACCGGGGTAGAGATGTTTCGGAAGATACTGGATGAGGGGCGCGCGGGAGATAACATTGGGGTATTGTTGCGGGGCACGAAGAGAGAAGAAGTAGAGCGTGGGCAGGTGGTAGCGAAGCCGGGGAGCATAACGCCGCACAAGAAGTTTAAGGCGGAGGTATACATATTGACGAAAGAAGAAGGAGGGCGTCACACGCCGTTTTTCAATGGATATCGGCCGCAGTTTTATTTTCGGACGACAGATGTAACCGGGGTAGCGAAGTTACCGGATGGGGTAGAGATGGTGATGCCGGGAGACAATGTCAGTATGGAAATAGAGTTAATCACGCCGATAGCGATGGAGAAGGAGTTGCGGTTTGCGATTCGTGAAGGAGGGCGGACAGTAGGGGCTGGAGTAATTAGTGAAGTTATAGAATAACCGGTTGCGTGAGTGGATCGGATACCGGAAGCTAATTGAACTCGTAAAATTTAAGAGATACGTGTTTAGTCATGAGAGAAATTATTATTTTAGCATGCAACGAATGTAAGCGCCGAAATTACACAAGCACAAAAAATAAAAAAGCTACGCCTAAAAAACTGGAAATGAAAAAATATTGTCGCTCTTGCCAGGCGCACACTCTTCATAAAGAGACCAAATAAAAAATTGAACCCGGTTAAGGTAGGCAAGAAGTTTTTATTTAGGCCAGTAGCTCTAACGGCTAGAGCACCGGACTCCAAATCCGGGGGATGGGGGTTCAAATCCCTCCTGGCCTGCTTAATTATTTATTTAATTACTAATATTTATATAACCTTAGGACTTTAACGTGTGGGAAAAAATTATCCAATTTTTTCATGAGGTTAAGGCAGAACTGAAAAAGATCAACTGGCCCACTCGAAAAGAGACTATCGCGTCAACCTCGGTAGTGCTGGTTATTGTTTTCATTATAGCTGTTTTTTTATTTATTGTGGACCAGGGACTTTCATTTTTAATTCGAATAATTTTAGGTTAAGGAAAAGAGGACTCAAGGATCCATGACCAAACAATGGTATGTTGTCCATACTTATTCTGGGTATGAGAATAGGGTGAAAGAGATGTTGCAGGAGAGGATTAAGGGGAATAATAAAACCGAATTTTTCGGGGAAGTTTTGGTTCCTTCTGAGAATGTAGTGGAATTAGTAAAAGGCGAAAAAAAAACCACTTCACGAAAATTCTTCCCGGGCTATATCCTCGTGAACATGGATCTCAATGACGAAACCTGGCATATTGTGAAAAATACCCCTAAGGTAACCGGTTTTGTGGGAGAAGGGAACAAGCCGACTCCGGTCTCAGAAAAAGATGTGAAAGAAATTATCAATCAAATCACCCAAGGTACTTTAAAACCAAAACCAAAAACAGTTTTTGAAAAGGGCGATAGTGTGCGGATCGTTGATGGTCCATTCACTAATTTTAATGGATTGGTAGATGAGGTGAAGCCGGATAAAGGGCGCCTTCGGGTTTTGGTAAGTATCTTTGGCCGTTCGACTCCGATAGAACTGGACTTTCTTCAAGTTAAGAAAAATTAGAAACTTTGAAAAAAAGGAAACATGATCTATGGCCAAAAAAGTCCTTACTAATATTAAATTGCAGATCCCAGCTGGAAAGGCTAATCCCTCCCCACCGGTGGGACCAGCTTTGGGCCAACATGGGGTTAATATCATGGAATTTTGTAAAGCCTTTAATGCTCAGACGCAATCTGAGGAAGGGCTTATCATTCCCGTGGTTATTACGGTTTATCAGGACCGGAGTTTCTCATTTATAACCAAGACACCTCCTGCTTCGGTTTTACTAAAAAAAGCAGCAGGAATTATTAAGGGTTCTGGAGAGCCGAATAAAACCAAGGTCGGGCAAGTTACCCGAGAACAAATTGTGGAAATTGCGAAAACAAAAAAGCCTGACCTCAATGCGGTTGATTTGGAAGGAGCAATGAAAACGATTGAGGGCACCGCTCGTAGTATGGGAATAACCATTATTGAGTAGGAGTAAAGAAAAGGATCATGGGACACAAAGGAAAAAAATACTGTCAAGCCATTGAGAAAGTTGATCGTTCGAAGCTCTATGAATTAGAAGAAGGACTAAACCTAGTCATAGGTAATGCGTTCGCTAAGTTTAATGAAACGATAGAGGTTGCCACCCGACTTGGCGTTGATCCCCGCAAGGCAGATCAGATGGTCCGGGGAACTGTCCAGTTACCCCATGGTACCGGAAAGGAAGTCCGTGTTTTGGTGTTTGCAAAAGGAGAGAAGGAAAAAGAGGCCAAAGAAGCGGGTGCAGAATATGTGGGGGGTGAGGAGCTGCTCGAAAAGATTAAGGGAGGCTGGTTTGAGTTTGATCGCGCAGTGGCGACTCCGGATATGATGGGAGCGGTTGGAAAAATTGGCAAGCTTTTGGGACCACGAGGCCTTATGCCTAATCCCAAAACAGGGACCGTGACTTTTAATATTAAAGAAACGGTTCAGGAACTCAAAGCTGGAAAGATCGAGTTTAAAGTGGATAAAGCTGGAATTGTCCATGCGCCGGTAGGCAAAGTTTCTTTTGGACTGGAAAAATTAAAAGATAATATCATTGCGATGGTGGAGACAATATTCAAGCTGAAGCCACCTACCAGTAAAGGTGTTTACGTAAAAAATATTTCTTTGTCATCCACCCAGGGACCAGGAGTTAAAATTGACCCTGCTTCAGTTAAAAACTTTATTCGTTAGGGGAAGGAAAAGTGTTACGGAGACAAAAAGAAAAAATAATAAACGAAATTCGTGATCAGATGCAAGACTCGCACTTGGTCATCCTTTCTACCTTTACGGGGTTAAATGTAGAAAAAATAACAAAACTTCGTAAATCTCTCCGGGGGGTGGAAAGTAACTACCGGGTGGTAAAAAATACTTTAATCAACAAGGCAGTCAAAGATACTGAGCTGGAATCTTTAGAAAAATTTTTTACTGGTTCCTCAGCAGTAATCTTTGCCAAGGGAGACCCCTCACGACCTTGTAAGGTGCTTAAAGAGTTTAAAAAAGAACATGAGCAACTGGAGATAAAAGGCGGAATGCTCGAGGGGAGGGTTCTTTTCAAAAAAGACATTGAGGGACTCGCCGATCTTCCGAGCCGGGAAGTGTTACTTGCAAAATTCCTCTTTTTATTGCGGGCACCTCATCAGAGGTTGGTTAATGTTTTGATGGGAGTTCCTCAAAAGTTGGTTCAGGTATTAGAGGCAATAAAGCAAAAGAAAGAGAGCTAACAATAAAGGAAGGTTAGTTGTAATTTATTTTCAGGAGGTAAGTAATATGGCAGCTACTATAACGAAAGAAGATGTGGTTAAGTTTATCGAAAGCATGACTGTCTTAGAGCTATCGGAAATGGTTAAAGAGCTCGAAGAGAAATTCGGAGTTTCCGCAGCCGCCGCCGCGATGCCAGTCATGGCAGGTGGAGCATCCGTGGCTGAGGCTCCAAAGGGAGAAGAAAAGACCGAATTTAATGTAATCCTGGTTACTGTGGGAGATAAAAAAATCCAAGTGATTAAGGAAGTCCGTGCGATCACGAACTTGGGACTCAAAGAAGCGAAAGACTTGGTTGATGGAGCGCCTAAGCCAGTTAAAGAAGGCATTCCCATGAAAGATGCTGAAAACATCAAAAAACAGTTAGAAGCAGCTGGCGCAACCGTGGAAATAAAATAAATCGGGAAGAAAGAAAATTGCACGTGATCGGTCAACAATAATGAGGAACTTAAATTATTATGGAATTAATAAATAAAGATTGGGTGATGAATAATCATCGCATGAGGAAAGATTTCTCCTCAATCGAAAAGATTATCGACATCCCGAATCTTATTGATATCCAAAAGAAGTCTTATGAACAGTTCCTTCAGAAAGATATTTCTCCTGAAGAAAGGGAGAATATTGGTCTTCAAGGGGTGTTTAAGAGTGTTTTTCCGATAAAGGATTTTGTTGAATCCTCATCACTTGAATTCGTCCGTTATATCATTGGTGAGCCCAAATACGATGTTGAAGAATGTCGAGAAAAGGGAATGACGTATGCGGCGCCACTTAGAGTTTTAGTTCGTTTGGTGGTGTGGGATGGTGATGCTGAACAAGGGGCCCAGACCATTCGGGACGTAAAAGAGCAAGAAGTTTATTTCGGAGAAGTCCCCTTAATGACGGACAACGGCACCTTTGTCATTAACGGCACGGAACGAGCAGTCGTCAGTCAGCTCCATCGCTCTCCGGGGATTTTTTTCGATCACGATAAGGGAAAGAGTCATATCAGCGGGAAGCTTATCTTTTCTACACGCATTATTCCCCATCGAGGGTCGTGGATTGATTTTGAGTTTGATCCTAAAGACCTCATTTATGTTCGCATTGATCGCCGCCGGAAGTTCCCGGTGACGGTTTTTTTGAAGGCTTTGGGATATTCTGAGGAAGCACTCCTTAATTATTATTACCCTTCGGAAGAAATTCTTTTGGAGGGAGATAAGTTTATTCGGGTATTTCAGCCTGAATTTCTAAAAGGTGATAGATCTCCTCTTGATATCGAAGATCCCACCACGGGTGAGGTCTTGGTGAAGAAAGGCAGGAAGATTACCCAATCAATTATTAATAAGTTAAATGCTGCCAACATTAATAGTCTTCCGATAAAAGAAGAGGCTTTGATCGAAAGAATAAGCTCTTATGATGTCATCGATCCTGCAACCGGGAATGTCCTCATCCGTTGTAACCAGGAAATTGACCCGAAGGCCTTAGCGACCTTAAAAAAGCACGGCATTCAATCTTTTAAAGTTCTTTATTTTGAAAACAATGAACAATCTATTCGAAATACTTTATTGATTGATAAAATCTCTTCACCCGATGACGCGATCATTGAAATTTACAGTCGCCTTCGTCCGAGTGATCCCCCAACAAAAGAAGCAGCGATAAATTTTTTCAACAATCTTTTCTTCAACCCGGATCGCTATGACTTGGCTAAAGTAGGGCGACTCAAACTGAACTTTAAGCTGGGGGTACAGGTTCCTTTAGATGTTCGAACCCTTACCAAAGAAGATATCTTAGAGGGGGTAAGGTATCTTATAAAAATTAAAAATGGTGAGGGAAACGTTGATGATATTGATCATCTCGGGAACCGCCGCGTCCGTTCTGTCGGAGAACTGGTAGAAAACCAGTATCGCATTGGTTTGGTGCGGATGGAAAAAGCTATCAAAGAAAGGATGAGTCTGCAAGAAATAGAGACCCTCATGCCCCATGACCTTATTAACTCAAAACTGGTCTCGGCAGTGATAAAAGAATTTTTCGGATCCAGTCAGCTTTCTCAATTTATGGATCAAACCAATCCCCTTTCGGAAATCACCCATAAGCGCCGCTTGAGTGCTTTAGGGCCGGGGGGGCTAACCCGCGAGCGTGCTGGATTTGAGGTCCGCGATGTCCATCCCACTCATTACGGAAGGATCTGTCCGATTGAAACCCCGGAAGGCCCGAACATTGGTCTTATCGCGTCCTTGAGTACCTATGCGCGGGTGAATGAATTTGGATTTGTGGAAACACCGTATCGAAAAGTGGTTAATTCAAAACTTACAGATGACGTGTGTTATCTTTCAGCATTAGAAGAAGAAAACCATATTATTGCTCAAGCAAATGCGCCTGTTGACAAAAAAGGAAATTTCATTACCGAACTTGTTGATGCGCGAAAGACAGGGGAATTTATTCGAGTAAGTCCTGAAGAAGTAGAATATATGGATGTTTCCCCGAACCAATTAGTGAGTGTTGCTGCATCGTTAATTCCTTTCTTAGAACACGATGATGCCAACCGAGCTTTAATGGGTTCTAATATGCAACGGCAGGCTGTGCCCCTTATGGTTACCGACGCGCCCCTCATCGGAACCGGGATGGAAAAAGTAGTGGCACAAGACTCTGGAGTTGCGGTGGTGGTAAAACGAAGTGGAGTAGTGGAGAGTGTAGACTCTTCTCGTATTGTCGTGCGCTGTGGCGAAAATGAAGAAGACACGTTAGGGACTGGGGTTGATATTTATAATCTCATTAAATATCACCGTTCCAATCAGAATACCTGTATTAATCAAAAGCCAATTGTAAAAAAAGGAGATCAGGTTTACAAAGGAGAGATAATTGCTGATGGCCCGGCTACTGAGGCTGGTGAGTTAGCCTTAGGCCGGAACGTGTTAGTCGCCTTTATGCCTTGGGGAGGATATAACTTTGAGGACTCGATCCTTATCAATGAAGAATTGGTAGAGGATGATTGTTTTACTTCTGTCCACATTGAAGAATTTGAGGTTATGGCCCGTGATACGAAACTGGGCAAAGAAGAAATAACCCGGGATATACCTAATTTAGGTGAGGATGCGTTAAGGGATTTAGATGAAAGCGGCATTATCCGGATTGGGGCAAAAGTAAAAGTAGGGGATTTTTTGGTTGGCAAGATTACCCCGAAAGGTGAAACGCAGCTTTCCCCAGAAGAAAAACTATTGCGAGCGATTTTTGGGGAAAAGGCTAAGGATGTGCAAGATACCTCGCTAAGGGTTCCCCCCGGCGTAGAGGGTACGGTTATCGACGTCAAAGTATTTAACCGAAAAGGAGTTGACAAGGATGAGCGAACCCGCTCGATTGAAAATGAAAAGCGTGCCCGGCTTTTAAAAGACCAGCAAGATGAGATTTTAATTCTCAAGGAAAGTGCTAAAAGTAAAATAAAGAAGTCAGTGGTGGGGAAGGTTTCCCTTGCAAAAATAATCGGGAGCGATAGAAAGGTTGCTACTGAAAAAAAACTGGTCATTACTGAGTCAGGTTTTGACCGGATTCCTTTTGAAAAGTTAAGAGACATTCACCTCAAAGATGCCGAAAAAGAGGAAACCAAAATTTCGGAGATTTTAGATAACTATGAAAAACAAATTAATCTTATTAATACCATCTTTGAAACCAAGATAGGTCGGATTAAGGCCGGGGATGAACTTCCACCCGGAGTGATTAAGATGGTGAAGGTAGATATCGCGGTAAAACGTCGGTTGTCCGTGGGAGACAAAATGGCAGGACGTCATGGGAATAAAGGAGTATTATCCCGCGTTTTGCCGAAAGAGGATATGCCTTATTTAGAGGATGGGACACCGGTCCAAATTGTTTTAAATCCCTTAGGCGTCCCCTCACGTATGAATGTTGGTCAGATCCTGGAAACCCATTTGGGATGGGCGGCACGGGGGCTTGGTTATAAAATTTCCGAAATGTTAGAAAATAATTATTCGCCCGCAAAGCTTAGAAATCTCATTAAGGAAATTTACGTTAACGCCACCATCGACCAACTCCTCGATTCTCTTACTGATGAAGAAGTAGCCTCTGTGGCCAAAAAGATGAAATCGGGTGTTTATATGTCTACCCCAGTTTTTGAAGGTGCTTCGGAAAAAGAGATAAGCCGTTTACTTAAATTGGCTGATTTGCCTGAAGATGGCCAGACGATTTTGTTTGACGGACGAACAGGAGAAGCTTTTCACAAAAAAATAACGGTAGGCACGATTTATATGCTGAAGCTTCACCATTTAGTTGAAGATAAAATTCACGCTCGCTCTATTGGTACCTATTCATTAATTACCCAACAGCCCTTGGGGGGAAAGGCACAGTTTGGCGGACAGCGTTTAGGGGAAATGGAGGTTTGGGCTCTCGAGGCTTATGGAGCAGCGCATACGCTTCAAGAGTTTTTAACTGTTAAAGCGGATGATGTTTGGGGGCGAACCAAGATGTACGAAAAAATAATCAAAGGCGATAATACCTTGGAACTTGGAATCCCGGAGTCATTCAATGTGCTCATTAATGAGCTTCAAGGGCTTTGCTTAAATGTTGCGTTAATTGAGGAACAATAATATCTCTCTTTTTAAAAATAAAGTAAGGGTTTTATTACGTCAAGCTATAAGAGGGTATAAATAAATATGGATAGTCAATTAGGTTTATTCAGTAAACCACAAGAATCCCTCCCAATATAGTGCGGTGAAGATATCGCTCGCTTCACCAGAGATGATTCGCTCGTGGTCCCATGGGGAAGTAAAAAAACCCGAGACGATAAATTATCGGACTTTTAAACCAGAGCGAGAGGGGCTTTTCTGTGCCAAAATTTTCGGACCCGTTAAAGATTACGAGTGTAATTGCGGCAAATATAAGCGTTTAAAACATCGAGGTGTGGTGTGTGAAAAGTGTGGTGTGGAAGTCATCTCCTCCCAGGTGAGACGCGAACGAATGGGGCATATTGAGCTTGCGGCTCCTGTCGCCCATATCTGGTTTCTCCGAAGTCTCCCGAGCCGCATTGGAGCAGTCCTTGATATGACCCTTCGGGAGCTGGAAAAGGTTCTTTATTTTGAATCGTATGTGGTTATTGACCCTGGAGATGCTCCATTAAAAAAAGGAGAACTTGTTTTCGAAGAGAAATACCTTAAGCTCCGAAGCGAACATGGAGAGGGATTTATCGTAGGAATGGGGGGGGAAGCCATCCGCACCCTTCTGAAAGAGATTGACCTCGAGAAGCTTTCTGAGTTCTTACGGGCGGAAATGAAAGCAACATCTTCGGATGCTAAAAAGAAAAAAATGGCTAAACGTCTCAAAGTGGTGAATGCTTTTATTAATTCAGGGAATCGGCCGGAATGGATGATCTTAGAGGTTATCCCCGTTATTCCTCCCGACCTCAGGCCATTGGTCCCCTTGGATGGGGGAAGGTTTGCGGCTTCAGATTTAAATGATCTCTATCGCCGGGTTTGTAATCGCAATAATCGCCTTAAACGGCTCCAAGAGCTTGATGCTCCGGAGATTATTATTCGCAACGAAAAACGGATGCTTCAGGAAGCAGTCGATGTCCTTTTTGATAACGGAAGAAGAGGAAAGATCGTGACTGGCCGGAACAAGCGGCCGCTGAAGTCTCTCAGCGATATGCTTAAAGGAAAACAAGGCCGCTTTCGGCAAAATTTATTGGGTAAACGGGTAGACTATTCGGGTCGTTCGGTCATCGTGATTGGACCAGAGTTGCGGTTGCATCAGTGCGGGCTGCCCAAAAAAATGGCGCTCGAACTTTTTAAACCCTTTGTGTACCACCAACTGATTGCTCAAGGCTATGTCACAAATATCAAAAGCGCCAAAAAAATGGTAGAAAAAGAGACTCCAGAAGTGTGGGATATTCTGGAAGGGGTTGTTTATGAGTACCCTATTATGCTCAACCGTGCTCCAACCTTACACCGTTTAGGCATTCAAGCCTTTGAACCAATCTTGATTGAGGGAAAAGCGATTCAGATTCACCCACTGGTATGTTCGGCATTTAATGCGGATTTTGATGGCGACCAGATGGCAGTTCACGTGCCGCTTTCGGTTGAGGCTCAGATTGAAGCGCGGGTGCTGATGATGTCAACCAATAATATACTTTCTCCTGCTAATGGGAAACCAATCATTGTTCCAACGCAAGATATTGTTCTTGGTCTTTATTATCTTACCCGACAGCAAGAAACAGGAAAAGGTGAAATAAAGGAAAAAACCTATGCTAATCGTTCTGAGGTAAGTGAGGATTACGAAAAAGGGATCGTATTGCTCAACGACCAGATTAAGATAAAGGAACTTGGTTTAATACCAGGTAGCCCCCATGATTTGCCCGGGGAAGTGAAAAAGAACCTTGCGGATAAAAGCATCTCGCTAACGGTAGCTCAGGTCCTTCACAAAAAAAGCTTCTTTTCTTCTCCCGCAGAAGTACGCATAGCGTATGACCAAGGAGAGGTAAAAATCCACGATGAAATCAAGGTGGTCATAGAGGGAGAAAAAGTTGACACCACGGTAGGCCGAATAATCCTCAGTGAAATTATACCCGAGGGGATACCCTTTGAGGTGATTAACCGGGTGATGAATAAAAAAGAATTAGCTAATCTCATTGATCACTGTTACCGAATTTGTGGGAATAAACAGACGGTTATTATTTCGGATCGATTGAAAGACTTGGGTTATCAGTACGCTACGCAAGCCGGGATTTCGATTTCGATTTCGGATATGATTGTTCCGAAACGAAAAAAGGCGCTTATCACTGAGGCAGAAAGAGAAGTTGAAGAAATTAAACAACAGCATAAGAATGGTCTTATTACTGATGGGGAGCGGTATAATAAAGTTGTTGATATCTGGGCGCATGTCACGGAAAAGGTCGCTCAGGAAATGCAGCAGGAGCTTACGCTCGATGCAAAAAGGGGAGGGGTGCTTAACTCCATTTTTATGATGGCTGACTCTGGTGCCAGAGGAAGTGCTCAGCAGATCCGTCAGCTTGCGGGTATGCGCGGTCTGATGGCTAAACCTTCGGGAGAAATCATTGAAACGCCGATAACTGCTAATTTTCGCGAAGGTCTGAATGTGCTCCAATATTTTATCTCCACCCATGGAGCGAGGAAAGGTTTGGCTGATACTGCTCTTAAGACCGCCAATTCCGGTTATTTGACGAGACGCCTTGTTGATGTTTCCCATGACGTTATTGTCTCGGAGGATGATTGTGGTACCTTTGACGGAATTTATGTGACACCTTTGATGGAAGGCGGCGAAGTGGTAGAGCCGATCGGGGACCGAATTCTTGGTCGGGTAACCCTTGATGATATCAAAGATCCTTATACCGGAGATATTATTGTTCGTGCCAATCAGGAGATAGACGAAAACCTAACCAAACGGATTGAAGAGGTTGGAATTGAAAGGGTAAAAATAAGGTCTGTTCTTACTTGCCGGAGCAAAACGGGTATTTGTAGTTCATGTTATGGCCGAGATCTCTCTACGGGGAAGATCGTCCACATCGGAGAGACCGTAGGGGTTATTGCTGCTCAGTCAATTGGAGAGCCGGGAACCCAGCTCACGATGAGGACCTTCCATATTGGCGGTACCGCAAGCCGGAGAGCGGAGCAGACCACTCTTGAATCAAAAATTCCTGGAAAGGTGAAATTTTCTGCTCTTAAGACGGTTCGGGGCGGCGATGGGAAGCTGGTGGTTATGAATCGGAATAGCCAAATTTTTATCGAAGGTGAGGGCCGTCGGGAACCCCATTCAATAATCTATGGCGCTAAGCTCAATGTTGAAAACGGAAAGCCGATTGAACCGGGAACCCAAATTGCCGAATGGGACCCCTACAATACGCCGATCTTAACTGATATTCCTGGCCGGGTCAGACTCCACGATATTATTGAAGGGGTTACGATGAAAGAGACGGTAGACCCCGTGAGCCAAAAAGCTACTAAAGGGATTGTTGAATCAAAGGGGCAAGATTTGCAACCCCAAATAATCGTTACTCCACCCGAAATAACTTTTACCGGCTCTTTTGAAAAAGGGCTTTTGCATATCCGGGATGAATTTGTTGATCCTGAAGGAGAGATCGCTACTGATTTAGAAGAGTTGCCCAAGGAAGTCGATTTTTCTGAAAAACTTGGCAAAAAAATCTTTTACCATTCGGAGGAAAAGCTCCTTATTTTGAAGGGTGCTATTAATGAGAAGGAATTTGAAACATTAAGCTCTCTTTCTGCAGAACGAGATTATCAAAAAGCAATTACCGCTCTTTTTGCGCGCGGTCGAGATTGTGTTGAATCAATAGTCGGATACAGTCAAAACGAACTATTAACTAACAAAAAATTATTTTTTCAGTGTATCTATGCGGAAGATGTGGAGAAGGTTCTCAGTTTTATGCGCAACCCTTCTGTGAAACAAATCGATTTTAGATTTCTTCACCGAGAAGGTCAGGTGATAGATTTTTCATTGGGAGTAAGTGAAATCGATCAATCTTTAGACGGGATGCCTGGGGACCTTAAGTTTTTCCCAGAACGCTTTCAAGAAAAACTTTCCTATGATGAACAAAGGAAGGTGTTAAGACTAAGAGGGATTCTCACTGAAGAGGAATTTGCAGATATTACTTCATTAACTGCTGATAGTGTTTTTAAGAAAGCATTAAAAGAGCTTTCCCAGAAAGAACCTCGGTGGTCTCTTAAAGCAAAAGAGCGTTATATGTTTATCCCGGTGGGAGCAAATATCCTGGAAGTTTCCCGCATGAAAGTAGAAGAATGTGCTATTGATGGGAAAATCCGCAAGATATATTCGAATATACCAGGGAAAAACTTTGGTGGTGCGCTTAAAATTGAAGAACGGGTGATCGAAGGTGATTTGATTGCGAAGATTCCTCGGGAAACGACAAAAACCAAGGATATCACCGGAGGATTGCCTCGGGTGGCGGAACTCTTCGAAGCCCGGAAACCAAAAGAGGTTGCGCTGATTAGTGAAATAGATGGAGTAGTTTCTTTTGGCAAAGAGGTTAAAGGAAAAAGAAGAGTTATTGTTACCCCGGATGTTGGTGACTCGCGAGAATACTTAGTCCCCAAAGGAAAACATATCAGTGTTCATAATGGAGATAAGATAAAGGCGGGTGAACTTTTGATGGATGGATCCCCCAATCCCGCGGATATCCTTAACGTAAAGGGAGAACAGGAGCTTGCTAAATATTTGGTGGACGAAGTGCAGGAAGTCTACCGCCTCCAGGGAGTAAAGATTAATGATAAGCACATCGAAATCATTGTCCGTCAAATGCTAAAACGAATAAAAATCAAGGATGAAGTCGGAGAAACCAACTTCTTGGTTGGTGAACAGGTGAGCAAGGCAAAGTTTGAAGAGGAAAATGAACGAGTGGTCAGAGAAGGCGGACAACCTGCTCATGGGGAACCTTTGCTTTTGGGGATTACCAAGGCCTCATTAAATACTGATAGTTTTATCTCTGCAGCTTCATTTCAAGAAACTACCCGGGTATTAACCCAGGCAGCTATTGAAGGAAAGGTAGATACCCTCGTGGGGTTAAAGGAAAACGCGATCATGGGAAGATTGATTCCGGCAGGGACCGGAATGAAACGATATCAACACGTTGATATTACAAGCAACGAAGAAGAAAAAACCATGGAAAAACCGAAAGAAGAAGAATTTATTACTGAGGAGAATGTTGATGCCTACTATTAATCAGTTGGTGCGGTTTGGTCGAAAAAAAGTTAAGAAGAAAGTCAAAGCGCCCGCTTTGGAAAGATGCCCTCAAAAAAAGGGGGTCTGCGTTCGGGTCTACACCACCACGCCTAAAAAACCAAATTCTGCTTTGAGAAAAGTAGCGCGCGTGAGACTTACGAATGGTATTGAGGTAACAACCTATATCCCTGGTGAAGGACATAACCTCCAAGAACATTCCGTAGTGCTCATCAGGGGCGGGAGAGTAAAAGATTTGCCTGGGGTCCGCTACCACATGATTCGCGGTACTCTTGATACCATGGGGGTTGAAGACCGGAAACAAAGCCGTTCAAAATACGGAACCAAAAAACCCAAATAAGGCTTTTATATTCTTAGTGGTTGTGATGTAACGTGTTGCAAAACTTAATAAGAATAGCAATAAAAAGCATTTTTTAAGATAGGCTGAATTCCTCCGCTTTTGGCGGGGGCATTGATATTAGGACATTCATGAGGGAGATAAAGACGTGTCAAGAAGAAAGGTTGCAGCCCGAAGAGGTATTTTACCTGACCCAAAATATCATGATAGGTTGGTAGCTCAGTTTATCAATAAACTTATGGAGCGCGGGAAAAAGAGTTTGGCGGAGAGGGTTCTTTATAAAACCTTTGATATTATCGAATCGAGAACGAAACAAGATCCGCTCAGTTTGTTTAAAACTGCCCTTGATAATGTGAAACCAGTACTCCAGGTTAAGTCGCGTCGGGTGGGAGGGGCTACGTATCAGGTTCCCATGGAAGTCGGTTTTGAACGACGGCTCTCTTTAGCGATGAAATGGTTAGCAACGTATGCTCAAGAGCGGACCGAAAAATCAATGCCTGAGAAATTAGCGGCCGAGCTGCTTGATGCGGCTAATAATCGGGGGAATGCGGTTAAGAAAAGAGAAGATACTCATAAGATGGCAGAAGCTAATAAAGCATTTGCTCATTATCGCTGGTAAACGGAATAGTTATGTCTGATCGTCCATTAATTAGGTTAATCAATAAAGAAACATCCTCCGAAGTTACTTCCTTACCCAAAGGGAAAAAAGTACCTCGGATTAACCCGTTAGATAAGGTGCGAAACATCGGGATCATTGCCCATATTGATGCGGGCAAGACAACCACCACGGAACGGATTCTCTACTATACCGGGGTCTCTTATAAAATCGGCGAGGTGGATGATGGTAAAGCCACCATGGACTGGATGGAACAGGAACAGGAGCGAGGCATTACCATCACCTCTGCTGCGACCACGTGTTTTTGGAAGGGACACCGGATAAATCTCATTGATACTCCTGGACATGTTGATTTTACGGTCGAGGTGGAAAGATCACTCCGGGTCTTAGATGGGGTGGTGGCAGTCTTTTGTGCGGTTGGTGGCGTGGAGCCCCAATCAGAAACTGTGTGGCGACAAGCGAACAAATACCAGATCCCTGTTATTGCCTTTGTAAATAAAATGGATCGCGTAGGGGCAAACTTTGAGCGGGTCATTAAAATGATGGAGGAAAGACTTAAGGTATGTGCTTTGCCGGTACAAATTCCTTTGGGCAAAGAGGCTGATTTTTTTGGGGCCATCGATCTCATTGAGATGGAGGCGATTATTTACGATGAAGGTGCTTTGGGTGCCCATTTCCACCGGGAACCAATTCCTGAGGCCTATCAGGACAGGGCTTTAGAGTATCGTGAACGATTGTTTGAAACCCTTGCCAATTTTGATGACCTTTTCATGGAAAAATATGTCGGTGAAAGTGCCATTGAACCCCAAGAGATTCGCAGCCTTATTCGCAAAGCTACGTTAGAATTAAAAATAACTCCGGTTTTTTGTGGATCAGCCTTTAAAAATAAAGGCGTTCAGTCTCTTCTTGATGGCGTTATTGAATACCTTCCTTCTCCCGTGGATATTCCCCCTATCGTGGGCATCAATCCCGAAGGGAAAGAAGAAACCAGACCCGCTGCTCTTGAAACGCCATTTTCCGCTTTAGCTTTTAAAATCATGAACGACCCTCATGTGGGTCAGCTTACGTTTATTCGGGTATATAGCGGTGAATTAACTGCCAAAAGCACGGTTTATAACGCATCCAAAGAAAAGTCCGAACGCGCTTCTCGGCTTTTGAGAATGCATGCCAACAAGAGGGAAGAGATTGAAACCGTTTCTGCCGGCGATATTGCGGCGATTGTAGGATTAAAAAATACGACCACCGGTGATACCCTTTGTCATCCGAAATCTCCTATTCTTTTAGAATCGATTAAATTTCCCGAATCCGTGATTTCGGTGGCGATTGAACCGAAAAGCCGTGCGGATCAAGGCAAGCTCGGTGTTGGGCTTCAAAAGTTATCCCACGAAGACCCGACCTTCAGGACTTTTACTGATCCTGAGACCGGGCAGACTATTATCTCGGGAATGGGAGAACTTCATCTGGAAATAATTGTTGACCGCTTATTAAGAGAATTTCAAGTGAAGGCAGATGTAGGAAAACCCCATGTTGCTTATCGTGAGACGATAACCCAGAAGGCAGTTGCAGAAGGTAAATTCATCCGCCAATCGGGAGGTCGCGGTCAATATGGTCATGTTGTTTTAGAGGTTGAGCCCCAACCACCGGGAACTGGTTATATTTTTGAAAACCAGATTATCGGCGGTGTAATTCCTAAAGAATATATTTCTGCGGTAGAAAAAGGGATTAAAGAGGCTATGGAGCATGGGATAGTGGAAGGATACCCGGTGATAGACCTTAAAGTAACCTTGGTTGATGGTTCTTATCATGAGGTTGATTCTTCCGAGTTGGCTTTCAAAATTGCGGCTTCCCTTGGGTTTAAGGATGGGGTAAAAAGAGCTAACCCCATAGTTTTAGAGCCGTTAATGTCATTAGAGGTCGTGGTGCCGGAGGAATATCTGAGTGAAGTGATTGGTGACGTTAATTCTCGTCGCGGAAAAATTTTGGGGATGGAAAAGCAAAAGAATATAGTTGTCCTTGCTACCCATACCCCTTTAGCAGAACTCTTTGGTTATTCAACGGTTTTGCGGTCCCTCACTCAAGGGAGGGGTACGTATAATATGCAGTTTTACCGGTATGTAAAAATTTCTGATGCTCAAGTAAAAAAAAGTGTTGCAATTAATTAATTTGTTTGTTAAAAAGATTAATTTTTAGTTCTAATTTCAAAAAATTTAATCTAGTTGAAAACTTAAATTTTTTTGTTTTTATCATACTTATTTTAACTAATTATTTAACCTATTCTTTCCTTATTTCCTTACTCATTTAAACACCTTTGAAAATAAGGAGGAGTAATCATGGCGAAGCAGAAATTTGAGCGGACGAAGCCGCATGTCAATGTAGGGACGATAGGGCATGTAGATCATGGGAAGACGACGTTGACCTCAGCGATCACGAAGTATTTGTCGTTAAAAGGCAAGGCAGAGTTTATGGCGTATGATTCGATTGATAAAGCGCCTGAGGAGCGGGAGCGGGGGTTAACGATTGCGATAGCGCATGTTGAGTATGAGACAGATAAGCGGCATTATGCGCACATTGATTGTCCTGGGCATGCGGATTACATAAAGAACATGATTACCGGGGCGGCACAGATGGATGGGGCGATTTTGGTAGTAAGTGCAGCAGACGGGCCAATGCCTCAGACGCGGGAGCATATTTTGTTAGCAAAGCAGGTACGGGTACCACATATAGTGGTATTTTTAAACAAAGTCGATATGGTAGATGATCCGGAGCTGATTGAGTTAGTGGAATTAGAGGTACGGGAGTTATTAACCCAGTATGAATTTCCTGGGGATGATATAGCGATTATCCGGGGAAGCGCCTTAAAGGCGATGCAGTCAGAGGCCAAGGATCAAGGTGTGGAGGAGTATCAGTGTATTCAGCAATTACTGGATGCGATTGATGAGCGGATACCGGAGCCGGTGCGGGATATTGACAAGCCATTTTTGCTGCCGATCGAGGATGTATTTACTATATCGGGTAGAGGGACGGTGGTAACGGGGCGAGCGGAGCGCGGGATTATTAAAGTAGGAGACGAAATAGAGATCGTAGGTTTTACGCCGACGCAGAAGACCGTATGCACCGGGGTAGAGATGTTTCGGAAGATACTGGATGAGGGGCGCGCGGGAGATAACATTGGGGTATTGTTGCGGGGCACGAAGAGAGAAGAAGTAGAGCGTGGGCAGGTGGTAGCGAAGCCGGGGAGCATAACGCCGCACAAGAAGTTTAAGGCGGAGGTATACATATTGACGAAAGAAGAAGGAGGGCGTCACACGCCGTTTTTCAATGGATATCGGCCGCAGTTTTATTTTCGGACGACAGATGTAACCGGGGTAGCGAAGTTACCGGATGGGGTAGAGATGGTGATGCCGGGAGACAATGTCAGTATGGAAATAGAATTAATCACGCCGATAGCGATGGAGAAGGAGTTGCGGTTTGCGATTCGTGAAGGAGGGCGGACAGTAGGGGCTGGAGTAATTAGTGAAGTTATAGAATAACCGGTTGCGTGAGTGGATCGGATACCGGAGATCGTAAAACGGAAGACAAACGGATGTATCAAGACAAAGGTGATTAGGTGAGGCAAGGATGACTGACCAAAAAATAAGGATTCGTTTAAAGGCATATGACCATAAGCTGCTGGATCAATCAGTCGAAGAGATTTTAGATACTGCTCTTCGAACTGGAGCACGGGTTGTTGGTCCTATCCCTTTGCCTACTGAGATTAATAAGTACTGTGTTTTACGCTCGCCTCATGTGGATAAAAAATCCCGAGAGCAGTTTGAAATTAGAACTCATAAGAGACTTCTTGAGATATTGGAACCAACTCAGGAGACGATTGATGCCTTGATGAAACTCAATCTTTCTGCTGGGGTGGATGTAGAGTTAAAACTTTAAACTTTATCGATTTACTAAAAAAATATGATGCTGGGATTGATTGGCCGAAAGATTGGAATGACGCAGGTTTTTTCGGAAGACGGAGAGGTTTTTCCGGTGACTGTTATTGAAGCTGGCCCTTGTACCGTGGTAACGAAAAAGACCGATGAAAAAAATGGTTACAAAGCCATTCAGGTGGGATTTGGTAACCAGAAAGAATCACGGGTATTGTTACCGTTACGGGGACAGTTTAAGAAAGCTTCTATTCCTCCTTGTCGGGTTTTGAAAGAGTTTCGGGTTGATGACGTGGAGGCGTATGAAGTTGGACAAAAACTTACGGTAGAGGTGTTTTCGGTAGGAGAAAAGGTTTCCATAACAGGAAACTCCAAAGGCCGAGGTTTTGCAGGAGTAGTAAAGCGGTGGGGATTTTGGGGGGGGCCGGGAACACATGGGTCCATGTTTCATCGGGCTCCGGGATCAATTGGAGCAAGTGCCGATCCCTCCCGGGTATTAAAGGGCAAGAAGCTTCCGGGACATTATGGAAATGCTCAAATCACCGTGCGAAATTTAGAAATTGTGGATATTAAAACAGAACAAAACCTGCTTTTAGTTAAAGGGAGTGTACCGGGAGGAAAGCGGGGAATAATTCTGGTTAAAAAATCGAAATAAGTGAATGGTTGGAATGACAATGCCAGTGGTTGATATTGTGGATATAACAAATAATAAGGTTGGGGAAACTTCATTAACCGATGATATTTTTGGAGTTGAGGTAAACCCTTTCCTTATCCATGAAGTGGTAAAAATGCAACTGGCCAACCGGAGGTCAGGGACCGCTTCTACCAAAAACCGTTCGTTAGTAAGGGGAGGTGGTAAGAAACCCTGGAAACAAAAAGGGACAGGACGTGCTCGGGTTGGTTCCATTCGTTCACCGTTATGGAAAGGTGGGGGAACGATTTTTGGCCCAATGCCGCGGGATTACTCTTACTTAGTTCCCAAGAAGGTCAGGAAGAACGCTTTGAAAGCAGCCTTAAGCCAAAAGCTTCAAGAAAATAAATTGGTGTTGGTTGATGCCATTACATTAGATGAGGTTAAGAGCAAGAAGTTTGTAGCCTTAATGAAAACTTTTAAAATAACTAATGCCCTTATTATTGATGAAGAAAATAAAAATTTGAGTCTCTCAGCCCGGAATGTCACCAATTTCAAGGTTCTCAAGCCAGAGGGGCTCAATGTTTTTGATCTTATGGTTCACGATTATGTTGTTTTAACTAAGCCGTCATTGGAAAGCATCGAAAAAAGGCTTTTAGCATGAAGAATATTTATGATGTCCTAAAAAGTCCGATTTTGACCGAAAAGAGCACAACTCAGAAAGAAACAGCGAATAAGGTAACGTTTGAGGTTGATCGGCGGGCGAACAAGATCGAAATAAAACAAGCGGTGGAAAAAATTTTTAAGGTAAAGGTTACTGATGTCCACACTATGCTTGTTCGCGGGAAAGTTAAAAGGTATAAAAATTTACTGGGGAAAAGATCAGATTGGAAAAAAGCAGTCGTTACCCTCAAACCCGGTGAGAAGGTGCCATTTTTAGAAGGGGCTTAATCTGGTAGGAAGCTTATATGGGCATAAAAAAATATAATCCAACATCGCCAGGAATTCGTTTTAAAACAGTTTTGACTTTCGAAGAGATTACCCGGAAAAAGCCGGAAAAAAGCTTGGTGAAAGGCTTGACTAAGACGGGGGGGCGAAATTGTTATGGCCGTATCACGAGCCGATACATCGGAGGAGGACATAAACAGAAATATCGGGATATCGATTTTAAACGGAATAAACATGATATTCCTGCCAAAGTGGCAAGCATAGAATATGATCCGAATCGTTCTGCGAGAATCGCGCTTCTCCATTATGGAGATGGGGAAAAACGATATGTCTTAGCTCCGTTAGGTCTTAAAGTGGGAGATACGGTTATGTCCGGGGGAAACGCGCCGATTCAGATTGGCAATGCGCTTCCTCTGAAGAATATTCCGGTGGGTAGTATTATCCATAATATCGAGCTTAAAATCGGAAAAGGAGGCCAGCTGGCTCGCAGTGCAGGCACCTATGCTCAATTTATGGCCAAAGAGGGTGATTACGCGCAAATTAAACTCCCCTCGAATGAGGTGCGCGTGGTTCATATCAATTGTTTTGCTACCATTGGCCAGCTCGGCAATATTGATCATAGTAATATTTCCATTGGGAAAGCCGGTCGCACCCGCTGGCTGGGCAGAAAGTCCAAGGTAAGAGGTGTGGCTATGAATCCCATTGATCACCCCATGGGTGGTGGAGAAGGCAAGTCTTCCGGTGGTCGACATCCTTGCACTCCGTGGGGAGTTCCCACTAAAGGATATAAAACCCGGAAGAATAAGGCAACAACGAAGTACATCATCAAACGGAGAAAATAGATTGTATAAGAGGAGCCAAAAATGAGTCGGTCCATTAAAAAAGGCCCATTCATTGATTTAAAGCTTTGGAAAAAGGTGGAAGAAAACCTAATGTCCAATAAGAAAAAGGTGATCAAAACCTGGTCACGACGATCTACTATTCTTCCGGAACTTATAGGGATGACATTTGCGGTTCATAATGGCAAAAAGTTTATCCCGGTTTTTATAACTGAGGATATGGTAGGCCATAAACTGGGAGAGTTTTCTCCCACCCGGACTTTCTATAGCCACTCAGGTGACCGGAAAGCTACTAAAGTTAAAGCAAAGGCATAATCATAAAATAATTCCATGGAAACTCAAACGGTTGCTCGTTATATTCGAATGTCTCCCCGTAAAGTAAGGTATATCGCTGACCTGGTGCGGGGAAAAAAGGTTGGAGAAGCTCTGGATATTTTAACGTTTACTCCTCGAAGAGCATCTCCCGTGGTATCGAGGCTCATAAAATCAGGCATTGCCAACGCAGGCCAAAATGAGAGCATTGATGTTGATACCCTGTATATAAAAAAGATTTTTGTGGACGGTGGTCCCACGCTTCGAAGATTTCGACCTCGACCGATGGGACGCGCCACAAGGATAAGAAAGAGAAGTAGCCATATAACGGTAGTATTAGAAGAGAGTTGATAGAAAGGTGAATTATCTGTATGGGACAGAAGGTTCATCCCATAGGCTTTAGGCTGGGGATCAATAAAACATGGGTTTCCCGCTGGTTTGCGGAAAAAGATTACAGTAAACTCCTGCAAGAGGATATTTATATCCGCAACTTTTTAAAGAAGAAGCTTTACCACGCAGGAGTGGCCAAAATTGAAATTGAACGGGTAGGAGCGAAGATAATCATTTCGATCCATACTGCTCGTCCCGGTATCATCATTGGCCGCAAGGGAGCTGAAATTGATAACCTGAAGAATGAAATCCAAAAGATGACCCATCAGGAAGTGTTTATCAATATTATTGAAGTGCGGAAACCTGAGATTGATGCTCAGCTGGTGGGCGAAAACATTGCCAGTCAGTTGGAACGACGCGTTTCGTTCCGGCGGGCAATGAAACGGAGTGTAACGTCTTCATTGAAATTTGGATGCCAGGGAATACGGATCTCCTGTTCGGGTCGGTTGGGAGGAGCAGAAATGGCCCGGACTGAATGGTACCGGGAAGGAAAAGTGCCTCTTCATACCATTAGAGCCAACATTGATTTTGGTTTTGCTGAAGCAAAGACTACGTTCGGGATCATCGGGATCAAGGTGTGGATCTATAAAGGAGAGGTAAGTCAAGATAGCGAGGCAGTAAAAGAGCGGATAAGGAAATAACCTCATGTTAAGTCCGAAGAAGGTAAAACACCGTAAAGTTCAAAAAGGCCGGATGAGAGGGAAGGCCTATCGAGGTAATGCGCTCCACTTTGGAGATTTTGGTCTTTTAGCTACTGAATGCGGCTGGTTAACGAGCCGTCAGATTGAAGCGGCGAGAATCGCTTTAACCCGCCATGTCAAGAGGAGCGGGAAGGTGTGGATTACGATTTTTCCTGATAAACCTTTATGCAAGAAACCAGCGGAAACGAGGATGGGAAAGGGCAAGGGTAGCCCTGAGGAATGGGTTGCGGTAATCAAACCAGGCCGAGTTCTTTATGAGATGGAAGGGGTTTCTTTAGAAACCGCCCGGGAAGCATTTCGTTTAGCAGCTCATAAACTTCCAATCGCTACAAAATTTTTGAGCCGGAGTCATAGTGATGAAGCCTAAAGAGATTCGGGACCTGTCCCCAGAAGAAATATTGCAGAAGGAGAAAGATCTTACTGAAGAACTTTTTAACCTTAAATTTCAATCCGCCATGGGACAACTTGAAAACACTATGAGGGTCAAACAAGTCAAAAAAGATATCGCTCGGGTAAAAACGATTTATAAAGAGCTCCGCAAGGGCCAAGGGAAATAAAAAGGGTAGATTCATGGACCACGATAACCAGACACAGAGACGAAAAAAAACCCTGATCGGGATTGTTATTAGTGACAAGATGGATAAGACCGTGACGGTTTTAGTGGAACGGCTTACGCAGCATGCGACGTACAAAAAATATATCCGGAAACGAAAAAAATTTAGAGCTCATGATGAACAGAATGCTTGTCGGATTGGCGATAAGGTTCTTATTGTAGAGTCAAGGCCTTTAAGTAAAGACAAAAATTGGCGGGTTCGGGAAATTATTGAAAAAGCGGTTTGAAAACTTTCTCCTTTTTTAATTCTGGGAGTTTCGAGGCGAATCATGATTCAACAGCAGACGAGACTTACGGTTGCTGATAATTCAGGCGCAAAAAGACTCATGTGTATTAAGGTCCTGGGGGGATCGGGGAGACGGTACGCTTCCTTGGGAGACGTGATTGTGGTTTCCATTAAAGAAGCGATCCCTAATTCTAAGGTCAAAAAGGGAGAGGTAGCGAAAGCAGTCATTGTAAGGACTAAAAAAGAAGTGAGGCGCAAGGACGGGACCTATATTAAATTTGATGATAATTCGGCGGTCTTGATTAATCCGCAAAATGAACCGATCGGGACTCGAATTTTTGGACCGGTAGCCCGAGAATTAAGGGCGAAGAAGTTTATGAAGATTATTTCTTTGGCTCCCGAAGTTCTATAGAAGAGATAAAAATGGAAAGAAAAAAGTTTCATGTTAAAAAGAACGACCTGGTGATGGTGATTGCGGGAAAGGATAAAGGGAAAAGCGGTAAGGTTTTATCGGTGCTTTCGAAGAAAAACCGGGTCATCGTGGAAAAGGTTAATTTCATTAAGCGACACACCCGTCCCAGCGCTAAACAACGACAGGGTGGGATCATTGAGCGGGAAGGCCCGATCAATATCTCTAATGTTATGCTCATATGTACAAAATGTAATAAACCTTCGCGGATAGGAAAGAAGTATCTTGAGGATGATAAAAAAGTCCGGGTTTGTAAAAAATGTGGTGAAATTCTTTCCTAATTAAAAAGGGAGATTGTCATTGGCTGCACGGTTAAAAGAATATTATCTTGAAAAAGTTGTTCCGTCTCTGAAAAAGGAATTTCAGTATAAAAATATTATGGAGATTCCTTCGCTCCAAAAGATTATTATCAATATGGGGTTAGGGGAAGCGATTAGTGATGTAAAAGTGCTTGATTCCGCGGCAAATGAACTTTTGGCAATTTCGGGACAAAAACCGGTTATTACGAAGGCAAGAAAGTCAATTGCCGGATTTAAGCTTCGAACGGGAATGTCTATTGGTTGCATGGTGACCTTGCGCAAAGAAAGGATGTATGAATTTTTCGACCGGCTGGTCAATGTGGCATTACCCCGGGTTAAAGATTTTCGCGGAATATCCGGCAAATCTTTTGACGGTCGGGGAAATTACGCCCTGGGTATCAAGGAGCAAATTATTTTTCCGGAAATCAATTATGATAAAATTGATAAAGTGAGAGGCATGAATATTGTAATTGTCACCAGTGCTAAGTCGGATGAAGAAGGGAAGGCACTTTTAAAATACTTAGGTATGCCTTTTCGGGATTAAAAGATGGCAAAGAAATCTCTTATTGCAAAATCAAAACGTACTCCCAAGTTTTCTGCCCGGAAATATAACCGGTGTCCTTTGTGCGGACGACCGCGAGCCTATTTAAGGAAATTTGACATGTGCAGGATTTGTTTTCGGCTGTTGTCCTTAAAAGGTGAGCTTCCGGGAGTGATGAAGTCGAGCTGGTAAAAAGAAGTCTTGGGAAAAAAACAAGAATCCTATGACCTTATTTGAATAAGGAAATACTTATATGAGCATGACTGACCCGATTGCGGATATGCTTACCCGAATTCGGAATGGCAATAAGGCCAAGTTTGAGAAAGTAGATATCCCTCTTTCTAAAGAGAAACTGGAGATTGCTAAAATTCTCAAACAGGAGGGGTATATTAAAAACTTTAAAGTCTTAAGCGAAGAAAAAAAAGGAACGCTTCGGGTATATCTCAAGTATGATGCCCAAAACCGGGGGATCATCAATGGCATTAAGCGGGTAAGTAAACCGGGCTTAAGAATTTATGTAAAGAGCAAAAAGATTCTTCCTGTGCTTAACGGCTTTGGCATTAATATTGTTTCTACCCCGCAGGGGATCATTACTGACAACGACGCCAAAAAGTTGAATGTGGGTGGAGAACTCATCTGTTCGGTTTGGTAAAGGAGAATTAAGAGTGTCGCGCATTGGCAAACTACCAATACCAGTTCCTTCAGGAGTGAAGATCAGTTTAGATAAGGGGATTCTTAAGGTAACAGGACCGAAGGGAAGTCTGGAGCATATGCTGCGGCCGGGCATGAGCGTGGAAGTTACCAACGAGAATATTATTGTAAAAAGAGCTGATGAAAACCGGAAAACCCGTGCTTTGCACGGACTCTCCCGGACGTTGATCGCAAATTTAATTATTGGAGTTACTAAGGGTTTTGAAAGGATATTAGATATTTCTGGAGTTGGATATCGTGCGGAAGTAAAGGGTAATGTCCTCATATTGACCTTGGGCTATTCCCATCCCATCAATTTTACCCTTCCCCCAAGCATCACGGCTACCGTGGATAAACAAACCCGGATTATTGTTGAAGGGTGCGATAAGCAAAAGGTGGGGGATGTGGCAGCAAAAATTCGGGCCTTTCGTCCGGTTGAACCTTACAAGGCTAAAGGAATTAAGTTCGCAGAGGAAAAAGTCCGGAGAAAAGTTGGCAAGACCGGAGCAAAATAAAAGAGACGTTGCATTACGATTATTATCATGAAAACACCAAAAAAAATCATCTCCCGATTAAGAAGAAAAAGATCAATTCGAAAAAAAGTTTGTGGCGCTGCTGCGCGTCCCCGGCTTTGTGTTTTTCGAAGTGCCAAGCATATTTATTCCCAGATCATTAATGATGAGACCGGACAGACGCTGGTTTCTGCCTCTACCCTTACCGCTGAACTCGGTGCGGATTTAAAGGAAGGGACGGGAAACATGAAGGCGTCAAAAAAAGTGGGAGCATTACTTGCTCAAAGAGCGATCGCCAAAGGGGTTAAACAGGTAGTATTCGATCGGAATGGTTTTTTATATCATGGGCGCATTAAGGCGTTAGCTGAAGCAGCCCGAGAAGGTGGGCTTGAATTTTAAAGAAAAGTGAGGGATATGATCGTAAAAGAGAAAGAAGAAAAGACATTTATTGACAAAGTGGTTCACATAAGTCGCGTGGCTAAAGTAGTAAAGGGTGGCCGGAGGTTCAGCTTTAGTGCCATTGTAGTCGTCGGTGATGGGAATGGAATGGTTGGGTATGGACTGGGGAAAGCCAAAGAAGTTCCGGAAGCAATTCGTAAAGGGGTTGAGCAGGCCAAGAAGAATCTGGTTTTAGTTCCCCTTATGAATGGGACAATTCCCCACGAGATTATCGGACATTTTGGTGCGGGCAAGGTTTTCCTCAAGCCAGCTTCTTTAGGAACGGGTATTATTGCTGGGGGTGGAGTGCGGGCAGTCGTGGAGGCTGCCGGGATCAACAATATTCTCACGAAATGTTTAGGCTCTCACAACCCTCACAATGCGGTAAAGGCAACCATAGATGGCTTGATTAAATTAAGAAGCCATGATGAGATGCGAAAAAAGTTAGGCAAAGAACTCGTGAGTAAAACGGAATAATAGTTTCTTCATTTCACTGGAAATAAGGGCAATGGTAAAAGAACTGAAAGTAACATTAAAAAAAAGTTCTATCGGACGGCCGAAAAAACACCAGAGAACTTTAGTGGGCCTCAAGCTTACTAAAACTCATAAGACCATACGGGTAAAGGCTACTCCGGAGGTTCAGGGGATGCTGAAGGCAGTTGCCCACCTGGTAGAAATCCAAGAAATTGACTGATTGAGAAAGACGTTTAAGACTATGAAGCTTCATGAGATTCAAATTCCGACTGGTGCTCGAAGAAAGCCGAAAAGAGTGGGCCGGGGTGAAAGTTCCGGCTACGGCAAAGACTGCGGGAAAGGGCGCCAAAGGGCAGAATGCCCGGTCGGGTGGCGGAAAAAGCGGAGGCTTCGAGGGAGGACAGATGCCCCTAAAAAGGAGGCTTCCCAAAAAAGGGTTTCATAATCCTTTTAAAAAACACTTTGCTTTAATAAATGTTAAAGACTTGGAGAGGTTTGACAAAGACCTGGTCATTGATCCCGCATTGATGATTAAAGAAGGGTTAATTAAAAAGCTCCAGGATGGTGTTAAAATTCTGGGGAAAGGGGAGATCACGAAACCTCTGATTATTAAAGCACACCAAGTCAGTAGTCAAGCAAAAGAGAAAATCGAACGAGTGGGGGGAAAGGTCGAGGTTCTCTAACCATGCTTACGGGTTTTCAGAATATCCCCAAAATTCCTGAATTAAAGCGCCGTTTAGTTATTACCTTTTTGCTGCTGGTGGTTTATCGGATCGGAGTTCATGTGCCTACGCCGGGGATTGATGGCATGGCACTGAAGGCTATTTTTGCAGACCAGGCAGCAAGGGGAACCCTTTTTGCGATGATGGATATGTTCGGGGGAGGGGCTTTAGAAAACTTTTCGGTTTTTGCGTTGGGGATTATGCCCTATATCACTGCCTCGATTATTCTTCAGCTCCTTACGGTGGTAGTCCCTTCTTTGGAAAAACTTTCCAAGGAAGGCGAGGCAGGCAGAAAACAGATCACGAAATATACTCGTTATGGGAGTGTCATTATCACGATTGTTCAAGGCTTTGGCCTTGCTATTGCGCTTGAGCGGATGACTGCGCCGGGAGGCGCTCCGGTTGTTTTGACTCCCGGCTGGGATTTTAGATTAATGACCGTAATAACCCTGGCAGCGGGAACTGCTTTTATTATGTGGTTGGGTGAGCAAATTACTGAGCGGGGGATAGGAAACGGAATCTCGCTCATTATTTTTGCGGGGATTGTGGCCCGGATGCCGATGGCCTTACTCCAGGTCCTCGGGCTTTTAAAAGAAGGGGCGATGTCATTTTTTCTGTTAATTTTTGTCTTGGCATTTATGGTGGCTGTGGTGGGGGCGATTATTTTTATGGAGCGAAGTCAGCGGCGGCTTCCGGTTCAATATGCCAAGAGAGTCGTGGGTAGAAAAGTATTGGGTGGGGGAAGCACCTACCTTCCTCTCAAGCTCAATACCGCGGGAGTAATTCCTCCCATTTTTGCCTCTTCTCTCATGATGTTCCCTGCCACCATCGAACAATTTGTAAAGGTTCCCTGGATACAGTCATTCTTGCAGGCATTAGGACCAACTACCTTGCTGCATCAGGTCGTTTATGTGGCTTTGATTGTCTTCTTTTGTTATTTTTATACTGCGGTTACGTTTAATCCCATGGATGTAGCGGATGGCATGAAAAAATACGGTGGGTATATACCGGGCATCCGGCCAGGCAAACGCACGGCTGAGTTTATTGATCGCGTTTTAACACGGATTACTTTTGGTGGCGCCATGTATTTGTCGGCAGTTTGTGTACTGCCTTCGATCTTAATTCACAACCTCAACATGCCTTTTTATTTTGGAGGCACTGCTTTGCTGATTGTCGTTGGGGTTGCGCTTGATACGATTTCCCAGATGGAATCTCATCTGATCACGCGTCACTATGATGGATTCATGAAGGGAAAGAGATTTAAAGGACGACGGTAAAATGAAGGAGAAAAATCCTACCATGAATGGGTTGACGACTATCACAAGAAAGGTCTTTTACGCCCGATCAAAGGGGTAGGAAAAATCGAAGATATTTTTAAGAAAATTAGAGGACGTCTTAGGAAAATAAATTACACGTAAAAAGCATGGCTAAAAAAGAAGTCATACAAGTTGAAGGTACTATCTTAGAAGCTCTTCCCAATGCCATGTTTCGGGTGGAACTGGAAAATGGGCATAAAATTTTAGCCCATATATCAGGAAAGATGCGGATGCATTTTATCCAGATATTACCGGGTGATAAGGTTGCGGTGGAATTATCACCTTATGATCTTAGTCGGGGACGAATAATTTTTCGAAGCAAATAATCTGAAGAAAAGAGCACGTCGTTTAGCCTTGATAGGAAAACAAAGATGAAAGTGCGGAGTTCGGTAAAAAAAATCTGTGATAAATGTAAAATCGTCCGGCGTAAGCGGGTCATTCGTGTGATCTGCGAAAACCCCCGTCATAAACAGCGTCAAGGCTGATTCTATCTTTTGTTAATTTGCGTTTAAGAGGAGATAAAATTTGGCTAGAATTGCGGGAATTGATTTGCCACGAGGAAAAAAAATAGAGGTTGCCCTTACCTATATTTATGGCATTGGCAGGGATTCGGCTCGGAAGATTTTAGAAAAGGCGGGGATTACGTCAAACACCAAATCGGAAGTGCTTAACGATCAGGAAGTAGCCCGAATCCGCGAGGTCATCGAGCGGGAGTATAAAGTTGAGGGTGATTTACGTCGGGAAATTTCCACCAATATTAAAAGACTGATGGACCTTGGGTGTTATCGAGGTTTGCGTCACCGGAAAGGGTTGCCGCTAAGAGGGCAACGGACTCATACCAATGCGAGGACTCGTAAAGGTCCCCGGCGAGCAATTATTAAAAAGAAAAAATAGGAAGATTATATGGCAACGACAAAACGGGTAGGGCGAAAGAAAAAAGAACGAAAAAACATTCAGGATGCGATTGCTCATATTCAATCCACGTTTAATAATACCATTATCACTATTACCGATGTCAGTGGTAATACCTTAGCATGGTCGAGTTCAGGCTGCCAAGGGTTTAAAGGGTCACGAAAAAGTACTCCTTTTGCGGCACAGCTGGCAGCTGAAAATGTTGCGCGCAAAGTTCTGGAATATGGCGTTAAAAATCTTGAGGTTTATGTAAAAGGCCCCGGCTCTGGAAGAGAGGCAGCTTTACGGTCTTTGCAGGTGATGGGTTTTAACATCAAACTGATTCGGGATGTGACACCAATTCCCCATAATGGGTGTCGTCCCCCGAAGCGAAGAAGGGTTTAGGAAGGAGGGTTTATTTTTTGGCACGATATCGTGGTGCAGTGTGCAAACTTTGCCGTCGAGAGGATCAAAAACTTTTTCTAAAGGGTGATCGTTGCTTTTCAGACAAATGTGGTTTTGAACGAAGAAATTATCCTCCTGGGCAACACGGTCAGCGGAGAGGAAAATTTTCTGATTACGGCAACCAGCTTCGTGAGAAGCAAAAAGTTAAACGCATGTATGGGTTACTGGAAAAACAGTTTCGAAAATGTTTTCGGACGGCAGAGCGAAAGTCGGGGATCACCGGAGAGAATTTTTTAATTCTTTTGGAGCGGAGACTGGATAATATCGTTTTTCGCTTGGGCTTTGCGTATTCAAGAAACCAAGGCCGACAACTCGTAAGTCACAACCATATCTTAGTGAATGGAAAGCGTGTTAACATTCCTTCCTATATGGTTAAAGCGGGAGATGTGGTTGAGATCAGGGAGAAAAGCCGAAAGATGCCACTTATAAACGAAGCCGTTGAGGCTGTTGAACGTTTAGGTGTTCCGTCCTGGCTTGAGTTGGATAAAGAAAACTATCGGGGGAAGGTTATTGCTTTTCCGGAACGGAAAGATTTAACCATGCCTGTCCAAGAGCAACTTATTGTTGAGCTCTATTCCCGTTAATGAACGGCAAAAGATTTTTTAATGGGGGGTATCAATGTATAAAAACTGGCGTGATTTATTAAAGCCAAAAAAAATTGAAACCGAGACAGAAACCCTCACTTCTTCTTACGGGAAATTTACTGCTGAACCTCTGGAACGTGGGTTTGGGATAACCATTGGGAATTCTCTGCGACGAATTCTGCTTTCATCCCTTCAAGGAGCAGCGATTTCTTCGGTTCGGATTGACAAAGTTCTCCATGAATTCTCCACCATACCGGGGGTTAAAGAAGATGTGGCGGACATCATTTTAAACTTGAAAAAAATTAGGGTAAAACTTCACACCCAAAAATCTGAGACCATCAGGATTCATGTCAAAGGTGAAACGGACGTAAAGGCAAGTGATATAGTTCCCAACGCTAATGTTGAGATTTTAAACCCTGACCTCCATATTGCGAGCTTATCCAAGGATGCCGAACTCAATATGGAAATGATCGTTAAAATGGGGCGAGGCTATGTTCCGGCTGAAAAAGCTCAGACCGATGGCCAGCCGATCGGTACGATTCCGATTGATGCTATTTATACTCCGATTCAGAAAGTAAATTATACAGTCCGAAATGCTCGCGTGGGGCAACGGACTGATTACGAAAAGTTAATCTTAGAGGTTTGGACGGATGGGAGTGTGCGTCCAGAAGATGCAGTGGCCATTGCTGCTCGCATTTTACAGGACCAGTTAAGCGTGTTTATAAATTTTGAAGAAGAGGAAGAAGAAGTTCATGAGGTTGAATTAAGGGAAGAACGACCAAAGGTCAACGAAAATCTTTATAAGACCATTAACGAGCTGGAACTTTCGGTGCGTGCCGCTAATTGTTTAAGAAATGCTAATATTCGCTATATTGGAGAACTGGTACAAAAGACTGAAGCGGACATGCTCAAGACGAAAAACTTTGGCCGCAAATCCTTAAACGAGATAAAGCAGATTTTAAATGAGATGGGGCTTTCTCTGGGGATAAAAATTGACAACTGGGTACTTCCTTCGCATAAGGAACAACATTCTGAAGAAGAATAATGGATTTAATTAGGTGAAAAAAGGATGAGACATCAGAGAGCAGGCAGAAAACTCGGGAGAACAACGAGCCATCGCTGGGCAATGTTTAAAAATATGCTTACTTCCTTTTTCGAATGGGAGAAGATTGAGACGACGTCTGCAAAAGCAAAGGAACTTCGTCCTTTAGCGGAAAAGATTATTACTCTCGGTAAAAGGGGTGATCTTGCGGCGCGGAGGGAAGTGCTAAAGCTCATTGCCAACAAAAAGATTGTCCAGAAATTGTTTAATGAGATCGCGCCTAAAGTGAAAAGCAGATTGGGTGGGTATACCAGAATTGTTCGGGCGGGGTTTCGGCCGGGTGACAGCGCACCCATGTCAATCATTGAGATAATTTCCGAAGAAAAGGGTGCTGAAAAGAAAAAAGGTGCAAAGAAGAAACAAGCAGCAGGTAAGCCCAAACCGAAAGCTGCAAAAGAGGTAAAAAAGGCTAAACCCTCTGAAGGAGAACCTAAAACTAAAGAAGCTTCGGAAGAAAAGAAAAAACCCGTTGAAGAAGCTCGCGGCGAAGAAAAGGCGCAGGAAAACATTGCTGGCTCGGAGGAAAAGAAAGAGGAAGAAAAAGCTTCTTAACCTCGTTTAAGAGAGAACTAAGATGATGAAAAAAGTGTTGATGCTTGATAAACATGACTATACCTGGTGCTGGTGGTGGCAGCTTACATAATAATGATAGGGAACTCTATCCCCACCTGAGAAAAGAAATTGTTTTGTCTTTAATATAAAAGAAACCGTGGGTACAAAAGAGCCCACGGTTTTTTTATGAGTAAAAAAGGATAAAAAGAATTTTATTCGGAAACAAAGGAGGCGTTTTTATGGAACAGGTAAAATATCTTTTGAGCGAACAGGAAATCCCGCGGAAATGGTATAATCTTCAGGCAGACTTACCCTATCCTGTTCCCCCGTATATTCATCCTGCAACGGGTAAACCCATCGGACCGGATGATCTTCTTCCTATTTTCCCTCTTCCCTTGATTGAGCAGGAGGTAAGCCGGCAGAGGTGGATTGATATTCCCGAAGAGGTATTAGATATTTATTGTCTTTGGAGACCAACGCCTTTGGTAAGAGCGCGAAGGCTTGAAAAAATTCTTAAAACTCCGGCAAAGATCTATTATAAAAATGAAGGGGTAAGTCCAGCCGGAAGCCATAAACCGAATACCGCAATTGCCCAGGCCTATTATAATAAACTGGCAGGCAAGAAAAGACTGGCCACGGAAACTGGGGCAGGGCAATGGGGAAGCGCATTGGCTTTGGCAGGAAAGTTTATGGGCATTGAAGTTACGGTTTATATGGTTCGGGTCAGTTATGATCAAAAACCCTACCGTCGTTTGATGATGGAGACGTGGGGGGCCACAGTTTATCCCAGCCCGAGCGACAAGACCAGTTTTGGTCGAAAGGTCCTTAAGGAAAATCCCAACACCCTCGGGACACTGGGACTCGCGATCAGTGAAGCGGTTGAAGATGCTTTTACACATGAGGATACCAATTATAGCTTAGGCTCGGTGCTCAACCATGTCTGCCTCCACCAGACAATTATTGGTGAAGAAATTTTAGCTCAGTTTAAGAAGCTGGGAGAATATCCCGATATCGTGATTGGCTGTGTGGGAGGGGGAAGTAACTTTGCAGGTTCAGCATTTCCTTTTATCCGGGATAAGATCAATGGGAAAAAGGTTGATATTATCGCGGTGGAACCGGCAGCGTGTCCGACTCTTACCAAGGGAATTTACACCTACGACTTTGGCGACATGGCGCAGACCACCCCTATTATGCTCATGTTTACTTTAGGACATACGTTTGAGCCACCTGGAATTCATGCGGGAGGACTGCGCTATCACGGAATGTCACCCTTAGTGAGTTTAGTGGTAAAAGAAGGGTTGGTTGAAGCTCGCTCATGCTTCCAGAATCCGGTTTTTGATGCAGCCGTTATGTTTGCAAACTCCGAGGCAGTCATACCGGCACCAGAATCTGCTCACGCCATCCGGGTAGCGATTGATGAAGCGATTAAGGCGCGGGAAGAAGAAAAAGGAAAAAATAATCCTTTTTAATTTAAGTGGCCATGGATTTTTTGACCTCAGCTCTTATGATCGTTATTATTCGGGGAAACTGGAAAACTTTGAGTATCCGGATGAAAACATCAAGAAAGCTTTAGACGATCTCCCAAAAGTTGGTTGATAGTCCTACGAAGCATAGCCGTTTGAAAAGCTTTATTCGAGAACATAAAATGCTCCTGCTTTCATTGTTCTCACTATTGGCTTTGGGAATTTTGTTTGATTCAAGCATGGCTGTTGGAAAACTATTATATGCAGGCTAAAGCATGCGGCTACCAAAATATAACATATGGATATTTTATAGTGTAGCCGCACCCTTTAGGGCGCGGCTACCTGCCTTACGTACCTGTTTTCAACTGCCTGCTATCATGTAATGTTACGCCCTTCGAGAGTCGCCTTTTGCTTGGATAGAGTGGTCAATATTTTTTAGTTCCAAAAAAGAGAATGAAATTTTCTAAACTTAAAACCATCGGAAAATTTTTTCTAAAAATCACCATGGGGTGTTTGCTTTTTTCGCTCCTGGTGGTTTCCCTTTTTAAATGGGTTAACCCCCCGATTACCTCATTTATGATCCGGGATAAACTTGAGGCTCTCAGGAAGAAAGAAAAAACAACGCTTCGGCGCGAGTGGGCAGATCTCAAAAACATATCTCCATCCATGCAGATTGCCGTAATCGCGGCGGAAGATCAGAATTTTTCTGACCACCATGGATTTGACTTTGAAGCCATTGAAAAAGCGATTAAACATAACGAAAGGAGCAGACGTATCCGTGGTGCGAGCACGATAAGTCAGCAAGTAGCGAAAAATTTATTTCTCTGGCCAGGCCGAAGTTTTATGAGAAAAGGCCTTGAAGCTTATTTTACGATGGTGATCGAGTTACTATGGAGTAAAAAGCGGATTCTTGAGGTGTATTTAAATACCGTGGAATTGGGAAAGCATACTTTTGGGGTTGAGGTGGCCTCCAAACTTTATTTCAATACCTCAGCAAAACGATTGACTCCGGAACAGGCTGCTCTCTTGGCAGCAATTTTACCCAACCCCCATCGCTTTTCTGCCCGTAATCCTTCTCCTTATATTATGAGTCGAAAGTACTGGGTATTAAGGCAGATGCAATTGCTTGGGGGAAGTGAGTATTTGAAGGGTTTATGAAAAGAAAGGGATGGGATTTTTTTTGAACCTTATGGAGATTTTTATAGTGAAGAGCGGTTATAAATTTTTTGGGAGACTCCGGAGACTGTTCAAAGGGATTGGAAACGTATGTTGGGCCGCCTGGCAAAGGAACACAATGAATCACCTTATCATCCACCGGGATAAACTGGTTAATAATCCCTTTTCTCTCATTCTTTTCTTGCTTTGTGGTCCCGTTAAAGGAAAGCTACGCTGCCCACCCGAACTAACTATACTGCTTATGCATAATTACCAATATTTAACAAAAATGGAACTATGTCTCCATTATGTCGGCATTGAGAACTATGTAGTGCTTAGGCCTCAGGTAAAGGGACTCTGGCGCCATACGATTAAACTGGAAATGATATACACTTATCTTAAAAGCGGGGCTTGTAAAACCGACTATATTCTCTATTGTGACAGTGATGATGCCATGCTGAGGGATGATCCAGAGAAGGCGATTAGATATTTAGAAGAAGAAAACTGCGACCTGCTTGTTTCCTGCACAAAATTTACCGGTCGAGGCTATGAATATCTACCCAGAGCAAAAGCGTGGGCCGATAAAATTGCAAAAGAACAAGGCTATCCTGGTTGGTATCTTAATGCTGGTGTTTTTGTTGGGCGAAGGCCTTTTTTACTTGAATTTTTGGAAATTGCCTTGGCACACAGCAGGGATTTTTATAACCACGCGAAAATTTCATCCTCCGAGAATATTGGTATGGTCTCTGAATGGCATTCTGCCTTTCCCGAAGGCTGTTCGAGCGACCAAATAATTTTCCGGTACCTTTATCCCCGTTTTTATCCGCGCATGAAAATTGATTATACTCAGCGACTGGCGTTGAAATAAAATTATATTTTTAAAAAAATGCTGATTTTAAGGCAGATGGAATTGCTCGGGGGAAGTGAGTATTTGAAGGGTTTGTGAGAAGGCATGCGGTGCCCGGCACCCCCCCAAAAAAAAAGAAATTTGCTTCCGCCAAAAATCGGGGAAAAGCAATCCCTATGATTATGATAATACCATGTTGCATTCAAAGGATAACGCGGCGGCAAGGAGGAGGCGACGAGGCGTATTATATAAATACGTTGAGGAAGCTGACAACGCTGCCAACAAAGTTAGCGTTTGAATGCGACTTGGTACAATAACAGCCAAAGGATTTAGAGATAACCCATGATATACCTCGCACCAATCCAGGGGATAACCGACAGGATTTATCGCAACCTGTTCCCTGTTTATTTTAAGGGAGTTGATATGGCTATTGCGCCTTTTATCTCCTCAGTGAAGAACATGAAACCGTACAATAACCTTCTGCGCGACCTTTACCCTGATAGAAATAAGGGTATTCCCACGATACCGCAGATAATGAGTTCTGTGCCGGATGACTTCACAAAGCTCGCCAATGCTTTATACGACATTGGATGTGGCACGGTAAACTGGAATATCGGCTGCCCGTTCTCCACGGTTGTGAAGAGGGGTCGAGGTGCGGGCATGCTTTGTTATCCGGACCGGGTCGAATCTTTTCTCGAAGAAATCATGCATGCCATAAAAACGAAATTATCGATAAAGCTCAGGATAGGGTTAACATATCATGACGAGGTATTACAGCTCATTCCCATTTTCAACCGGTTCCCGCTCGAGGAACTGATCATCCATCCGAGGACTGGTGTGCAAATGTATGAAGGTGAAGTTGACCTCGATATGTTCGAGCAGTGTCTTGGCCTATCGAAACACAGGGTTGTCTATAATGGGGATATCGATTCTTTTGAGAAATTTAAGATGCTTGCGCAACGGTTTGGATCAGTCGAAAGGTGGATGATCGGCAGGGGCCTGATCGGAAATCCATTCCTGGCGGAAAAAATTAAATTCAATACGGAAAAGTCTTATGATGTAAAAATAAAAATCATGAGAGCGTTCCATGATCATTTATTCGATGAATATTTAAAAATTTTGTCTGGCCCCGCGCATATAACTAATAAAATGAAAGAAATCTGGAACTTTATGGCAAGCTTTTTTGAAAACAGGGAAAAAATACGAAAAAGAATAAATAAAACACATCACCCGGATCAGTATGTTGAGGTGGTAAATAAAGTTTTTAATGAGACTCGAATTTCAGAAACGCAGTGAACTGAAATTCGCAAGTCGAATTATCCCCGAAGCGAAGCGGAGCGGGATCATTGACTCGAATTTCAGAAACGCAGTGAACTGAGATTCGCAAGTCGAATTATCCCCGAAGCGAAGCGGAGCGGGATCATGGACTCGAATTTCAGAAACGCAGTGAACTGAGATTCGCAAGTCGAATTATCCCCGAAGCGAAGCGGAGCGGGATCATGGACTCGAATTTCAGAAACGCAGTGAACTGAGATTCGCAAGTCGAATTATCCCGCCGCAGGCGGAGGTGATGAACTTAAAGGGTCGTAAAGGAAATAGCATGGAAACTTTTGAATTCCTGGGTGACTATATCGAGCTGAACAAGCTGTTAAAGGCATCGGGGCTGTGTGAATCAGGCGGTATGGCAAAAATGGAAATCGGAAACGGACTGGTCAGCGTTGACGGAATCGTCGAATACAGGAAACGATGTAAAATCAGAAACGGCCA